>JAQWGK010000050.1 GCA_029238255.1 Porticoccaceae bacterium | reverse complement strand
GTGGCGCACCGCATTAAAGACCAGATTGCCCAACACACTGCGGATATCCTTGGGGTCAGCCTCAACACTAACCGCCTCGGGGCAGTTGAGGGTTAATTTATGCTTACCATTACTGAGCAACTCAGCTTCAGCGACAATTGCTTTAAGCAGATCTGCTAGACCTACCTTTTCAAAAGCCGGCTTCTGGTCATCGGCTTCCAGTCTGGAAATCAGGATTAAGTCGTCAGCCAGAGTCTGCATACGATCCACCTGCTCAGACATCTGGGCATAAGCCTTACTGGAAATCGGATTGTCCGAAGGCATAAGCTGCAGGGTTTCCAGATAACCGCGCATCACCGTCAGCGGTGTGCGCAACTCAAGGGAAACATTGCCAACAAATTCTTTGCGCAACTGCTCAAGGCCGTCGAGGCGACTTATATCGGTAACCACCAGAACAATTTCATCGGCACCAAAGTATGAGGCGGCAAATTGCTGCATAGTACCGGTGGGACTGGAAGTATTCAGTTTGAGAGCGCCAACAAATTCTTTCTGGGTGATATAACTGACAAAAGCCGGGTCGCGAATTAAATTTGTCACTGCGCTGCCGCGATCAACAGAGCGCAGACCCAACAGTTTTGCCGCAGAGCTATTCCACCAGTCTATGGTCAGATCACTGCGCAATACCAAAATACCTTCGCCCAGGGCTTCAGTTAGCCGAGTGACTCGATTAATGGTGCGGCGCATTTTTTCCTGGGTGCGGCGATGGCGGCGGCGCTGGCGATTTAACGTATCGCTAATTTCGCCCCAAACACCGTCGGTGTCCGGAGGAGTGCCGCGCATACCTTTGTCGATCCAGTTAAATATCAGATTGATTATGCGGAAGGTCCAGAGTACGTAGATAACGACTCCGGCGAGAAATAATTCAAAGGGAGCGCCGAGGCTCAGACCAAATAACAGGGAGAACAGGCATACCAATACCACACGCCATATCTCTGTATGCATTCCCGGTCGCAACGAATTTACACCCTCTATTAAGCATTTTTTAGCTGGGCTGAAAAACGGTAGCCTGCTCCGCGCACAGTCTGCACATAGTTTTCATGTCCTGCAACCGAAATTGCTTTGCGCAGACGACGAATATGAACATCCACCGTTCGCTCATCGAGGTAGACATTGCCTCCCCAGACATAATCGAGAATCTGGTCGCGGGAGTAAACTCGCTCTTGATGAGTGAGAAAGAATTGCAAAAGCCGGTATTCGGTGGGACCCAGATTGATCGCCTGATCAGCAATACTCACCCGGTGTCCAATTGGGTCAAACACCAGCTGACCTATAGAGATAGGCTCCTGAAGTTCCTCACGACCAACCCGTCGAAGAACGGCCTTGACGCGGGAAATCAACTCGCGCGGAGAAAAGGGTTTGGGGATAAAGTCATCAGCGCCAGCATCCAGACCAGAGATCTTACTGTCTTCCTCTGCTTTGGCGGTGAGCATAATCACTGGGATCTTGGCGGTCAGGTCATCACGCTTAAGCCGACGCAATAATTCCAGCCCGGTGGTGCCAGGCATCATCCAATCCAGTAAGACCAGATCAGGTTGTTTATCAATTATCGCGGCGTGAGCCTGTTGCGCATCCTCTGCATCCAATACATTAAAATCTGCCGCTTCCAGTGCTATACACAACATATCTCGAATCGCCGCTTCGTCATCGACGATTAAAACCGTATGCTTCGGCATGGTAATAACCTTATCATTCATTTGTAGATGACTCATTTAATGGCGAAAAGATGACATAAATATGACACTCAAAGAGTGTAAGCCGATCTTTTTCTTTTTCAACCCAGTTTCTGCCCTCTTATAAATCACGCAGACCTCCCCGATCTTTCCAGATAGTCGATATTTAAGACTTATTCCCGCATAATGGCGCACTTTTAAAGCAATAGCTTTAAGTAGCACCCAAGAAAAATCTAATCACCATCTAATTAGCACCAAAGAAACACCATTTAAAATTACCCTTTTTAAAGTTATCAGGAACAGAAAATGACAATTAAAGAAAATAGCGCCGTAAGCTTTCACTACACATTAACCGATGATGCAGGTCAGGAAATCGACAGCTCTGCAGGCAAAGATCCATTGGCCTATCTGCATGGCGCAGGCAATATTATTCCCGGACTGGAAAATGCACTTGAAGGTAAAGCAGTTGGCGACCAGCTGAATGTTGCCGTGACTGCTGAAGAAGGCTATGGCCCAGTTCAGCAAGAGCTGATTCAGGACGTGCCTCGCACTGCCTTCCAAGGCGTTGAGAGCATTGAAATCGGTATGCAGTTTGAAGCGCAAACCGGTCAGGGCGGAGCAGTTCCTGTTACTGTTACAGCGGTTACCGATGAGACTGTAACTGTTGATGGCAACCACCCTCTGGCAGGAAAAGCCCTCAACTTTGATGTCACTATTGAAGATGTGCGCGAAGCTACTGCTGAAGAACTTGAGCACGGCCATGTTCACGGCGTTGGCGGACACCAGCACTAGGTTTTTCGAATCCTAAAAAAAGGCCACCGGTGGGTGGCCTAAAATGGGAGGGGAAGAACGAGTAAAAAAATGTGGCCTAATCAGTAGAGGGTTAGGCCGTATTTAAACAACAGGCGTTTCAAAAAATATCCGTTAAAACCTTTATTCGAACTACTTAGTCAAACCTGCTAGTCAAACCTGCTAGTCAAACATAGGGGAAAATTCGCTGACCGCGACACAGGCACCAAGTCCACAGCCAATACCTATGCTGGTCCAAAAATCTGCGCCGTAGGCGAAAATGCCAATCGAAGCGCCAAACAGGGCACCGCAGGCAATTAAAAATAAACTGGCAATACTTAAAACATTCATCAATGATTCCTCTTTGCTATTTACGTGCAACAACATTTACAGGGGATTGGTATTTAGCGCAGCCGCCTGTCTTTTAATAAAAGCTAATAGAAAGTTCATTGAAATCGTTTTATTTACTGATTTCTCACGAGCTGTTCGCAGTTTTAATGTTCGCCGGTTCTCAAATGCTCCTGCGTGACAGCATATTGTGAGCTGTGTCGACAAAAATTGCCGAGTCATACTGCTGTAATAAAACTGTAGTAAAAGTTAAGGCCTTAACAAAAAGCCAACCAACAGAGATTTAAAAAACCTATGACTATCAAAATCGGAATTAACGGCTTTGGCCGCATGGGCAGACTATCCTTACGCGCTGCGTGGCACTGGGACAACTTTGAAATTGTGCATATCAACGAAGTCGCCGGTGATGCCAAGAGCGCTGCACACCTTTTAAAATACGACTCGGTGCATGGCACCTGGGACGAAGAGATCAGCTCCGCTGAAGGCAGCTCATCAATTCAGATCGGCAATCGCAGTATTAGCTACTCTCAGAATAAAAATATCGAAGATACCGACTGGTCCGGTGTGGATATGGTGATTGAGTGCAGCGGCAAATTTAAATCTCAGCAACTTCTGGCTCCCTATTTTGATCAGGGCGTTAAAAAAGTTGTGGTCTCTGCGCCGGTAAAAGATGGCACATTAAATATCGTCATGGGCGTTAACGACGACCAGTATCAGGACCAGGCCATAGTCACCGCCGCCTCCTGTACCACCAACTGTCTGGCGCCGGTCATCGATGTACTCCAGAAAACCTTTGGTATAAAACACGGTGCCATAACCACCATCCACGATATTACTAACACCCAGTGTATTCTCGATGAGTACCACAGTGATCTGCGCAGATCCCGCGCCAGCAGTATGTCACTTATCCCGACTAGTACAGGCTCAGCCACCGCGATCACCGAGATCTTTCCCGAACTAAAAGGCCGCTTAAACGGTCTGGCTGTTCGCGTTCCTCTGGCCAATGCTTCCCTCACTGACTGCGTTTTTGAGCTCGAGCAAGATGTCACCGTTGAAGATGTGAACAGTGCGCTAAAAACAGCTGCGGAAGGGCGACTAAAAGGCATTCTGGGTTTTGATGAAATACCGCTGGTATCGGTGGATTACACCAATGATAAACGCTCGGGCATTGTCGATGGGTTATCGACCATGGTGATCAACAACTCTCAGGTCAAAGTGCTTATCTGGTATGACAATGAAGTGGGTTACGTCAATCGCATGATGGAGCTGGCCGCTAAGGTCGCTGCCTCTATCAAAGATTAAGCGTCTCACCGCCCACTATCATGCTTGAGTTTAAATCGGCAACAGCCCAATACAGTATCGTTACCCTTAATTATTGGGCCTTTACCCTTACCGATGGCGCATTGCGAATGCTGGTGGTGCTGTTTTTTCATGGGCTTGGCTTTAGCCCTCTTGAGATTGCAGGTCTATTTTTACTCTATGAATTTTTCGGCATAGTCACCAATCTAATCGGTGGCTGGCTGGCCACGGCTATCGGGCTAACTATTACCATGCAACTGGGGCTGGCACTTCAGATCGCCGCCCTCTGCATGCTCTTGGTCGACAGCTCGATGCTCAGCGTAGCCTATGTCATGGTTGCTCAAGCCCTCTCCGGTATAGCCAAAGACCTCAATAAAATGAGCGCCAAAACCAGTATTAAATCGCTGGTTCCCGACGACAGTCAAAATCGACTTTACCGCTGGGTGGCACTGCTGACCGGCTCAAAGAACGCGCTTAAGGGACTTGGCTTTTTCCTCGGCGGCTGGCTGCTGGCAGTGGTCGGCTTTCAGGGTGCTGTTGGCATTATGGCGGCACTGTTATCCGCAGTGTTTGTATTGAGCCTGATACTTTTAAATCCCAGCACAGGGATAGCCAAACAGCGCAGTAAATTTACTGAGCTGTTCTCCAAAAGCGCCGCTATCAATCGTCTGAGTGCCGCACGGTTTTTTCTGTTTGGCTCCAGAGATATCTGGTTTGTTGTGGCCCTACCGCTGTTCTTACAGACTGAACTGGGCTGGAGTTATGTGCAGGTTGGCAGCCTGTTGGCGGCATGGATTATCGGCTATGGGATTGTGCAAACTCTGGCACCCAAGGTCACTGATGCCTCGGGAAAAACTGCCTTTGAATGGGTTGCCGCCATTTGCTTATTGCCAGCGCTGATCGCCACAGGCCTCTATTTAGAGTGGAACAGCGAACTCCTTATAACCGCTGGACTGCTGATCTTTGGCGCACTGTTTGCCATCAACTCTTCGGTTCACTCCTATCTGATTGTCTCCTATGCCCGTGAAGATGGCGCCTCTCTGGATGTGGGCTTTTACTATATGGCCAATGCAGCAGGTCGATTGGTCTGCACCCTGCTATCCGGATTGATCTATCAGTATCATGGTCTGGCTGCCTGCCTGATCGGCTCTTCTATACTGCTTATTGCAGCCGCAGCCATCTCTTGGAAACTACCCCGTTAAATTTTCCATTACCTTCTTAAAATAGCCTTTTTTAAATAGCCTTTTACTGACCCCCTCTGTCTGCTAGGGTGCACAAAATCCACAGGCGCAATTAAATACACTTTTCACAATTTAAAAGATAATTCTATGACTACAGCAAATGATACTGAGATGGATCCCAACGGACTGTTTCGCGAGGAAAATTTTACCGATCAAAAATTGGGCACAATCCGCAAACTGGTTCCTATTAAGGCCGATGGCAGCGACGACCCTGATCGCGAGACAACCTTTTTTGGGGCCGCGCAGATAATGACCCCAATGGGTGCGCTTCCGCTGAACTTCCAACTCGACGGCAACACGATTGGCGAAGCGGCAAGTGACTTTGCCGGCAAAGCGCAAATCGCCGTAGATGAAGCCAGCAGAGAGTTGGAAAAGATGCGCCGTGAACAGGCCTCTCAGATTGTGGTGCCCGGTCAGGGCGGTGGTAATGGTGGTATGGGTGGCGGCGGAATTATTACCTAGAAATCACCGCCAGACTGCTTTTATTTGTAAGCACTTACTTTCAACAAAAGTATTGAATTACTTACCTTAAAAGCAGCGATCCATGAATGGGTTCAAATACAGCGGCGGCATTGATTAGGGATGTCGCCGTTAATGAATCAACACCAAAAACCGTTGTATCAATCCCATAGCCAGCTTTAACTCTCTCAACAAGCAGATCAAAATCACCATCTCCAGAGAGCAGCACTATATGGTCGATTTTATGGTCTAAGGTCTGGTCTCGATTAGCAGCAGCGTCCATCACATCAATCGCCAGACCCACATCCCAATCGCCCTTTGCCGATCCATCAGTGCGCTGAATATAAGGTTTTAATTTCACCTCAAAACCAATCTCTCGCAAACGCTGCTGAAAGCCTCTCTGCCCCGGATCATTGCGTTCAATTGCATAGGCATTTGCCAACACAATTTCCCCCTGCTGGCTAATGCGCCGCCATAGCTCCCCGTAGTTAAAGTGGCAGGAAAACTGCTCCCTAACGGTGTAATAGATATTTTGTACATCGACAAACACGGCAATTTTTTTCACTGGCGAATGCTCCATTAGATAATCAATTCCGCACCCAGAGAATAACTGCCGGGGTATATAAGTTTGCAGACGCTGACAACCTTATCTGCACTCCAACTGCGACGGCTGACTTTTAAACAGGCGCTGATCGCCGCCAACCCCAGCGCCCCAGTAACTTCAATCTCGGGCATTACAGCCAGCACCTGATGTTCAACTCGAGTCGCAGGCGCCACCCAGTTGAGATAGGCCTGGGGCGTAACCTTTGAATAATTCTGCTTAAGATAGGCTGCGGCCATACCTGGATTTACAAAACACTCTTCCCATTGCACTGCAGCGGAGTCCCGATAATGAATCATCACCGAATGGAACAGTGGGTCACCCTGATTAACACCAAGTACTGAAGCCATATCCTTCTCCGCGCCAACCTCTTCCAGAGAAAGGATGCGGTTACTGTACTGGGGGTTACTGTGGTTAAACTGCTGAGCAAAATCGTCAATTTCCAGTAGCGCATTGGCTGCCTGCGGCTCGGCAACAAAGGTACCCAGACCCGGAGAGCGAATCAATAGGTGCTCATCAGCCAACTCCTGAACCGCACGGCGGGCCGTCATTCGGCTAACCGCAAAATCCTGCGAGAGCTTATTTTCAGAGGGAACACGATCGCCCACCTTCCACTGACCAGACTCTACCTGATTTTTTATATAGGTTTTTATCTGCGCATAGCGTGGCAGAGAGTAAATAGCCTGCATCATCAATCAAACTCCACTATTGGTATATACACTATACCTGTATATACAATATATAAATAATGTGTTTAAACCACCTCTCTCTATTATTTAATCGAAATATCGAGAAAGTTAGAAGATTAAATTACAGGAATTTTTCGAATGAGTAAAGAATCACTTGTATATACATTCACTAAACAAGCTTAAAACCATCAGCGCTAATCAGTCGATTAACTGAAGCTTTTGTTCACGGGAGAGCTTTTTGATTTGCGCCTCGCGGATGCTGGCGCTACTGCGATCATAACCAGACTCCACCAACACCACCTGCTCGGGGCTGCGCCCACGAAAGTATTTGGCTCCGGCGCGACCGCTCTTATGCTCAGCAAAGCGTCGCTCTACATCGGTGGTTATTCCGGTATACAGCGACTGGTCTGTGGCGCGGATCATATAGACAAACCACTGGCTCATCCGTTGGCCGCGTGGTCAGATTCAATAAAGTTGTGGCAGTACTGACAGCGGTATTGATAACCACGCTGCACAATTCTTTTGTGACGGACGCTGGTTAGCTGATGGGTTCGGCAACCGCATTTGTAGGCAAAGCGCTCATACTGGCGCATTGGTATGCCGGTTAAATCATAGTCGCCAGTCGCCTTGGGAGGCGCGCCAAATGCAACCATAATCGACTTCCATTCACGGCCATGGGGCTTTACCCGCCGCAAACCGTAGATACAGTCGACCAGATAATGAGCAACCTCATGAATGACCGTATTGCTAAGGCTCTCTTCATAATATTTGGCAAACAGCCATGGGTTGTAGCGGATGCGCTTTGACTTGCCTTTAACCTCATACATACCGGCACACTTGCCTTTGAGATCAAAGTGCACGGGAATAGGATCAAATTTGCGCTCAAACAGCCCTGACGCCACTTTAATATATGTCGCGGTGGCAGCCTCTACCTGGCGCTTTTGTATTTCAGAAATCGGTTCAATCATAAAATCAGTATATAGTTGGGTCAGACTGGTACAATAGGCTATTCAAAGTTAAATGCAGGCACACACTGTATACCTGAATTTAACGCGAAGCTTCTTTAATTCCTACGTTCAAATTATGAATATAGATTTTCACTGTCACACTACCGCCTCTGACGGCTCCCTGAGCCCTGCAGAGCTGCTCGACCTCGCTCTTGAGCGAGAAATCGACATGCTCTCGATCACAGACCACGACACTCTCGGCGCCTATCAGCAGCTGACTGAAACCAATAGTGACATTCAAATTATTCCGGGCATCGAACTCTCGAGCCAATGGAATCGTCGCGGCGTCCACATTGTTGGACTCAATGTTGGGCTGGATTCTCCATCAATTCTCGAAGCCGTGGAGCAACAGTCCAATTCCCGTCGTGAAAGAGCGGGGATAATCGCCGAGAAACTCGAGCGCCTCGGCTTTACCGACTGCCTCGCTGGAGCACTTTCATATGCGTCGGGGCCCGACCAGATTGGTCGCCCGCATTTTGCCCGCCATCTGGTCGATATCGGCGCTGTCAGCAATATTCAGCAGGCTTTTAAACGCTATCTGGGCGCCGGCAAGGTTGGCGATATTAAAGATCAGTGGGCTGACGCTGAGACCGTGATTAGCTGGATTCGCGATGCGGGCGGTGTTGCCGTGCTTGCCCACCCAACCAAATACAAGCTGACCAGATCCAAACTCGTCGAACTACTTCGAGACTTTAAGGATGCCGGCGGTCAGGCCATGGAGGTTATCTCTGGCTCTCAGGAACCGCCTGTGACCAGAGATATGGCGCGCCTGTGCTCTGATATTGGCTTTGATGCTTCCTGTGGCTCAGATTTTCATGCGCCAAATCAGCAGTGGGCGGCACTCGGCAAAGTTGCACCGCTTCCGGACAACTGCACACCGGTATGGCATCGCTGGCATTGACTGCTGGGGGCTTTTAAGAACAGCTAAGGGCTTTTAAGGGCGGCTAAGGGCTGTTGCCGACGGCGACTCACTGAAGAGTTAGCCGCAATTTCAATTCCTGTGTATACTTGCGCGCCTTAAGCAACCCGTAATTCCGCTATACAGAGCTTTAAAGCTTGTATAACAACCGCAGACTTACCGGGTTAATTTAACGTTTTTATATTTTTAACGGAAATTATCAAGTGGAATTTTTTGTCTTTGTCAGTGAACAGTGGTTACTTATCACCTTGTTAGCCGCATTAATCGGTATATTTGTTGTAACCGAACAGAGTAAAAGCGGAAAGTCATTGAACAGCAGCGAGCTAGTTCGCATGATCAACAATGACGAAGCTGTAGTGGTTGACGTTAGAAGCGCCGCTGAGTTCGAAGCTGGACATATCCACGGTGCGCTCAGCATCCCTCACCAAAAGCTTGCCAGCCGTATTGCCGAGCTAGAAAAACACCGCGAGAAAGTGGTAGTTCTGGTTGATAAGATCGGCCAGCATTCCGGTGCTGCGGGCAAGAAGTTAAGCAGCGAGGCATTTAATGTTCGCCGTTTAAGTGGCGGCATTAGCGAATGGCAGGGCTCTAGCCTGCCCCTAGTTCCGGGCAAATAAGCTCACACCCAAATTCAAACCTCAATCTGCTTACGCAAAGAGAACCCTATGTCTCATATCGTCCTATTCGGAACGCGCTTCTGCCCCTTTTGTGTCGCTGCGCGCCGCTTACTCAGTGCCAAAGGCATCGATTATCAGGATATTGCTCTCGATGAGGATCCAGAGCTAAAAAACCGCGTTATGGCTAAAAGTGGTCGCAACACCGTTCCTCAGATCTGGTTTGGAACTGACCATGTTGGCGGCTTTAATGAGCTGCGCGATCTGGAGCGTCAGGGCAATTTGGAGTCAGCGGTACAATCTAGCCTTGAATTGGGCGAAACTGTCTCCATATAAAAAGTTAACAAACAATAATGACTGTAATTTGATGGTTAACCTTTTAAACCTTTAAACCGCAAGTTAAGTCCAACAATTAAGGCTCAATCATGACTGATGATAATAATACTGCTACTGAAGCAGCTAACCAGGAAAAAGCCGCAGGCCCCAACTTTGCGGTAGCCCGTATCTATCTAAAAGACCTCTCTTTTGAAACTCCTCAGGGCCCAGCGGCCTTTCAAAAGCAGTGGAAGCCCAAGGTCAATCAGGACCTGAGCACCAAGTCAGAAAAGATTGATGACAACACCTATGAAGTATCCCTGCGAATTACGGTCACCGTTAAAGATGAAGAAGAAACTATTTATCTAATTGAGGTTGAACAGGCGGGTCTATTTAACATCAAGGGCATCGAAGGCCAGCAACTGGCACAGGTATTAAATGTCACCTGCGCAACCATGCTGTTGCCCTATGCTCGCGAAACGATTGATAGCACTTTAGTCAAAGGTTCATTCCCTCCACTAATGATTCCGCCGATCAATTTTGAGTCTCTTTTCGCTTCTGCCCTTAAGCAGTCAGCTGAAGCACAGGCCGAGACTAAAACGGAAGCGAACACTCACTAACTAGTGAATTAACCGCAACCGTCAGACCCAAAAAAACCCGCTCAAAAGCGGGTTTTTTTATGGCTGAATATCTGTGTAAATAATCAACTACAGCAGCAGACTAAAGTGCTTAACTAAAGCACTCAACTAATATTTTCTATTAAAGCGCCTGACTCTCCATCTGGTACTCCTGCAATTTACGAGTCAGGGTATTACGTCCCCAGCCTAAAAGCTGAGCCGCATCTTTTTTCCGTCCGCCGGTAAAGGCCAGTGCGGTCTCAATCATTATGCGTTCAAAATCAGGCAACGCCTGAGAGAGAATATCCTTACCACCGGACTTTAACTCACGCTCACTCCAGCGTCTCAACATCTGCTGCCAGTCACCCTGAATACGCTGCTCAGCACCGGATTCTTCGGCTTTTAGCTCTGGGGGCAGATCGGTAAGTAATACTTCACGACCAGCAGCCATCACCGTTAACCAGCGACAGATATTTTCCAACTGTCGCACATTGCCCGGCCAGGATAGACCATAGAAGAAATCTTCCGCTTCCTGGGACAATATCTTTGGCTCCATCTCCAACTCTTTCGCTGAGCGATGGAAAAAATGCTTCATTAACTGAGGGATATCTTCGCGGCGGTCGGCCAGCTTTGGCAGATGCACACGAATAACATTGAGTCGATGATAGAGATCTTCGCGGAAACGGTTACTCTCAACCAGCTCTTCCAAATTCTGGTGGGTAGCGGCAATAATTCTTACATCTACTTTTACCGAGGTATGACCACCGACTCGATAGAATTCACCATCGGCCAACACTCGCAGCAGGCGAGTCTGTGCTTCCGGAGGCATATCACCAATCTCATCCAGAAACAGGGTTCCGCCATTGGCCTGCTCAAAGCGTCCCTCTCTGCGCTGGGCTGCGCCGGTAAAGGCACCTTTTTCATGGCCAAATAACTCAGACTCGATAAGATCATGGGGAATAGCCGCCATATTAAGGGCGATAAACTTTGAATTTCTACGCGGGCTGTGACGATGCAAAGCGTGAGCGACCAGCTCTTTACCGGTTCCAGACTCACCGTTGATAAGCACTGTGATATTGGAGTTAGAGAGTCGGCCAATCGCGCGAAATACTTCCTGCATCGCAGGCGCCTCACCAATAATTTCCTGAGCTGGCGGTTCCTCAACCGGTTCCAGCTTTGATTTCTGCTCGCGGGCAAAGGTAACACCGCGGCGGGCCACTTCTACCAGCTCATCGAGATCGAAAGGTTTCGGCAAGTACTCGAATGCACCGCCCTGATAAGCGGCAACAGCGCTATCAAGATCCGAGTGAGCGGTGGTTATAATCACTGGAATATCCGGTCTTGTGGAGTGAATCTGCTTTAGCAGTTCGAGACCATCGATCCCCGGCATACGAATATCGGAGATAATAATTTCCGGCTGCGACAACTTTAGTGCCGCCAAAAGGGCATCGCCATTTTCAAAGCTCTGCACCTCAATTCCATTGCGCTTGATGGCTTTTTCCATCACCCAACGCAATGACCGGTCATCTTCAGCTATCCAAATTTCTGATGTGCTCTGCATGCTATGCCTTTATTGGTAAATAGATTGAAAAACAGGTGTGGCCAGGTTCTGACTCACACTCAATAATGCCCTGATGAACATTGATCGCTGACTGGGCTATGGTTAGCCCCAATCCGGTTCCAGCACTGCGACCGCTTATCATCGGGAAGAAAATACGTTCTTTAATATCATTGGATATGCCTGGACCCGTATCAATAATATCCAGACGACAGATTGTTTTGTGGTGCTCACCGGCAATAGTGAAACTTCGCTGAATACGACTTTTCAGGGTCAAACGCCGCTCTTCCGAGCTACCTTCGAGAATTGCCTGCATTGCATTGCGGGTCACATTTAAAATTGCCTGTACCAGCTGTGAGCGGTCTCCAGACAAGTCTGGAATACTGGGGTCATAATCTCGAGTGACCACTAACTTACCCTGAACCTCAGCCTCTATAAGGGCTGCTACATGCTCAGTCACCTCATGGATATTGAGCTTTTCAAAGCTCGGCAGCTGACTTGGCCCCAGTAGACGGTCCACAAGATTTCTTAAACGATCGGTTTCAGTAGTGATAATTCGACAGAGTTCAGCCGTCTCGTCATCCATGCTGCTCTCAGATATCTCATCGGCCAACAACTGGGCAGCTCCGCGAATTCCTCCGAGTGGATTCTTGATCTCATGAGCCAATCCACGAATAAGACTTCTCGAGGTGTTGTGAACAGAGAGCAACGCCTCTTCGCGGTTAATTCGCAAAATACGATCAACGGGCTGCATTTCCATCAGTATCCACTGACCGGAATCAATGCTTATGGGCGTAACCGTGTAATCCACCTGAGAGGATTCAACAGGACCACTTAAAAATTCATGGCGAATGGTATGGGGATTGCCATACTCAATGGATTCACGCAGGGTTTGACGAGCCGTTTCACTGTCATTAAATAACTCACAGGCAGCTATACCACGCAGACGAACGTTACCAACCTGCAGCAGAGCTTCTGCCGCTGGATTGATGTAATCAATCAATAAATCCTGATCCACCAGCAATACAGCTGTATTCAGATTATCGAGAAGTAATCTATGTAATTGATCTGAGGTCATAAATGCCGTGCCAGATGAATGGCTTTATTAATGGTTATTTAAAATTATTTTCGTAATACCTTAGTTGTGTGTGCAATAAGCAGGCCAATAATTAACCGCAAAAGCTGGTATTTAAGGGGGTTTTAACGCCGTATTTAAGGGGATTATACGTCGCAGGCTCACACAGTGCACCATATTGGTGCAGATGAATTATTGCGGGTAACTAATTGCGCCGATTATTTGCGCTTGAAATGACGCTGAACATGGACCGTCACCGAACGGGAACTGGCCACAGTCGCACCTTTGGCAGTGACTATACGGGCAGAGATACTGTGAGAACCCCGCGCTAAATCGCTTATAGCGTAAGAGGTTGCAGCCACTGGCTCGGCATAGGCGGCACCATCGAGATAAAACTGTACCAGATGCCCAACCTGAAGCTCAGGCCGAAG
The DNA here is from genome assembly GCA_029238255.1 of Porticoccaceae bacterium. Lineage (GTDB taxonomy): Bacteria > Pseudomonadota > Gammaproteobacteria > Pseudomonadales > Porticoccaceae > HTCC2207. The sequence continues at coordinate 312,987 of JAQWGK010000050.1, read as the reverse complement.
CGCTAACTGAACAATAATATTTCGCTGGTCGTAGTAAATGAGCGAGTCATCGCGAGGCGTGACAAGCTCAACCACGGAATAGCCGGCAAAGTCATCACCCCTATCAGGTTCAACGTCTACAGTTTCCGCACTATTGGAACCTGGCACCTGATTGATTGGCGGCAATTCAATCTGATCGCCAGCCTGATCGGTCGGAGGTGTGTCTGTGTAAGTTACCCGGCCTGTTGAATCGACAATCTTATAGACCTCGGCATCTGCCAGTGAGATGCAGCCAGTCGCGATCAAAACTGTGCACAACAAAAGTGTGTTTTTCATAGGGTCTGTTATCTCAACTATAGGGGTTCAGGGCTGAGGGTTGAGCCACCACAGATTAGGAGCTTGAAACATTCAAACTCTACCTAAAGACTAGACCTTTTTTAGACAAAGAAAAAGCCCGCCATTTCACAATGACGGGCTTCTTCGGGTACTACTGAGTCGAAAAATAGCTCAGCGATTTAAATAATTAAACGCTGTAATACATTTCAAACTCAACCGGGTGAGTGGTGTGCTCAACACGGTAAACTTCTTCCATCTTCAACTCGATGTAAGCATCGATCACGTCATCAGTGAATACACCACCAGCTGTCAGGAACTCACGATCCTTGTCCAGCTCTTCAAGTGCTTCACGCAGGCTGCCAGCAACCTGTGGAATCAGTGCAGCTTCTTCAGCAGGCAGATCATAGAGATCTTTATCCGCTGCATCGCCAGGGTGGATCTTGTTCTTAACACCATCGATACCAGCCATCAACATAGAGGCAAACATCAGGTATGGGTTAGCGGTAGGATCACCGAAACGAGCTTCAATACGCTTGCCCTTCGGGGAAGGTACATAAGGAATACGGATAGAAGCAGAACGGTTGCGAGCTGAGTAAGCCAGCATTACTGGAGCCTCAAAGCCTGGGATCAGACGCTTGTATGAGTTAGTCGAAGCGTTAGCAAAAGCGTTCAGTGCTTTAGCGTGCTTGATGATACCGCCGATGTAGTAAAGGGCAGTTTCACTCAGACCGGCATAGCTGTCGCCAGCAAATGCGTTCTCGCCGTCTTTCCAGAAAGACTGGTGACAGTGCATACCAGAACCGTTGTCGCCAACGACTGGCTTAGGCATAAAGGTTGCAGTCTTGCCATAGGCGTGGGCAACGTTGTGTACGCAGTACTTGAGGATCTGTACTTCGTCAGCTTTCTTAACCAGAGTGTTGAAACGGATACCGATTTCACACTGACCAGCAGTACCAACTTCGTGGTGATGAACTTCTACGTCCAGACCCATCTGCTCCATAGCAGTACACATAGCGGCACGCAGGTCATGCAGAGAATCAACAGGAGGTACAGGGAAGTAACCGCCTTTAACACCAGGGCGGTGGCCCATGTTGCCGTCTTCATATTTAGTGCCTGAAGACCATGCAGCTTCTTCAGAATTGATCTTGTAGAAAGCACCGCTCATGTCGGCACCCCAGGTAATGTCATCAAAGACAAAGAACTCTGGCTCAGGACCGAAGTAAGCAGTATCGCCCAGACCTGTAGACTTGAGGTAGTCTTCAGCGCGGCCAGCGATGGAGCGTGGATCGCGCTCGTAGCCCTGCATAGTAGTAGGCTCAACGATGTTACAACGGATGATTACAGTTGTTTCGTCAGTAAACGGATCGATAATAGCGGTGCTGTCGTCAGGCATCAAAATCATGTCTGATTCGTTAATACCTTTCCAGCCGGCAATAGATGAGCCGTCAAACATTTTTCCGTCAACGAAGAAATCATCGTTAACTTCGCCGATAGGCATAGAAACGTGCTGCTCTTTACCCTTAGTATCAGTAAACCGCAGGTCAACCCAGCGAGCTTCGCTTTCTTTAATAAGATTTAGAGTCTTCTCAGACATATGTTCCTCCAATAGGGAATTCGTTGTTCGTTATTTTAGAAGCCTTGCAGATTTCTATCATAGGGCCGCCTGCCTGCAAAAAATCTCAGCAGACTTTTCGAATGATATAAGTGCAATAGTCGTGCCAATAGGTCAGTGCTTGCGCCAATCAACCCACATACTCTCCCTCTAGCGCTCAGCCTGCCATTTCACAACATGACAGCTAACGAATAAAACCAACTCACATATCCGTTTGCACCTTAATGGTGCGCTACCAATAAAAAAGCACCGTTAAGGTGCATTTATCTTTAGTTTGTCGGTAGCCGCTCTTTGACCCGGCTAGTATAATGCCGAATCATGCAAAATCTGTCATTTTTTCTGATCTATTTTTCTTCAAGGCATCAACTAAGCCCTTATTTAGCGCAGCTACTGCCAATGGAACGCCTCTGATGCAGACAATTGAAAATATAATCACCCCCAAACCGGACGATATTATTATTGATGTGCGCCATCCGGATGAGGCAGAGCAGAGACCCCTTGTCTGCCCGAATAATCAGATAATCCCACTGCCTTTTTTCAATCTCGCCAAATGCTCCGGGGAGCTGGACAAGCAGCAGTCCTACCTACTCTACTGCGACAAGGGAATTATGAGCCGCCTGCACGCCGACACTCTCAGCAAGCAGGGCTTTCATAAAGTTGGCGTTTTTACCCCCGCAGCAAAAAACAGCTAGCTTCCTCTATCCTCAGTAAATCGCCAAAGTTGAGACGAACTGTGATCTATTTCACATTATTTTCGTTGATTAGTACCCATTTTCACCGATAAGGGACTATATTTAGCACTTATCTTCAATTATTAAAAAATAAAATCAGCCGCAGGATGCAGCCGATGATGAGCACTGAAAACTTGCTCGGGGAACCCAGGGAAGCAGAGCAGTCCAATCCCCGCTCTCTCAAAAAACAGATACAGATTGAGTTAGAAAAGCACGCACTGGAAAACCTAAAGTTCGGACTTGCCGTTTCTGTGACAAGCGCCGTCATTCTGTTTCTTCTCGCCAGAACTCAGCCGCCAGCGGTTTTTCAATGGTTATGGCTCGGCGGCATCTCCCTAACAGCACTGGTTATCTGGCTGTGGACAGTCAATGCCAGTCGCTTAGGGAGCCTGTCAAACCGCCAGACTCGCATAGTTATTTACACCTCATCCGCCCTGTTTGCGATCCTCTGGGGCCTTGCCGCGGCGTTATTTATTAATCCCCAACAGCTCGAAACCTCTGCGCTAACCCTTATCCTGATCGCTACACTCTGTATCAGCTGGCCGCTGAATTACGCTCACTCAACAGTTATTCGCCATCTTTTTCTCAGCGCTATTCTAATTCCGCTCACCGCCAGCCTCTATCTCCACTACCCACAGATTCACCCGGGATTTCTGGCCTTAGGGGTTTTGCTCTACGCACTGATAAACAGAGCCGTGGTCAATTATCGGGACGGACTGATTGAAGCCACTGGCAGCATGCTAAAAGCCAATCAGCGCTCTCAGCAAATTATCACCACCAGTCAAAAGATCGCCAGCCTTATCGAACAGACGCCGCTGGGGTTTATTGAATGGAACCAGCAGCGGGAAATTATCAGCTGGAATCCGGCCGCGACCACCATTTTTGGTTATTCAAAACAGGAAGCTCTCGGCCGCACCACGGACTTCTTATTTGAGCAGAAAAAAACATTTCTACAACAGCAGGTCGAAAACGACCTATTTCTATTTGGCAAAGATTTCTCCGGCACCGCTGAAAATATCACCAGCGATGGCACGGTGATTATTTGTGAGTGGAACGACACTCCTCTTTTTGACGATGCCATGAACGTGGTCGGCGCTGCCTCCTTTGTCGAGGATGTCACCGATAGAGTCAAACTGGAAACTCGCATCAAACAGCAGGCCTACTTTGACCCGCTGACCGGCCTGCCAAACCGTCACCGTTTAATGGAAGAGCTAACCCGAGTTATCGCTCTCGCTCAGCGCAACCAGAATTACTGCTCGCTACTTTTTATAGATCTCGATCACTTTAAAGAAATTAACGACACCCGCGGCCACCATTACGGGGATTTGGCGTTGACGCTATTTGCTCAGCGGCTGCGCAAAGTGATTCGCACCGAAGAGGCCGTTGCGCGACTGGGTGGGGATGAGTTTGTGGTGCTATTGGAAAATCTCGGTCGCGAGGAAGAGTCATCAAGGCTATTGATTGCTCAGGTTGCAGAAAAGATTATTGATGCCGCCCGCGAACCCTTTGTGATCAAGGATGAAAAGTTTCGCATCAGCTGTAGCATCGGCATTGTGTTGTTTAATGATGGCAGCTCCGACGGCGATGCCATATTACAGCAGGCCGACAAGGCCCTTTACACCATCAAGCGGGAAGGGAAATCGAACTTCTATTTCCACAACCAAAAGCCACCTTCGGAACTGCAGGCGCAGACACTGCTGTTGGAGCAGCTGCGTGATAAGGCCAACACCGAATCATTTATGCCTTTCTATCAGCCCATTCTGGATACAGAGACCAATCTGATCAGCGGCTTGCAGATATTCCTGCGCTGGAGGAATCCGGATAACGAACTGATCGCTGCCAGTGAAATTATTCAGATTCTCGAATCCGGATCCATGATTGTCGATATCTCCCTGTCCTTGCTGGAACAGATATTCCGCCAGATTGAGCTGTGGAGAAATCAGGATCTGTGGCGCGAGACGCAGAAAATCTACTTTACCCTCAGCCTTCGGGAGCTTGAGCACGCCTCGTTTATCGACAATCTCGAGCAGCTGATGGGCAAATTTAAGATTAATCCGCAAACCCTGATTTTTGGCCTTCATACAGAAACCCTGCCAAAAATACACAAGCCTCTGGGCCTGCAATTGAGCAAGCTAAAAGAGATGGGAACCGGGTTTATTGTCGATAATGTTGGCTACCAGAGCCTGCCGATACAAAAATTGCGCGATTTCGAGATCGATACCATAAGAATTTCACATAAATTAATGTCTGAATCCACGTACATGGAAAGCTCCTGGAATCTGGTTAAAGGATTGGTCGAGTTAACCAAGTCGGTCGACTTAAAATGCATTGCCCCCTGCGTTGAAGAGCCCGAAATACATCACCTTTTGCTCGATACCGGCTGCCAATTGCTGCAGGGAAATCTGATTGCACCGCCCTCGCCAGCCACCTCAATTACGCGAATGTTGATCGAACGCAACGTCAGCCACAAAGAAGAAACTACCGCTTAATAAAAACAGACGTAGCAGTTTCTGAGAATTCCACTATAATCGCGACCTTTTGCGCCTACTGGTATCTCTCATGTCCATTGAAAACTTGCGTAACATTGCAATCATCGCCCACGTTGACCACGGTAAAACGACTCTGGTTGATAAACTTCTGAGCCAATCAGGAACCCTCGATCGTAAAGACGTCGGCTCCGAGCGACTGATGGACTCCAACGATCAGGAGAAAGAGCGCGGCATTACCATTCTGGCAAAGAACACTGCCATAAACTGGAATGACTACCGCATCAATATCGTAGACACCCCTGGTCACGCCGACTTCGGTGGTGAAGTAGAGCGCGTACTGTCGATGGTTGACTCAGTACTTCTACTGGTCGACGCGGTTGACGGCCCAATGCCACAGACACGCTTCGTAACCTCAAAAGCCTTTGAGCAGGGACTGCGTCCGATTGTTGTTATCAACAAGGTTGACCGCCCCGGCGCTCGTCCGGACTGGGTTCTGGATCAGGTATTTGATCTGTTTGATAACCTTGGTGCCACAGACGAACAGCTCGACTTCCCGGTTATTTACGCTTCAGCACTGAACGGCATCGCCGGTTTGGAAGCTGACGATATGGCTGAAGATATGACTCCGCTGTACGAAATGATCGTTCGCGATGTTCCTGCACCCAAGGTTGATCTCGACGGCCCTTTCCAGATGCAGGTTTCGGCACTGGCCTATGACAGCTACGTTGGTGTTATTGGTGTAGGCCGCATTACCCGCGGTAAGCTCAAGCCAAATCAGCAGGTGATTGTTAAGTCTTCCGACGGCAAAGAGCGCAAAGGCAAGGTATTAAATGTAAAAGGTTATCTGGGTCTCGACCAGATCGAAACTCAACTGGCCGGTGCCGGCGATATCGTCTGCATTAACGGCATTGATGGTCTAAGCATCTCAGACACTCTCTGTGATCCGGAGCATATCGAAGCACTGCCCGCCCTGAGTGTTGATGAGCCAACCGTCAGCATGACCTTTATTGTTAACGACTCACCTTTCGCAGGTCTGGAAGGCAAGTACGTAACCACTAGAAATATTAAAGACCGTCTCGATCAGGAACTGATCCACAACGTAGCTCTGCGCGTTGCCCAGGGCGACACCCCGGACAAATTTATTGTCTCTGGTCGCGGTGAATTACACCTTTCCGTACTGATCGAAACCATGCGTCGTGAAGGCTTCGAAATGGGCGTATCACGTCCTGAAGTGGTTCAGAAAGTAGTCGACGGCAAGGTTCTCGAACCCTACGAGCAGGTTGTTATCGATGTTGAAGAACAGCATCAGGGATCGGTAATGGAAGAGCTCGGTATGCGTAAAGCAGAGCTGACCAATATGGAGCCAGATGGAAAAGGACGTGTACGTCTCGAATTCAGCATGCCATCTCGTGGTTTGATTGGTTTCCGCGGCACCTTCCTGACTCTGACTTCAGGCTCGGGCATTATGACCAGCATCTTTGACAAGTACGGTCCAGTTAAAGAAGGCGAGAGCCACAAGCGTCAAAACGGCGCCCTGATCAGCATGGTTAAAGGCAAGACAGCCGCCTACGCGCTATTTAATATTCAGGCTCGTGGTCGTCTATTCCTCGGACACGCTATCGATGTTTACGAAGGTCAGGTTGTGGGCATTCACTCCCGCGCCAACGATCTGGTTGTTAACCCAATCAAGGGTAAGCAGCTAACTAACGTACGTGCATCGGGAACTGATGAAGCACTGACGCTGGTACCACCGATCAAGCACACTCTTGAGCAGGCACTGGAATTTATCGAAGATGATGAACTGGTAGAAGTAACTCCGGAAAGCATCCGTCTGCGTAAGAAGCTGCTGACAGAGAACGAGCGTAAGCGCGCACCTAAATAAGAGCGCCTAACAAAGAGCGCTCTGATAGATACTCTGGCGGGCTGTCACGGCCCGCCAAATTCTATGCTACATTTACTACCAATGGATGGTGGGATGCTTATGACCGAAACGGATAGCAAAGACTCAATACCCAGCGGATTTCTCTCCTTCTCGCTGGTTGCTCAAGAAATTATCGCAGTACTCTTCGCTTTTTACTCCTACCAACAGGGCGATATGTCCACAGCCACCTTTTATCTGGCAGTGGCCGGATTACTTCTGGTAGGCCTTGGTATCCACAGTATTTTTGATCGCCCGCATCTAGCGCGAGCACTGCTGGCATTGTTGCTAATCGGCATCTTCTTTTATCTGCTGACGGCAAATTCAAACAACCCATTATCACCCAACACCTTGCCGACGAGTCAGGACAGCTCAGCCCTGATGTGGTGCCTGACCATTATTCCGGTTTTGGTAGGAACCTTTGGCTACCGCTACAGTATTTTAATCCTCAGCAGCATCTTTGCTGTCGCCGTCTGGCTGCTTTATGCAACCCCGGACATAATTCCCCTGCCGAGCTACAGCGATGTCAATATAGTGCGCTTCTTGTCCGCCTATATAGTTTTATCCCTATTTGCCGTCGCCATGGATATCTCTCATTCTCGCAGCCTGAACAAATACAAAGACCTCTCTCTTAGAGTCGATCAAATCGCCCATCAGGATCAGCTTACCCAACTGCCCAACCGGCATGATATGGAGCGGCGGCTAGAGAAAAAATATCAACAGTACCGACTGATCAACCAACCCTTTTCAGTGCTGCTCGCCGATCTCGATAACTTTAAATTTATCAATGATCGCTACGGCCATGATGTTGGCGACGACGTACTGCATGCCATTGGCATACTGCTCGGTGAGCCACTGCGGGGAGAAGATGTGGTCGCGCGCTGGGGCGGCAATGAATTTATGATTCTGCTGCCCACAGCCAATGCCGAAGCAGCCGTTAATATTGCCGAACGACTGCGCTCTCAGGCAGGTAAATTAACCATGGAAGCCCAGGGAGACAAACTGCGAATATCCCTAAGCGTCGGTGTTGCATCAATTGATAAATGCACGGGCATCGATGACTTAATCTCCACCGCGGAAAACGGACTCTATCAGGCCAAGCATATGGGCCGGGATATGGTGGTAGTGGGTTAAGCCATCAGCTAAATACCCAGCCCCACCGCACTCCTGTCGCAAGTAAAAACCACAAATAACCTTAGATACAAATACCCAACAACTCCGATTTAATCTGGTGCTTTTAGCCTTTTCAGGGCAAAACCTGTTTATCAGGGCGTTAAAATCGCATAAAGTGAAGCTATTAGCCGGCACCTGAAGCAGGCGTTCGCTTTGATCTTACCGACACTGTGAATCTTAGAATGGACGACAACCTTCGCCCAATGGCGAATTTTCACTGTTTTTAGTATCGGTTTCCTAATGAATAGATCAGTTACTTCCCGGCCCTTATCCAAAAAACACAGTTTGAGCAGCGTCGCACTTTTGCTACTTGTTAGCCTGATGGTCGGCTGTGGCGGTGGCGGCGGTGGATCTGATAACGGCAGTTCTAACAATGGTAATAATGCCGGAGGGAATGCCGGTGTTGGAAATACTGACGGTGGAAATACTGGCGGTGGAGATACCGATGGTGGAGATACTGACGGCGGAGATACTGACGGCGGAAATACCGATAGTGGAGATACCGACGGCGGCGCTACCGATGGTGGAGATACTGACGGCGGAACTACCGATGGCGGAACTACCGATGGCGGCGCTACCGATGGAAACAATACTGGCGGGACAGCCCGGTCAGTATTTATTAACGAAGCCTCTTCCTCCAACTCGGCTTTTGAAGATGAAGATGGCGATAGCCCGGACTGGTTTGAACTCCACAACGCTGAATCCACAGCCGTTGATCTGACCGGCTGGAGTATCACAGACGATCTCCTCGAACCCGCAAAGTGGATTTTCCCGGAAACTGTACTCGGCGCAGGAGCCCACCTGCGAGTATGGGCGTCGGACAAAGATAAAGCGGCCGGAGGAATCTATAAAACTCTGGTTAACCGCGGCGATACCTTCCGCTACCTGCTCCCTGAAGCAACTCCCGCTAGTAACTGGACCAGTCTGGAATTTGACGATAGCGCCTGGCAGCAGGGCGCCAGCGGATTTGGCTACAGTGATGGCGACGATACCACGCAGGTTCCCGCGGGCACGGCATCAATTTATGCCAGAATTCTTTTCACCATTAACGATCTGGAATTGATGGAAAATCTCTGGCTGGATATGGATTTTGATGATGGCTTTATTGCCCATATCAACGGCGTCGAAGTTGCCCGTTCCAATATGCTGGAATCAACACCCTCCTTTAATTCCACAGCGATAGTTGATCGCGAAGCGACAATCTACCAGAGCGGAAAACCGGTCAGATTTGGCATCAATGAATTTCGTACACTGTTAAATGATGGCGAAAATGTTCTCAGCGTTCAGGTGCATAATATTTCCAACAGCTCATCTGACCTCAGTCTTATTCCCTTTTTGTCGGCCTTTTATTTAGGTGGAACAACAGACGGTATATCACCGCCGGATATTCTTGGCTTTGAAAATTCCAGCCTGCACACCAACTTTAAAATCTCCTCCATAGGCGAAACACTGACTCTATTTGATAGCAGTGGCAATCAGGTTGACCAGCTGGATGTTGTCGGGCTCACCACAGACAAAAGTATTGGGCGATCGGTGCAAAACGGCAGACTGGTTTATTTTGAAACGCCTTCACCGGGAGCTGAAAATAGCAGTGAAGAATTTATTGGTATCACATTGAGTGAGATTGTTTTTTCTCACAATGGTGGCGAATTTAATGGTCAGACCATCAGCTTAAGTGGCGCTGCCCGCGGCGAACAGATTCGCTACACTCTCGATGCCACTGCGCCAACCACTCAGTCACCACTTTACTCCTCTGCCATCAGTATCAATGGCGATACGGTTGTCCGCGCCAAGGTCTTTCAGATTGGTCATATTTCATCACGTACGGCAAGCCGCACCTATATCACATCCAATACTCACTCCTTACCCATAGTTACGCTGGTCACTGAACCGGATAATCTGTTCGATGAACAACAGGGTATTTATGTCTATGGCCCGGAACAAAACTATCAGGATGAACTGCCCTTTTTCGGCGCAAACTTCTGGCAAGATTGGGAGCGAGATATCCACTTTAGTTTTTATGAGCCAAGCGGAGAGTTGGGTATTGCCATGGACGCAGGCATTAAAATATTCGGTGCCTGGAGCCGCGCCAACAATCAGCGCTCACTCTCTATTTTTGCTCGCAGCCGCTACGGCTTCGGTAAACTGAAATACCCGCTTTTCCCCGAACTGGACTACGACAGTTTTGAATCTATTGTGTTGCGCAATGCCGGCAATGACTGGACGGCAAGTAATATGCGCGATGTTATGGCCACCAGTTTAATGGATGGCAGTGGCTTGGAGACTCAGGCCTATCGTCCCACTGTCGTTTACCTGAACGGCGAGTACTGGGGCTTTTATAATATTCGTGAAAAAGTTAATGAACACTTCCTCGACGATAAAATCGATGTTGATAAAAGTGAAATAAATTTACTGGTCGCTAATGGCGAAGTCGTGGAGGGCAGCAACGACTCCTACAATGACCTGATTGATTTCGTCCGTAACAATAGCCTCATGGTTCAGAGTAACTTCGACTATGTGGCCAACCAAATTGATATAGATAATTTAATTCCCTATCTGGTCGCACAAATTTATTTTGATAACTGGGATTGGCCTGGCAACAATATGAAATTCTGGAACTCGCCATCCACCAAATGGCGCTGGATTTTATACGATACCGACTTTGCCTTTGGGGCCTGGGATGATTTTGCCTACAACAAAGATACCCTCTCATTTGCACTGGAAGAAAATGGCCCCGGCTGGCCAAACCCACCCTGGTCAAATCTACTGTTCCGCAAACTAATGGAAAACAGCCAGTTTCGAAATCAGTTTATCAATCAATTTGCCGATGAGTTTAATGGCCGCTTTATGGCCGACAGCGTCACCCAACATATCAATGCTATTGCCAATTCTATGGAGCCTGAGATGGAGAGACATTTTCAGCGCTGGGGCGATGGAAAAACCGTTGATGTATGGCAGTCGGCAGTCAGCGCCCTGAGAAATTTTGGCAACAATCGACTCTCGTCCCTGCAAGGACATATCCGTAATTACTTTGGTATCAGCGGAATGTATCAACTCAATATTGCGATCAACAACCCGGCAGCAGGATCGGTAGAGCTGAATTCACTTCAGCTTACCAGCGCCAACTGGCAGGGTGAATATTTCAACAATATCCCCGTATCACTGACGGCTGTGCCCAGCGAAGGCTATGTATTTTCCCACTGGCAGGGAGATATTGATACGGCCACTGACAGCCTAGAACTAAGTAGATCAAACAATACCAGCTTAGAGGCGGTATTTATCCGGAACTAACATTCCTGATAGCGAAAACAGTCCGTGGTGTGGTCATTAACCAACCCCATGGCCTGCATATGCGCGTAGCAGATAGTCGAGCCAAAGAACTTAAAGCCACGCTTTTTCATATCCTTGGCAATCAGATCGGAGAGGGCGGTAGTCGCAGGAATCTCACTGTGGCTCGCCCAGCGGTTTACTATCGGCTGATGATCCACATAGCCCCAGAAATAATCGCTAAAGCTGCCAAACTCCTTTTGGATATCGATAAACAAACTTGCATTGGAGATCGCGCTGGTAATCTTTAAGCGATTGCGAACAATACCGGCATCATTCATCAAACGTTCAATATCCTGCTCAGTGAACGCAGCCACCTTGCGCACATCAAAGTCAGCAAAGGCGCTGCGGTAGGCCTCTCGTTTGCGCAATATAGTGATCCATGAAAGACCCGCCTGCGCCCCTTCAAGCAGCACAAACTCAAATAACTTCTTATCATCGCGGCACGGCACCCCCCACTCCTTATCGTGATACTGCTGATAAAGCGGATCCTCACCACACCAGGTGCAACGCGATTTAGACGTGCCACGGGTTGTCTCTTTCATTTGCCTTTCCTCAACTTGTAACCTAGGGTTATACCTTGAAGCAGAGGCGTAACTTATATTTCAGCGCCTCGCAGCAGTCTTGTAACTGTACAGATAATCTTCTAGCAGAAAATATTTACAGGCTAATCTATGTTTAAAAAATTTCCGGCCATCAGACCCTACAGTAAACAGCTAATTGCAGTCACTGCCCCTCATCAATTATATGTCGAAGAGTCAGGAAATCCCGAAGGCATTCCAGTGCTGTTTATCCACGGTGGTCCCGGCGGAGGCACCTCGACTAGCGACCGCTGTTTTTTCGATCCGGAAAAATACCGCATTATTCTTTTTGATCAGCGCGGCTCAGGACTATCTACACCCCATGCCCATCTGGAAGATAACAACACCGCCGCCCTGATCAATGATATAGAAACTATCCGTGACACTCTGGAGATTGAACGCTGGGTTATTTTTGGAGGCTCCTGGGGCTCCACTCTCGGACTGCTCTATGCACAAAGTTATCCCGAACTGGTTATGGGGCTAATTCTGCGCGGTATCTTTTTATGTCGTGACGAAGATATCAACTGGTTCTATCAAGATGGCGCCGGACGAATCTTTCCCGACCACTGGCAACAGTACAGCCAGATAATTCCCAAAGCCGAGCGCGACGATATGCTCGGCGCCTATTACAAACGGCTGACCAGCGACAATGAACTGGAGCGCATGGCCGCCGCCAAAGCCTGGTCCATCTGGGAGGGGCGCTGCGCCACCCTACAGAGCAATCCCGATGTTGTCGATCGCTTTGCCCACCCCCATATGGCCATGGCAATGGCGCGAATAGAAGCCCATTATTTTGTTAACAAAGCCTTTATTGAACCCAATCAAATTATTAATCAGGCCGACAAACTGAAAGATATTCCCGGCACCATAGTTCACGGCCGCTACGATATGGTCTGCCCAGTCAATCAGGCTTTCGCCCTAAGTGCCGCCTGGCCATCGGCAAAACTGGAAATTATTGCCAATGCAGGGCATTCTTCCGCGGAGCTCGGCATAACCGATGCGCTAGTGCGCGCCACTAATAACCTTGCCTACAAGCTTGAACTCGATAATGTGGACTAACGAAAGCTAACCAGGTCAGCGCAAAACTATGATTGGACTTATTCAGCGGGTAACCCATGCCAGCGTCAGTGTAGACAGTGCTGTCTGCGGAGAAATTAATCAGGGCATTATGTTACTGCTGGGAATCCAGCGCGACGATGACCAAACCCATGCCGACCGGCTTCTGGAAAAAATACTTAACTACCGAATTTTTGCCGACAGTCAGGGCAAGATGAACTTATCACTGCGAGATATTAATGGCGGCCTATTGATCGTCTCCCAATTCACCCTCGCGGCAGATACCAAAAAAGGCCTGCGCCCCAGCTTTACCTCCGCCGCTGCACCGGATTATGCCGAAGCCCTATACAACCACTTTACGGCACAGGCTAAAAGCCGCCACAGCGATATTCAGTGCGGAATCTTTGGGGCTGATATGCAAGTGTCACTGTGTAATGACGGCCCCGTCACCTTTTCCCTTCAGAGCTAGGCAAAATCGAGCGCTAAAGAGCCTCTGCTAATGCTGCAACCAGACGCAGGTGAAAACCCTCAAAACCGCCATTGCTCATAATCACAATATGAGACTTCTCCGCACCCTCAAGTCTCTCCATGGCCGAGGCCAACAACTGCTCAATATCATCACAGACCTGCGCGGCAACAGCACAGTCGTCCGCAACAGACTGAATATCCCAGTTAACCGCAGCACTCTTATACCAGAGCACCTGATCAGCAGCATCCACCGCGCTACTTAAAATACCCTGATGCAAACCCATCTTCATGGTCGCCGAGCGCGGCTCAATGATCGCGATAATATTTTCCTCAGCCACCTTGGCGCGCAACCCCTCAAGGGTGGTTTTGATCGCCGTTGGATGGTGGGCAAAATCATCGTAAACCGTCACCCGACTATCCTGATGGATAACCTCCATGCGACGCTTCACCCCGACAAACTCACTGAGTGCCTGACAGGCAGCCTCCAAACTTACGCCAACCGTGGCCGCCGCGGCTATAGCAGCAACACCATTTAACACATTGTGCAGGCCACTGTGCTGCCAGTGAACCTCGGCTAACCTATTCTCTGCATCAATCACCTGAAAGCTCGAGCCATCCTTCTCCAACAAGCGATAGCGCCAATTAGCGCTAGCGTCACTGGATGATTGCTCCGCAAGAGTCTGAACCTGACTCCAGCAACCCTGATCTATCACCTGCTGAATATTCTCAACCCCAGCCGGATAGATCACCGTGCCAGTGCTTGGAATAGTGCGCACCAGATGATGGAACTGCTTTTGAATCGCCGCCAGATTGTCAAAGATATCAGCGTGGTCAAACTCGAGATTATTTATCACCAGCGTATTGCTGTGGTAGTGAACAAACTTGGAACGCTTATCAAAAAAGGCGCTGTCATACTCATCCGCCTCAACCACAAAATAGCCCCTGTTATCAGAGCCGCCTTCAGCACTATCTTCAGAGTTATCAGCAAGCCGTGCCGACAACCCAAAATCACTGGGCACACCGCCAATTAGAAAACCCGGTTTTAAGCCTGCAAAATCGAGAATTTTTGCCACCATACTGCTGGTAGTGGTCTTGCCATGGGTTCCGGATACCGACAGTACATGCTGGCCACGAAGTATATTTTCACCCAGCCACTGAGGGCCAGAAGTGTAGGGAAGTCCATTGTCGAGCATAGACTCAACACAGGGATTACCCCGTGACATAGCATTGCCAACAATAATTAAATCCGGCGCGGGCTGCAGTTGTTGCGGGTCAAAACCCTCAATCAAACTAATCCCAGCTGACTCCAGCTGCGTACTCATTGGTGGATAAACATTGGCATCGCAGCCAGACACCTGATGACCGAGCTGTTTAGCGAGCTGTGCTAGACTGCCCATAAAGGTGCCGCAGATACCAAGAATATGAATATGCATATGTTTCCTTTTTTATAGAGAACGACTTTCACTAACCACAGCGGGATTATGTCATCAGCTAAAAAAAACTGCTAAATATCTGCGTTTTTAGTCTAAAAATACTGGTATAGAAAATTAAACAGCTTATTCGAGCGGTTAATTTTTGCCAAGAAATTAGAGGATTGCAAACAGAGTGAAAAATTTATCTGTCACCATCAGCCTGTTATCTATTATCGCCCTGTCCGCTTGCAGCGGTGGCGGCGGTGGACAAAAAAGCTCTGACACCGGCACCACAATTCCCCCGGTAGTTACCAATCAAGATAACAGCACCCCACCCTGGAGTAGCTTCTCCGCTCAGGCTCAAGACCCCAGCGACCTCGCCGCACTGGCCAGTGACTTTGAAACCGAAGAGTACAACGGCATGGGCGGACTGGATATGATCAACGCCTCCAGTGCCTACGCACGAGGTGCCACCGGCGAAGGTGTTAGCGTTGGTGTTATTGACTCCGGCGTCTATGAAGAGCACGCCGAATTCTTAGATGGCAGTGGCGATAAAGTCGAATATGCCGGCAGTGACCTCAACAGCGATATATCGAGAACCGACGACTCGCTGGACCACGGCACATTAGTCGCCGGGGTTATTGCCGCCAATCGAGATAACAACAACTTTAACAGCGGCTTTAAAATGCACGGCGTCGCCTTCGAGGCCGATATTGTCGCCTATGAAATACCCCTCGGATCTGGCGGCGGACCCTATCAGCCCCTTGATGTCGACGATATCAACTTTTCCGACGACAACTATTTTGCCGAGCGCTTTACCACCATGGCCAACCAGTCAGAGATCATCAATATGAGCTTTGGCTTCTCGGGTGTTATTAGCTCCTACAGCGCCGCTGAATTGGAGTCCAGCTTTGACCTCAGCATCGATGCCCTCAGGCAGCTCAATAAATCCCGCGGCAACCGCTCAATCTTTGTTATCGCCGCAGGCAATGCATGGAATGATACCGACGAGTTCGGCAATGCCGTCGATGCCAGCTCGCCGGAACTACTGCCCGGCTTACCCTATCGATTTCCCGAGCTAAAAGATCATGTGCTGGCGGTAACCGCCGTCGATAGCAGTGGCGAGATCTCCTTTTACTCCAACCACTGCGGCGTCGCCGCGGATTTCTGTCTGGCTGCTCCCGGTGGGGGCGATGCCAACAACGACGGTAAATATGATGGCGACGAAATTATCTGGGGACCCAGTACTCCCCCAGTAGATGGTCAGCCCGACCGAGACTATTACGCCGGCACCCTCGGCACATCATTCGCCGCCCCAGTGGTCAGCGGCTCGCTAGCCCTGCTAAAACAGCTATTTCCCAGTGTCGGCAACCATGAGCTGGTCAATCGACTGTTATCCACCGCCAATAAAACCGGCATCTACAGCGACAGCAGTATTTACGGACAGGGGCTGCTAGATCTGGATGCGGCCACCCGCCCCGTTGGATCTACCGCAGTAGCTTCCGGCAATAATCTCGACAGCGGTCTGGTCTCGCTGAACGACAGCAGTATCAGTACCTTTGGTGGCGCACTCGGCAATAGCCTGCAAGCCTCGCTGAACAATTATTCGATGACAGTCTTTGATGAACTTGGCTTTCCATTTATGCAGAGCGCCAGCGCATTAATTGGCAGCGCCACAGATCCATCAGCCCGCTTATCTGCAACACCAAAGCTGCACCACAGCACCCAGCAACTTGAGAGCGGCACCAGGATTCGAGCCGGAGCAAGCTACACCTCAACAAGCCATGAACTCGACCCAAATAGCTTCAATACAGCCTACAGCCCTCTCACCAATGATCAGATACAACCAGATTACTTTGCCCTGCAAACGCAATCCAACAGCGGCAGCGAGCGCTTTGCCGGCATTAACGCCAACCCCGGCTGGTTCTTTGGCATCTATGCGGATTCATTTGTATCCCCCGCAACCACCGATGATGACAGCAGCTTTGCCGCACCCTGGTTGCGCTTTGCCCGCAATGGCTGGAGTAGCGGCGGCGCCATAGCTATAGGCGAGGGGAAATTCCGTATGGGCGTATTTGAAGGGTCCGCCAGCTGGAACCGCCATCAGCCAGTTAGCGAGCACCGCGGCAATGGCGCCATGATGGAATACAGCCTGCCGAGTACAACTAATTATGGCCTAAGTATCCAAAGCGGCTTTCTTAACGAGCGCGACACCTTCCTCGGCACCGAACTTGGCAGCGCACTGGGACAGTTGGAAAACAGTGAAACCCTGTTTGCCGGCATTAATGGACACCTGCAAATCAGAGATAACTGGCAGGGTTTATTTGCCCTCTACAGCGGCACGACAGACAGCCAAATCAGTAGCAGTTTATTTAACCTGGATGACTCCATCTCAAGCAATTCATGGTCCTTAGGATTAAGTGGCCACTCACTCTGGCAGCATAATGACCAGCTGAGCATTTATCTGGCCCAGCCCCTGCGGGTCGACAGCGGTCAGGCAACCCTGCAGCTCGCCAACGGCAGAACCATAGACCGACAGATTACCTATCAGACCGTCGCCATCGACCTGCAACCGCAGGGTCGCGAACAGCAACTGGAAATGAACTACCAATTTATCTGGGGTCGAGCTACCGCATCTGCCCGCGCTGAATATATTTATCAGCCCAACCACAGCAATCAAAATAACAGCTATTCAGAGATCACCTTTTCACTGCAACTGCCTATCGGGCGCTAGCAGCCACTTACTGAACAGCCGCTAAACAAGTAATATTCAAATGGATTTACACTCTCTGTAAAGTCGACTTAAAAAGAAGGGAATTTTTTTATGGGCAAAAGAAATGCATTTTATGCACAGTCCGGCGGTGTCACCTCAGTTATCAATGCCTCCGCCTGCGCTGTAATAGAAGCCTGCCGCGCCAACAGCGATAAAATTGGCACGCTCTACGCCGGCCAAAATGGCATTCTTGGCGCACTGCATGAACAGCTGATCGACACCAGTCTGGAATCCAGCGCAGCAATCTCCGCCCTAAAACACAGCCCCGGCGGCGCCTTCGGTTCCTGCCGCTACAAAATGAAAAATATCCACGACAGCGACGCAGAATACCAGCGCCTGATAGAAGTCTTTAAAGCCCATGATATAGGCTACTTCTTCTACAACGGCGGTGGCGACTCAGCCGACACCTGCTTAAAAGTGTCGCAGATATCCGATCAGATGGGCTACCAAATTCAAGCCATCCATATCCCCAAAACCATCGACAATGATCTGCCCCTGACCGACTGCAGCCCCGGCTTTGGCTCAGTAGCCAAATATGTTGCCGTCTCAACCAGAGAAGCCAGTCTCGATATCGCCTCCATGTGCGCCTCATCGACAAAAATATTTATTCTCGAAGTCATGGGCCGCCACGCCGGATGGATCGCCGCCGCCGGAGGCCTAGCCGCAGAAAAGGCCGGTGACCCACCACATATTATTATCTTCCCCGAAATCCCCTTTTCCCGGGAACAATTTATCGCCAAAGTCGAACAGACCGTTAAAGACAAAGGCTACTGTGTAGTCGTCGCCTCCGAAGGCGCCAGCTATGCCGATGGCGCACTGATCTCCGGATCAATGCACAAAGATGCCTTTGGCCACCAACAGCTCGGCGGCGTGGCTCCGACACTCGCCAGTATGGTTAAACATTCCCTCGGCTATAAATACCACTACGCCCTCGCCGACTATCTACAGCGCTCGGCAAGACATATAGCCTCAAAAACCGATGTTGAACAGGCCTACGCCGTGGGTCGGGCAGCGGTAGAAAAAGCCCTTGAGGGAAAGCGCGCAATCATGGTCACCATTGAGCGCAATAGTGGCAATGAATACAGCTGGTCGCTGGGAGAAGCACCCCTAACTGAAGTCGCCAATAGGGAAAAAATGATGCCCCGCTCTTTTATTACGGAGGATGGCTTTGGGATTACTCAGGAGGCTCGGGATTATATGCAACCATTGATTATGGGGGAGGATTATCCACCCTATAAAAATGGGGTGCCAGAGTATGCGCAATTAAAGAATTGTTTGATAGCGAAAAAATTGGATACGGTTTTTAGTGAAGCTTGACGATAGATAATACTGAAAATTTAATTTATGTAAAAAACTCTAGATAAGGAAACTTTATGTAGAGAAAAAATATTAGAAAAACCCAAAGAAATGGCAACCCATAAACAGTGACGTTTTCTCCTAGTGAGAACGCTTTTTTAAAGCTCTTCCACCTGCCGAAATATTTCTGATAATGGGATATTCAGCTTTCTTGAAATCTTCTGCTGTATATCAATGCTAATACTATTTTCACCGCGCTCCAGATTGCCATAGTAAGTACGGTTAATTCCTAGCTTATAAGCAAACTCTTCCTGGCTGAGCCCAGCCTCCTCTCTCACTTGTTTGAGGAATTTCCCGAATTTGATTTTGTAATTTATTCGCCTAGCTTTCATGTCTTCAAGATTCGGCTAATCTATACCTTCAATCCACCGTATATATACGGTATTCTTTAGCGCCTAATCGCAGATAAATGGTAAAAAAATAATTGCTCCATAAAAATAGAAAATTAGAATATATAAAATTAAAGAATTATTTAATGATGGTAAAAACCAATTACAGTTTTCCGTCGAATTTAAGCTTAGGTAATGATTTAGATCATAGAAATTACTTAAGCATTTGAATCGCTAAATACCTGAACCTATTATCGAAAAAACAGTTAGGCAGGAAATACACAGGGAAGCAACAAAAGAGAGACCATAAACAGGGATGCATTATCATTGCAAAAAGTTGTAAAAATCGCTAGCCATAAACAGAGTTACTCTATTTTTTTCAACCCCTAATAATTCCAGCCTCTCTTTTCTATTTATCGATTTATAAAATTTTGTAAAAAGAATTAATAAGGAATCTCGCTAAGCATTGTTCGTCAAAGGAGTGATTATGCAATATGAGAAGCACAGCGGTATCAGAGAAGTAAATGGAGAAAAGCGGTTCGATATTGTCGGCCATGATGAGGGACTCTCACTGGATGCACTGATCAACCATATTGAATTTGTTAATCAGATTACCGATGCCGAGGATCCCGAGGATCTTGTTAAGCGGCTGTTAAAGGCCCTCAACCAAATGGGCTTTTCTGACTTTGCCTTAATCGGAGCTCCGCGGGATCAGAAAGCCAATTTCTTTTTAACCTCCCTGCCCAACGAACTTATCAACTGCTATCAGGAAAAGAAATATCATCAACATGATATGGTTTTGGATTACCTTAAAACGGGTATCTCCAAGCATGTTCATTACTCCAGTCTGAAAAAATCTCTTGAAAACGCCCCCTTTAAAACCTACACCTTTACCAAAAATCTAGAAATACTGGCGCTCTATAAAGAGTATAAGTTTAACGATGCCTATCTGATGCCCATTACTATCGACTGGGAAGATCGACGCAAAGGGGCGAAAGACCAAAAAAAGCCAGAGAGTGGAAAAAATAAAATAAAACAACCCAAGCGGGACAATATGATGTTTCTTGTTACGGCCAAGGGAGCCTCGGAAAAACAATTCCAGGCACTGACAAAAGACTCTGGAACGGCGATACATTTACTTGGGGATACCGCTATACGAATCCACCGAAGTAAATTTAAATCTTTTATTCCACCCCCTATAGCCAGCCCAAAAGCACTTCGACTACTAACGATTATGGCTAAAAATGATTTAACCCTTGTTCAGGCGGCTGATAGGTTATGCCTTAGCACTCACACCATCAATAAGCATATGGCTATGGCAAAAAAAGAGCTGGGGGCGCGAACTCAGGCCAATGCAATTTATCGTGCGATTCAGCGGGGTTTGATAGACTTTAACTAATAAGCCCTACGAAGAGCGCCCTCTTTAACGATCTCCTTCTTTTTATGGATTCATTCACTCTAGGTTTTACTATCTTATTATTAGGCGGGTCTTTGCCCTGTATTGTCTTGGGCTATCTAATAGCCGTTAAACAAAAGCATGGGTTAATTGCAGGCTGGGATAAATTAAAAATATCCAATCCAAAGGCTTTTGCAGGGCTAATTGGCTATAGCGTTCTATCGCTGGGTATTCTGATTGCTGTGATTGGCGGCGCTTGGTATCTAAGATTGATTGGTGAAATCGAGATGACCATTTATCTGGTTATTGCTTCATTAACACCTATACCCTGCGTGGTTGTAGCCCATAGGAAATTTGCCAAGTAACTGTTATCTGCGGAATGTCGTATAGAAGTCATAGAGATTACGCAGCAACAGCATCAATAACAAAGCAAAATAGGCACTCAAAACATAACTAGCAAGGAAGATAGAATGGAAATCATCATTAATACAGCGCTAATCCGAGAGCTGCGTAGACAAAAGTCCTGGTCACAAGAACAATTGGCCAGTATCGCAGGGCTAAGCTTGCGAACAGTTCAAAGAATAGAAAAAGAAGGTATCTGTTCGCTCGAATCAAGTCAGGCTATCGCTTCTGCTTTTGAGCTAGATGCTGCCTCGCTTCAAATTGATACGGTAAAAGAACTGGGTGATCGCGGTGTTCGAAAAGGACGGTTTTGGGGGATGCTTGGAAGTACCGCTGGAGCTATCTGCGCCTATTCCGCCATAACCTATTCGTTAATTTCCGGAAATATCACCAGCCTTCAGGCCGGCGTTTCCTATGGCGCTATCGGGTTATTCTGCGGATTAACCTATCTTGCTATCGCAGTTTTGAGTGACTACTTCAGAAAGAACCGTATAGGTTACGAATAGATTCCTATAACTAGATAACCAAGCTGAGGGCGCTTTAATGCGCCCCACCAATTAGCATCCAACCACTATGATCTTGTCCCTCAACATCGCATAATAGCCGGCACAAAAAGAATAGACTCCAAGGATGCACATTTAGATGTCTGCAGCACTGCTTAATTTCTATCAAAAAACTGTTCTTCGCCATCCGCTCAGCGCCATTCTTATGGTTTTGGCGCTAGCTGTTGCCATGGCCTTTGGCCTGCCCAATTTTAAGCTCGACGCCTCGGCGGACTCGCTGACGCTGGAACATGACGATGACCTCAACTTCTTTCGTGAAGTGGTGCAGCGCTATGGCAGTGATAACTTTTTGATCGTGACCTTTTCGCCATTAGAGGGCGATCTATTCGATGATAACAATCTGCAAACCCTCTCCTCTCTGCGCAATGAACTAGCCGGGATTAATGGTGTGGAGAGTATGCTGTCGCTGCTCGACGTGCCGCTGCTGTACAGCCCGAAAATTGATGTTGCCGATCTTAAAGGCGAGTTAAATACGCTGCTATCCCCCGGGGTTGATCGCGATCTGGCGCGGCAGGAGTTTCTCAACAGCCCAATCTATAAGGACCTTATTTTAAGCAAGGATGGCCAGACTACCGGTATGTTGGCGACCCTTGAACTGGATCAGAAATATCTCGATCTGGTGCAGGCTCGGGATGCACTGCGTCTGGTTAAGTCCACCGATGGCCTTAGTGAACAGCAGCAGCTTGAACTGGATGCGGTCAGTCAGGAGTTTCTCGATTACCGCACCGCAAAAGCGGCTGCGAGCCATCAGCTAGTCGCCGATGTGCGCAGCTTAATGGATGGCTACCGCAATCGGGCGACGATCTTCCTCGGCGGTCCGGATATGATTACTGCGGATATGGTCGACTTTATCAAGAGCGATCTAGCGATCTTTGGCACCGGCATTCTGATCTTTGTGATTGTTACCTTGGCGGTTATTTTCCGTCAGCTGCGCTGGGTTATTCTGCCCCTCAGCACCTGCGCTCTGTGTCTGGTGATTATTCTCGGCTTTCTTAGCTGGATCGACTGGCGTTTAACGGTTATCTCATCAAACTTTGTCTCGCTACTGTTGATTATCACCCTAGCGCTGACCATGCATCTGATTGTCCGCTATCGAGAGCTTTACCGCACCCAGCCGGAGGCGACTCAGGACCAGTTGGTGATTGCCACAGTAACTTCGATGGCCAAACCCTGCCTGTATACAGTGCTGACCACGATCGTGGCATTTATGTCACTGGTGGTTAGCAATATTCGTCCGGTTATCGATTTTGGCTGGATGATGACCATGGGTATCAGTCTGGCACTGGTGGTGGCGTTTATTATTATTCCGGCGGGCATGATGTTGATCGGCAAGGGCAAAGACCGCTCTGGCAAGGATAAATCTGCCTCCTTTACTTCGGTATTCTCAAACTTTACCGAACGCCATGGCAATATAGTTCTGCTTACCGCCTGTGTGCTCAGCGTGCTCTCTATCTATGGCATCAGCCGCCTTGAGGTGGAAAACCGCTTTATTGATTATTTCCGCAGCGATACGGAAATCTATCAGGGTATGGAAATTATCGATGCCTCTCTGGGTGGCACTACGCCACTGGATATTATTTTGCAGGCACCGACCTTTGCCGAGCCTGAGCAGGATTTTGAACTCTCTGAAGATAGCGAATATGGTGCTGATGCTTTTGGCGCTGATGCCTTCGGCGACGATGAGTACGGTGGCTATGAAGATGATGGCTATGGGGATGATGGCTTTGACGATGCCTTTGCTAGCGATTCCGATGCCTTTGGCGAAGACAGCGCCAATGCACTGCAAGACACCTACTGGTTTACTTCAACCGGCCTCGCCGATCTGGCCAAGTTACAGGCGTTTCTCGAAGCCCAGCCAGAGGTAGGCAAGGTTAGCTCTCTGGTGCAGATCTATGATGTCGCCAGCGACCTTAGCGGTCATAAGCTCAATGATTTTGAAATCGCCTTTATGCGTAAAAGCTTTAGCGATGAAATCTACCAGCAGATGGTTGCCCCCTATCTTCTTGAGGATATTGATGAGGCGCGGATTCAGTTGCGTGCCATGGAAACCGAAGGCCTGTTGCGCCGCGCTGATCTGCTGGAGAAAATCCGCGACTACGCGGTAAATGAGGTGGGTATCGCCCCTGAGGATATCCGCTTTACCGGCCTGCTGGTGCTCTATAACAATATGTTGCAAAGCCTGTATAAGTCGCAAATCCTCACCCTCGGTGCGGTTTTTGTCGGCATTATGCTGATGTTTCTGGTGCTGTTCCGCTCGATTAAGATTTCGGTTATCGCAATCTTGCCGAACTTCTTAGCCGCGGGAATTGTTCTTGGCGGCATGGGACTCAGCGGCATACCGCTAGATATGATGACCATTACTATCGCGGCTATTACTGTGGGTATTGGTGTCGATCACGCGATCCACTACATCACCAGATTTAGCCGTGAGTTTGCCGTCGACGGCAACTATCTGGCCTCTATGCACAGAGCTCACGCCAGTATTGGACTGGCGCTGTTTTACACGGCGATTACGATTATTGTCGGCTTCTCTATTCTGGCACTTTCAAACTTTATTCCATCGATCTATTTTGGTCTGCTAACCGGTCTGGCAATGACTGCCGCTCTGCTTGGCTCGATGACTCTTTTACCCAAGCTGATTTTGATTACCAAGCCTCTCGGCCCGGAAACTAAAACCACCGCTTAATTTTGGAAAATCTATAACCCTATGCCACTTGTCACCCTGCAGGACATTTTTCTTAGCTATGGCCAGCCACCGCTAATCGACCATATCAATCTGGTTATTGAACCCGGCGAGCGGGTCTGCCTAATCGGCCGCAATGGGGCGGGAAAATCTACCCTGTTGAAAATTCTTACCGGTCAGGTGATTGCCGATGACGGCGTGCTTAAACGCGCCGCCGGAGTAAAGATTGCCCAATTGGAGCAGTCGGTGCCCCATGATGCGGTCGGCTCAGTGTTTGATGTGATTGCCGAGGGTCTCGGTGCCGAGGGTCAGTTGGCGGCTCGCTACCACCATCTGATTCTTGAACTGAGCGCCAATCCTACCGATAAGGTGATGCGCGAGTTGGAAGAGTGTCAGGCTGAGCTTGAGCGTGTCGATGGCTGGGATATTAACCAGCGGGTTGAAGCGATTGTCACCAAAATGGATTTAAACCCGGATGTGGATATCTCCAGCCTGTCTGGTGGTTATAAGCGTCGGGTTCTACTGGCTCGGGCTCTGGTTTGTAACCCGGATCTGCTGTTGCTCGATGAGCCAACCAACCATTTGGATATAGACGCGATTAAATGGGTCGAGCAGTTTCTGCTTAAGTGGGAGGGCGCGCTGCTGTTTATCAGTCACGATCGACGCTTTATGGATAACCTGGCAACTCGATTTATCGAGATAGATCGCGGCAAGATCGCCGAATTTAACTGCAATTACTCCACTTATATCCAACGTAAAAAAGAAATGCTTGAGATAGAAGACAAGCATAATGCGCTGTTTGATAAACGCCTTTCCCAAGAGGAAGTATGGATTCGGCAGGGCATTAAGGCTCGCCGAACCCGCAACGAGGGTCGGGTTAGAGCCCTTGAGTCTATGCGCCGGGAATATGCCGATCGCCGCAAGCAGCAGGGCACGGCAAAGATGGATATTCAACAGGCGCAGAAGTCTGGAAAGATAGTTGCTGAAGCTGAGAATATTAACTTTGCATTTAATGATGGTGAGCAGGTGGTTAAATCCTTCTCAACCCTGATACAGCGCGGCGATAAAGTCGGTCTGATCGGGCGCAACGGTGTTGGCAAAACCACCTTGCTAAAACTCCTGCTCGGCCAGCTGGAGCCACAAACAGGTACAGTTAAAACCGGTACCAATCTTGATATTGCCTACTTTGATCAGTATCGCTCGGCCCTGGATGAGTCGAAAACGGTTCAGGACAATGTTTCCGGTGGTCGCGATATGCTCGAAATTGGCGGCAAATCGCGGCACGTTATCAGCTATTTGCAGGATTTTCTCTTTAGCCCCGACCGCTGCCGACAGCCGGTCAGTGCGCTTTCTGGGGGTGAACGCAATCGCCTTTTACTGGCCAAGCTATTTACCCGACCGTCAAATATTCTGGTGCTCGATGAACCGACCAACGATCTAGATATAGATACTCTCGACCTGCTTGAGGAGTTGTTGATCGACTACAAGGGAACCATCCTGCTAGTGAGTCACGACCGTGCCTTCTTGAACAATGTAGTCACCAGCACGCTGGTCTTTGAAGGCGATGCGGTGATCAATCAATATATCGGCGGCTATGACGACTGGCTGCGACAGCGCAAAGTTGAGATAGCAGCAAAGGAAAAAGTTGCCAGCACTGATCAAAAGCCACAGGACACAAAACAGCCCGCAGCCAAAAAGCGCTCTTACAAAGTTCAGCGTGAACTGGATATGTTGCCGGCGGAAATTGAACGTCTGGAAACTGAGATTGGCGCGATTTCCGAGCAGATGAATCAGCCCGATTTTTATCAATCAGAGCGCTCGGCAACCGCCGCTATTGAGAAAAACCTCAGTGATCTGCAGCAACAGCTCAATCACTGTTATGAACGCTGGGAGCAGCTGGAGGCGGAATAACACCGCCTCAGCTGCAATTTGCAGAAGATTTATAGAAAGTTTATCGCTAAATCGGCCCCCATAAGCGTAAATTGGTCTGTGAACGTAGCGTATTGCGTCACTTGTCTTTAAAATCCCACCTATCGATTCTAACTTCAGACTGCACCCATGACCGAACAAAAAAAACCACTGGTACTGCTTATCCTCGATGGCTTTGGATATAGCGATGATGAAAAACATAATGCGATTAAAAATGCCGACGCTCCAGTCTGGCAATCGCTGTGGAATAACAACCCAAAAACATTGATTCACACCTCCGGTATGGCGGTGGGTCTACCCGAAGGTCAAATGGGTAATTCCGAAGTGGGTCATATGACACTGGGCGCTGGTCGTGTGGTCTATCAAAACTTTACCCGCATCAATAAAGCGATCGCCGACGGTGACTTTTTCACCAACCCAGCTTATTGCGACGCGATTGATAAGGCACAGTCTGCCGGCAAAGCTGTTCATATTTTAGGCCTGCTCTCTCCCGGCGGCGTTCACAGCCACGAAGATCATATTAATGCGATGATCGAAATGGCCGCTCAGCGCGGTGCTGAGAAAATCTATCTGCATGCCTTCCTCGATGGTCGCGACTGCCCTCCACGCAGCGCACAGCCATCACTGGAAAAAACCCAGGCGGTCTTTGAAAAAGTCGGTGTTGGCAAAATAGCCTCTGTGTGTGGACGCTTCTACTCACTGGATCGCGACAACCGCTGGGATCGCGTTGCCGAAGCCTATGATTTGATGACGGCAGGTAAGGCTCCCTTCACGGCAACAGATTCAGTCACGGCACTTAAGAACGCTTACCAGCGTGATGAAAACGATGAGTTTGTTCACGCAACCACCATCTGTAACGAAGGCGAAGCACCGGTTCAGATGGAAGATGGCGATGCCGTTATCTTTATGAACTTCCGTCCCGATCGCGCCCGCGAGTTGGCTCATGCTCTCACCGACGAAGTCTTTGATGGTTTTGAGCGCAGCGTTGTACCAGCGCTTTCAACCTTTGTTATGACCACTGAATATCAGTCTGATTTAGATGTTCCCTGCGCCTACCCGCCGATCTCACTGGTTAACTCCATGGGTGACTATCTCTCCATGCAGGGTAAAAAGCAGCTGCGTATTGCCGAGACAGAAAAGTATGCTCACGTAACATTCTTCTTTAGCGGCGGTAAAGAATCTCTCTATGAAGGTGAAGAGCGCATACTGATCCCATCACCAGATGTTGCTACCTACGATACGGTTCCGGAAATGAGCGCTCGTCAGGTAACAGAGAAGTTGGTCGACGCGATAGGTTCAGACAAGTTTGATACTATTATCTGCAACTATGCTAACTGCGATCAGGTTGGTCACACTGGCAGTTACGACGCCTCTATCAAAGCGGTTGAAACCATCGACTGGTGTCTTGAGAGAGTGATTGCAGCTACTCAGCAGGCCGGCGGTGAAATCCTTATCACTGCGGATCATGGCAATGTCGAAGAGATGTTTGACGAGGTCAATAATCAGCCCCATACACAGCACACCACACTGCCTGTTCCTTTAGTCTATGTTGGCGATAGAGAACTCTCTCTGGACAGCGATGGCTCTCTGGCAGATATAGCACCAACCATGCTCGCGCTGATGGATCTGGAACAGCCTCAAGAAATGACGGGGCGATCTCTGGTCATGAATAAAAAAGCATGAGTGGCCATTAATGAAAAAACTATCAGCAATAAAACAGCTAGCCCTGCGCTCGGTTTTATTGCTGATATTTTCCACAGTGGCATTCGCCGCTGATACAGACAAAGAAAAAGAGAAACAAAAACTCGACAACCTGAAGCGCGCCATCAGCAGTCTCGAAAAACGACTGGATAAGCGCAATCAGGAAAAAAATATTCTGGTTAATCAGCTAAAAAAAGTTGAGCTCGAAGCCGCCAAAACCGGCAAGAGTATTCGTCAGCTAAACAGTCAAATTAACCGCCGCAACAAAAAATTATCCAGCCTCGAAAAACAAAAGAAAGACCTGCAACAGGATATCAAAAACCAGAATGCCGCTATCAGTGAGCATCTGGCCGCCGCCTATAAACTCGGCGATCAAGAGCCGATTAAATTACTGCTCAATCAGGAAGACCCTCAGCAGCTATCCCGACTGTTTAAGTACTATGGTTACTTTCTCGACGCACGAAATAAAAAAATCGAAACCTATGTTTCAGATGTTGAAAAACTCTCGACACTGGTCACCGAGGTAACCCAACAAAAACTCTTACTGGACAGTTCTAAAAAAGAATTAGTGCGCGATCAAAATCAATTTTTAGTGATCAGCAAGCGTCGCTCAGCAGCCCTTAATAAATTAAATATTTCACTGCAAAGCGATCAATCAAAACTCAATAAATTAATCGCAGAACGCGCCGAACTGGAAGAGCTATTAAATACAGTCGAGGTTGCTGTCAGTGAGATGAATATTGCGCCACCCCCTAGCCAACAGAGCTTTGTCTCACAAAAAGGCCTTTTGCAGTGGCCCCTAAAAGGCCGAGTTGCCCATAGTTACGGCAGTAAACGCAGCGGCACTCTGCGCTGGGAAGGCTGGATGATCGGTGCAAAATCCGGTCAATCGGTTAACGCTGTTCACGATGGACAGGTAATTTTTTCCAACTATCTGCGGGGTTTTGGACTATTAATTATTCTTAACCATGGCGATGGTTACATGACTCTTTACGCTCACAATAAAG
This sequence comes from Porticoccaceae bacterium, assembly GCA_029238255.1. GTDB lineage: Bacteria > Pseudomonadota > Gammaproteobacteria > Pseudomonadales > Porticoccaceae > HTCC2207. The sequence goes on along the minus strand of JAQWGK010000050.1, from coordinate 283,766 downwards.
AGTTATTGAAAGATACAGGGGACTGGGTGCTGAGTAGTGAAAGCATTGCCCGCGCCGGCGATACCGGCGGTCTGGATAAACCAGCCCTGTATTTTGAAATCCGCAAAAAAGGCCAGCCAGCAGATCCTAAAGCATGGTTGGGAAAACGTTAATCACTGGCAGTGATAATCCAACGGCAAGCCAATTTATCAAATTGCGCCACGGGACAAAATTCTATGTTTAAACTCTTTTTAGCGCTCTCTATCACAGTTTTAATGAGCCTCCCGACCTCGGCACAGCAGCCTGACACTAACGCCCCAGATGCAAATAACGCACAACCAGAGGAACGACTACCGCTTCGGGAACTCCGCGTTTTTACTCAGGTTTTCGAACAGATCCGTCGCGGCTATGTTGAAGAGGTTAAGGACACAGAGTTACTGGAAAATGCAATCTCTGGGCTGCTGCTTGAACTGGACCCTCACTCTGCGTATCTAAATGAATCGGACTACGATGATCTTCAGGAATCCTCGACAGGGGAGTACAGCGGATTGGGTCTTGAAGTCGGTTCTGAGCGAGGAATGATAAAAATTATCTCGCCGATAGACGATACCCCCGCAGCAAAAGCTGGCATTAAAGCCGGTGACTTAATTGTTGAAGTGGATGGTGTACCGGTTCGAGGTATGGCGCTGCAAAAAGCCATCGATAAACTGCGCGGCGAAAAAGGCACCAGTATTGAGCTTATGGTGCTGCGCGAAGATCAAGAGACACCGATTGAATTCACGATCATTCGAGACACTATTCAGTTTAGCTCCGTACGCAGCCGCATAATCGAGCCGGGCTATGGCTATGTGCGAGTCTCTCAGTTTCAAACCAGCTCTGGTGATGACTTTAAAAAAGAACTGCTCGATCTCAAGCAGCAAGAGACACCACTGAAAGGCGTGATTATTGATCTGCGCAATAACCCCGGCGGTCTGGTCACCGCTTCGGTCGATATCTCTGACGCTGTGCTGGACGGCGGTACCGTTGTCTATACCGAAGGTCGGCTGCCGAGCTCCAATAGTCGCTATGAAGCAACTAGCGGAGATATTCTCGAAGGCATCCCTATAGTCGTACTCATTAACGGTGGCAGCGCCTCAGCTTCAGAGATTGTTGCCGGCGCACTTCAGGACCACCAGCGAGCGGCGATTATTGGCACCCAGAGCTTTGGTAAGGGTTCCGTGCAAACGGTTATTCCCCTTGGTGATGGACGCGCGGTAAAGCTCACTACGGCGCGTTACTTTACCCCCAATGGCCGCTCTATTCAGGCCGAGGGAATTGTGCCGGATATTATTGTTGAACCCGCGGAGATTCGCCGCTATCAATTGCGCGACCGCGTTCGTGAAGAAGATTTGGAAGGACATTTGGAGCAGGCCAACGAGAGCAGTGAAAGCCCTGAGGAGCCTGAAGAGGATATTACCGATGATAATCAACTCTACGAGGCACTGAATGTGCTCAAGGGTTTTCAGTTATTGGGCAGGACGCTTTAAGTTTTTAACGTTCTATTTTTTAATCTCATTTCTTGTAATATTAAGTTGTCGCCGACCAAAATCAGCGACAACCTAAAGTCTCGCTTTCTGCGCTACTACTTCTTAACCGTTCGATAGACAAATAGTAGAACAAGCGCACCGACCACTGCGGTCAGCAAACTGGCAAAACTAAACTCGCCAGTGGTTCCAATACCGATAAATGAACCCAGCCAACCACCGACAAAAGCACCGGCTATACCCAGAAGAGCGGTTACCACAAATCCGCCACCATCTTTGCCCGGCATAATATATTTAGCCAAAATTCCGGCCAGTAAACCCAAGATAATCCAAGAGATAAAACCCATACATTACTCCTTAGTTTTTTAGTTTTCCTATTGAAACAACCCTTCTTAAACAGACTTACGCCTGATTAGCACTTTCCACCTGATGCATATAAACATCTTGCTGCGGGAATGGGATAGAGATTCCATTGTTATCAAAGGCCTTTTTAACTTGCTCTGTGATAGCAAAATAAACATCCCAATAATCCGCGGTATTAACCCAGGGACGGCAGACAAAATTAACACTGCTATCAGCCAACTCAACCACGGCAACTGTTGCTGCAGGAATCTCCAACACCCGCGTATCCGCTTTTAAAATATCTTCGACTACTTTGCGCGCAGCATCTATATCGTCGCTGTAACCAATACCAAAAACCAAATCCACACGCCGGGTATCATTGGCGGAATAGTTAATGATATTACCGCTAATAATTCCGCCATTGGGGATAATTACCTTCTTATTATCTGGCGTATTTAACTCGGTAGTAAAAATCTGAATACTCTGTATCACGCCGGAAGTTCCGGCAACCTCAACAAAATCGCCCACTTTAAAAGGACGGAAAATCAGCAACAGCACCCCCGCCGCAAAATTGGACAGTGACCCCTGCAGAGCCAGACCCACCGCTAAACCAGCGGCACCGACAATCGCAACAAAAGAAGCCGTCTGAATACCGAGCTGCCCCAGAGCTGCGATGCAGACAAATACCAATAACGTGTAGTAGATAATACTGCCGGTGAAATTTCGAATTACCGGATCGACCTGATTTTTCTGCATCAACTTTTCAATTACATTAGAGAGCTTTTTAACCACCCACTTACCGATCACAAAGATCACTAATGCCATTAATATTTTCACGCCATAAAGAACAACCAGTTCCTGTATAAGCTCAAGATTCTCTTCCATTTTTATTTTCCCTTTTTTGTAGAGGTTGCTCTCCTTATGTGGAGTGCATTCAATTGACCTCATTTAAGGGTAGTACAGAGAATAGGTTTTTTCGAAAAGTGGATAGATGCAATCCCGAAAGAGCGGGGCGACGAGGGATCTTTTGGTTTGGGCAGTTACTCAGCAGGTCCCAGCCTTCGCTGGGATGACGGGAGGGTATACTCCGATAATTCTAAGCAAAGGTGGCGGCTTTGCGACCACTCCAAACCCAATACCCGCCGCCGCAAACAACCACCAGATAAAGCAGAAAGCTAGCTGCTCTCCACCTCCAACTTATCCACCTTCTGGAACCCCCGCGGCAATTTGTGCCCACGACGACCACGCTCCCCTTTATAGTGCTCAAGGTCTTTAGCCTTCATCACCAGATAACGCTTACCCGAGTGAACCACCAACGCATCGCCCTCAGAAATAACACCGTAGTCAATCACAAACTCCTCACGAGCCTGCAACCGCGAGCTGGGAATATTAATAATCTTATTACCCTTACCCCGCGCCAACTCTGGCAACTCAGTAATCGGGAACACCAACAAGCGCCCCTCATTGCTAACCGCAGCAATAAGAGCGTTGCTATCATTGACCATTTTCGGGCTCAAAATCCTGCCGCCCTTGGGAATAGAGACCACCGCCTTACCGGCCTTATTCTTGGTATACAGATCGCCAATCTTACCGACAAAGCCATAACCCGCGTCAGTACCCAATAGCACCTTCTGGTCATCTGCACCCATCAACACATCAGTAAACAGCGCCCCAGAGGTTATATTAAGACGACCAGTTGCCGGCTCCCCCTGACCCCGCGCCGATGGCAGCGTATGCCCGGGCAAGGCGTAAAAGCGCCCACCGCTATCCTGCAGGAATAGATTTTGATTGCTGCGCCCACGGGCGGCGGCAAGGAATTTATCCCCGGATTTATAGTTGAGGGTGGTCGGATCAATCTCGTGGCCTTTGGCCGCACGCAACCAACCTTTATCCGACAACACTGCCGTAATTGGCTCAGCGGTAAGCAGGTCTTTCTCATTAAAGGCCTGAGCTTCCCCGCGCTCTTTTAACGGTGAACGACGCTCGTCACCATATTCATCAGCAGTGGCTTTTAATTCTTTTTTAACCAGTGTTTTCAGGCGTGCATCAGAACCCAACAGTAGCTCAAGCTCGGCTTTTTCTTTCGCCAGTTCGTCTTGCTCACTGCGAATTTTAAATTCTTCCAGTCGCGCTAACTGACGCAGCTTTGTGTCCAGTATATATTCCGCCTGAGTGTCCGAGAGACCAAAGCGCGCCATTAATGCCGGCTTGGGTTCGTCTTCGGTGCGGATAATATGAATCACTTCATCGATATTCAAAAACGCAATTAACAAACCATCCAACAGGTGCAGACGTTTTTCCACTTTCTGCAATCTGTAGTCGAGACGACGACGAGTCACATCAATACGGAAGCTCAACCACTCTTTAAGAATCTGGCGCAGATTCATCACCGAGGGACGACCATCAATACCAATAATATTCATATTGATACGGTAGCTGCGCTCGAGATCGGTAGTGGCGAACAGGTGATCCATCAACGCACTTATATCAACACGATTAGAGCGCGGGGTGATCACCAGACGGGTTGGATTTTCATGGTCTGACTCATCGCGCAAGTCTTCGACCATAGGCAGTTTCTTATTGCGCATCTGCGCGGCAATCTGTTCCAAAACCTTAGAACCCGAAGCCTGAAATGGCAGCGCGGTAACAATAATATCGCCGTCTTCCTTATTCCAGATAGCCCGCATCTTTACCGAGCCACGACCGGTCTCATAGGTATTGAGAATATCCGCCTGGCTGGTAATAATTTCTGCTTCGGTCGGGAAATCCGGCGCTTTAATAAATTCCATCAGCTCCGGAATTGTTGCCTTGGGGCTATCCAGAAGATGCAGACAGGCGCTGACCACTTCATTGAGATTATGGGGTGGAATATCGGTGGCCATACCAACGGCAATACCGGTGGTGCCATTGAGCAGGACATTGGGCACTCGGGCCGGCAGAATTTCCGGCTCTTCCATGGTCGCATCAAAGTTCGGGCGCCAGTTGGCAGTGCCCTGACCCAGCTCCGAGAGCAGAACATCCGCGTATTTGGAAAGCTTGGATTCGGTGTAACGCATGGCGGCGAACGATTTTGGATCATCCGCTGAACCCCAGTTACCCTGACCATCGACTAGCGGATAGCGGTAGGAGAACGGCTGCGCCATTAACACCATGGCTTCGTAGGCGGCACTGTCACCATGGGGATGAAATTTACCAATAACATCGCCGACAGTTCGCGCAGATTTTTTATATTTGGCGCTGGCTTTTAAGCCCAGCTCGCTCATGGCATAGACTATGCGGCGCTGTACCGGCTTGAGGCCATCGCCAATATGCGGCAGTGCACGGTCGAGAATGACGTACATGGAATAATCCAGATAGGCTTGCTCTGCATAGTCGCTGAGAGGTCTGCTCTCAACGCCCTGATCATTAAAGGTTACGATATCGTTCATCGTTCTTCCTGTATTAAATACGGTTTAGAGATTGGCGGAATCGGCTAAATTGCCTTTGTTTTCTAACCAGGCGCGTCGATCTGAGGCGCGCTTTTTGGCCAGTAACATATCCATAATGCTGTTGGTGTCATCACCGGGTTCCAGCGTTAACTGCACCAGACGCCGGGTATCCGGATCCATGGTGGTTTCGCGCAATTGCAGTGGGTTCATTTCACCCAGTCCTTTAAAGCGCTGCACATTGACCTTGCCGCGCTTACCCTCGGCCTGAATTCGGTCGAGAATACCCTGTCGCTCGGCATCGTCCAGTGCGTAGTAAACATCTTTGCCGACATCAATTCTAAACAGCGGCGGCATGGCGACATAGACATGCCCCAGTGCAACTAGCGGTCGGAAGTGACGGACAAATAATGCACAGAGCAGTGTCGCAATATGCAGCCCATCGGAATCCGCATCGGCGAGAATACAAATCTTGTGGTAGCGCAGTGCGTCGACATCCTCCAGCGCTGGATCTACACCCAGAGCGACGGAGATATCATGAACTTCCTGAGAGCCGAGAATCTCCTGAGAGTCCACTTCCCAGGTATTTAGAATCTTACCTCTGAGCGGCATAATCGCCTGATTTTCACGGTTGCGCGCCTGCTTGGCAGAACCGCCCGCCGAGTCACCCTCAACCAAAAATATTTCACATTGCTCTGGTTCGCCACTGGAACAGTCGGCCAACTTGCCCGGCAGTGCGGGGCCCTGAGTAATCTTTTTGCGCACTACTTTTTTACTTGCGCGCATTCGGCGCTGGGCGGCAAAGATACAGAGTTCGGCGAGCTTTTCGGCCTCTTCTGTATGCTGGTTTAGCCACAGGCTAAAGGAGTCTTTTACAACGCCGGAGACAAAGGCGGCCACTTCTCGCGATGAGAGTCGGTCTTTGGTCTGACCGGAAAACTGCGGGTCGGCGAGCTTGCACGAGAGGACAAAGCTACAGCGATCCCAGATATCGTCAGGGGTTAGTTTAATCCCCCGCGGCAATAGATTTCTAAATTCACAGAACTCGCGCATTGCATCGAGAAGACCGCTGCGCAAACCATTGGCATGGGTGCCGCCCTGGGGCGTTGGAATCAGGTTTACATAGCTCTCCTGAACCAGTTCGCCACCTTCAGGCATCCACTGAACCGCCCAATCAACCGCTTCGTTAGAGGCGGCAAAGGTGCCAATAAAGGGTTCTGCTGGCAGCACTTCCCAGCCGTGCAGGGCTCCGGCCAGATAATCTTTTAAGCCATCTTCGTAATACCACTCTTCATTTTCATTGGTATTTTCATTGAAGAAACTAACGGTTAATCCACCGCAGAGTACGGCCTTGGCGCGCAGCACATGGCGCAGTCTGCTGACCGAGAATTTAACCGAGTCAAAGTAACTGGAGTCTGGCCAAAAGCGTAAAATAGTACCGGTATTGCGCTGCCCACAGCTATCGATGACTTGCAGGTCGGAGGTTTTATCGCCGCCGGCAAAAATAATTTGATGAACACTACCACCACGCTTAACAATCACATCCATCTTGGTCGACAGGGCGTTGACCACCGACACACCAACACCGTGCAAACCACCGGAGAACTGATAGTTGTCGTTGGAGAATTTACCGCCGGCATGGAGAGTCGAGAGGATTACTTCGACCCCGGGAAGACCCTGTTCTGGATGGATGTCGACGGGCATACCGCGACCATCATCACAGACCGACAGTGAGCCGTCTTTGTGGAGTGTCACCTCAACCCGCTTGGCGTGGCCGGCCAGTGCTTCATCGACACTGTTATCAATCACTTCCTGAGCCAGATGGTTGGGACGACTGGTGTCGGTGTACATGCCCGGTCGTTTGCGGACGGGGTCGAGTCCGGTTAGGACTTCAATATCTTTTGCGTTGTAGTTGCTCATTCGCTCACAAATTAGTTTATTTAGGCCGAGACCAAAAATTGGTGAATATTTTTCAGGTGTTGATCATAGTCGATAAAGCTATGATCGCCACCGGATTCGAGAATTATTTTACATCCGCTGTAACGCTGTTGTGCATGGCGATAATCAAGTACTTCATCACCGCTTTGCAATAACAGCAGGTAATTATTTTTATTTTTTATCTCAAGGGGGTCACGGCGACGGTACTCATCGATATGCTGCGGCTCAAACAGCCACTTCTCCCCAGTGTGATAATTGACGTTCTCTCCAAGCCAGTCCTGCAAACCTCTATCCGGGCTTACCGCAGGATTGACCAGTACCGCTTTTAGACTGTATTGCTCGACTAAACAGGTCGCATAAAAACCGCCCATTGAGCTGCCGATCACTGCCACTGAATCTGGCAATCGCTCAGCGACCAACTGTTCCAACAGACCCATGGCAGCATCTGCATAGGGTGGCAGCGATGGGCAGAGAAACTCAACTTCAGGTGCATTCTGCTCAAACCAGTGCCGAGTTTGCAGCGCCTTTTTTGATTCAGGCGAGCTATTAAACCCATGTAAATACAGCAGCGTTGGCATAGAGAACGATCTATTTTTAATTTTTCGGCTTTCAAGTTGGCAACATTATAGCCAAAGGATTGCGACTATAGGGGATTGATTACAAGAGATTAACTGGCCCACAAAAGAGCTTTGCAGACAGGCTTTTAGAATCTAAATCAGGCTTTAATAACCAACGCAGTCTCTATCGCAGCGCTGAGCGAAATCGGTAAGAAATTCAACGCCGGTTTGCAGGCTGCCGTCGCTGTGCAGCTCCAACCAGCGGTAACCCGGTGCTTGATCGGAGAGGGCAAAATCAACGCTGTGCTTTTCAAACTGAACACAGCTTGAAGGAGTCGAGTAAACCGGTATTTCACCCCAGAGACTGTCGTGATGCTGATGCACATGACCGGTGATAACGGCCTTGACCGAGCCCTGAGCTTCCAGTATCTGATAGAGCTTTTGCTGATTATCAATTTGCTGGCTGTCGATCCACGCAGAATTTACCGGTACCGGGGAATGATGCATGGCCACCAGCACTGGCTTGCCGGCTAGCTGCTCCAATCCCTGCTGTGCAAAAATCAGCTCCTGTTCAGAGAAGTGTCCGCCATGACTATTGGGTTTGGAGCTATCTAGCAAGAGTATTCCCCAACCGCCGGTTTCAAAAATCCGCAGATAGGGGTAATCGTTGAGATTGCTTTTCATCGCCTCGAGATCATCGTGATTGCCCGGCAGCCAGATGGCCTGCTTTTCCGCTGCGGCAAGCGTTTGATTTAAGAGTTGGTAGGCTTCGGGCTGGCAGTGACCGGCCAGATCACCGGTAAGCAGTAGTAGATTGTCGCCATGCCCCTGCTGTTCTGTAGCGCGCAACACAGACTGAAAACTCTCGAAGGTGGTAACACCCCCGAGGGTTTCGCTCTTATCCGACCCTAGATGCAGGTCGGTAATCTGTATAATACGGACTGTGCTCATTAGAGCCCTCTAGATTAAACTTCTATTTTGCTCATGCCACGACTGAGGCCATGGGCGAGAAGTTCGCTTAAAAACCTGTTCCACTGCCACTTTTCATCCCGCGCCTGCATACCTGAATTCTCACACAGCAGCCATGGAATCGTTCTGTCGCTGCACCACTCAATCACTTCTGCCATTCTCGCGTCGTTATAGACCCGCACTTTTACTTCGATCTCAGGCAACCATCTGGGTCTGGAACCATCGGCCACAACCGTTAAAAGATAGGTATATTTTGTCACCTCTACCACTGTCAGAAGCATGCCGCTGTTCGGCCCACTGGCAAAATCTACTCGAATGCTGGTGCCAACCTCAACTGGGCTTGGCATCAATCGCAACAGGCGCACATAATTGAGTCCACACTCTGCGTGCAATTGGGATAAATTCAGCCGTTGGCGTCTGATTTCGGATACTGACAAAGTCTCTATTCTCTCTTCGTGATGTAGTTAACTTTTCGCTTTAGTTTTGCTGCCGCAATTATGCAATCAAGACTCAGGTCTCAATTCGCTGTGATTTTCACCGGGTTTGCCCCCGAGCTGTGACTGAAGCCAGAGCAGGGATACGGTCACGGCCGCGCTATTGAGAAGCCCCGCCGAAAATGCCTGCATAACTTCATCGTAAGGCCAGACGTGAAAGAGTATATCTTCTGACTCTCCCTCAAGACCATAAATTCCACCTTTGTCGGTCAGGTCGAGAAGTCCGCAGTACATATGCATCTTTTCATCTGTACCACCGGCGCTTACCAGATAGTCGCAGATCGGTATCAGCTTTTCTACCTCTACACCGGCCTCTTCCTGCAACTCTCGAATGGCCACCTGCTCGGGATTCTGATCTGGCGGGATCATGCCGGCAACCACCTCAAACTGCCATGGACCCTGCTGCTCACCCATAGCACCGACCCGAAATTGCTCAACGAGCCCAACCAGATGGTTGGCTGGATCGTAAAGAAGCACACCCACTGCGTCACCGCGCTCAAAAAGCTCTCGCTTTATCGGCTGACTCCAACCGCCGGAAAATAGACGGTGCTCTAAAACCGTACGGGTCATTTTAAAAAAGCCCTGAAAAACGGTCTCAGTTGATTTTATTCGATAATCTGAACGACCAAATTTGTGATTTTTAACCATACCGGTCAATCTCAAAGGGTTTATTTACAAATTATTTTATCATTTCGCCCGCCCGTTAGCTGTTTAAAACTGGCCGGTCTATTTAAGGTTGTTCTAAAGCAATGACAAAGCATGCCAGCAAAAATAAATCTGCTAAACTAAAGCCCATATAAATGGAGGCTGTATGCAAACTGTTTCAAAAAGATTGTTTATTTCTGTTTTCGCGTTTCTGGTGCCGCAAATTGCAGCTCAAATAAGTTTCGCCGATACGCTGACCGATATATACGAGAGCGCACTGCAAAATGACCCAGTTCTCCGAGCGGCTCGTGCCAGCTTTAATGCTGACCGGGAAAATAAAAATATAGCTCGCGGAGCTTTACTGCCTCAGCTTTCGGTGTCTGGCGAATTTACACAAACAGAAATTAATGATGACACTCTGTCTGTTGTTAGCACCTCGGGTCTAATTGATACAGATGAGACCTCTTACGGCCTATCTCTTAATCAGGCCATTTTTGATATGCCCTCCTGGTACAGCTTTCAAAGTGGAAAAGCCTTTAGCGAGAGCGCTCAGGCACAGTTTTCCGCCGACCAGCAATCATTGATTATTCGTGTCAGCGAAGCCTATTTTAATGTCCTGCGCGCCTATGATAATCAGCAGACTCGCGATGCCGAAGAGCGTGCTATTCAGCGCCAGCTCGAGCAGACTCGCGAGCGTTTTGAAGTGGGCCTGCTTCCAGTTACCGATGTTCACGAAGCTCAGGCAGTTTTTGACGATGCCGCGGTAAATAGCCTTGAGGCACGCGGCGCCTTAAATATTGCCTTTGAGGGGCTGGAAGTCCTAACCGGCGAGAACCATAAAGTGCTGGCCGGCCTCACCGAAACCTTTGCAGCCACTAATCCCGAACCTCTGAGTAATCAGGAGTGGGTTGATTTTGCTATTGGCAATAATTTCCAACTTAAGGTCGCTAAATTAGGTAAGGATGCCGCCTATAACAGTGCCAAGGCCGCCACCGCCGCTCGCTTGCCGAAAGTTTCCGGACGCGTTAATTACTTCGATTCTGATACGGATGGCACCAGATACACCTCGCCCTTTGAGTCTCAACAGGATGGCCACTCTGTGGTGATCTCCGTAACCATGCCAATTTGGATGGGTGGCTCCGTAGATGCCCAGCGTCGTCAGGCCAAGCAGCGCTCTATTGCCTCAGATGAAGGCTATATCGCCACTAAGCGCAATACGGTTCAGGCCGCTCGCTCCCTGCATCAATTGGTGCTGACCAATACGGCGCGAGTAAAGGCGCGCAAACAATCGATCACTTCGGCAGACAGCGCTCTGCAGGCAACTCAGGCAGGCTATGAGGTGGGAACAAGAACTATTGTCGATGTACTGGTAGCCCAGCGTACGGTTTATCAGGCACGCCGCAATTATTCCAATGCTCGCTATGATTATATTTTGTCGATGATGCGTCTTAAGGAGGTGGCTGGTCAGCTGTCACCAGAGGATGTCTATCAGCTTAATGCTTGGCTTGATCCGCAACGGGTTATCGCTAAGTAAGAATAATTAGAGTGTTCGCTCTACCAACGCCAGTAATTTTTCCAGCGCACCGCGGTTAGCTTCGGCTATTCGCTGGGCTGCGCTGCCCATCTCGCTACGCAGCTGGCGATCTTGAAATAGCTCAACACAACGTTCCGCTAACTGGTCTGCGTTATGGCAGACTTTCATAGCATTGCCTTCCAAAAGCAGCTGCGACGCTTCGGTGAAATTAAACAGGTGAGGGCCCGTCAGTACCGGCACTCCCCATGCGGCGGGCTCAATCATATTGTGCCCACCTGTGGCGACCAGACTGCCGCCGACAAAGGCGATATCGCAGGCGCCAAAAAAGGTCATCAGTTCACCCATGGTGTCGCCCAGCAAGATATCCGCAGCCTCCACTGAATCCCCAAAACTGCGTCTTGCCAGCTTAAAATCGGCTGCTGAGCACAGCTCTGCAACCTGATTAAAGCGCTCCGGATGACGGGGCACCAAAACCAGTAATGGGTTATCTATTGTGCCTTTTAGCTGCTGTTTTAGTTGGCCAAAGGCATCGAGGATAATTTCATCTTCACCGCGATGAGTACTGGCGGCCAGCAGGATTGGTCGCTCGCTAACACCGCGCCAATCCCTTAAAAGCCGCTGGGCGTTTTGCTTAATAGTTTGGTTAAGACTTAAATCAAATTTGATATTACCGGTAACGGTCAGGGCGCTTTCCGCTAATCCAAGATCGTTAAAGCGTGCGCCATCATCTCGATGCTGTGCGGCAACTGCTGTTATCTGCCCTAACATAGATCGAACCAACGGTTGAATGCGCTTATAGGCATTGGCAGACTTTTCTGACAGACGACCATTGGCCAACAGTACTGGAATATTATGTTTATGGCAGGCGGCGATGGTATTTGGCCACAGCTCGGTCTCCATAATAATTAATATTTTCGGCTTTACCCGATTTAGAAACCGCGCCACAGAGTCGGGCATATCATAGGGGGCGTAGCAGTGATCCACAGAGCCACCAAAGGCCGCTTTTATCCGCTCTGATCCGGTGGGAGTCATGCAGGTCACTATTAAGCGGTAATCCGGGTATTTTGCCTGCAGGGCTTTTACCAATGGCACAGCGGCGAGGGTTTCACCTACAGATACCGCGTGTACCCATATAAAATCGCTGTCGCTGGTCACTGAAGGCACCCAGCCGAATCGCTCGGCCCACCGTGACCTATAGGCCGGCGCCTTTATCGCTCGATACAGTAATCGCGCGATAATCACAGGGGTCAGTAAGTAAAAAATTACCGAATAGATAAGTCTAAACAAGCGGTTCATAAATAAGCTCTGTTATTAACAGCTCATTATAGCTAGCTATTTGCGGCCGTCGTCAAATGTATATCCAAAACGAAGAATATCCTCAGCCCAATGGAAGGCAACTAACTTGGCCGTCTCTGGCGTGTAATAGTCACGATAATCAGTATGTGTTGAGCTGTTGAAATGGGGAATTTCAGCCTCAACACCGATTCGCTCAAGAATCACGCTGAGATCATTCTCAAGAGATTCGAAGCGACCCACAAAGTCGACCAAGTCATTGCCATAGGAATCGGTAACAAAACGGCTCTGATTGATTTTGTTGCGCTTGATCTCATAGTGAATATAAGACTCAAAACTATCAATATTATTGATCTTTTTACTTCGGTGATGGTGCTGATTGGATTTAATGTAATGGTAGTAAGAAACCAACAGTGCCCAGGGGTTTCGCACAAAGGCAAACTTGTAATAATTATCAAACACCGAGTTCGAATACATCACTTGCATCTGTCGAGCCGTAGAATGTTTTCGCCCGCGCACCCAGTGAAAGGGGCCAACCCAGTTGACGTTAATACCTATTCTGGCCAGCAGCCGATTGATCCAAACTTCTTCCGGTTTATCACTAAATTCTTTTAGGGCGGCAGTCACACTTGTCCCAGCTGATTTAGGGATATGTACGAATAGAAACTTCTGTTGACTGGAAACTAACATGCTCAGTAACATACCAGAAAATATTGGAAAAATCCTCACATGATTAACCTATCGAAAAAGACAAATAAGCTTCTATTACAGCTTCGTGAGGTAATTCAACCGGCTAGGAAAGGGATAATTTTTATCCATATAAATAAGACCGGTGGAAGCAGTATCGGCAAGGCTCTGGGCATGCCTCTTGAACACAGGACAGCAGTTGAAAAAATCGCTCAACTGGGACAAAAAAAATGGGATAGCTGTTTTTCTTTCGCGGTGGTGAGAAACCCCTGGGACAAGGTTGTCTCCCATTACCACTACCGGGTTCAAACCAATCAAACTGGTTTGGCAGACGCTCAAATAGAGTTTAAACAATGGGTAAAGCTCTGCTACCAAGAGCAGAATCCAGCCTACTATGACAAGCCAAAAATGTTTCAGCCACAAACCGATTGGATTTCAGATCAGCAGGGAAATATCAAAGTAAATCATATCTGCAAATTTGAGACGCTCAATGCAGACTTTGCAACGCTCTGCAAGACCATTAACAAAACAGCAGAACTGCCTCATATCAAAACCTCAAATCGCGGAAAATATTCCGAATACTACGATGATACGACTGCAGAAATAGTCCGCAAATGGTTTCAGAAAGATATAGATTTATTTAATTACAAATTTTGATTTATAGATTTCTAAGTATCTCATTGGCGCAGACTGTAAAACCAAATATTTCAAGCCGTATAAAAAACCAAAGCATTACTTAACCTTCACTAAAGCACACCTAAGTACATATCACGATACTTTGCTATATTATGCACTGTAAATGGAATTTCGTTTAAAGCAGGTAAGCTTATGGAAATTAGCGTTCTCGTGATAAATTTATGTCGCTCAGTAAAACGAATGGCGGAAATAAATCGTCGCTTATCAACAGTGGAGTTGCCCTATACTCGAATATCTGCAGTTGATGGCTCTACCCTTTCTCAGGGTCAAATTGATCGTCATTACAGCCCAACGTTAAACAGTAAAATTTATCGAAGACCACTTTCCCTGGGTGAGATTGGCTGCTATATGAGTCACAAGAAATGCTGGCAACATATAGTCGACCACAACTTGGATATGTGCCTTATCTTGGAAGATGATGCCGAATTAGACGCGTGCCTGCCTGACCTTTTCCCCCTTATAGAACCATACAAACAGCCTTGGGATATTATTAAACTCTGCACTCCTCCCAAGCGAAAAAAAATTGCAAGCTCCCTAAGACTGAGTGATAAATTTAAGCTTTGCCAATATAAAAAAATCCCCTCTCGAGCTACAGGTTACTTAGTGTCCTATGAAGGCGCAGTTAAACTACTGAATACCCGCGACCATTTTGGCCGTCCGCTAGATGATGATCTGCAATTTTACTGGGAGTACCAAGGGAATGTACTGGGTATCGAACCAAGTCCTATTGGAAATTCTGAGTCTAGCCTTAAGAGTGATATTGATGCGGGAGATAAGCGAAGAAACACCAAAAAACTAGCCGCTAATTTTAAAACGCCACTCTTACGCCTTAGCTACGAACTTAATATTCTCCGTCACAGTATTAATCGTGTAGGGCTGGCTGACAAGAAAAAATAAGCGTGGCACAAACGTTAATAAGGCTTAAATATTTTTAAATTTCTTGTGCAAACTATCAATATGCTGTTTATCCGGATTTCGCCAAGATGTGGGGACACAGTATTCGCTCTTTAGATAAGCGAGGAAATTTTCAATCAGCCCAATATCCAATTCCCATAAAGGCAATTGGTTAACCGCCTCAGACAGATCAGAGGCGCTCTTAACCGGATGACACAGCCCCTCAATACCGTAACAGGCCTCGCCAAGAACAATCACCCGCTTGTGCAAAAGTATGGATTCAAGACCAACACTGGAATTTACTGTGATAACTGCATCGGCTTTCTCTATCAGCTCTTTTGTGTCTCGGTTACTAAAAATTATATTTGGATTTTTACTGTACAGCTCGGTGTATTTATGTGGATCTGAGGGGTGCTCTTTTATCACAAATTTTAATGGTTGCTCGCTGTTTTGCTCGGCAAAATTAATCCACTGATACAGATCGACCATGCTTTTTATATTTTTTGAATTCAATAAAATCTGACTGTCGAATTTCACCTGAAACGGGACAAATATATATTTTTCAGGCAATGCTGCGTAAAAGGTTTTATTTTTTGCATGAGCTTTTTTTGAACGATGAAACTTTCTGGTCACTAACTCGCGCTCAATAAGAGTCTTATCATTTTTGTATTCCCTATAAAACTGCGCATCCCTCGGCAGGCTATTAGCGTCATTAACACCAGACAAATCAAAGGTCGTGGTATCGGGTAACAGACCATTTTCAAAATGGACTACAGGGATATTTAATTTTTTCGCCAAGATTTTTATTGCCTGCTCTGGAAGCCTGTGGCCATTCCACAGGGCAATAGATTTGGGTTTGCAAGCATGAATCAACCCGGAAAATTGGCGGTAATAAAACTTAAATTTAGCCTCATAATAGAATCCCAATAAGCGCCAAAGCCATTGAGGAAAATTATATTTGGCTTTTTTCCGCTGAAGATGGAATTCAGTGCCTGCTTTAATTTCAGCATCTGAAAGAGGAGGCGCATGGAGCTTTATATAAGATTTAGGGGTGAAATCAAAGACTGACGAATGCAGATCTAGGTTCCGTTTCAAATACTGAAAGTATCTGTACATGGAACCATGTTTTGAAATAAACAGAACATCCATATCCTACAATCCTTACCTTCCTGGTAATCATTAGCATTTTAACCTTTCAGATTTAATGCCAGTGTTCAGCTACCCACTTTGCCGGCTTAAACCGACGGTACCATTTACCGCTTACGCCGGCGATGGCCTCATGGGGATCGGGTTTACCATGAAATACTAGCACACGAGTATCTACAGGCATCTCTGTTTCACGGGCTATAAACAGTGAAAAGGGCTTGATGCAGTGACGCTTAAAGCTGCGACACCAGCTATCAGGCCAATAAACCAGTGCATTTTTCGCCATCAGTGCCGCGGACAGATACTCCTGTTCGTTGCGATGGATCTTTTTAATTTGTTCAAAAGATTTTTCAAATTCAGCAAGTACTTCAGGATGAGCACCCACTTCAAAACGATAGACCGATGAGTTACCGGTGCCGTCTTTTTTGATCCAGTCTTTAATAATCATCACTTCACCGGGGTAATCAAATAGATCATCCAGGCTACCGGTAATAATTAAATCCAGATCCAGACAGAGCACTTTGCCCTTGAGGTCGTAGAGGTTCTCGGCAAAAACTGCCAACTTGTTCCAACCGCGCTCGGGGCCACCCAGATCAACAGAGAGCTCAGGGAGCGGAAATACTTCTACATGCTCGTTTAAACCGCTGCCATCTTCAGTTAGACAGATAAAACGAAAGTCTCGGCTCATATTGCGGGCAACCATCGAATACAGGGTATTTACATAATCTCCTGAATACTTGGTTCCCCACTTCATGCATAAAACATTAACCATTTCTTGTGCCATGACTTTGAATATTTCCCGAGCTGGTTTTTATTTAGCGACTGGCGCTAACCAGTTTTGATATTTATTATTTTTACCACGCACCAGATCAAAGTAGGCCGCTTGCAATACTGTGGTAATTGGACCGCGTTTACCGCTGCCAATAATACGGCTGTCGTATTCGCGAATCGGCACAACCTCGGCAGCTGTGCCGGTAAAGAAGGCTTCATCACTGATATAAACTTCGTCGCGGCTGATGCGCTTTTCGCGCACTTCGATGCCGTGGTCTGCCGCCAGTTTAAACACTGTATCGCGGGTAATACCGTCGAGACAGGAGGTTAGGTCTGGTGTGTAGATAACGCCGTCGCGAACAATAAAGAAGTTTTCTGCACTGCCCTCGGCAACATAGCCTTCCGGGTCGAGCATAATCGCTTCGTCGCAGCCAGAGTCCAGTGCTTCGCGGAGTGCCAACATCGAGTTGATATAATTGCCGCTAGCCTTGGCTTTTACCATGGTGATATTCACATGGTGCCTAGTGTAAGACGAGGTGCGAACTTTAAGGCCAGTCTCAAGGGTTTCTGGAGACATATACGAGGGCCAATCCCAACCGGCAATACCTACATGGACTTTAAGCCCTTCAGCGCGCAGTCCCATGCCTTCAGAACCTAAAAAGACTAGCGGGCGAATATAAGCGGCATCCAATTTGTTAGCGCGAATCACTTCACGGTGCGCTTCGCAAATTTCTTCCTGACTGAAAGGCACTTGCAGGTGAAGAATTTTTGATGAGTTAAACAGGCGCTTAATATGGTCTTCCAGACGGAAAATACAGGTGCCAGAGCTCTCCGTTTCGTAGGCGCGAATGCCTTCAAAAACGGCATTGCCGTAGTGTAGGGATGAAGTGAGGAAATGCGTCTGCGCATCTCGCCAATCAACCATTTTGCCATCCATCCAAATAAAACCATCGCGGTCCGAAAACGACATCGACCTATTCCTCTTATTAACTATTGATTATCAAATAACTGTTGCCACTGAGCCGTCACTATTTCCCGACACTCAAGAAGCTCTGAACTGGCCACTTCCGGCAACTGATTTTGCAGCTGCAGGCGATGTCCCGCGGAGCGATATCTTTTATAGGTGTCAATTAGCTGGCTGGATTGTTGCTCTGATAGTAGTCCGCTCTGAGCCAGTGACTCAAGTATGCGGATGGTATCACTCCAGCGAGTTAGTTCGGGATGGTTGTGCGACCAAGCCAAGACTGCAAATTGAACCATAAATTCAATATCGACGATACCTCCGACACCTTGCTTAAGGGAGAATTTGCCATCTTTTCTCGTTTGCCCCAGGTGTTTACGCATTTTTTCACGCATTTCGACCACCTGAGTGCGTAGAGATTGTTCACAGCGCTGCTGTTCAAGAATGCTTTTTCGCGCCAGATCAAATGCTTCACCGAGATCCCGATCACCGGCAACCACTCGCGACCGCACCAGTGCCTGATGCTCCCATGTCCAGGCATTCTCGCGCTGATACTTTTCAAACGCGGCTAGGGAAGAGACCAACATGCCAGAATTACCTGAAGGCCGCAGGCGCATATCAATTTCGTAGGCGGCACCAGAGGGGGTTACGGTCGATAGCAGGTGAATAATGCGCTGCCCGAGGCGAACAAAAAAAGTACTGTTGTCGATAACTCTGGGGCCGGTGGTGTTCTGCTGGTAAGAGCCCTGTCCGCCAGTGTCGCTGTATAAAAACACCAGATCTAAATCCGACTTATAGCCGAGTTCTATACCACCCATTTTACCGTAGGCAACCACAATAAAACCCGGCACCTTGCCATCGCGACTCTGGGGCTGACCGTACTGATCGGCCATCTGTTTCCAGGCAATATTGACGCTGTGCTCAATCACCACCTCCGCAAGCCAGGTCAGGTAATCACTCACTTGCATCAGCGGCATGACATCAGTCAGTTCACAGGCAGCAACACGCAAGTTATTGGAGCGCACAAAATAGCGGATTGTTTCCATCTGCTGCTCCAGATCATCGTCCGGAATTCGCAACATATGCTGACGCAGATGGTCCTGCAAAGTCTCTTTGCTAGGGGCTGTATACAGGCTGCGCGAGTCGAGGAGCTCGTCGAGTAGTGCCGGATAAGCGGTTAACTGATCGGCCACCCATAGGCTTCGCTCACAGAGCAGTACTAGCTGCTGCAAGGCTTTGGGGTTTTCCCCCAGCAGAGCCAGATAGGCGCTGCGTCGCAATACCGCCTGCACCAGACCAATTACCCGACTCAGGGTCACGCTGTTATCGGTGGCGGTTGAGCAGGCATAAACCAATTTTGGCATCAGCCGATCGAGACGATTGCGCGGTTCTGCGTCGAGAGCTAAAACGGCTCGACTCTGGTACAAACTGTAAAGCTGTTGGGCGACGCTCTGAGGATCTTTAAAGCCGCTGCCCCGTAAGAGAGCTTCCAACTCCGCAATATCCATCTGATGCAATGAGCTATTATCGTCTTCGCTGCCAATCAAATTGGCCTCGCCTGCATCCTCAGCCTGATCCGGATCGGAAAATATATCGGCGAATATTTTTTTCACATGCTGACGATGCTGTTGCAGCTGCTGATCAAAATCCTGCCAATTCTCAAAGCCTAAAATTGTTGCCACACGCTGTTGCCCAAGCTCGTCATCGGGCAGTTCCTGAGTCTGTTTGTCACCTATTCCCTGCAGGGCATGTTCGGTATTGCGCAAAAACTGATAGGCATTCCACAGGCCATTGATATCCTCAGGGTCTAATACCTGGTCTGCAGCTAGCTGTTGCAGTGCTTGATAGAGAGACTGAGTCTGCAGATCAATATTGCGGCCACCGCGGATAAGCTGAAATGCCTGAGCAATAAATTCCACTTCGCGAATACCGCCGGGGCCGAGCTTAATATCGCTCTGCATTCCTTTGCGCAGAATTTCTCGATCTATCGCTTTCTTTAGATCCCGCAGCGCTTCAATAGCACCAAAGTCGAGGTATTTACGATAGGTAAACGGCCGCAGAATGCTATCTAGGTATTCTCTATCTGCTAGCTCGCCAGTCACTGCTCGAGCCTTGACCATCGCGTAGCGCTCCCACTCGCGACCCTGAGTCTGATAGTACTCTTCAAGGGCATCAAAGCTCATAACCAGCGGTCCACTCTGGCCATAGGGGCGCAGTCGCATATCCACCCTAAAGACAAAACCATCGGCAGTTTTGCGATCTAGCGCGGCAATTAGTTTTTGGCCAAGGCGAGTAAAAAACTCCTGATTGGACGTTGTTTTAACCTGCGCGGAAGAGACTGGTCGCTGAGTGACACCCTTTCTGGGGTAGGCAAAAATAAGATCTATATCGGAGGATATATTCAATTCATGGGCACCCATTTTGCCCATGGCGACAACAATCATCTGCTGTTCGGCCGGCTCATTTCCCGAAGGCTGTTTTTCTAATGAACCGTTTTGGTCATCGCCGCGATAGGCGGTGCCCAGCTCTTCACAGGTGATTGGATGTAGAACTGAGATCGCGGCATTAATCGCAGACTCAGCCATGGATGTCATATCGGCAGTGGTTTCAAGCAGCGGAGCCTGACGACTAAAGTCTCGCCAAATAATGCGTATTAACTCGCGGCGACGAAATTTTCGTAACTGCTGACTAAGTTCTTCTTCACCGCAATCACTGGGTAGCCGCTGCTGAATACGTTGCTGATGATCTTGCAATAAATAGCCGCACTGCAGATCACCGCTCTCCACCAGCTCCTGAAATTCCAGCGGATGCAGTTGGCACTGCTGTGCAACAAAGTCACTACAGCCCCACAGCAACTGGAGATGCTCTGCAAATAGAGGGTATTTTGGATTGTTGGCAATTAGGCCAGAGAGCCATGCCGGATCAGGATGGGCGCTCTGAAACCCCTCGAGGTATCGCTGATATTTCGCGGTAATCTGCGCTGGAAATGTCCTCGACATAAATGGGTCTCAAATAGTTAACACACATAATTAACAACCTAGGTGCCGGTCGAGCGCCGGACTCCCAGCTCTGGGGTAACACGCAATACCTCGGCAATTGAGGTAATGCCAGCAGCCACTTTTTCGGCACCGGCCATACGCAGAGTTTTCATTCCCCGTGCTATAGCGGCATCGCGAATCTGCTGAATATCTGACTCGGCACTGATATGGTCGAGTAAATCATCGCTGACCGGCATAATTTCATAGATGCCTTCACGCCCCAAGTATCCAGTGTTGCGACATTCCAGACAACCCACCGGCTGAAATACAGTTTGTGGCAATCGCTGTTTGCTGTCGCCAATAAGTTGCTGCCAGGCTTCAGGATCACATTGTACTTCGCTGCGGCAGTCGGGGCACAGTGTTCTAACCAATCGCTGAGCCATCACCCCATTTAAAGTCGCTTTAATAAGATGTGCCGGCATACCCAGATCCAACAGTCGGCTAATCGCTGTGGGGGCATCATTGGTGTGCAGGGTCGACAGTACCAGATGACCAGTTAATGCTGCCTGCACCGCCATCTCCGCGGTTGCCTGATCGCGAATCTCACCGACCATAATAATATCTGGATCCTGACGCATTAGAGTGCGAATACCGGCGGCAAAATCGAACTCTATAGCCTGCTGAATCTGACTCTGATTAAACGCATCGACGACCATCTCGATCGGGTCTTCAATGGTGCTGACATTAACGCTGTCCGTGGCTAGCTGTTTCAGCGTTGAGTAGAGTGTGGTGGTTTTACCCGAGCCGGTGGGCCCGGTAACCAATACAATTCCATGGGCGCGCTTGATCATAGATTGCCACTGTGAATAATCCTCGGCCACCAGACCCAGCTGAGAAAAACTGCGCAGCAGAACATCTGGGTCGAAGATACGCATCACCAGCTTTTCACCAAATGCGGTGGGCATGGTCGATAGCCGCAACTCCACTTCACTGGCATTGGGAGCTTTGGTTTTGATTCGGCCATCCTGAGGGCGTCGCTTTTCCGCGACATCCATACGCCCCAGAATTTTTAGACGGCTGATCATGGCGGTCATAACATTGTCGGGCAGCTCATAAACCAGATGCAGCACCCCATCAATTCTAAACCTGACTTTGCCCTTGCCGCGACGAGGCTCCAAATGAATATCACTGGCGCGCTGTTCAAAGGCGTACTGCAGCAGCCAGTCGACAATATTCACTATATGCTGATCCTGGGCATCGGCATCTTTGAGCTTGCCGACTTCCAGTAACTGCTCAAAATTAGAGATGCCGCTGCCGGTTGCCGCTGAGGAACCGGCGCCAAAAACCGATTTGGCCAGTGAGTAGAACTCAAGGGTGTATTTTTTAATATCGGTGGGGCTGGCCAGCACTCGGCGAATAGTGCGCCGTGAAGTCTGCTCGAGACTTTCAATCCAGCTGTTATCAAAGGGCTCCATGGTGGCAATAACCAATTCTTCCCGACTGACTTCAATACACAGAATGCCGTAGCGTTTGGCATAGGCAAACGACATCACGCCGGTGACTGCGGGCACATTGATTTTTAGGGGGTCAATATAAGCCACCTGCAGCGCGGCTTTTTCCGCCAGCCACTGGGTCAGCAGCTCAAGGGTCAGCAGCCGGCCATCGGAGGCATGCAGCAGCTGTTTCGCAACAATAATTTCAAGGGGGTGCTGCAGAGCTTCATCGCGACTGCGACGGGCACTGGCGATATCTGCGGCATCAGCTTTGCTGAGTATTGCATCGCTGACCAGATCCTTTAAAACGCCACCAAGATCAATACAGCGCCCTTTTTCCAGTGCCTCATTTGCCCCGTTCATTATCAACTCCTGTTGTTATTTCGTCCCGACTATCATTTGATTTTAGTATGAATTATTACTGGGGGTAGCAGAAATTACTCCATACGCTAAACTCATTGCGCATACACCTAATTCTCATAACTGGCAAAAGTATGGAACTTACCGACTTACTGGCACGCATTATTCACAGCAACTCAATCAGCAGTATCAATCCATCGATTGATCAGGGTAACCGTGAGGTGATCGACCTGCTGGCGAACACGCTGGGTGAGCTGGGTTTTGCCATAGAAATTATGGATCTCGGCGATAATAAGGCCAATCTTATCGCCACCTATGGCAGTGGCCCGGGTGGTCTGGTGCTAGCTGGTCATACAGATACGGTGCCCTGCGACGAGGCGCTTTGGCAAAGCAACCCTTTCCAGTTAACCGAGCGTGACAATCGCTGGTACGGTCTCGGTAGCTGCGATATGAAAGGCTTCTTCCCGCTGGCTATTGAAGCGTTTAAATCTCTGCCGGATAAAAAGTTAAAGCAGCCGCTGATTATTCTCGCCACCGCCGATGAAGAGTCCTCAATGGCCGGCGCCAAGGCTCTGGTCAGTGCCGGCAGGCCAATTGCCCGCAGTGCGTTAATTGGCGAACCGACCAACAATCGCCCGGTAAAAATGCACAAGGGCATTATGATTGAGAAGCTGACGATTACCGGCAAATCTGGTCACTCGAGCAATCCGGCGCTGGGTAATAATGCGATGGAGTCTATGCAGCGTATTCTCGGTCAGTTAATGGCCATGCGCGATCGCATGAAACTGCAAAAGCACCCGGGATTTTTGATCGATCACCCGACACTGAATTTGGGCTGCATTCAGGGTGGCGATAATGCCAACCGAATCTGCGGCCACTGCTTTCTGGCTTTTGAAATTCGTCCGCTGCCGGGTATGGATCTGCAACAGCTTCAAAAGGATATAGAGATTGAGGTTGCAAAGACCGCTGCAGCGGACAAGATGGACTGGACACTGGAGAAGCTGATCGTGCCGCCATTTTGTGGCGATGAACATTCCGAGATTGTTGCGCTCTGCGAAAAGCTGACCGGCCATCGAGGGGAATCCGTGGCCTTTGCCACCGAGGCTCCCTACCTTCAGGAGCTGGGAATGGACGTAGTTGTGCTGGGTCCCGGCGATATAGATGTGGCTCACCAGCCCAATGAATTCCTGCCGCTGGATAGAGTTCAGCCAACAATTAACTTTTTATCTCAACTTATTGGCCACTCTTGCTTATAATCGCGCTATGACAGCTAATAATTATCCAGACAACAAGCAAAATAACTATATACAGTTTTTTCGTGAAACCTCGCCTTATATTCATGCGCACAGGGGTAAAACCTTTGTTATCGCGCTGAGTGGCGATGCGGTACGCCACGAAAACTTCCACAGTATTATTCATGATATTGCGCTGATGCAGAGTCTTGGCGCACATATAGTGCTTGTTCATGGCGCGCGACCACAGATAGATCAGCGCCTCGAAGCGGCAGGATTGCAGACGACTTTTTCTCAGCAGGTGCGAGTGACCGACGCTGACACTATGAACTGCGTTAAAGAAGCGGTTGGCTGGACAAGATTTCAAATTGAGTCAGCTCTTTCTATGGGTTTGCCCAACTCACCTATGCACGGTGCACGAGTGCGCGTGATCGGCGGTAACTTTATTACCGCCAAACCAGTGGGTGTTCGCGATGGTGTCGACTTCCAACGCGCCGGCGAAATTCGTCGTATTGATACCGCCGCTATTAAAGATCAACTTGAAGCCGGCGCTCTGGTGCTGATGTCTTCGATTGGGTTTTCTCCCACGGGTGAGGCTTTTAATCTGGCTTATCAGGATGTGGCGACTCAGGCGGCTATCGCACTCAATGCTGAGAAGCTGGTTCTGGTAACTAGCGCGTCAGGGATTATGGATGCTAAGAATAATCTGTTGCGCAACTTATCTCTGCCCGAGGTTGCCGATCTAAAGGCCAGCTTAAAAAAGGCCGATGGCGATGAGTCATCGACCTATTGGCTAATGGCTTCAGCCTATCAGGCCTGCCGCAATGGCGTTGACCGAGTACATCTGGTTGGCTGTGATAACGATGGCACACTACTGCGTGAGCTATTTACTCGCGAGGGCTGTGGCACGCTGATTATGAAAGATCATTCAGAGGTTATCAGGCCTGCCAATATTGATGATGTTGGCGGCATTCTCGATCTAATTTCACCTCTTGAACAGCAGGGTATTCTGGTTAAGCGCTCCCGTGAATTACTCGAGACCGAGATCTCGCGGTTTATGGTGGTTGTGCACCCCGAGGGAACTCTGCTCGGCTGTGCGGCGCTCTATCCAATTGGCAACAGCGATGCGGGTGAACTTGCCTGTGTGGCGACTCATCCTGAATTTCACAATCAGGGCATTGCTTCGCGCCTGCTTAGCTGTCTCGAAAAGAATGCCACTGAAACTGGTCTGCAAAAACTCTTTGTGCTGACAACCCAAACGGCACACTGGTTTAGAGAGCAGGGCTTTTCTGAAGCGGAACTCAGCGATCTACCCGCGGAAAAACAATCGCTCTACAACTATCAGCGCCAGTCACGAATCTTTAGTAAAAGCTTGTAGGGTAGATTTTTCTGCGCCGTGCTTTCTGCTATCCTTGCACCCTTAAACGTTTTATTAATTTTTAGCCTTTACTGAGAGAGAACATGCCTAAATATCGATCCCACACTACGACTCAGGGTCGTAACATGGCGGGAGCCAGAGCCCTTTGGCGCGCCACCGGCATGAAAGATGACGACTTTAATAAGCCGATGATCGCCATCGCCAACTCCTATACCCAATTTGTGCCCGGTCATGTTCATCTAAAAGACATGGGTGATTTGGTGGCGGCAGAGATTGCCAAAGCTGGCGGTATTGCCCGCGAGTTTCATACTATTGCAGTGGATGATGGTATCGCCATGGGTCACGACGGCATGCTCTACTCGCTGCCCTCGCGAGATATTATTGCCGACTCGGTAGAGTATATGGTCAACGCTCACTGTGCTGATGCGCTGGTCTGTATTTCTAACTGCGACAAAATTACTCCGGGCATGTTGATGGCAGCTATGCGCCTGAATATTCCGGTTATTTTTGTTTCCGGCGGCCCTATGGAAGCCGGTAAAACCAAGTTGGCCGATCATAAACTCGATCTGGTCGATGCCATGGTTATCGCCGTTGATGACGAAGCCAGTGACGAAAAAGTGGCTGAATACGAGCGCTCTGCCTGCCCAACCTGTGGCTCCTGCTCCGGTATGTTTACCGCTAACTCGATGAACTGTCTAACCGAGGCGTTGGGTCTTTCTCTACCCGGTAATGGCACTGTATTGGCCACTCACTCTGATCGTCGCGAACTGTTTCAGGAAGCGGGCCGCACTATCGTTAAGTTGGCTCGCCAACATTACGACCAGGATGATTACTCGGTTCTGCCCCGTTCAATCGCCAACTTTAAGGCTTTTGAAAATGCTATGACGCTGGATATCTGCATGGGTGGTTCAACCAATACTATCCTGCACCTCTTGGCAGCGGTTCAGGAAGCCGGTATTGAATTTGATATGGCGGATATCGACCGCCTATCTCGTGTTGTACCTCAGCTGTGTAAGGTGGCACCCAATACGCCGGAATACCATGTCGAAGATGTGCACCGTGCGGGTGGCATTATGGGTATTTTGGCAGAACTCGAACGCGCTGGTCTTATTCATGGTGATATACCCACAGTTCATTCCCCTACGCTAAAAGAAGCATTGGAAAAATGGGATATTGTCAGTGGTCAGGTCAGTGAAGAGGTAAAAACTTTTTATAAGGCTGGCCCAGCGGGCATTCCAACCCAGACGGCCTTTAGCCAGAGCACCAGATGGCCCTCTCTGGATGCGGATCGCGCCAATGGCTGTATTCGCAATCTGGAAAATGCCTTTAGTCTGGAAGGTGGCCTTGCTGTGTTAACCGGCAATCTGGCGCCCGATGGCTGTGTGGTTAAAACCTCCGGCGTGGATGAGTCTATCCATGTATTTGAAGGCCCGGCGTTTATTACGGAAAGTCAGGATGAGGCTGTTGCCTGTATCCTGAACGATGAAGTAAAGGCTGGGGATGTGGTGATCGTTCGCTATGAAGGTCCACGCGGTGGTCCGGGTATGCAGGAGATGCTCTACCCAACCAGTTATATCAAATCCAAGAATCTGGGTAAGGCCTGTGCACTGATTACCGATGGTCGTTTTTCTGGCGGCACCTCGGGTTTATCCATTGGTCACGTTTCGCCTGAGGCTGGTGCTGGCGGCAATATTGGTCTGGTACAGCAGGGTGACACCATACGTATTGATATACCCAATCGCAGTATTGATGTGCTGGTTTCTGATCAGGAACTGGCTACTCGCCGTGAAGCTCAGGATAAACGTGGCTGGAAGCCTGTTGAAGAGCGTCCGCGCAAAGTGTCTGCCTCGCTTAAGGCCTATGCAAAGCTGGCCACCAGTGCTGATAAGGGTGCGGTACGAGATCTAACTCAGCTGTAGCCACTTAGTGGCAACTGTCTAAATAAATGACAGGCAAAGAAAAGCCCGGGACTCTATGAGCACCGGGCTTTTTTATTTCTTTCTACTGCTTTCTATTTCCTACAGCTTGGAACCGTCGCTCCAACATCACGAAGCTTCTGCAGTCGCGCGCCTTCAGTATCAGCGTATTTAATCCACTGTCTTGGGTAGCGCTTATTCTTTTCATCTTTCGCCGCTTTAAGAGACTTCTTAAAGGCACCGATTGAGTCTTTGTAGCAATGCAGGTTGATCAGAGCATTACCCATCACCAGATAGTTGGACTCGGGACGTTTTACTCCGCCCTTTTTGGCTGCCCGTGTAGCCGCACGATAGGCTTCAGAGTCACGACCAAGGTCGAGGTAAATACCGGCCAGACGCGCCTGAAGATTACCTGTATCAGATTTCTTCGAAGCACTCTCCAAGGCTTTTACGGCCTTGTTAAGATCTTTCGACTGATACCATGCCGTACCCAACACTTCGTAGTTCTTGGCAGTGTTCTTAATAATGCCGTCGATCATGCCCTTTTCAATAATAGTCGCCGCACGATAGGGAACATCGGCACCCAGATACATATAAGCCATGCTCATAACCTGAGTTTCTTTGGTTAGCTGATCATTGAGGTAGACAATTTCAGTGGCAACCAGACGATCCATCTCGCGCTCACGCTCGCCGTACATACCGCCCAGCTGACGCCAGTAAGTCCACTTGGGATAGTGCTTAACCAGCTTCTCAAGAATAGTGGTTACCCTGGGGTAGTTGTTCCTTTCATAGTAAAGAACACGCTGTAAGCCCCACCAGCCCTCTTTAGGCAGAATATCTTTAGATTCAACATCGGCAATAGCCGCATTAACCATCTCCAGAGATTCGTCTTTACGCTCTAGCTGATAGTAAATCTGCGCCAGCAGCATTCTCGCATCAGCACCAATAATCGCTGACTCTTCCATCCAGGCTTCCAACTGCAGCGCTGCATTGCGATAGTCTTCCTGAACTGTATAAAGCTGCGCCAGAGTATAGCGAGTATCGAGCTTTAACTCTGGTGGTGTACCTATACCGTCAACTACACGCTTGTAGGAGTTAATGGCACTGTTATAGTCTTCGAGAGAGTAATGGACATAGGCGGCAAATTTCCACACCTGTGTCTGCTCATAATCACTACTACAGGTTTTAGCGCTGGCCTCGATGTCGTTCAACATCTCCAGTGCTAACGCCCAATCCTCTTCTTCCAGTACCGGCTGAACTTTTTCCAGAGCCTTGGCACATCTGGCACCCACTGATTGACGCTTGCGGGTTTTTACATCTTTGTATTTTGGTTCTTTCTTTTCTTCTGCTGCAAATACCGAGGTATTTAATGACGACTGCGGATCGACCACTGCCACCATTAGCGGCAAAACAAAAGCAGCGCCGAATACGGCTAGAATTTTTGTGCTTCTAGACATCAGTTACTCCTTATTTCGCCATCTGGAACGTAAATTTATACAGCACACCCGGAACTTCTTGGCCTACACCATCGACAACTCGCGGGTTGTACTTAAGCTTGGATGCAGCTCTAAGCGCCGCGCGACCAAAGCCCCAACCTTCCGGAAATTCTTCGATCATGATCGGATCACGGGTACCACCTGTGGTGGTAATAGTCACCTCAACAACCGCATAACCCTCTTTGCCTCGTGTCTGTGCTCGGCGCGGATACTGCGGCTGAGGAACATACACAGGAATATAGTCGGAGTCGCGGGCAAAACCGCCAGCGCCGCCAATCTTGAGATTGGCATTGGCTGAAGGTGCCGCCATGCTAATAGCATTATCCGGAACTTCGAACTCTATATTGTCTTCGGGAATTTCCGGTGGTGGTGTCTCCGGATCTTCGGGCTTTTCAACCTCTGTCTGTTTTGCGTTCTCAGACACCTGTCTATCCACATGCAGAAAGTCAGCGATTTTAATCGTCTCTTTCTCATCCAGATCTTTATTGCCCGAGTCGATCAGCTTGTACATCAAAATAATCAATGCAAAGGTAACCAGAACTCCAAGTGCAGCAGAAATACCAACTCTGATAACAGCCATACTTTTAAACTCAGTCTTTTTCTACTGAAATTGCCACCGGACGGATACCGATATCTTGTGCGACATCAGCCACCTTGGCGACTACTTCAATATTTGATTCATTGTCGGCCTGGATAACCATGCCGCCCTTTGGATTTTCGTTATACAACCTGCTTAGATTGATTTTTAACGCGGTAGTTTCAACGCGTTTTTTATCAATCCAGATTTCATTGTTATCGCTAATCGCTACCAGAATGCCTACTTTTTTATAGGACTGTGCCGTATCGGCGTCGACTTTAGTCACCTCGACACCGGGCAGTTTGATAAATGATGCTGTAACAATAAAAAAGATCAGCATGATAAAAACCACGTCCAGCATTGGGGTCAAATCAATTGCTTCACCCTGAGGTTGTGATCCTTTTGTTCTATTGCGCATAGTTTTCTCTCACAGAAACCTTGTCTCTGACAGGCTCCAGTTAGTGATCCATGGTCAGGTGATCTTCCAGTAACTGCTTCTCTCGCTCAGTGGAGCGCTCGACGTAAGTCATGCCAAACACACCAGAGAGAGCGGCAACCATTCCCGACATTGTCGGTACAGTTGCCTGAGAAACACCACCAGCCATCGCCTTGGCGTCGCCGCCGCCAGTAAATGCCATTACGTCAAACACCACGATCATTCCGGTCACTGTTCCCAGCAGACCAAACAGTGGCGCCAAAGCAACCAGTGTTTTAATCATCATAAGGTTTTCGTCAATCTTGACGCTCACTTCAGAGATCAACTGTTCTCTGATCTGGTGAGCACGTTTGGATTTACGCTCGTCGCGCGATTCCCAAACATCAAGAGCACCCTGTACATCCTGGCTAACAGCGGATTTGAGATACCACATACGCTCAAAGAGGAGAGTCCACATCACGAACAACAGAACGACGATGGCCCAGAGGACCATCCCGCCTGAATCCATAAACTTTCCAACTTCTGCCAGAGTATCAACAAAAAACATGTTAGCGACCCTCTACTGAACCAGCCACAATGCCAGCACTCTGCTCTTCAAGTACATGAAGAATACGCTGAGCTTTTCCGTTGACCAGTGTGTGCATCAATACAGTTGGAATCGCAACAACCAGACCCAGAACTGTTGTAATCAATGCCTGAGAAATACCACCAGCCATCGCCTTGGGATCGCCAGCACCGAACAGAGTAATCATCTGGAAGGTAATAATCATACCGGTTACGGTACCCAGTAGACCTAGCAGCGGAGCAACCATGGCGATAATCTTAAGCAGGCTTAAACCAGACTCAATCGATGGGCGCTCTTTAAGTACAGCTTCGTGAAGCTTGAGCTCCAGTGATTCTGCATCCAGACCCGGGTTGGCCTGAGAAACTGCCAGTACACGACCCAGTGGGTTATCAATGTTAGCTGTTTCCGGAGCCTTAAGCTGCGCAGATACCTTGCGGGAAACACCCTGCAAGAAGATAAAGCGCCATACGGCCAGGAAGATAGCGACAACAAATACACTGGTGATTACATAACCAACGATGCCACCGAAGTGCCAGCGCTCAACCAGAGTAGGCGTGTTGATAAGTGCACGCAACAGACCGCCACCTAGAGGACCAGTAGGATCCAGACCAACCTTGGTGAAGCCTTCAACCGCTTCCTGAAGATCGGCAGCACTGCCCTGATGTCCTGAAGGCTGACGCGCCAACTCAGAGACCAGACCGTTTTCCGGGCTGTACTCAAGGTACATGCCGTCGGCCATCAGGTTGTAAGTACCAACACGGACAACTTCCATCTCTTCCTGAGTGCCATCAGCTCGCAGTACGGTGCGGTTAAATTTAACCACTCGACCACTTTCAACCATTTCACGCTGCTGCTCGTACCAAAGTTTTTCGATATCGAGGATTGAAGGTAGGCGTGTGTCGCTGCTCATCTTTTCAATCAACTCGTCGAGGAACTCTGTACGGCCAGGAATCTGTGCGCTAACAACTGACTGAGTCAGGTTGGCACGGATATCACCAGCGGCACCGGTTAGGTGTCCAAACAACTCTTTAAGTGAGCCGAGACGCTTATCACGCTGCTCGCGCAGTGCGGCAAGCTTGATATCGTTGTCGCGGATATTCTGCTCAAGACGATCTGAACGACGCTCTTCGGCATCTTTAGTTCTCTTTGCTTGAGTTAGCTGTGAATCCTGCTTGCGCTGGTCACGCTTAAAATCAGCTTCGCGCTGACGATACTCTGCAGACTCTGAAATCTTGGAGCTCTGAATCATTTGCAGCAGCTCATCAAGGGTTTTTGCATCCTGTGCCAGGGCTGGCATGCTTAGAGAAGCAGCAGCGATGAAAGCGGCACAAACTTTAACGAATTTCATGTTCATTGTGCTGTCTCCGGAGCGTTAATTGGCATTTCCAGAACATCCTGCGGCGCTAACTTCTTAGCGATACGAATGCCGTGGTCTACAGGACGGCGGTAATCAGAACCCAGCGTTTCCCAAGAATTGGTCGCTTTGTTCCAGGCACCGGTCTGTGATTTATCTTTTGTTTGATACATCAATGCAACACGGCCGATACGCAGCAGATCCACTTCAACTTCAGAACCATCGCTGTTGATATCTACCAGATCACGATAGGTCTCAAGTGACAGGCTGTACTCAGACTCAATATCGTAAACTTCAAGAATCTGACGGAATTTTTCAGCCGCAGAAAACTTGGCGCTATCAAGGTTATCAAACAGAACTTCGATCGCCTCTTGACGCTGAGCCTTCTTGAAAGGAACGTCCAGGGCAATAAACTCTTTAAGACCTTTGAGCATATTCTCCATAAGTGGCGAGATGCCTCGCTCAATTATAGTTGCGTTCTCAATAGACTCTTCCAGCTCAGCCATCATTTGCTTCTGACTGGCAATTTGACGCTCGAGCTGTGAGTTATAAACGCGCAGACTTTCGATCTGCTTGTTGACCTGTTTGAATTCCTGCAGCAGGCCATCAGTTTTATCGGCGATGCCGTCGACTGTTTCCTGTGCAGATTTTGCCGCCTGAACTTTATTGGCGCCGGCTTTTAACACATCACTTACTTCTGCGGCCTGAACTGCAAAAGCAGTTGTGCCACTGGCAAGTACGGCAATTAATGCCAGTGCCTTTAGTGGTTGGTTTTTCATAGTTCCCTCAACTTGGGTCTATCGGATTGATGATCTTTCGATGTCAGAGTTGGAACTGAAGCACCCCTCCAAATCCTGACAAATTATTTTCGGACACCTTTGTAACAGTCTGCCGTTCAAGAATCAATTTGACGGCTTAAATAAGTAATAGATGACAAACCGTACTATGGCCTTTGTTACCTAATGTAACAACTACTTTTTTATTCTCTCAAGAACTAAAAACCGATACGGATGGGTATCGGTAAGTTCTGGTATTTTCTCGCTGACCTGCTGCCACTGGTTGGCATCAAACTCAGGGAAAAATGCATCGCCCTCGACTTCCGCCTGAACCTCGGTCAAATAGAGCCGATCGGCGGCCGGCAGAGTCATGCGGTAAATCTGTTCGCCACCGATAACCATAGCCTCATCAACACCGGCATTGGCACAGGCCAATCCTCCCAGCGTCATGGCCTGCGCCAGAGTCTGCGCCACTTCAACGCCCTCCGCCTGCCAGCTGCTGTCGCGTGTGATGACTATATTGGTGCGTCCGGGCAGCGGTCGACCAATCGAATCAAAGGTTTTACGACCCATAATAATCGGCTTACCCATGGTCACCGATTTAAAATATTTAAGATCTTCTGGGAGATGCCAGGGCAGTTGGTTATCAATACCAATGACGCCATTGCGACTCACTGCGACAATTAAAGAAATTTTCATTAGACAGCCACCGGTGCAGAAATTGGGCCATGAGACTGATAATCGAGCAGCTCAAAGTCCTCGTAAACAAAATCAAATAGATTGTCGACTTCCGGATTTATAGCCATGGTCGGCAGCGAAAAAGTGGTTCGCGAGAGCTGCTCTTCAACCTGATCCATATGGTTGCTATATAAGTGGGCATCGCCAAAGGTGTGCACAAAGTCGCCGGGCTTTAAGCCAGTCACCTGAGCAATCATCAGAGTCAGTATTGCGTAGGAGGCAATATTGAAGGGCACGCCGAGAAAGACATCGGCACTGCGCTGATAGAGCTGGCAAGAGAGTCGACCTTCAGTGACATAAAACTGGAACAGACTGTGGCAGGGCGGCAGTCCGGATTTAACCATGACCGGAATATCCTTTGGATTCCATGCCGAGACGATTAAGCGCCTTGAGTCGGGATTGGATTTAATATCTTCAACCAACTGAGCGAGCTGATCTACGCCTTCAAAGTTTCGCCACTGGCGGCCATAGACCGGACCCAGATCGCCGTGCTCTTCGGCAAAGGCTGCATCGTCTTTTATACACTGGATAAATTCTTTCTTCTTCTCTTTCCACTCCGACGAATACATCGGGTAGAGATCTTCCTGCCCGGTTTTACGCAGCCAGCTTTGGAAGGGCCAGTCATTCCAGATGCCAACACCATTTTCAACCAGATAGCGGATATTGGTATCACCGCGAATAAACCACAGCAACTCATGGATAATCGATTTGAGGTGGACTTTCTTGGTGGTAACCAGCGGAAATCCTTCGCTCAGGTCAAAGCGCATCTGATACCCAAAGATACTGGTGGTACCAGTGCCGGTGCGATCTTCTTTTTTTACACCGTGATCGCGAATATGTCTGACTAAATCCAAATACTGCTTCATTATTTAAAAGCCCTTATATGCCCTGCGGCTAAACTAGAGTCTTGCGAGTAAAAAGTAATTTCAAACTGTTGCGCATCATCCACAGCCCTAAGAGGATCATTGGGATGCAGAGAGTTTGACCACGCGTCATCCAACCCAGCCATTCAAACAGCGCGGATTGGTCCGTGAACTGAGGGTCCGGCTGGCGGACAAATTCCACCGCGAACCGGAACAGACCATAGAGAATTAAAAACAGTCCGGAGATTTCGCCAAACAGTCGCGGCTTTCTGGCAAACCAGTTGATCACAAAAAACAATACCAGCCCCTCTAAAAAGGCCTCGTAAAGTTGGGACGGATGACGGGCAAGCTGTTCTGGATCGGCGGGAAAAATCATGCCCCAGGACATCTCAGTGGGGCGACCCCAGAGTTCCTGACCGATAAAGTTACCGAGACGACCAAAGAACAGACCGCCGGGAACCAGAGGAACAACAAAATCCGCCAGCCCTAAAAAAGACACATGATGCTTGCGCGAAAAAATCATCATAGCGATGGCAACCCCGATCAGGCCACCATGGAAAGACATACCGCCCTCCCAGATACGCAGGATCATCCCGGGATCGGCGAGCCATTTATCGGCGCTGTAGAAAAACATATAGCCAAATCGACCGCCGAGAATAACCCCCCAGGCACCGTAGACAATGACGTCTTCCACCTGAGCTTTTTTGATTGGCGACCAGGGCCGCTGACTGTTGCGCACCGCCAGCATCCAGGCCAAGCCAAAGCCGAGCAGATACATAATTCCATACCAGTGAACCTGAAGAGGCCCAAGGACAGTATCGCCTAGACTGAAAGGTCCCACGGAGAGTGCGACAGGATCGATAGCTGGATAATTTAACATCTCTATTCCCGAGAATTTATTCTGCGCAGATCATAGCTTTTTATGCATCTATCGGCTACGCAGGCGAGCGAATATTATCAATATAAATTAGCACTCAAGCCTAAATTCTAATCTAGACTCGCGGGCTAGGACTTATCCGCCAACACCGGACGATAAAGTTTTGAAAGCTCTGGGCGGTTGAGAGCATCGGACAGAAATACCGATACCGAACTGGCATCTGACATACGCAGAGCACGCTTGGCCAGAATACGTGCTTCACTTTTCGAAACCTGATTTAACATCGACTTAACCTTTAACAGGCTGTTGGCACTCATCGACAAATTCTCATAACCCAACCCGAGCAGCACCACTGCTCCGAGGGGATCACCAGCGACCTCACCACAGACACTGATCTGGCAGTTCACTGCAGTGGCCTGCTCATGGATTATTTTTAGCGCCCGCAATACCGATGGATGCAGAGCGTGATAGAGATTGGCTACGCGGGGGTTATTGCGATCCACTGCGAGCAAATACTGGGTCAGGTCATTGGTGCCCACAGAGAGGAAATCTACCTTGCGGCCCAACTCCTTAACCTGATAGACCGCCGCCGGAACCTCAATCATGGCGCCGACCTGTGGTCGCTGAATACTGTAACCCTCTTCCTCCAACAGCTCATTGTAGGCGCGATCAATCAGCTCAAGGGCGCGATCCAATTCGGGCACACTGCTGATCATCGGCAGCATAATGCGCAAATTATTTAACCCTTCACTGGCGCGCAACATCGCGCGAATCTGGGCCAGAAAAATTTCTGGATGATCGAGAGAAATACGAATACCTCGCCATCCCAGAAAGGGGTTTTCCTCTTCAATAGGAAAATAGGGCAGATCTTTGTCACCGCCAATATCCAGTGTTCGCATGGTCACAGGCTGGGGCGCAAAGCCCTGCAGCTGCTCTCGATAGATAACCGTCTGTTCATCTTCTGTGGGGAAACTGGAGCGCATCAGAAAGGGAATTTCCGTACGGTACAGACCAACCCCCTGAGCGCTACTTTTGAGCGCTATGGCAATATCCTGACGCAAACCGGTATTCATCCACAGCGACAGTGGAACACCATCCGGCGTTACACAGGGAATATCGCGAAGCTTTTCAAGATCCTTAGCGAGCTGCTTTTCCTCGCGCTGACGCTCGAGGTAGACACGGCGCATACTGCGGCTGGCACGGCTGATAACATCGCCACTAAAGCCATCAATAATTAACTCGTGGCCTTCCATCTCAGCCCAGGGCAGATCCACCGCACCCATTACCGTGGGCACGCCCAGTGCTCGCCCAACAATCGCCATATGGGAGTTGCTCGACCCTTTAACGGAGACAATACCCACTAAACGACTGACCGGGATATCGGCCAGTGCCGAAGCCGAGAGATCTTCACCAACTAAAATAATTCGTCGCGGCAGCGGCAGGGATTTTTTCTGATTGCGCTGCAGATAGCCTAAGACACGCTTACCTAAATCATTAACGTCGGCAGCTCTCTCGCGCAAATAGGGATCATCCATTTTCTGGAAGGTGCGTACGTGCTTAAGAATTACCGAGCTCCAGGCACTCTGGGCCGCCTGCCCGGCAATAATCGCCGCGATGACCTCACCGCCCAGCGAGCGGTCATCGAGCATGCGAATATAGACTTCAAACAGCGCCATCTCTTCCGAGCTGAGCTTGCTCTCCAAACCCTCACCCAGATTGCGCATATCCTCTTTGGCAGATTCAAGGGCGGTGCGGAAAATCTCAATTTCGGCTGAGGTATCTTTAACAAATCGCTCGGGAACAGCGGCCAGATCTGCAGTGTCGGAAACCAGCACCACACGACCAATACCCACTCCCGGAGAACTGGGAAGACCCTGAAACACTGCCTCGCGACTTTTGCCCCGCCCCGCCGAAGCCAGCTGACGCAGAGCACCGGTGGCCTCCGCATGGGCGATGGCGCCCGACAGCTGGGCGCAGACAGTGACTACAAAAGCCTCTTCCTCATCGCCAAATTTTCTCTGGCTTTCCTCCTGCAGAACAAGAACACCCAATACCTTGCGGTGATGGATAATCGGCACGCCGAGAAACGAGTGGAAAGGGCTTTCGCCGGTCTCTTCAAAATAAGCGAAGTTGGGATGTTTATCGGCATTCTCAAGATTGAGCGGCTCTTCTCGGGCGGCAACCAGTCCGACCAGACCTTCGCGCATCGCCAGCCGCACCTTGCCAATCGATTCACCGCGCAGACCTTTACTGGCCATCAACACATAGCGCTGATCAGACTCATCAAATAGATAGACCGAGCAAACACCAGCCTGCATGGCCGTGCTCACTTCCTTGACGATAATACTCAGAACCTGCCCGAGATTTCGGGCACTGTTGACCTCCTGAACTATATTGCGCAGTGACGCTAACATAGTTAACCCACCTGTTTAGCTTGCAGGCGGGCATTCGCCGCAGAGAACTCCTGCAGTGCGTTGCGATAGACTGTTCGCTTAAAGGAAATAACCGAGTTGACTGGATACCAGTAATTGACCCACCGCCAATCATCAAACTCTGGACTTCCACTGGTATCAAACCGAACCTTGTCCGGATCGCAGGTCATCTGTAAGTAAAACCAGCGCTGTTTTTGACCGATACAAAGCGGCTTGGAGTGCTTGCGCTGCATCTGCTGGGGGATATGGTATCTCAGCCATTTTTTAGAACGCTGAATAACACTGACATCGCCAGACTCAAGACCGACCTCTTCATAGAGTTCTCGATAGAGGGCATCTTCAACACTTTCTCCGCGATCAATACCGCCCTGAGGAAATTGCCAAGCCGTCTGCCCGAGTCTTTTTGCCCAAAACAATCTGCCATTGCCATCACCAATCACAATAGCGACATTTGAGCGGAAACCATCCTTATCAACCAAAGTACATCACCCTTTTATTTTAATCTTATTGTTCCATAGTCTCGGGGTCGCGGCAATTTTCTCTTGAGACAAAACTGCTGCATGGTTATCCTGCCGTGCACAGAAACTCAACCGGACTAAATGCCATGGCTCTCGCTATATTCGACTTGGACAACACCCTGATAGCTGGCGACAGCGACCACAGCTGGGGTGAATTTCTCGTTGCCGAACAGCGCGTCGACGCGCAGCAGTTCCAAAAAACCAACGACCAATTCTACGCTGATTACGTTGCCGGTAGCTTGGATATTTTCGCTTATTTGGAATTTTCTCTGCAGCCACTGGCAGAAATACCTCTAACTGAGCTACGTGAACTGCACGCCAAATTTATGCAGCAGGTAATTGCACCTATGCAATTACCCAAAGCTCAGGCGCTCTTGAAAAAACATCGTGAGGCCGGTGACCGACTGTTAATTATCACCGCAACCAACCGCTTTGTTGTGGAGCCTATCTGTCACAGTCTGGGTGTTACCGAAATACTAGCGTCTGAGCCAGAAATTTTAGCGGGCGCCTATACCGGAAAAGTTAGCGGCACCCCCACCTTTCAGGAAGGTAAAGTCACCCGGCTTAAGGCATGGTTGGCAGAGCAATCTGAAACCCTTGAGGGCAGCTGGTTCTACAGCGACTCCTTCAATGATCTGCCGCTGCTTCTGGATGTGGATAACCCGATTGCAGTTGATCCCTGCGACAGGTTGCGAGAAACCGCTGAAGATAAACAGTGGCCGATTATTTCGCTGCGTGACGAATAAAGCGGCTAATAAGAGCTACAAATAATTCGATGGCGCACAAAAAAGCCCCGACAACTATCGAGGCTTTTTACTTTCAGGCCCAATTCAAAGGCCTAATAGAAACGATTACTCTTCGACAGAAGCCGCATAGCCATCAGCATCCATCAGGTCATCCATACTGCCGGTATCTGTTGGCATTACACGGAATAACCAACCATCAGCGTAGGGTGAACTATTCACTGTTTCCGGCTCATCTTCCAGAGCGGGATTGATCTCAACCACTTCACCGGTCACTGGCGAATAAATATCAGAGGCCGCTTTAACAGATTCAATAACCGCAACTTCAGACCCAACATCAACACTGGCACCCATCTCTGGAAGCTCAATGTAAACAACGTCGCCCAAAGCATCCTGTGCGTGATCTGTAATTCCAACAACCACGCTGCCATCACTTTCCAGTCTTGCCCACTCGTGACTGCTGGCATATTTCAACTCTGTCGGAAATTCGCTCATTTTCTTCTCCTCAAACTCTTTAGTAACGTCAATATTGTTGGTCGGCAATTGGCCAATGTCTATGGAACGGCATTCTACTGATTAACCACTAGAAAGATAAAGTAATTTTCGACGAGTAATGATCATCTTGGTGAAATCTGTAAAATAGCCAGCTTCAACCAATCATCACCTTTCGTCTTTTATCCCTCAGGAGGCAACAATGCGATATGGAAGTTTTACGAAGCGAAGTTTAATTTGGATGGTAACTTTTTTTGCATCTCTGACACTGGCAACTTCAGTCACAGCAGATCAAATTACGCTGACCAATGGCGATATTATTAAGGGTCAGCTCAAGCAGCAGACTGATACCCATGTAATTTGGAGTTCAGACAGCTTTGGTACTCTGACTATCGCTCAGGAACAGATCGCTTCAATCAACGGGGAGTCCTTCGGCGAAGAGCCGGCGGAGATCTTTAGCAATACTTATGAAGGCAGCCTATCCTTTACCGGTGCTTATGCCAGCGGCAATCAGGAGCGAGAAGACTGGGATCTCGACAGCGGCGTAAAATGGCGCGACGGTGATTTCCGACATGGTTCAAGCCTTAATTATGAAACTCACCGCCTTAATAACTCCCCTAAAAATCGTGAGTATGCTGTGACCTATGTGCTGGATTGGTTTTTTCAGGATCAGTGGTTCTGGAGCAATGGCGTTTCATTTGGCGCCAACGAAGAGCGCGCCATCGACAACTTCTACTATATTGGTAGCTCCTTAGGTCGACAGTTCTGGGAATCTAAATCTACCGCCCTGTCAGCCAGTACCGGTCTACTGTGGCTCAGTGAAGATTTTGAAGATCAAAGCACAGATCGCCGCCTGACCTGGAGTTGGTCCGCTGACTACCGTACTCTGCTAATAAACAATATTCAGTTGTTTCATAGCCATAAGGTATTTATCGCCCTGACCGACTTTGATGATTCCGATCTCAGTGCTGATCTGGGCATAAAAATTCCGGTGGTTAAAAACCTATTTGCCGAAGTAAAGCTGGAATGGGACTACGACAATCAACCGGCAGTGGGCAAAGAGAAATCTGACAGCCAACTGACCATGGGAGTAAATTACAGCTGGTAAGACTTACTAGTAATGCTTGCTAGCCCATCAATTCTATCGGCGGTTCATTGAGAGCCGCCAACTGCTCCCGAAGCTCGAGAATATGCTCGCTCCAGTAGCGCGGCGAATTAAACCAGGAAAAGGCCATAGGGAAAGCCGGGTCGGACCAGCGTCTGGCGATCCAGGCACTGTGATGCATAATCCGCAGCGTACGCATCACTTCAATCAGCTTTAGCTCTCGAACATCGAACTCATAAAACTCATTGTAGCCCTCAACAATCTCAGCCATCTGCATTGTCTGTTCATGGCGATCCCCAGACAACAGCATCCACAAGTCCTGTATTGCCGGTGCCATTCGCGCATCGTCAAAGTCGACAAAATGGGGATTGTCATCGCGCCACAGAATATTCCCCGAATGACAGTCACCATGCACCCGAATACGTTTTATATCGCCATAATCCTCAAGAATTTGTTCGATCTTTTTTAGGATATCCAGCGCCAGACTATCGTAGGCTGGACGTAATCCTTCGGGAATAAACTGCTCGCTGATCAGCTTGTAAGAATCCCAGCCAAAGCCCTGAGCATCCAACTGCGGACGGTATTTGAAAGGCTTGGTCGCACCTATACCGTGGATGCGACCCATCAAACGACCGAGAATAAAAAGATTGTCGAGATTATCCAATTCCGGAGCACGGCCACCTTTGCGCTCATAGAGAGCAAAAGTAAAATCGCCATAACTGTTAAGACTGCCACCCTGAGGATTTCTCCAGGGCACCACCACTGGCAGCTCCTGCTCCAGTAACTCATAGCAAAACTGATGCTCTTCAAGAATCTGCTCGCGAGACCATCGGCCCGGGCGATAGAACTTGGCGATCATCGGCGTCTCGTCTTCAATGCCAATTTGATAGACGCGGTTTTCATAACTGTTGAGTGCCAGAAAGCGACCATCACTGACAAAGCCGAGACTCTCAACCGAATCTATTAATAGATCGGGACTTAGGCTATCGAATGGGTGACTCTGAGATTCTGACATGGGGCTGACCGTTGACTTCAATCGGCGCAGTTTACACTCGCAACAGCGGGATACCTAGCGACCTTATGAGTCCGGTGAGATCTTTGAACGCAGCGCTTTCTGTTTTCCATGCCGAGTTTTCTTATCCATACGGCGCTTTTGCGAGCCTTTGGTAGGGCGAGTGGGACGGCGAACCTTAGGTGTGTAGGTGACCTGCATCAGCAGTTGCTGTAAACGCTCCAGCGCCTCGGCACGATTTTTTTCCTGACTGCGTGTGGTCTGCGCCTTAATAACAACGATGCCGTCTTTGGAGATTCGCTGATCACTGATTTTAAGCAACCGCTGTTTGAAAACATCCGGCAGGGAAGATTGATTAATATCGAAGCGCAGATGAATAGCGGATGAAACCTTATTGACATTTTGCCCACCCGGCCCCTGGGAGCGAACCGCTGTAAACTCAATTTCGCTGTCGGGAATTGCCACTCCGGCGGTAATAAACAACATGATTAATCACTTGCTTCCACAAACTCAAAACGAGCAATCTGCTCGCCATCTCTCTCCACAGTTTCCTGAAACATATCCAGTGGTCGAACCCAGGTACTGAAATCACCATAGAGTGTTTTGTAGACCACCAAATGCTCCAGGGTTTCACTGTGCTGAGCCA
Source organism: Porticoccaceae bacterium (assembly GCA_029238255.1). Lineage (GTDB taxonomy): Bacteria > Pseudomonadota > Gammaproteobacteria > Pseudomonadales > Porticoccaceae > HTCC2207. The sequence continues at coordinate 241,925 of JAQWGK010000050.1, read as the reverse complement.
CCCCAAGCACCTCGTAAAGGTTGCCTTTGTAATGTTTGTAAATACCTTTTTCCAATGCCATATCCGTCTCTTTAAATAGCTTTTTTCGACCTTAGCTTACAACTTCAGTCTTAACGTTAATTAGATTACCCAGAGAAATTTCCAAACTATCTCCCGCAGCCAATGGACCAACGCCCGCAGGGGTTCCCGTCAAAACAATATCACCGGGCGAGAGGGTAAAAAACTGACTGATATATACCAACAACGGCAGTACTGGTGTCAGCATATCCGCACTGTTGCCATCCTGTTGCAACTCACCGTTTTGACGCAGCTGAATCTGCTGGTTTTGTAAATCCGTAATATTCTGCACACCGACAAATACCGATACGGGGCAGGCACCATCAAACCCCTTGGCCTTCTCCCAGGGCAGGCTTTTCTCCTTGAGTGTCGACTGCAACTCGCGCAGAGTTAAATCTAGTGCCACGCCAACACCCGCAATAGCAGTTGCCGCTTGCTGCTCATTGCAACCGGTCAAACGCTCACCAATAAGCACCGCCATCTCGGCTTCAAAATGACAGGCTCCAAACTTTGACGGAATCTCAAGGGGCTGCTCAAGTTTGACCAGTGCAGTACTCGGCTTGATAAACAGTACTGGTTCAGAGGGAACAGGGTTATTTAACTCTCTGGCATGTTCCGCATAATTTCTGCCCACGCAGACCACTTTGCCAACTGGTAATGTTTGCGGCACCGCATCCAGAGTATGTGAATAATGAGTCATGCGTTTCCCTATGGCCGGGTAATTCCGATCCAGTCAGCGGCTTATATAAGCAAGTAAAAATCAGAAAAGAATAGGCTTGTTGTCGTTAAGTAAAAGTGCGCCTCTCACAACGCGATAGAGAGCCCAAAGTGACAGCAGCCCCCAAACCAACCAGCCGAGTAATAGCAGCCACAATACCAGACCAACAACCCACCACAGCAATCCATACCAGAATGTATTGAGCTGCCAGCGGAAGTGACTTTCCAACCAGGTGTCGCGAACCGAATCGAGTTTTATATAGTTGACCATCATTGCCGCAATCCAGGTCAGTCCGCCGGTGACAAAACCCAGACCCTGCAATATATAAACCAGCAGTGCCAGATTTCTCTGATCGGCTTCTAACGGTTGGTCAAAATCTTTGTCGGTTGTATTGTTATCCATAGAGAGTCAGTTAAATATAGCTGCCAAGTTTAAAATAAAATTCGAGCAAAAAGCCTGCTTAATGACGCTTATGCTACCATAGCGAAACGTAATAACGCCCGATCTATTCGGGTGCAAAAATCGGCTAAATACAGAATTCCCTATCAAATTTCTTCTATTTCGGCAAAATTGATCGAAAAATAAACAAAATATCGTTTTATTTGCCCTAAAATCGCGCAAAAATTAGCCAAACCATAAAAAAGCGCATACACTTCGCGATTCTAATTCAACATAAAATAAACTTTATTGTTTAGTTGATGCAGTAATGCCTTTGTACGGTTGTTGTTATTTCGATAATTGATGAACTATACATAGGTGAGGCTAGCCCCGTTACGAGGCTGGATATATTTTAAACACCTTAAACGGTATACATTATTTATAAGTGAGGTTAGTTATGTCGGAGAGAGTTTCTGGCACTGTAAAGTGGTTCAACGACAGTAAAGGTTTTGGTTTTATCGAGCAGGAAGGCGGCGGTGACGTATTTGTACACCACAGCGCAATCCAAGCTGATGGTTTCAAATCTTTGAAAGAAGGCCAGGCAGTAACTATGGAAGTTACTCAAGGTCAGAAAGGCGCTCAAGCTGAGAACGTAGTTGCCGACTAATTTCTGATCATGCCCTAGGGCAAATCAGTAAATTACGAAAAACCCGATAAGAAATTATCGGGTTTTTTTATGCCTGGCTTTTTATATGCGCTTTCTCGCTGACAAAATCTGAGGCAAAAAAAATCCCGCCAACCGGCAGGATTTTTTCGCGTCTAGCTAAGAAGAAAAATTACTTAATTTTCGCTTCTTTGTAGATCACATGCTTGCGGATAGTGGGATCGTACTTCTTGATCTCCATCTTCTCAGGCATATTGCGCTTGTTCTTGTCTGTAGTATAAAAATGTCCGGTACCTGCACTGGACACTAAACGAATCTTTTCTCTCGCTGACTTAGCCATCAGTGGTCTCCTTAGACTTTTTCGCCACGAGCCAGAAGCTCGGACAGTACTTGTTCAATACCTTTTTTGTCGATGATGCGCATACCCTTAGTAGATACACGAAGCTTAACAAAACGTTTTTCAGCTTCAACCCAAAAACGGTGGGTGTGAAGGTTTGGCTCAAAGCGACGACGTGTTCTGTTTTTCGCGTGAGATACATTGTTTCCAGCCATTGGGCGCTTGCCTGTGACCTGACATACTCTGGACATTTCTACTGCCTCTGCTTGCAATTGTGCTGACCGGATTTGCATCCGCCCGACACGTGAATTCTGGATATCTAACCCCAGTCGCGGGACCCTCCCGCAAAGGGGCGCAATTTATACCAGAAAGACCATGCTGAATCAAACGAAATTGGCTTATTCCACAGCATTAACTTATATAAATTCAATAAGCCTACAATTTTCCCCGTTTAGCCAGAGAAACAACCTGTCCACGACCAATCACAAAATGGTCGAGCAAACGAATATCCACCAGGTTCAACGCCAACTTTAAACGTCTTGTTATATCAATATCCGCCTGACTCGGCTCGGCGAGACCCGAGGGATGATTGTGCGCAACAATCACCGCAGCGGCACTCAATCTCAGCGCCCGAGCAACAACCTCGCGGGGGTGAACACTGGCCGCATTCAATGTGCCCTGAAACAACTCGTAGGTATCCAATAGCTGATGCTTGCTATCCAACAGCAGCATCATAAAGACTTCGCGCTTGTAATCGCGCATCTGCACAGAGAGATAATCACTGACCTTTTCCGGACTGGTAAACACCGGCTGATCTTCCAGCTGCTCCTGCAAATAACGGCGGGTTAATTCCAGCGATGCCTTGAGCTGAACAAACTTTGCCGTACCCACCCCCTTGGCCGAACAGAACGCTTTATGATCCGCCCCCAGCAACGCGCCCAAACCACCAAACTCGGTGAGCAGGCTGCGGGCCAGATCAATAGCCGTGATACCCGGTAATCCGGTACGCAGAAATATCGCCAACAATTCAGCATCAGAAAGTGCCGACGCCCCCCGAAGAATTAACTTCTCTCGCGGCCTTTCGTTCTCCGGCCATTGGGTTATAGCCATAGTAAGTCCTTATTTATTGCTACAGATGTCCCTCTCATAATGGTATCTTACAGTCTTTATTTGCTGTGTCTGGACGATTAATGAGCACCCTTTCAAACAAACGCATAATTGTTGGCATCACCGGCGGGATCGCTGCCTATAAAAGCGCTGAGATTGTCAGACGCCTGCAAGATCGTGGTGCCGAGGTGCAGGTTGTGATGACCCCCTCTGCGGAAGAGTTTATCCGTCCACTAACATTGCAGGCTCTCTCTGGATATCCGGTACATGCCGATCTTCTCGATCCAGAGGCCGAAGCAGGCATGGGCCATATTGAACTGGCGCGCTGGGCAGACCTGCTACTTATTGCTCCGGCCACCGCAGACTTTATTGCCAGCATGGTTCACGGTCGCGGCAACAGCTTGCTCAATGCTATCTATCTAGCCACTCCGGCAACAGTTGCCGTCGCGCCAGCCATGAATCAGGGTATGTGGTCGCACCCGGCAACTAGCGACAATATGCAGTGCCTGAAACAACGACAGGTGATGATTTTTGGACCGGATAGCGGCATTCAAGCCTGCGGTGATATTGGCGAAGGGCGTATGCAACAGCCCGATACCATAGTCGAGCAGGTCGCCAACTGTTTTGAGACTGGGCAGCTGAGTGGCAAGAAAGTTGTGATTACTGCCGGCCCCACCCGAGAGGCTATAGATCCGGTTCGCTATATCAGCAACCACAGCTCAGGAAAAATGGGTTACTCCATCGCGGCCGCCGCTGTCGAAGCCGGCGCGCAGGTCACTATTATCTCCGGCCCAGTGGCAATTGCTGCACCAGATCGCTGTACAGTTATTGAAACCCTCAGCGCCGCTGATATGCATAAAGCCGCACTGGCCGCCTGCGGGGATGCCGATATCTTTATTGCCAGCGCTGCCGTCGCCGACTACCGGCCAGTGAATGTAGCTGAGCAAAAAATTAAAAAATCCGCCGATAGCATTGAACTCAAACTAGAAAAAAATCCGGATATTGTCAGCGCTGTCGCCGAAAAATTCAGTGATCTCTTTGTGGTTGGATTTGCTGCGGAAACTCAGGATATTGAGACCTATGCGCGAGATAAGCTAGCGCGCAAAAAGCTCGATGCAATTGTTGCCAACGATGTTTCACGAACGGACGTTGGTTTTAATAGTGACGATAACGAAGCCTGGTGGATCACTGCTGACAGCAGTCAGGCATTTAGCAAAAGGAGCAAGACTCAACTGGCCAGAGATATTATCGACGCTATTTCCAAGCAGATAGCGCGCTAAACCAGCGGTTGAGATTGATAACAGTGACGTTTAAAACAACCCTTTCGAAAATCTTCAAAGACCCGTTACTGCTGAGCAGTATTATGATCGGGGGCCTGCTGTTGGTCAGCGTTTATATCGCGCTCTATCAAAACCTTGTGGTTCAGGCACGCCAGCAACTGGTAGATTTTCACTACGGCCTAAATATGAAAATAGCGGCCAGCCGAGTCGATAGTTATATAGATCAACAGCGCCAACAGCTTGCTCAACTGGCCAGCACAAAAAGCGCTATCGACAGCCTGACCGACCTGAATAAAGACCTATTGAACAGCGCAGAAACCGCCGCCGCTGAGGTCATTACCGGTGCCGAGGCGATTTACTATATAGACCCAGCCATCAGCCGCCACTCTGACCATCTGGGCTTTGCCGCCAAACATATGCTGCGACTCTCCCAACAGGGCAAGCTTGTGAATCCGCGAGCAGTGAAAATTGATAACCAGTGGAAGATTCTTTTTAGTCAGGCCGTGGTAGCAGATAACAAAGTGATCGGCAGCATTTTGGCGCAGATGCCGACCACCGGTTTAAGCTATGCTCTGAGCACAATCAACACTGCAGAGGGGCTGTTGCGACTTCAACAAATCACCTCGCAAAATCGCACAACCGTTATTTTAGAAATAGGCAGTAGCAGCAACCAAAACCTGAATAGCGAGACATTTGATACAGTGAACCCACTGTGGAAAGTCGCCTTCTCGCCCTCCGCCGCACTGCTAAAATCAATTGATAGCGCACTGCCACCCTTTGGCCTTTTCTTTAGCACCTTTGCCGCGGCCATTTTAATTGTTCTCTACTTAATGATCAGATTCCGTCTTGGGCGACGATCTATGGTAGAGGCTATTGATCTGCAGAATAAACCGCTCAACCCCCTAAACGAACGCTGGAAAAAACCTGCTGCTGGTCCTACTGATTATCTAGAGCCTCAGCTAGATGAAGAGCCTCAGCGGGGTAAAGAGCCTCAGCCCAATAAAGAGCCTCAGCCAGATGGAAAGCCTCAGCCCAATAAAGAACCTATCACCGAACTAGAGGAGACTCCCTCAGCACTAGAGCAGCAACTGATACAAAGCCTGCAGCCTGACGCAAGCAGTGCTGAACCCAGCAGCCCCGAATCCAAAAGCAGCATTCCGGATGTAGTCTTCCGCGACTATGATATCCGCGGCCTCGCCAACACAGAAATTACCAGCGACTTCGCCAATCGCCTCGGTAAAGGGCTGGGCACAGTTCTGCGCCGCAACAATGAGCAGGCAATCTATATTGGTCACGACGCCAGAATCAGCTCTCCTGAATTGGCCAGTGCCCTGCAGTCAGGATTAATTTCCTGCGGCATCAATGTTGTGAATCTGGGCCAGATATCCACACCCGCCCTCAACTTCGCTATCCACTTCGGCGGTCATGCCAGCAGTGGCGTTATGGTTACCGCCAGTCATAACCCAGCCGCCTATAACGGCTTTAAAATCATTATTCAGCGCGAAGTCATTTCCGGGCGAACATTGCAAATGCTCAAACCCATGCTGCGCAGTAATAACTTTGCCACCGGTCAGGGCAGTGCAGCCACGGCAGATATTATTCCTCCCTATATCTCACATATTGTCGATAACAGTCTGATCAATAAAACCTTTAAACTGGTGATAGATGGCGCCAACAGCTCGCCGGGACCGATTGCCGTAAAGCTGTTCGACAGTCTCGGCTGTATGGCATTTCCCCTTTACTGCGATGTGGACGGCTCGTTCCCAAATCACGAACCCAACCCGGCGGATGAAAAAAATCTTGCCGATCTGCGCGAAAAGGTCGTCACCGAGGGAGCCGATTTAGGGCTGGCTTTTGATGGCGATGGTGATCGCGTGGTGGTGATCTCGGCGCAGGGAAGAATCGTTTGGCCCGACCAACTGATGATGATTTTTGCCCGTGATATACTCGCCCGCAAGCCCGGATCGGATATTATCTTCGATGTAAAAAGCAGCAAAAGACTGCCAGAACTGATCCGTCGCTACTCCGGCAGACCCGTTATGTGCAAGACCGGTCACGCCCATGTAAGAAAACAGGTGCACGACAACAATGCGCCGGTTGGAGGAGAATTTAGCGGACATATATTTTTCAATGACCGCTGGAAAGGTTTCGATGATGGACTCTATGCTGCAGTGCGTCTTCTGGAAGTTCTCAGCGATCTGGGCCAGAGCCTGGATCAGCTTTTAGATGAACTTGAAGGCAGCATATATACACCAGAGATTCTGATTCCAATCAGTGAAGAGGAAAAATTTAACCTGATGCAGACGCTGGCAGCTGGCTGCCAATTTGCCCAGGCTCAAGTTATCACTATCGATGGATTGAGAGTTGAATACAGCTTTGGCTGGGGCCTAATTAGAGCCTCAAACACCTCGGCAAATCTGACCCTAAGATTTGAAGCCGATGATGAAAATGGCCTCGAACAGGTCAAACAGGAATTTCGCCGCGAACTGGCACCCTTTATAAATAACATAGAAGACTATATTTAATTATGTCCTTAACACGTAAAGAAGCAGAGACAACAGCGCAGGTTATCTCCCGCGCCCTTCCTTATATCCAACGCTTTACCGGCAAAACCGTGGTGGTCAAATATGGCGGCAATGCCATGGGCGACGACAAACTCAAAGAGAGTTTTGCCCGAGATATAGTGCTGATGAAACTGGTCGGCATCAATCCTGTAGTTGTCCATGGCGGCGGCCCACAGATTGGCGAGCTGCTCGATCGACTGTCGATCAAATCTGAATTTGTCGACGGTATGCGCGTGACTGACAGCAAAACCATGGACGTCGTTGAGATGGTACTGGGCGCCACGGTCAACAAAGAGATCGTCAATATGATCGGTGCCGCGGGCGGTAAAGCCTTTGGCGTAACCGGCAAAGATGGGCAGCTAATCAAAGCTAAGAAACTGGTTGTCTCCCACAAAACACCAGAGATGGAAGTGCCTGAAATTATTGATATCGGCCATGTGGGTGAAGTTGCCTCGATCAATAAAGGGGTAATCGATATGCTGGTTAACAGCGGCTTTATTCCGGTTATCGCGCCAATTGGCGTTGGCTCTGACGGCGCCTCCTACAATATCAATGCCGATCTGGTCGCCGGCAAAGTGGCCGAAGTACTCGACGCTGAAAAGCTGATTCTGCTGACCAATGTTGCCGGGCTAAAAGATAAAAGTGGCGAGATTCTGACCGGACTCACTACCAGTCGTGTCAATGAACTGATTGCCGACGAGACTATTTACGGTGGCATGCTACCGAAAATTGGCTGTGCACTGGACGCGGTAAAGTCCGGTGTCAGCAGCGCACATATTATTGACGGCCGTGTCGAGCACGCCGTTATGCTGGAAATCTTTACCGACGAAGGCGTTGGTACATTAATCACCAATCAAGAGTCCGACTTAGAGGAACTCAACTAATGGCTAAAAAACCCGGCACACGCGCCCAAGAAATCCTTCAGGCCCTCGCCCGTATGCTTGAGAAATCAGGTGGTGGACGTATTACAACCGCTGCATTAGCAGCAGAGCTCGGGGTTTCCGAAGCGGCGCTCTATCGACACTTCCCAAGCAAAACTCGAATGTATGAAGGTCTGATCGACTTTATTGAAGATACGGTCTTTGCCCGCGTCCGCGGTATTATTAGTGACGAGCCAAATCCGGTAAATCAGTGTTACCGCATTCTCAGTCTGGTACTCGCCTTTTCCGAAAAGAATCCCGGCATCACACGTATTTTGAATGGCGATGCACTCACTGGTGAAACCGACCGCCTGCACGACCGTATCGCCCAGTTCTTTGATCGTCTGGAGTCTCAGCTAAAACAGATCTTGCGTGAAGCCGAAGTCCGCGACGGCCTAAAACTGCAGGTCTCTGTCTCAACCGCTGCCAACCTAATGCTCTGCAGCACCGACGGCAAGATCAGCCAATTTGTTCGCAGCCAGTTTAAAACACCGCCGACCAAAGATTGGCAGGAGCAGTGGCAGCTATTAACGGCAGCAATGTTTGAGTAGTACAGCTAAGAAGTAGAAAGACTAAAAAATGAAAAGGGATAGTAACTAGTTACTATCCCTTTTTAGTACGCGAAATCTGGCTTTATAGGCCTCATACCGAGCCTCAAGGGTCTGGTATTCATCGCGGCGCTGAGCCAGTGTTCGGGTTAATTCAGATTTTACATCCAACAGTATTTGCAACTGCTGAGTCACCGACTCCGGCACCACCTCACCACTGAGTTCAATATTCGAAGCATCAGCATAGATTTTGTTTTCGCGACTGGCCAACCCGGTAAGATTTTTTTCCAACTGTTCAATCTCGCGCATCAGCAACTGCACCTTGCGCTGCTTCAATAACTGAATGTCGCCGACACTGCTAAAACTGCTAAGTAGATAATTATCCTGCTTGCTCTGATCGCTGGAAATTTCCTGATCAATATCTGAAGCGGAGACAATGCGCAGAACCCGACCGGATTCATTGACCACTTCATAATCATTGGCCGCCGCATCCGCCGGCGGGGTATCAGTGGTGACTAACACCCCCTGCTGATTGTAATAACGGTATAGCTCTGCTGCATTTAGCACCATCCATGGGCCTGACAATACAATTAGCAATACCGTTTTAATCATACGCCGTACTCTTGCCTGTAATTTTCAATAGCGTTTACCAGCTCACCGCTCTCAGGCTTGGCCTTGAGATAAGTGAGAATATCGTCAATATCGACAATCCCCACCACCGGAATAGAAAACTGCTTCTCCACTTCCTGAATCGCTGAAAACTCCGACTTACCCTTTTCCTTGCGATCCAAGCCAATCACCACACCAGCTGCTTTAGCACCGGCCGCATCGACAATTTCCATCACTTCACGAATTGCCGTTCCCGCAGTAATCACATCGTCGATAATTAACACTCGACCCTCAAGCGGAGCACCGACCATATTGCCGCCCTCACCGTGGTTTTTTGCTTCCTTTCTATTAAAGCAGTATGGCACATCGAGGTTGTAGTGGTCGGCCAGCGCAATAGAGGTTGCCGCTGCCAGAGTAATACCCTTATAAGCAGGTCCAAACAGCACATCGAACTCAATACCTGACTCGACAATCGCGGCCGCATAACAGCGTCCCAACTCAGCCAGTGCGCGGCCAGTATAAAACTGCCCGGCGTTAAAGAAGTACGGCGATACACGCCCGGACTTAAGGGTAAACTCACCAAACTTTAGCGCGCCGCTGCGCAGGCCATTATCGATAAACTGGGTTTTGTAATTGCTTTCAGTGGTCATAATTTTAATCTTTATAGTTAGGTTGCTTGTTTTACTAAATAGTTATTGAGCCAGCGCCATTTGTTGAACACGAACCAGATCGGCAATGCCCTGCTTGGCAAGCTTAAGCATTGAACTCAGCTCTTCTTCACTGAAAGGCGCCGCCTCTGCAGTACCCTGAACCTCAATAAAGCCGCCGTCGGCATTCATCACTACATTCATATCGGTTTCAGCATTTGAATCTTCTGGATAGTCCAGATCCAATACCGGCGTACCTTTGTAAACACCCACCGACACCGAGGCAATCATAGTCAGCAATGGATCCTCGACAATTGCCTTCTTGCGCTGCAGGTGACGAATAGCATCAACCAGAGCAACACAGGCACCAGTAATAGACGCCGTGCGTGTGCCGCCATCCGCCTGAATAACATCACAATCAATATTGATAGTGTGCTCACCGAGCTTTTTCAGGTCTACCGCCGCTCGCAGGGAGCGGCCGATTAGACGCTGAATTTCCTGAGTGCGGCCACTCTGTTTTCCGCGCGCCGCTTCACGGCCCATTCGACTCCCGGTCGAACGCGGCAACATACCGTATTCCGCCGTCACCCAACCCTCACCCTTACCTCGCAAAAATCTCGGCACACCCGGCTCCACACTAGCGGTACAGATAACCTTGGTATTGCCAAATTCAACCAGCACAGAACCCTCTGCATGGCAGGTGAACTCACGGGTAATTTTTACTTGGCGAAGCTGTTCGGGGCGGCGGCCACTGGGTCGAGACATAATTTTTTCCTAATAGGGATTAGTAAATGCACATGAAATAAAAAATCGGTGGAATTGTAGCAAATCTACCAACCTGATGACCGCCTTTGTTACCATGGCGCATCTTAAATTTTACACTGGAGATATTATGGCTCGCAGCATGACGGCATTTGCCCGCAATACCATCGATTTTAGCTGGGGTTCAGTAACCTGCGAACTGCGCTCGGTAAACCACCGCTTTCTTGAAACCGGCTTTCGACTCCCCGATACCTTGCGTCAACTTGAAATGCCCCTGCGTGAAGTGGCGCGGAAAAAACTGACCCGCGGCAAAATCGACTGCTCCATGCAGCTGGCCTTTAATAACACCGATGCCAGTGTTGAAGCCGATCTGGAACTGGCCAAACGCTATATCGATATCGCCGAAGAAATTTCTGGTGAACTTAAAAACCCCGCCGCTATTTCACCGCTGGAGATTTTACGTTGGCCGGGCATCTTGAAAGAACAGAATATAGATACAGACGCACTGCTGGCAGCCGCCAAGGAAACCTTCTCAACCACCGTCGAGCAGCTGCTTGAAAGTCGTAAGCGCGAGGGCGACAAGCTGGCTGAAATGGTTGAGCAGCGCCTAGTAGGTATTGAAGCTCAGGTTGTGATCGTTCGCGAAAACCTGCCCGCCATTCTCAATGACCAACGCCAGCGCCTGCAGCAAAAACTTAGCGACCTTAAAGAACAGCTGGACAATGACCGCCTCGAACAGGAAATGGTGATTATTGCCAACCGCACCGATGTGGACGAAGAACTGGATCGTCTGGAAGCCCATATCAGTGAAATACGCCGAGTGCTATCGAGTAAAGATTCCATCGGTCGACGCCTGGACTTTCTAATGCAGGAATTAAACCGCGAAGCCAACACGCTGGGCTCCAAGTCTATTGCTGGGGTTACCACTCAGGCATCGGTGGAGTTAAAAGTCCTTATCGAACAGATGCGCGAGCAGATCCAAAATATAGAATAAACGCCTCGGCATAAACAGCGCTTGCGTGGGGAAGAGTTTATAAAACAAGAAGCCTGTATTAATAAGGCTTCTTTAAAACTTATAAATAGTTGATTTAAATATGCTAAATCGAAAGTGCACACTCACTTACATCGGCATTATCTGTCTCGCAATTTTCAGCCATCAGGCCCTGGCCTTTGGTGCGGATGGCCATCGCATTATCAGCAGAATTGCAGAAAATCATCTCAGTGACAAAACCACTCAGGCGCTTAAGGTCATGACTGAGGATGCCGACCTATCCGAACTTTCGCTGTGGCCCGATAAAATTCGTGGCATTCCAAAGTGGAGGAAATCCAAATACTGGCACTATATAAATATCTCAGACCATCAACATTTCGATAGCCCTGAGTTTGAAGCCCTAAAGCGCAGCCCAAAGGGCGATCTATTGAGCGCACTGAATCAGTTTTATCAGCAACTGCAAAACCCTGAACTTCCCAAGGAAACCCGTATTCAAGCGCTATCCTTTTTTATCCATTTTGTCGGCGATATTCATCAGCCACTGCATGTGGGTCGACAGGCTGATCGGGGTGGTAATAGCATCTCTGTAAAATGGCTAAAGCAGAACAAACGCAGAAATCTCCACTGGGTCTGGGACAGTGGATTGCTTGGCGTGGCAAAACTAAGCGTCGAAGACTATGTGGCGCGACTCGATCAGGCCAGCGAAAAGCAGATAAAGCTCTGGCAGCAAGATAGCTTTTTAGACTGGGCCGCAGAGTCCAAAATGCTGCGCCCGCAGGTCTATGAATTTGGCCTGAAAACGCCTCCGCCAACGCTTAAAGAAAAAAAGTCGACCCCCATCACCCAAGACTATATCAATCGCAATAAACCTATTATTGAGAAACGCTTGCTAATGGCAGGTATTCGTCTTGCGGGTGTCTTAAATCAGATTTTTGATCCCCGGGAACTGGAAAAATAAGCTATTCGAAAAGCGCGGCATCTGGCATATTTTTTCCGCTAATGTAAACTGCCTAACCAACAGCAATATCTCAACAGCGGATCAAATCCCATTATGGCAACAGGCATTCTCTTTATTATCTCCGCGCCCTCTGGCGCAGGGAAAACCAGTTTGGTCGGTGAACTTCTCAAGCGCATGGAGAATATAAAAGCCTCCATCTCGCACACCACCAGAGATTGCCGCCCGGGCGAACAAGATGGCATCAACTACCACTTTGTCAGCCGTGAACAGTTTGTCGGCATGCTTGAGAAAAATGCCTTTCTTGAACACGCAGAGGTGTTTGGCAACTTTTACGGCACCTCGCAGCAATGGGTTGAGGAAACGCTGGCCGCTGGTGAAGATGTAATTCTCGAAATTGACTGGCAGGGCGCCGCTCAGGTTCGCCAACTATTTGCCGACAGCACCAGCATCTTTATTCTGCCGCCGTCCAAACAGGCACTGCGCGAGCGACTCGACAATCGCGGGCAAGACGATAGTGCCGTTATTGAAAAGCGTATTGCCGCCGCCACTGAAGAGATGAGTCACTATATTGAGGCCGACTTTATGGTCGTCAACGACGATTTCGAAGTTGCCTTAAACCAACTGATGGCGATTGTTTCAGCACAGCACTGTCGCCTGCCGGTTGCTGATCAGGAAGATTTACTCTCCGACTTACTGTCCTAGTCAGCTTTTGAAGCCCTATTTAACCGACTGTCGCTGACTTTAGCTAACCGCCGCCGAAAACCTTTTTCGGCGGCATAAAGCTTATTTATCGCAACTTTATTGTCGTAACTCCTCGCTTTAGGTAAACTGGGCGACTCAGCAACATTTCGTTGCACTAATCGATCAAATTTAGATTAAATTTTTTTACCCCGGTGGATATAAAATGGCTCGAATTACTGTAGAAGATTGTTTGGATCACGTTGATAATCGTTTTGAACTGGTTATGGTTGGCTCCAAGCGCGCCCGTCAGATTGCTACCGAAAATCGTCCTGCACTGGTTCCGGAAGAAAACGATAAGCCTACGGTTATCGCCCTGCGCGAAATTGAAGAAGGTTTGGTCACTGCGGATATCCTCAATGAAGTTCGTCAGGACTATGAGATTGTCGATGCAGATGCTGAAGAAGGCGGTGAAGTCACTGCTGCTGACGCTGCCGCCGAGGCAATTGTTGAAGCGTTACAAGCATCAGAACCTCCTCAAGAGCCGTCCATCTAAGGCTCGATAACACCAGGGAGAGAGTTTTTTGGCGCTGCGCTTACTGTTAGATAAACTCTCTTTCTATCTCGAAGCTAAAGAAGTCAGCCGCGTAGAGCGCGCCTACCGATTTGCCGAGAAATGCCACGAAGGCCAGATGCGCCAGAGTGGTGATGCCTATATTTCCCACCCCTTAGCCGTTGCCCATATCCTCGCTGATATGCGTATGGACCATGAAAGCCTGATGGCCGCCATGCTTCACGACGTTATCGAAGACACTGGCGTAACCAAAGGCCAGATAAGTCGTCGCTTTGGTCGCCCAGTCGCCGATCTGGTTGACGGAGTGAGCAAACTCACCGAAATTGAGTTTGAATCAAAAGCCCATCAGCAGGCAGAGAGTTTCCAGAAAATGACTCTGGCCATGTCGCGAGATATTCGCGTGGTGCTGGTGAAGCTCGCCGACCGACTGCACAATATGCGCACCCTCGGGGTTTTAGCTCCGGCCAAACGCCGACGTATTGCCCGCGAAACCCTCGATATTTATGCACCGATCGCCCAGCGTCTGGGTATCAATGATATTCGTCTTGAACTCGAAGACCTCGGCTTTGCCGCCATGTATCCGCTGCGCCACCGGCGTTTGCGCGAGGCCATGAAAGCAGCGAAAAAGAATCGCAAAGAGATTGTTACTGAAATTCATCAAGCAATTGAAATACGTCTCGATAATGAAGCTGTGGAAGCTACCGTAAAGAGTCGCGAAAAGCATCTCTGGAGCATCTACCGCAAGATGCGCGAAAAACATCGCTCGTTCCGTGACATTATGGATGTATTCGCCTTTCGCCTGATCGTCAACAGCGTTGATGACTGCTACCGAATCCTCGGCATGATGCACAACCTTTTCAAGCCAGTGCCCGGCGAATTTAAAGACTATATCGCCATTCCCAAAGCCAATGGCTACCAGTCTCTGCACACTGTATTGGTCGGGATGCACGGGGTGGTTATCGAAGTGCAGATCCGCACCGTCGAAATGGAGGCCATGGCCAGCTACGGCATCGCCGCTCACTGGGAATATAAAACCGGTCACCAGAGCGCCGACGTCAATCAGCGCCGCGCCGCCCGATGGGTTCAGGGTCTGCTCGATATGCAACTGCAGGCCGGCGACTCACTGGAATTCCTCGAGCATGTAAAGGCAGATCTATTTCCCGACGAAGTCTATGTCTTTACCCCCAAGGGCAATATTGTCGAACTGCCCTCCGGCGCTACGCCTATCGATTTCGCCTACTCGGTGCACACCGGACTGGGCAACAGCTGTATTGCCTGCCGCGTAGACGGGCAGCTAACACCTCTCTCGGAACAGCTGCAGAGTGGTCAGAAAGTTGAGATTATCAGCGCCGAAGAAGCGCAGCCAAATCCAAGTTGGTTAAACTTTGTGGTCAGCGCCAAAGCGCGCAGTGCGATTCGCCACTTCCTCAAGCACCAGCAGCATGATGAATCGGTGGATCTCGGCAAACGCCTGCTCGACCAGTCTCTCAGCCGCTTGGGAACCAATTACAATAAACTTAAGAAGTCTCAGATCAAAGGCCTTCTTAAAGAGACCGGCGCCTCTACCTTTGAATATGTTTTGCAGCAGATTGGTCTCGGTAACCGAGTACCCTTTGCGGTAGCCAACCTGTTGGTACCAGCCTCAAAACGCAAGGTCAGTGAAGAGAACAAAAACTCGACTCTGCCAGTGGTTATCGATGCCTCTGACGGCCTATTGCTGCAGTACGCCCGCTGCTGTCACCCGATACCCGGCGATCCTATTTTCGGTCATATCTCTCCGGGTAAGGGGTTGGTTATCCACCACGAGTCCTGTCGCAATCTGGTGGAAATACGTAACAATCCTGAAAAATGTATGCCCCTGACCTGGTCGAGTACAGTGCGCGGTGAGTTCCCGGTTGAACTCAAAGTTGAGATCACACCGGAGCGCGGCTTTATTGCCGCCCTCGCATCGCGAATGACCGAAGCCGATGCCACTATTGAACATATTAGCGTCGATGAAAAAGATGCCTTTACCAGTGTTGTCGACGTAGTACTGACCGTACGCGACCGTATTCATCTGGCAGATATTCTCAGACGCGCCCGCGGCTTAAAACATGTGCGCCGTATCCACCGCGTTAAAAATTAATGACCAACATTGGAGACTACCGTGACCAATAAAGCCGTAATTCACACTGACAATGCCCCCGCTGCCATAGGCACTTACTCTCAGGCAGTTAAGGTCAACAATACTGTTTACCTGTCTGGACAGATCCCTCTCGATCCCCAGACCATGGAACTGATAGACGGTGATATCAAGGCTAATATTCGTCAGGTTTTTGATAATCTCAGCGCGGTCTGCGCAGCGTCTGGCGGCGATCTTGGCAATATAGTAAAACTGAATATCTTCCTCACCGACCTAAGCAACTTTACTGCGGTCAATGAGGTTATGGCAGAATATTTTCAGCAGCCATTCCCGGCTCGCGCAGCAATTGGTGTTAAAGAATTACCCAAGGGCGCGCAGGTAGAGATGGATGGGATCGTAGTTATTTAAGAAGAGTTATTCAGGCAGCGCATCAATCAAAGATTGATAACCCTCTTTATACCCCGGGTAAGTAAACTGATAGCCACTGTCTAAAAGCCGCTGGTTACTACAGCGGCGAATCGCCTTCTGCTTCACAATCTCATCCTGCAACTCAACCTCCAACTGCTGTGCCAACCAAATACGCAGATCATGCTGAGTCACCGGCGCACAATCGGTCGCCACATATAGACTATCGAGCTGCTCACCCTTTTCAAAACAGCGAATTAGATGGGCCAAAACCCCGGCACAGTCATCACTGTGAATGCGGTTACTCCACTGTTGAGGCTCAGCCGGACGGCCTTTGCCAGCCAATATCTGACCCAGCATACGGGTGCGGCCGGGGCCATAGATACCAGAAAATCTGACAATAATTGAAGCGCAGGGCAGTGCGCCAATATGCTCTTCTGCCTGCAATAATAACTTTCCGGAAAATGATAGCGGTTCCGTCACCGACTGCTCATCGACCCAGGCACCCTGATTATCCCCATACACGCTGGTACTGGAAACCCAGATAACCAGACGCGGTTTATGTTCCGACTTATCAATGGCAGTGGCGAGGGTTGCCGCGCCATCCACATAGGATTTTTGGTAGGCTTCCGGAGTAAATGCACCCGGCGTTAGGGTCACTACAATCACATCGAACCCCTCAGCCAAAACCTCCTGCAAACGATCGAGATCGGTAAGGCTGCCAGTCACAGGACGAATAGAGTCCGGTAAATTTTGAGGATTGCGCTTCATCCCAAAACATTCGAACTGCGGTGCGAGCTGTAACCCAGTACGACAGCCAATATCACCACAGCCTGCTAATAAAATTTTCAATCGACGTTTCCCATTTAATCTAATTTGGCTATTATTACGCTCTGTCCAGAGGCTGTTTCAATGACACTCACCGAACTTCGCTATGAAGCCCCACTCGCCCAGCCGCACATTTTCGGCAAGGTTGCCGCAGGCTATTTATTAAGGCAAGCAGCGCGCAGTATAGCCTGTCTAGGAGTTAAAAAACTGATACCACCTCTGAGCGTAAGCCTTTGTCAGACTACTTACGGCAGTAATTTATCTCGGATCACCCTTAACTAATGGCGGTAAGCGCTCTCCACGAGACCGGTGTCGACAAACTTCGCGGCGTGGGCCCGCAGCTGTCGTTAAAACTTCAGAAGCTCGGCTTACACAGCGTTCAGGATTTACTTTTCCACCTGCCACTGCGCTATATAGACCGCACCAAAATTACCCCGATTGGCGGTATCCAACCCCTCACCGAAGTGGTAATTGAAGGGGAGATAAAAGCCTCTGATGTGGTCTATGGCCGCCGTCGCAGTCTGGTCTGTCGAATTCAGGACCACAGCGGCATTATCACCCTGCGCTTCTTCCACTTTAATCAGGCCCAGCAACAGAGCCTGCAAGCGGGAACCCAGCTGCGCTGTTTCGGTGAAGTGCGGCGCGGCAAAGCCGGTCTGGAAATGTACCATCCGGAATACCAGCATCTCAATCAAGCCAAGCCTCAGGCATTGGCAGAAACCCTGACCCCTATCTATCCGGCAACCGAAGGTGTTACTCAGCAGCGTATTCGCGATCTCTGCGGTCAGGCGCTGCAGCGTCTGGACAGCCATCAGCTAACCGACTGGCTGCCCGCCGATCTCGGCAATCAGACATTGTCCTACTCGCTGGTCGATGCCCTGCGTCTGCTGCACAACCCGCCACCGGGAACCGCACTAAACCTGCTGGCAGAGGGGGAACATCCAGCCCAGCAGCGGCTCGCTGCGGAAGAATTAATCGCCCATCATTTAAGTCTGCTGCGGCTGCGACAAAAGATTCAGCAGCAGGAAGCTCCGGCACTGGCTCCCGATAAAGGTGCCAGCAAGCGCTTCCTCGAGCAGCTGCCATTTTCATTGACCGGCGCCCAGCAGCGAGTCGCCGCAGAAATCAGTGCTGATATCAGCCAGCCGCTACCCATGCTGCGATTGGTACAGGGCGATGTTGGCTCGGGCAAGACCGTGGTCGCGGCCCTCGCCGCAGTGCAGGCAATTGCCAATGGTATGCAGGCAGCGTTGATGGCGCCCACTGAAATTCTCGCCGAACAACACCGAGTAAATTTCGAAACCTGGCTAAAACCGCTCGGTATTCGCATTGCATGGCTGACCGGAAAGCTCAAAGGCAAGGGGCGAGAAGTACAGCTCGGCGCTATTGCCGATGGCAGCGCACAGATTATTATCGGCACCCACGCCCTGTTTCAGGAAGGTGTTGAATTTCATAGTCTCGGCTTAACCATTATTGATGAGCAGCACCGTTTCGGTGTGCATCAGCGTTTGGCGCTGCGCAAGAAGGGCGCCAATCTCAGCGACGACCCCCTGAGTCTCGGCTCCACCCCCCACCAGCTAATTATGACTGCCACCCCTATTCCGCGAACACTGGCCATGAGCGCCTATGCAGATCTCGACTGCTCGGTGATCGACGAGTTACCACCCGGCCGCACGCCAGTCGAAACAGTGGTACTCAACAACCTTCGGCGCAACGATGTTATTGAACGGGTACGCGCCTCCTGCAGCAGTGGTCGTCAGGCCTATTGGGTGTGCACACTAATTGAAGAGTCGGATGTGCTCGAAGCTCAGGCCGCCGAAGCAACTGCTCAAGAGCTGCAATTAATGCTCTCGGAGCTATCTATAGGTTTGATTCACGGCCGCCTTAAGCCGAAAGAAAAGGTTCAGATTATGCAGGCCTTTAAAGATGGCGAAATCAACTTACTGGTCGCCACGACGGTGATTGAAGTGGGGGTTGATGTACCCAATGCGAGCCTGATGATTATCGAAAATTCCGAGCGTCTCGGTCTCTCGCAGCTCCATCAGCTGCGCGGCAGAGTTGGGCGCGGCAGCGAGAGCAGCCACTGTGTTTTACTCTATCAACCGCCTATATCAGGCAACAGCGCAGCGCGGCTTAAAATTATGCGCGAGACCAATGATGGGTTTAAGATCGCCGAGAAGGATCTGGAGATACGCGGCCCCGGGGAAGTGCTGGGCACCAGACAAACTGGCGATATGCAGTTTCATATTGCCGACCTGCAGAGAGATTCCCATATGCTGCCAGAGGTAAAGACCATCGCTCTGGCGCTTCTGCAACAGCATCCCGAAAATGTAGAACCATTAATTTCCCGCTGGCTGGGTCACAGCGAGCAATACGCGCAGGCTTAGCAGTCTCCCTGCAATTAAAAGCGGGCCAAAAATCTGCCCCAAGATATAGCCAAATAAAAAAGTCCCGCACCAGCTTGTCTCAAAAGCTTTGCTCTACAGCCTTCAAAATTAGCTAAGTCGTTGATTTTATTGGCTTGGCACGGATATTGTATTGTGATTTTTGACATTGCAGTCTGCTGGGTAACGAAGCCCGTGCGCAATCGAAAGGTTGCGCACGGGCTTTTTTTTGTTTTTTTTTGACGTTAGTTTTTCACAATAGGATTTACTATGAACCACACACGCATCATCTCAACCGCTGCAGCTGCGCTTCTCAGCCTGCAGCCTTTTGTTGCAACCTCTGCCGAAGATGCAACCAGTGTTAGCCAGATGTTCACCGATGGCAGCGCTTCAACCTCTTTCCGCTACCGTTACGAAATGGTTGACCAGGACGGTATCGACAAAGATGCCGGTGCCTCTACACTGAAATCTCGCCTGACCTGGAAATCAGCGGCCTACAATGGCTTTAGCGCTGGACTCGAGTTCGACAATGTCACCGTTATTGGTAACGAAAGCTACAAGACGCCGACCAATGGTATGGCTGGCTACCCGATCGTCGCCGATCCCAAGGGCACAGATGTCAATCAGGCTTTTGTCGGCTATGCAGGCACTTCCTATAAAGCCAAGGTCGGCCGCCAGCGTATTCTGCACGCCGGTCAGCGTTTTGTCGGCGGTGTCGGCTGGAGACAGAATGAACAGACTTACGATGCACTGACTATCAGTGTGCCGGATCTCAACTCTGTGAAAATTGACTACAGCTATATCTGGAACGTCAATCGTATCTTTGGACCGGTGGACAGCGCCGTTCAGGCCAAGCAATGGGGTTCTGATTCACATGCACTGTTAGCCTCTTTCTCACCATCTAAAGGACACTCAGTAACTGGTTATGCCTACCTGTTGGACTTTGACAATGCAGCGGCAAACTCGACCAGCACCTACGGTGTTGACTACAAGGGCAAACTCGGTAAAGCAACATTGGCCGCCAGTATCGCTTCGCAATCAGACTATGCTGACAACCCAGCCTCATTCGACACCGAATACCTGATGGCTGAACTGAGTATGCCGGTCAGTGGAGTCACTGTTGCTCTGGGTTATGAACTACTCGGTGGTGACGAGGGCGTTGGCTTTAAAACTCCGTTGGCGACACTACACAAGTTTCAGGGTTGGGCTGATAAATTTCTTGGCACCCCGGGAACAGGACTGGAAGACACTTACTTAAAAGTCGCCGGTAAAATTTCCGGTATCCCCGTCGTTGTTTTCTACCATGAATTCTCCGCAGACGAAGGCGGTGCAGATCTTGGGTCGGAACTGGATATTGTCGGTACCTACAAAATCAATAAAAACCTGTCTGCACAGCTTAAATACGCTAGCTACTCTGCAGACACCCATGCAACTGATACCGATAAAGTCTGGTTGACGTTGAATATGAAGTTTTAATAATCTTATCTCCCAAAGATAGTAGTAATAAGATTGGGGCGTGGATATGATCCGCGCCCCTTTCTTATTTTTCAGCTTTTTTAACAACAGATAAATTTATGACCTCAGTGGTAGAGACAAATCATGCTCGTGTAATGCTGGTGGATGACCTTCCCCAGCGTTCTGCCCGCGTTGAAGAAAAACTTATTCAAGACGGCTTTGAAGTTATTTCAATTCTGCCCTCTGCTGCTGGTTTACTGTTCCAGATCGAACAGCTGAAGCCGGATATTATCCTGATTGATTTACAGTCACCGGGCCGCGATGTTCTCGACAGCCTGTCGGTGATCAATGATCACAACCCCACTCCGGTAGTCATGTTCTCGGAAGAGGAAGATCCTGACTTTATTAAAGATGCCGTCGATGCCGGGGTCACCGCCTATATGATGGGTGGCGTAGATACAGAAAAAGTAAAACCGGTGATCGATGTCGCCATGGCGCAATTTAAATCCTATCAGTCACTGCGCCAAAAGTTGGATACCACCAGAACACAGTTGGAGAGTTTGTCGGTGATCGACAAAGCCAAACGTCTGTTGATGGATCAGCAGGGAATCAGTGAAGACAGCGCCCACAAAGTGCTGCGCAACCTTTCTATGGACAGTAACCAGAGCCTGCCTCAGGCGGCCAAAGCGGTTGTACAAATACTTAATAAAAATTCCTAGAGCCTGTTATGAATCTTCAAATCAACAAAAATTTACCCACCGCAGAGCTCGACCATCTGAATCTCGGCTATATGCGTCTGACCGACAGCGCACCGCTGATTATTGCCCAGCATCTCGGGCTGTACGAAAAGTTCGGCTTAAATGTGACCCTGCACCGGGAAGTCTCCTGGGCCAATATTCGCGACAAAACCATTGCCGGCACCTTTGATGCCTGCCAGATGCTGGCACCTATGCCGCTGCTGACCACCATGGGCGCGGCCGGTATTCGGGCACCGATGATAACCGGGCTAGTACTCTCGCTAAACGGTAATGGGGTAACGGTTTCCTCATCCCTGTGGAGCAAAATGAATCAGAGCGCCAATCTTGATCAAACCCCAGAAAACGCCCCTAATAATGCACTGACCTCAGCGCAGTCACTGCGCGCAGTATTAGATAAAGATCCGGATACCAGACTGACCTTTGCCACCGTTCACTCTTTCTCAAGCCACACCTTGCTACTGAGAAAATGGCTGGTCGCCGGCGGAATCGATCCGGATACCGAGGTGCGCATTATTGTGTTACCGCCGGAGCAGATGGTCGACAGTCTGGCCCAGGGCGTTATCGATGGCTTTTGCGTCGGCGCACCCTGGAACACTATTGCGGTGGAATACGGCGTGGGTATTATGGCCACCACCGGATTTGAAATATGGAATAACGCACCGGAAAAAGTTCTCGGTGTACTGGAATCGTGGCACAGCCGAAATCCGGCGACCCATTTGCGCCTGCGACTGGCGCTGATGGCCGCCTGTGAATGGCTCGCCGATATGGACAACCGCAAGACCACCGTCGATGTCCTCTCGCGACCAGAATATCTGGATCTTCCCGCCGACTACCTGCGTCCGCCACTGACCGGCGAGCTTGTTCAGCAGCGCTCGAAGATTACCCAGAGTCGCTCCAACTACCATGTCTTTTCCAGCTATCATGCCGGCTTCCCGTGGCGCTCACAGGCTGAACTAATGCTTGAACAGTTTACCCCGCTGCTCGGTAAGCCGGTTGATTCAGACAAGTTGGCCTCTCTGGCACAGCAGTGCTTCCGCAGCGACCTCTACCGTGAAGCGGCCACTCGGGCCGGGCTGAATTGCCCCGACCAAGACTCCAAACCGGAGGGCATTCATGCCGAACCCTGGATGTTTAGTGACAACATTGAGCTTGGCAGCGACCTGATGGTAAGCCCCGACGCGCCAACTCGGAACAGATAAAAAATTATGCGCCACAAAAACGCACTGCTTTGGTGCCGGCCTTTCTTGGGCCGCCAGATCTGATCAACAGAATCATTCTGCAAAGATTGCGCGGCGCTATAATTTTGCCCTTCCAGCCACCTTTTACCCCGATTTCCCCCTGAAAAAACTATTTTCAACACAATTTAAATAACTGGCACAGTTATTGAATAGTCTCTTATACGCACTGCAATGCAAGACCCCATCACAGATGGGAGTCACCGGGTAACGATGCCCGCCTACCTCCGTTACCACGGATATTAGGCGGGCATTTTTTTTGTCATTTTAAATATTGAGGTATAGTTTTTATGCACTCCGCAACACCAAATAAATTTAAACGCGGGCTTTCTCGCACGCTTAAAACATTAGCCGTTGTCGGCTTAATGTTAAATGGCACCTCCGCAATAGCAGAGCTGGGCGAACCTGAAAAAGACGAACTCAGATTTGGTTTTATTAAACTGACTGATATGGCACCTATCGCCATCGCCTATGAAAACGGCTACTTCGAAGACGAAGGTCTTTACGTCACCATCGAAGCACAGGCCAACTGGAAAGTACTTCTCGACGGCGTTATCGACGGCAAACTGGACGGCGCACATATGCTTGCCGGCCAGCCTTTGGCAGCCACTATTGGTTACGGCACCAAAGCTCATATTGTTACGCCATTCAGTATGGATCTGAACGGTAACGCGATCACTGTCTCCAACGATATCTGGAAACAGATGAAAGAATATGTGCCGATGGAAGATGGCAAGCCTGTTCACCCGATTAAAGCAGACTACATGAAGCCAGTGGTCGACAAATTTACCGCTGAAGGCAAGCCGTTCAAAATGGGTATGGTATTCCCTGTATCTACCCACAACTATGAACTGCGTTACTGGTTGGCTGCGGGCGATATTCACCCGGGTTTCTACGCACCGCACAAAGGCGATAGCAGCGGCACATTAGATGCACAGGCCCTGTTGTCTGTAACACCGCCACCACAGATGCCAGCCACCCTCGAAGCCGGCACTATCTACGGCTACTGCGTCGGTGAGCCCTGGAACCAGCAGGCTGTGTTTAAAGGTATTGGTGTACCTGTAGTCACTGATTACGAAATCTGGAAGAACAACCCTGAGAAAGTTTTCGGCATGACTAAAGAGTTCACCGAGAAGTATCCAAATACGACAGCACGAGTGGTTAAAGCATTGATTCGCGCCGCTAAATGGCTCGATGAGAACGACAATGCCAACCGTCCTGCCGCGGTTAAGATTCTCTCCCAGAGCAACTACGTTGGCTCCGACTACGATGTTATTGCCAACAGCATGACTGGCACCTTTGAGTACGAAAAAGGTGACAAGCGTTCGGTTCCCGACTTCAACGTGTTCTTCCGTTACTTCGCAACTTACCCCTACTACTCAGATGCCGTCTGGTACCTGACTCAGATGCGCCGCTGGGGACAAATTTCAGAGCCTAAATCTGACCAGTGGTATTTCGATGTTGCTGCCAGCGTTTACCGCCCGGATATTTACAAGACTGCGGCACTGGAACTGATCGAAGAAGGTGTAGTGAGCGCCGCAGACTTCCCCGAGTTTGCTAAAGAGAGCGGCTTCCGTTCACCACAGAAACACTTTATCGATGAAATCGTCTACGACGGTTCCAAGCCCAATGAGTACCTGAAAAAGTTCCCAATTGGTCTCAAAGACGAAGTGCTCTAAATAACAGTAACTAAAACAACGGCAGGCCATTTTGGCCTGCCGCTTGTTTCAAATACCTAATTAATTAAGACCGCAATATAAAGACATAAATGAAGGCCACGCAAATGAGTACAGCAACAATCACATCCAAGATCGCAAAATTACAGTCTCTGATCACAGTAGCTAACCTAATCAGCGGTTTGGAAAAAATGGTAAAAACAGCGGTGCTTCCGCTAACCGGAATTGTGATGTTCCTGTTTCTCTGGCAAGTAACCGCCAGCAATATTGTCACCTCTCTGGGTCAGTTTCCGGGACCGGGAGATGTTTGGACACAGTCAAAAACATTAATCGAAGAACATCACGCCGAGCGTGACAAAGCCGATGCATTTTATGCTCGTCAAGAAGTACGCAATGCCAAGAAACTGGCCAAAAACCCAGATGCCAAAGTAAAGATCCGCCCTTACACCGGCAAGGCAACCTACTTCGATCAAATTTTCACCAGCCTCTATACCGTCGCCTTTGGTTTTTTAATTGCGACGCTGGTGGCCATACCTCTAGGTATCGTCTGCGGCCTTAGCGAAAGAGTTTATCGCGCCGTAAACCCCATTATTCAAACATTCAAGCCGGTCTCACCGCTGGCTTGGCTGCCGCTGGTTACCATGGTGGTATCAGCACTCTATGTCAGCGATGACCCCTACTTTGAAAAGGCCTTTTTGACCTCGGCCTTTACTGTAGCGCTCTGCTGCCTGTGGCCGACTGTGGTCAACACCATTGTCGGTGTCGCCAGTATCGATCGCGATCTGATCGATGTCAGCCGCGTATTGCGACTGTCATGGCCGGTCTATATCAAGACCATTGTTATCCCCTCAGCAACTCCACTTATCTTTACCGGTCTGCGCCTCTCTCTGGCGACTGGATGGATGGTTTTGATCGCCGCCGAAATGCTCGCCCAAAACCCGGGACTGGGAAAATTTATCTGGGATGAATTCCAAAATGGCTCATCCAGCTCCCTCGGCCGAATTATGGTCGCCGTCATCACCATCGGCATTATCGGTTTTATCTTGGATCGCCTAATGCTAGCTCTACAAAAACGTGTTAGCTGGGACAAACAGGCGATTTTCCGCTAGGCCTTGTGCAATAACCTGCGCAACAACCCAGAATCTGTTTTAAGGAAATAATTATGCAAAAGAACTACCTAGAAATTAGTCAGGTAGGAATTGAATTCCCCACTGAAGGCGAACCCTTTCGCGCACTGCAGAATGTGAATCTATCCATTCAACAGGGAGAATTTATCTCGTTAATCGGTCACTCCGGCTGTGGTAAATCCACCGTGCTAAATATTATTGCCGGTCTCTACCAGGCCACCGAAGGCGGCATCATTCTTGAGGGACGGGAAGTTGATGAGCCGGGCCCTGACCGCGCTGTGGTTTTCCAAAATCACGCGCTGCTGCCATGGCTCACGGTCTATCAGAATGTTGAGTTGGCGGTTAAATGTGTGTTCAGAAAAACCAAAACCAAAGCGGAAATTCGCGAGTGGATTGAGCACAACCTCAGTCTGGTTCATATGGATCACGCCATGCACAAGCGTCCGGGAGAAATCTCCGGCGGCATGAAACAGCGCGTCGGTATCGCCCGCTGTCTCGCCATGCAACCGAAAGTACTGCTGATGGATGAACCCTTTGGCGCTCTGGATGCACTGACCCGTGCGCACCTTCAAGACTCACTGATGGAAATTCAAAATCGACTGGGCAACACCGTGGTCATGATTACCCATGATGTTGACGAGGCGGTTCTGCTCTCCGATCGCATTGTGATGATGACCAATGGTCCGGCCGCCTCTATCGGCGAAGTGTTGGATATTAATTTACCGCGCCCCCGCGATCGTCTGTCGCTGGCCGAAGACCCAGAGTTTAACGCCTATCGACAGCAGGTTTTGCGCTTCCTGTACGAAAAGCAAAAGAACCCTGCATCAAAACCTAAACCCGCTGCGCCGGTAACAGCGCAGTCGGTATCAGATAGCGGCAGCGCTTCAGAAGCCGCTTAAAAGAGAATTAAAACAATAAAAGTAAATGTTTATTAAGGAAAAAGATCAATGTTAAAAGTCGTTGTTGTCGGAAATGGCATGGTGGGACATCATTATGTCGAACAACTGGTTGCTTCAGAAGTCGAGGCCCAGGTTACCGTTATTGGTGGCGAAACTCGTCCTGCCTATGACCGGGTTCACCTCTCCGAAGTCTTCTCTGGACGCTCTCCAGAAGATCTCGCTCTCACCACCAGAGACCGCTACATTGAGCTCGGCGTTGAAGCGCACTTTGGCGACTTTGTCGCGAGTATTGATCGCGAAAACAAAACCGTCACCACCGAAAGCGGCAAACAGTATGCCTATGACAAACTGGTACTGGCGACAGGCTCCTATCCTTTTGTACCCCCAGTAAAAGGCAACGATCTGGAACCCTGTCTGGTATACCGCACCATTGACGATCTCGGCATGATTCAAGCTCAGGCCAAAGACCGCAAAGTAGGTGTGGTTGTAGGTGGCGGACTGCTTGGCCTTGAATGTGCCAACGCAGTGAAAAATCTCGGTCTGGAAACCCATGTTGTTGAATTTGCCCCGGGACTGATGGGCGTTCAGCTCGACAATGGTGGCAGCGCCATGCTGCGCCGCAAGATTGAAGCGCTCGGGGTACAGGTTCACACCAGTAAAGCCACTCAGGTTATCGAAGAAAACAGCGATGGCGACACCCGTCTGGTGATGCAGTTTGCCGATGGCGGCTCACTGGAAACCGATATGATTGTGTTCTCCGCCGGTATTCGCCCCTACGATCAGCTGGCTCGCGACTGCGGCCTGACTGTTGGCGAACGCGGCGGTATCGAAGTGGACTACCACTGCAAAACTAGCGACTCAGATATTTTTGCGATCGGCGAATGTGCTCTGTTTGGCGGTAGAATTTTTGGACTGGTGGCGCCGGGTTACCGTATGGCCGAAGCCGCTGTCAGCCAGTTGGGCAACGACAGCGTCGCATTCCAGGGTGCAGATATGAGCACCAAATTAAAACTGCTCGGTGTTGATGTTGGCTCTATTGGCGATGCCCATGGCAAAGAAGAGGGCTCTGTCGCCTACACCTTTAGCGATGAACGCATTGATGTCTACAAGCGCTTAATTGTCAGCGCTGATGGCAAAAAATTACTCGGCGCAGTATTGGTTGGCGACTGTTCAGACTACGACACATTGCTGCAATACTTCCTCAATGGCATTGATCTGCCGGCAGATCCACAGACCCTGATCCTGCCCTACAATGCCGGCGATGCCCCCGCTCTTGGCGCGGCAGCACTGCCCGCCACAGCGACTATCTGCTCCTGCCACAATGTCAGCAAAGGCGATATTGTCGCGGCGATGGATGGCGGCGCCTGCTCCCTGGCAGATGTTAAATCTGAAACTGCAGCCAGCACTGGCTGTGGTGGCTGTGCGGCACTGCTGAAAAATATTGTCGACGACGAAATGGCGGCCCGCGGCCTCGAAGTGAACAAGGCGATGTGTGAGCACTTTAACTTCACCCGCCAGGAAATGTTTCACCTGATAAAAGTCGGGTCGATTAAAACCTTTGAGGAACTGCTTGAAAAGCACGGCACAGGACGCGGCTGCGAAATCTGTAAGCCCACCGCCGGTTCGATTCTCGCCTCCCTGTGGAATGACTATATCCTCGAAGAAAAACATGTTGGCCTGCAGGACACCAACGATAACTTCCTCGCCAATATGCAAAAGAATGGCACCTACTCAGTCGTGCCGCGCATTCCCGGCGGTGAAATCACCCCCGACAAATTAATTGTCCTCGGTCAGGTCGCCAAAAAGTACAGTCTCTACACCAAGATTACCGGCGGCCAGCGTGTCGACCTATTTGGTGCTCGCGTGCAACACCTACCGGCTATCTGGGAAGAGTTGATCGAAGCCGGTTTTGAAACCGGTCACGCCTACGGCAAGGCGCTGCGCACGGTGAAATCCTGTGTTGGCAGCACCTGGTGCCGCTACGGTGTTCAGGACAGTGTCGCTATGGCGCTGTATGTAGAGAACCGCTACAAAGGGCTGCGCTCTCCCCACAAATTAAAATCCGCGGTCTCCGGCTGTACCAGAGAATGTGCAGAGGCCCAGTCAAAAGACTTTGGCGTGATCGCCACAGAGAATGGCTGGAACCTGTTTGTCTGCGGTAATGGCGGAATGAAACCACGTCATGCGGATCTGTTTGCCACCGATCTCGATGACGAGACCCTGATTAAATATATCGATCGCTTCCTGATGTTTTATGTGAACACCGCCGACCGCTTGCAGCGCACCTCGGTGTGGATGGACAACCTTGAAGGCGGGCTCGATTACTTAAAGCAAGTCGTTATCGAAGACTCGCTGGGTATTGCCGCTGAGCTTGAAGAGCAGATGAATAATGTCGTCGGCACCTACCAGTGCGAGTGGAAAACCACCGTCGAAGATCCGGAAAAACTTAAACGCTTCCGCCAGTTTGTTAATTCTGAAGCGGAAGATCGCGACATAATCTTTGTCGAGGAGCGCGGCCAACCAAGACCCGCCACCGAAGAAGAACGCGAACAAATTTTAGCTAAATCAGCCTAGGAGAATTGACTGTGAGCAATACTCAACAAGCACTTGAACCACAAACAATCACTCTCTGCGGACTGTCTGACCTGATTCCAAATTCCGGAATCTGTGCCGAAGTCGATGGCCAACAGATCGCCCTGTTTTACCTGCCCAGTGAAACCCCGCAGGTCTATGCCATAGGCAACTGGGATCCGATTGGCAAAGCCAATGTACTCGCCCGCGGAATCGTCGGCGATATCGACGGTCGCCTGGTGGTTGCCTCACCGCTGTACAAGCAGCACTTCGATCTACTGACTGGCGAATGTCTTGAAGACGATCAGGTATCAGTGGCGGCTTTTTCGGTAACACTGGTCGCCGACCAGGTACTGCTGAGTCTGTGATTTTTCATCGATGACTCACAGCGACAACCAGCTCACTGACCGCCCAATAAAAACAACCTGCCCCTACTGTGGTGTGGGTTGTGGCGTCAGTGCAAAAATTGAAAATGACCAGATTATTGCCGTCTCCGGGGATCAGCAACACCCGGCCAATTTAGGCAAACTCTGCGTTAAGGGCGCTGCCCTCGACAAGACCATGGGCAGTCAGGGCCGCCTTCTGCAGCCCAGTATCGACGGCCAGACGGTAAGCTGGGAAACCGCCATAGAAACCGTGGCCGACAAGCTAAATACCATCCGTGAAGAACATGGTCCCGGCGCAATTGCTTTCTATCTCTCTGGGCAGCTGCTTACCGAGGACTACTATGTCGCCAATAAACTGGCCAAAGGGTTTATAGGTACCGGTCATGTGGACACTAACTCGCGACTCTGCATGTCATCCGCGGTTGCCGGTTACAAGCGCGCCTTTGGCGCCGATGCCGTGCCCTGCAACTACGAAGATTTGGAGCAGTGTGACCTGCTGGTAATGACCGGCTCCAATGCCGCCTGGACCCATCCGGTGCTGTATCGCCGTATCGCCGCGGCCAAAGAAAAAAATCCGGCCATGAGAGTTGTGGTAATCGATCCCCGTGAAACCGCCACCTGTGATCTCGCCGATCTGCATCTGGCAATTGCGCCCGGTTCAGATGCCTTTGTTTTCAGCGGCCTACTGAATTATTTAAAACAGACTGACAATCTCGACAGAGATTATATACAGCAACATACTCAGGGTTTTGACGCTGCGATAGCAGAGACAATGTCTATTAGCCAAGTCGAGCTCGAAGAGAAAATCGGGGTCAACCCGGAGGATCTGGCGACCTTTTATCAGTGGTATGCCGAGACCGAAAAGACCATTACTTTTTATTCCATGGGCGTTAACCAATCCGCCACCGGCACCGATAAATGCAACGCGATTATCAACTGCCATCTGGCCACCGGCCGCATCGGCAAAGTGGGTGCAGGGCCGTTCTCGATTACCGGCCAGCCCAATGCTATGGGCGGTCGTGAAGTGGGCGGTCTGGCCAATATGCTCGCCGCTCATATGGACTACAGCAGTGAAAATCTCGCCACCGTCAGCGAATTTTGGAACAGCGACAGTATTAGTCAGCAACCCGGGTTTAAAGCCGTGGATATGTTTGATGCAGTCGCCGATGGCAGAATTAAAGCGATCTGGATTATGGGCACCAACCCAGTGGTCAGTATGCCCAATGCGAATCTTGTCAAAACTGCCCTTGAGCAGTGTGACACGGTGATTGTCTCCGACTGTATCGCCCAGACCGATACCACGGCCACCGCCAATATCCTCTTGCCCGCCAGTGGCTGGGGTGAAAAATGCGGCACTGTAACCAACTCTGAACGACGTATCTCTCGACAGCGCGCTCTGGTGACACCTATCGCAGAAGCCAAATCAGACTGGTGGATAATTTCTCAGGTCGCTCAGGCCATGGGTTTTGATTCAGCCTTTGATTACCCGTCGGCGCGAGATATTTTTGTTGAGCATGCCCGGCTTAGTGGTTTTAAAAACGGCGGCACAAGACTATTTAATATCAGCGCCCTCAGTGAAATCTCTGCCGCGGAATACGATCAGCTCAAGCCTGTGCAATGGCCGGTTACCGCCGCCAAGCCCAATGGCACCGAGCGGCTGTTTGAAGACGGCCAATTTATAACCCCCAGCGGCAGAGCTCAATTTGTCGCCGTTGCTGCCCGCCTGCCGATGCGTCGCAAGTCTGAAGATCAATTTCCCCTCACTCTGAATAGCGGGCGTATCCGCGATCAGTGGCACACCATGACCCGCACCGGTCGCGCCTCTGAACTTTTGACCCATATTGAACAACCGACCGTTGCCATCCACCCGCAAACCGCAAAAGATTTTGCTCTTGAAGACGGCGACTTAGCTGAAATTACTACTCGGCAGGGCAGCATTAAAGTTGTCACCCAAATCGAACCGGGGATGCAATTAAAACAGCTGTTTGTGCCGATTCACTGGAACGATCAATTCGCTAGCAGTGCGCGAGTCGACACCCTGGTCGCACCAATTATCGATGCAGTCTCCGGACAGCCGGAATTTAAATACAGCCGCGCCACCCTCGCAAAAGTCGAGACCCCCTGCTGGGCCACGGTGGTCAGCCGCAACAAGATTAACTGTTCAGAATTTATTAACTGGGTGGTGTCGCCTCTGCCGGACAACCTAGGCTTTATCTATCAGGTGGCACTGGACAGTGACTTTGACTGGCAAGCTTATATGACTGCCGCTAATGGTGATGTATCCACTGACCCCAAAGCCTATGCCCAATTTTTCGACAGGGCGAATCTCGATCAACGCCTAATTTGTTATACCGAAAACCGTATGGAGCTCGCTATTTTTAGTCATCGTGAAAAATCGGCGCTACCGCCAAAAACCTGGATGCAGAGCCTGCTTAACAACAGTGCTATCGACACCTACTGGTCACTGCTGTCCGGGCCCAATAACAGCCAGCAACAGGACAGCAGCAGGCTTATCTGCTCCTGCTTTAAAGTCAGTGAGCAGCGCATAGTCGATGCCATTGAAGCTGGCGCTAACAGTGCCGAAGCTCTGGGCGAGCAGTTGAACTGCGGTACTAACTGCGGCTCCTGTATTCCCGAACTCAATAGTCTTATCGCGCGCGCTGAGGCTCCATCGAATAGCTCTGAGCTATTTGAAGAAATTTCTCTGTCTCCCTCAACCAGTACAATTGGATAAAACCCATGACTAATATTTTAAATTTATTCGCTAACTCAGCAGCCAACAAAGCCTCTCAAATAGAGACTGAGCAAAAGACCGCTGGGGAAGTATTTCTGGTTGGCGCGGGGCCGGGAGATCCAGAACTTATTACAGTCAAAGCGATGCGCCTGTTACAGAAGGCCGATGCGATTGTTTACGATCGCCTGGCAAATCCTGCGCTGCTTGAATATGCGCAGACAAATTGCGATCTGATCTATGTGGGTAAAAAGAAAGACCAACACAGTCTGCCCCAAGAGCAGATCTGCGAACTGCTGGCTATCCTCGCCCGCTGCGGAAAGAATGTTGTGCGCCTTAAGGGCGGCGATCCATTTATTTTTGGTCGTGGTGGTGAAGAGGTTGAACATTTAAATGAGCAGGGTATCAGCTGTCATATTGTGCCCGGTATCACCGCTGCTATCGGCTGTGCTGCAGCAACCCAGATTCCACTAACCCACCGTGATCACGCCCATGCGGTGACCTTTATCACCGGCCACAGACAGAATGGAAAAATGCATATCAACTGGGATTTGGCGCTGCAAAAAGACAGTACGGCGGTGTTCTATATGGGCCTTTCGAATCTTCCGGAAATCACCACAGAACTTATCGCCCGCGGCTGTTCGGTCGATATGCCTTTTGCAGTTATTGCTCAGGGCACTGCCGATGAACAACAGGTGTTGGTCGGGACTATTAGTGATATTGCCGCGCGAGTTGAGCAGCATCCGCTGCCGTCACCGGCGCTATTAGTAATGGGTGATGTGGTAAAGGCCAATGGCTATGCTCAAAAGTTGGCAGACCTGACCACAGGGCTTCCCAACGAGATGCTGATCTCAGAGGTTATCTGACTGTAGTAGTTGCAATGCTCGCTGGGCATTGTCGGCGTTAACAAAAATATGGTCGTGGAAGTAGGCGGCGATCATATTGGCGCTGATGCCCTGTTCCGCAAGTAGGGTGGAAACGGCGGCGGTTAGTCCAACTGCATCGAGGCTGGAGTGCACATTTAGGGTGATGCGTCTAAAAGCTCCCTGATAGTTTATGCACTGTTTATCGGCTACATCTCTCTCAAGCACCAGCGTTAAACCTTCGGCTTCGAGGAATGAAGCTATGGGTTTAAGCGCGGCATAATCACCATACTGTCCATCTTTAAAGGTACAGAAGACGTATTCCTGACTGTCCAGACGTGGCGACAGGGATGTTAAAAGCGTTTTAAGATCGGTCTCACCAGTCAATGTCTATTCCTGTTTTTTTGGTTTGCAAAATAGTGCGAACGGTATTGCCAGAGGGCCAAAAAGCAGTCCCATCCATCCCCAGAAGCGGGCATTGCCACCGCGCTTTTTGGCGATATCGTAACAGATAAAAATACTGATGATATTTATTACTACTAGGATGTAGGCGGTTGGCATAGGTCTGTCCTTAGTGGTGCTTGTTGTAGTTTATGAATCTCTGTTCTGAATCGTGGCGCCCAGAGCAAGGCAAGGCATTACCTCACTCTGACCTTCAACTGAAAGTATGGATTACTTTTCCAAATTTAGTCAGTGCTTTTTTAGAACTCCGAAGGTTGGCTTTAAGGCTGAAACGGAGGAAGGTGTCGCGTTAGGCAGGATGCCGGTAGCGACCGGGTTTACGGTGAATCCCGGAAGACCTTTCTCGGTTTCGGCCGCCCCAATCTTTTCCAGACGCTCGATCAACTACCAACACAAACCGTAGAAAACAGTGCCCCCAGTGGTTTTAACGCCCAACTGTATTTGTCATACAGTTCTTCCACAGTCTCCATAAACCCCGGTTGTTCGGGGTGTTTAACCAAATCCGCCACCTGTGCTCTAAGCTGCTGATAATCATTAAAATCGATATTATTGTAAGCGGCGATATTGGCAATCGACTGATAAAAGGCCTCCACATCCACCGCCTCAAAACTTATCACCTGACTCGACTCCAACTGCCCATGATCACCCTGATTGATATTGCCAAAGCTGGCATTACCTCCAGAGACATTAATTTTCATATCAGAACCGGTCATGCCTTAACCCCCTTTGCCGCACCACCAATCTTATTCATCGCCCCCTGAACCACATTGCCCATATTGACCTTGCCGCCAGAAATATTGATATTCATGGTCTGCATTTTTTGGACTTTTAAATCGCTGGTATCTATGCCATTTTTTTCCAACTCTGCAATCATTGCGTCAAAGACAGCCTCGTGTAGACAGCGCACCTGAGTGGATACGTCCATATCATTGTAAGAACCCGGATAAATAGTTCTAACCCGACTGATCAAATCTGTTTCACGTCTTAGGTAGGGTGCGATCCAAAAGAAAAATGTAAATAATGAGTAAGCAATCAAATTAAATTTGGCATTTTTATCCACATAGCCACCGACTAACACTCGCCACTCAATAGAGCGCATAGAACCGAAATTGGATTGATTCAAAAGCAGTGTTATTGCCGTGCCCCTCGCAGTCGGCGAAGAGTCCCCTTTAATAAAGTTTCTTTTCTCGCTTTTATTAAGGTCTTTGTCTTTATCCGTAATGGTAATCGCGTCCAGAGAAGTGACTGGTGTCTTCGCTCTCAACTCATTTTCTATCGCCGTATAAATATCTTTTTCGATACTAAAAGAGGGATGAAAAACATGCTGAAAACTTCCAAACACTTGACCAAAATATCGAAACGGAAAATTTTTATTAAAACTATTGGCACTTGATCTGGCTTCGTTAATATCTTTTTCAAGCAGAGTAGAAGTTATAAAACCAATAATTAAAAGTAGTATTAAAGAAACGCCTAAAGTGAAAACTGCCAGATAGAGATGGGCGATAACCGCGATGGCAATACTGCGTTTTTTTATTCTGTTATTTACATTTTTCGAATCCATTAAATCCATTTTCTTTTTCTCCGTAGTTTGGATTCCCCCCAAAGTCCGGCTGATTAATTTTTATGATTATTCTGAGTAAGTGGGAGTGTCGGTTAACACTCCCACCTGTTATTTTACTTTTTCAACAATAGTGATTTATTGGTAACCGCCTGAATTTGTTTAAAGGTGTCGCTACCCTGAATAATCTGTGAGGTGCTTGTAGAACCATTAATGGTCAGATTCCATAGGGTACTGATCTGCCCCTGAGATAAGAATCCCGCCCAGGCTGTAATTGAATTACAGGATTCGGAAACGCTCTCCCAGAGCGTATTAAAGGTAAGCGCAGTACCATAGGCCCAGCCGGTTACCGGGTAGGAAATATTTTGACAGCTGTAGCCCGAAGCTCGATTTATATAGGAGCCGGTAATTAATCCATCGCTACCTATACTGTCAATCTGAAGGGTTGAGCCACTTTGATTTTCCCAGACTGAAGGAAACGGGATAGAAGTTGATGAATCTGCATAGCTGTTAAAACTTAAAAATAAAGTGAATATAAAGCTCGCAAACAAACCAATTTTATTTCTTGAGTACATATTAAAATCCTTTTTGTGCCTCATTGAAGGTACTTCTGAATTCACGGTGAGGCTTATCCATGAATTCTTGCGCCGGTATTGCGCGCAAAACTTCCGGTGTCTCTTATTACTTCCGTTGGATAAGCAAAATCACTCAGCATGAAAATTCAAAAAGAGAGTAATTTTTTTCTTAAATTTCTAAAATCTTTAAAAAGTACCGCGAATAATCTGTTTATCCATAAACAGGTCATCCTTTTATAAATATACGGATTATTAAAATAAATTCTAGAGAAAACTAATAGACTAGCTTAGGGAGCACTGCATAACCCGATTAGGCTATTGTGAATTTTTCAGTTGGCCTGAGGTCCATGGATTGGATTTTTGCGAAGCTTCTGCTGCTGGGGCTTCTTTTACAGATGCTTTTTTGACCGGCACTTGATTTACAGACGCTGGTTTAACCGGCTTCTCATCTCTAAAGGCGGCGATATACAACGCTTCGACTTTCTCGCGAGCCCAGAGTGTTCTGCGTAAAAATTTAAGACTGGATTTCACCGACGGGTTGCTTTTAAAGCAGTTGATATTGATATTAGCGGCCAGATAAGCCCAGCCATAGCGCCGCTCAAGTCGGGTGACGACCTGTTCCAGAGTGATCCCATGCAATGGGTTATTGGGCTGTTCTTGGCTCATGGCGGAAGTATACAGGCATTGGCCCGACTAGCGGCTATTTGCGTGCCTTTGGCAGTGCCTTAAACAGAATTAAATAACCAAAGATACCAGAGACCAGTGAGCCGATAACAATCCCCAGGCGCTCGTCAAAGAGCATACTCTGACCATTTCCCTCAAAGGCCAGTGAACCGATAAACAGGCTCATCGTAAAGCCTATGCCACAGAGCGCGGCGGTGCCGTAGAGGCTTCCCCAGTTCATATCATTGGGCAGTCTTACCAGCTTTAGCTTAACCACCAACCAACAAAACCCGAAGATACCGACCTGTTTACCGACAAATAAGCCCAGGGCTATACCGATTGAAACACTGTGAAATAACTGATCTACGCCAACGCCGGTAAAATTAATACCGGCATTGGCAAAGGCAAAGACCGGTAGCACCAGAAAAGCGACCACTGCATGCAAGTCATTTTCCAGTGTTCTAAGGGGTGAAAAACTGGGGTCTTTTTTTGATCGCATGGGAATAAACATCGCCATAATCACACCGGACAAGGTGGCGTGCACGCCAGACTTCAGCGTCGCGACCCACATAATCAGTCCGATCAATATATAGGGGCTATTGGCGGTGATATTGCGGCGGTTCATAATTGCCAGAACCGGAATACAGCAGGCGACGATAATCAGGGCGGTTGGGGATATTTTTGCGGTATAGAAAATCGCAATAATGATAATCGCGCCCACATCATCAAAAATCGCTAGAGAAGTTAGGAATATCTTGATCGCAACCGGCACCCTTGAGCCGAGCAGTGAGAGCACGCCTAAGGCAAAAGCGATATCTGTGGCCGCCGGTATAGCCCAGCCATCCGCCGCGCTGGAACCATGGTTAAAATAGAGATAAACCAGTGCCGGAACGGCCATGCCGCCTACAGCACCAATCCCGGGCAGGATAATATTGCGTTTATCGGCCAGCTCGCCCTCTACCAACTCTCTCTTTAGTTCGAGGCCCACTAAAAAGAAGAAAATAGCCATCAACCCATCGTTGATCCACAGCAGCAGAGGCTTGGCGATCTCCAGCGCACCGACGCGAAACTCTACCGGCGTTGATAACAGTAGTTCGTAGTACTCAGAGAGAAATGAATTGGCGCAGAACATCGCCAACAGCGCTGCAATTATCAGCAATATGCCGCCTGCAGATTCGTGTTTCATAAAGGTTTTAATGGTGGAGCTGACGCCAGGATTATGCATAGAGGTGGGGGGCACAAAAAAGTAATGATGAACCTTAAAGATAGATGCAAAACGCCCAAAAATCACTACAGGAAGTTGGATATATACTTCTACTGCACTTCTGTTAGGCGTTCAGTCTTGCACTCCGCAGAACCCATTTCGAATTCCCGACAGATCCATGGACGGTTCTCATAAATCGTGCACATCAGGGTGCCGCGGTCGAGAGCCGAGCACCAGCCGTCGTCGAGGCGCTTCATGGTTTCAGCGCCCCAGCGATCGGTTTTTATATACTCTTTGGGAACCCCGGTATCAGTGATCAGCATCACCTCAAGCTTGCAGCAGCAGGCCTGACAGCTAGAGCAGCTGATCTCGGATTCCGGTAGATAGGTTACCGGGATGCTCATTGACTAGAACCGAAAATCAGGCGAAGTATGAGCAGACATAGTTGGTAACCTGACGCACCTTGACACCAAATTTGGCATTGGCTGGCACTTCGAAAGCCATATCACCGGTAAACGCCTGCCACTCGCTAGAGTCGGGCAACAAAACATCCAATTCCCCAGAGGTAATTTCCATCAACTCTTTAACTTCGGTGCCAAACTCATAGTCTCCAGGCAGCATTACGCCAAGCGTTTTTCGGGTGCCATCGGCAAATATAATGGTGCGGCTGGTCACTTGGCCATCGAAATAAACATTGGCTTCTTTGCTGACGGTAACATTGGTAAATTCTGACATCTAAGGGATAACCTTTTAATTGTGGATGATAATTTTGCGGGCTATTGGCTTTCGGGACGAGTACAGAATCCCTGAGCTGGAACATCAAGGGCGCTGTTGAACTTGCTGGATAGATTCTGAAAGGCAATAAGACCGGTTAGTTCGACGATAATATCATCATCAAAGATAACTTTTAAGCGCTGCATTAAATCAGCAGTGACCTGCTGATCGGAATAGGTAAGCGCTTCGGCATACTCAAGCGCCAGACGCTCTTTCTCAGTGAAAATATCCCGCTGCTGCCAGTCGGCCAACTGCTCAACTTTATCCATCGAACCCGCGCGTTTTGCCAGGGTGGCGGAATTAATATCAACGCAGAAATGACACCAGTTAATCTGCGAAACCCGCACTGTGACCAATGATCGCAATACTGGATCAAGGGGAGAGCTCCTGCGATCGAGAACGCCATAGAGAATCGCTACCGCAGCAAACAGCTTTGGGACTCGCCCCCAGAGTAAGCCGGGATCAAGGACTGCGCCATACTTGCGCTTTTGATTCCAGAAGAATGGCTGTAACCAAAAAGGGTACTTTTTAAGGGGTTTTAGCGGGATATGCATAGCAGTTTGCCAATAGAGGTTTATCAACGGTTATACGCCTATTGCAGCGTATTAGATAAAATAACTAGCAGAATAATGGGCCAACTAACCGCAAAAAGCCAGACTGTCTGTGATTAGCTCCTGACCGGAAGCTCTGCGTATTCAGGGAGCTCGTTTGGCGCTCTGTACCAATCTGCTTTTGAGTCACAGAATATATTCTGACTCGGCTTAATTCCGGGGCTGGAATCTAGAGTTCCGGCTGGCACAATAACCACTTCGCTGCCCTTCGACCGCCAGGGCAGTGAAGAACCACATGTTTTACAAAAAGCAGTGGCAAAATATTTGGTCTCTTCGGGTAAAAAATTAACCACGGATAACTGACCCCTAAGCCAACCAAATTGTTCCGGAGTCACAAACAGATTTGAGGCATGGGCGCTGCCGGTAACCTTGCGACAACGGGAGCAATGACAGTATTGAAAAATACCCATATTACCTTTTATTTGAAACTCTACTTCCCCACATAGACAGCTGCCGTTTGCATGGCCAGTTTTCATTTTTATCCCTTTTTAAATTTTAATCTTCCATAATTGAAAAATGTAATTTGATTTCTTTTAGGCATTTTTATCCGACCAAACGGCAAATTCATTATTGTTGGGATCACTAAAATGAAATCGCCGGCCACCGGGAAATGAAAAAATCGGTTTTATAATTTCTCCTCCCGCCCGTTCGATTTTTGTCTGGGTTTTTTCTAAGGTTTCACT
This sequence comes from Porticoccaceae bacterium, assembly GCA_029238255.1. Classification (GTDB taxonomy): domain Bacteria; phylum Pseudomonadota; class Gammaproteobacteria; order Pseudomonadales; family Porticoccaceae; genus HTCC2207. Next base: position 202,163 of record JAQWGK010000050.1, on the reverse strand, counting down.
GTAAAAAACAATCAATGCACTTCCATTTTTTGTGGAAGTGCACTGATCAGATTTAAAAAATCCTCCCTCCAGACCGGCATTTGAAAACGCGGTGTACTCGGAACCATAGTCTTCAAAAGTCCAATCAAATACTTTGCTAAAAAACGTTTTTGTTTTTGAAAAATCTTTCGCTGGCAATTCCAGATAATTAATTTTTTCGTGGTTACTCACCAACCAATTCCCTAAGCCAATTAACTTTTGGGTCCAGTTCACCGCGGGAATAGCGCTCGGTCATCGCCTCTAAACTGATCGGTTTTATCTTCCCTGCATTACCTGCGGTACCAAAGGCTTCGTAGCGGGCAACGGCGATATCCTGCATCGCTTTGGTGGTCTCTTTAAGGTAGGCACGGGGATCAAAGGCGCTGGGGTTTTCTTTTAGGAAGCGACGGACTGCACCCGTTGACGCTAGACGCAGATCGGTGTCGATATTAATTTTACGCACGCCATATTTAATACCTTCGCAGATTTGCTCGACCGGTACACCATAGGTCTCGGGAATCTCACCGCCGTGTTGATTGATAACGGCTAGCCAATCCTGAGGCACTGAAGACGATCCATGCATCACTAGGTGGGTGTCTGGTATCTGGCGATTGATTTCTTTGATGCGATCGATAGCCAATATATCACCGGTCGGTGGGCGGCTAAATTTGTAGGCACCATGACTGGTACCACAGGCGATTGCCAGTGCGTCGACGCCGGTTTTGGCGACAAAGTCGGCGGCCTCTTCGGGGTTGGTGAGCATTTGCTCTTGGGTTAATATTCCCTCTGCGCCCTGCCCGTCTTCCTCTCCGGCCTCACCGGTTTCCAGCGAGCCGAGACAGCCGAGCTCGCCTTCGACAGAGACACCGCAGGCATGGGCCATCTCGACACTGCGTCTGGTGACATCGACGTTATATTCATAACTTGAGGGGGTTTTGCCATCTTCTTCCAGCGAGCCGTCCATCATTACTGAGCTAAAGCCCAATTGAATGGAGCGCTGACAAACGGCGGGGCTGGTGCCGTGATCCTGATGCATGCACACAGGAATATGTGGCCACTCTTCAATGGCGGCCTGAATAAGATGACGGAGAAAGGGTGCGCCGGCGTATTTTCGAGCACCTGCTGATGCCTGAACTATAACCGGGCTGTCAGTTTGATCGGCGGCCATCATAATGGCGCGCATCTGTTCGAGATTGTTGACGTTAAATGCTGGCACGCCGTAACCGTGTTCGGCGGCGTGATCCAGCATCTGCCGGAGAGAGATTAATGCCATATGACTATTCCTTTAGTACTAAATTTTTTAACAGTAGTTTTTACAATCTGGCTTCTTATTTAGCCTCCTATGTAATCTAGCTCTACTGCTAACGATTTTCTCCCCGCTGTTTTATATTCTTACTATTCACTCTTGTTATAGGTATTTTTTTAAAATGCCTGTTATTAAAAGCTGGAAATCAAGCGCGCTGTTCAAGCATAGCCACAGCGGGTAATTCTTTGCCTTCTACATATTCCAGAAACGCGCCGCCCCCTGTTGAAATATAGGACACTTGTTCAGTGATTTCATATTTATCCACAGCGGCAAGGGTATCTCCACCGCCGGCAATTGAGAAACCGGCACTTTCTGCAATAGCTAAGGCCAAGGCTTTTGTGCCCTGACCAAATTGATCAAACTCAAAAACACCGACCGGGCCGTTCCAAATGATGGTGCCCATTTTTGTCAGCATCTCGGCTAGGTTGGCGGCTGAGTCGGGGCCTATATCAAAGATCATATCGTCTTCGGCGACATCGTCCACCGACTTGATGGTGGCTTCAGCGGTTTCAGAAAATTCTTTGCCAACTACGACATCAGTGGGCAGTGGAATATTCACTTTCTTCATCAGTTCCTGAGCAGCCGGAATCAAGTCAAATTCACAGAGTGATTTACCCACTGGCTTGCCGGCAGCAGCGAGGAAGGTGTTGGCAATACCGCCGCCGACAATTAACTGGTCGACTTTATCGGACAACGCTTCCAGAACCATTAGTTTGGTCGAGACTTTTGAGCCGCCAACAATCGCTGCTACGGGTGGCGTCGGCGCAGCCAGCGCTTTAGAGAGGGCATCTAACTCTTTGGCTAATAATGGGCCGGCACAGGCAACTGGGGCAAACTTTGCCACGCCATGGGTTGAGGCCTGGGCGCGGTGGGCGGTGCCAAAGGCATCCATCACAAAGATATCACAGAGGTTGGCGTAGGCTTTGGCGAGGGTGTCGTCGTTCTTTTTCTCGCCCGGGTTAAAGCGTACATTTTCCAGAATAACCACTTCACCGGCGGCAAGCTCAATGCCATTGGTCCAGCTCTGCTCGAGACGAACGCTCTGCCCGAGCAATTCACTGAGGTGCTTGGCCACTGGGCCCATACTGTAGTCGAGGCTATACTCGCCTTCCGTGGGTCGTCCCAGATGCGACATCAGTATGACTTTTGCCCCGGCGTTTAAGGCGTGCTGAATACTCGGTAGTGCGGCTCTAATTCTTGCATCGCTGGTCACGCGGCCATCTTTAATTGGCACATTGAGGTCTTCGCGGATTAGTACTCGTTTGCCGGCTAGATCTAGCTCGGTCATTAATTTGACGGTCATTTTGATCCTTAAATATTTATTTGGTGGTGCTAAAGCGTTCAGTTGAACACCAGTGCAAAAGGGTGTCGAGCATACGGTTGGCATAGCCCCATTCGTTATCAAACCAGATTAGCACTTTTACTAATTTCTGCTGGCTGACACGAGTCTGGCTAGCGTCGACAATGCCGCTGCGCGGGTCGTGGTTAAAGTCACAGGAGGCCAGTGGCTCTTCGGTGTAACCGAGCACGCCGTCTAAAAATCCTTCCGAGGCTTCCAGTAAAGCGGCATTAACATCCGCCGTATCTACTTGTTTATCGAGCATTACCGATAGATCAATCGCCGATACATTGACTGTTGGCACGCGCATCGCCTGAGCCTGAAAGCGCCCGGTCAGTTCCGGCAGCAAACGGTCAATGCCCAGTGCCAAACCTGTATCTACCGGAATAATTGACTGCATAGCGGCGCGGGTTTTGCGCAGGTCTGTGTGGTGATAGGCGTCGATTACCGGTTGGTCGTTCATGGCCGAGTGAATGGTGGTAATAACACCCCCGTCGACACCAAAGCGATCATGGAGCACTTTGATTACTGGTACGACACAGTTTGTGGAGCAGGAGGCGCTGGAGATAATGGTTTCTTCGCCGGTGAGTACCTGCTGGTTGATACCGTAGACAATAGTGGCATCAACATTGGACTCGGCGGGCTGAGAAAACAGTACCCGTTTAGCCCCTCTATCTATATGTTGCTGTGCGGTAGCGCGATCGGTGAAGGCACCACTACATTCCAGAACAACATCTATATCCAGCTCGCCCCAGGGCAGCTGATCGATTTGTTCGCTGTGCAGAATGGTAATGCGGTCGCCATTGATACAGAGCTGATCCTCAGCGACTTCAACAGTGCCGGGAAAGCGTCCATGGGTGGAGTCATAGCGGGTTAGATGGCCGATGGTTTTGCAATCGGCCAGCTCGTTGATAGCAACTACTGTTACAGCACTGCGCGCATCTGATTCATACAGAGCACGCAATACTGAACGGCCAATTCGGCCATAGCCATTAATGGCTACGCGAATCATTAGCCGATGCTTTCCATAACATTGGAGACCACGTTTTCAACGGTGAAACCAAACTCTTCCATCAGTACATTGCCAGGAGCGGATTCGCCGAAGCTGGTCATGCCCACAACGCGACCGTCGAGGCCGACAAACTTGTACCAGTAGTCAGCGTGCAGTGCTTCAACCGCCACTCGTGCGCGAATTGTTGGTGGCAATACGGCATCGCGGTAGTCGGCATCCTGAGCGGAGAAGATCTCGGCACAGGGCATGGAGACTACGCGTACCTGAATACCTTTAGCGGCCAGATCGTCGGCAGCGGCTACCGCTAACTCAACTTCAGAACCGGTGGCGATCAAAATGGCCTGCGGCGCGGCGCAATCTTTGAGGATATAACCACCGCGGGCAATAGCGGCAACCTGTTCGTTAGTGCGCGGCATTGGTGCCAGACCCTGACGACTGAAGACCAGTGCACTTGGACCGTCGCTACGTTCGATCGCACTCTTCCAGCAAACCGCAGACTCTACGGTGTCACAGGGACGCCAGGTGTTGAGGTTTGGCGTGGAGCGCAGTGCGCTGAGCTGTTCCACTGGCTGGTGAGTCGGGCCATCTTCACCGAGACCGATTGAATCGTGGGTGTAGACAAAGATGCTCTGCAGACCCATCAGTGCTGACATACGCACGGCGTTGCGGGCGTATTCCATAAACATTAGGAAGGTTGCACCGTAGTTTACGAAGCCGCCGTGGAGGGCGATGCCATTCATAATCGCGCTCATACCAAATTCACGGACACCGTAATAGATGTAGTTACCGTCGGCATTGTCGCCACTGATATCTTTAGAACCAGACCAGATTGTCAGGTTTGAACCCGCCAAGTCAGCAGAGCCGCCAAGCAGTTCCGGCAACTCTGGGCCGTAGGCGTTAAGACAGTTCTGAGAGGCTTTACGAGAAGCCACTTTTTCCATCTTGCTCTGGCATTCTGCAATATAGGCATCGGCTTTAGCGCCGAAGTCTTCCGGCAGATCGCCTCTGGTGCGGCGCTCAAATTCTGCGGCCAGCTCCGGGTATTCTGCGCGGTACTCTTCAAGTTGGTTGGCCCATGCAGTCTGTGCAGCGGCACCCTTTTCAACGCCACTCCAGCCGGCGTAATGATCTTCGGGGATTTCAAAAGGTCCGTGAGTCCAGCCGAGCGCTTCGCGGGTAAGGGCAACTTCATCAGTGCCCAGTGCGGCGCCGTGACAGTCTTCTTTGCCCTGCTTGTTCGGTGAACCAAAACCAATAATAGTTTTGCAGCAGATCAGAGTTGGCTTGCCCGTCTCAGCATGAGCCTGTTCGATCGCGGCTTTAATTGCGTCGCTGTCATGACCATCGACATTGGGGATAACCTGCCAGCCGTAGGATTCAAAACGCGCCGGAGTGTCATCGCTAAACCAGCCTTCAACTTCACCATCAATTGAGATGCCGTTGTCGTCGTAGAAAGCAACTAGCTTATTAAGCTTTAAGGTTCCGGCCAGTGAGCAAACCTCATGGGAGATACCTTCCATCAAGCAGCCATCACCGAGGAATGTGTAAGTGCTGTGATCGACCAGATCGTGACCTGGGCGGTTGAACTGGGCACCGAGTACTTTCTCAGCCAGTGCCATACCAACCGCGTTACTGATGCCCTGACCCAGTGGGCCAGTGGTAGTTTCTACACCGGGCGCATAACCGTATTCCGGATGGCCAGGGGTTTTGGAGTGCAATTGACGGAAGTTTTTAATCTCTTCAATTGGCAGGTCATAGCCTGTCAGGTGCAATAGAGAGTAGAGCAACATAGAGCCGTGACCGTTGGAAAGCACAAAGCGATCCCGGTTTACCCAAGTGGGGTCAGCTGGATTGTGGCTGAGGTAGTCATTCCAGAGTACTTCGGCAATATCTGCCATGCCCATTGGGGCTCCGGGATGGCCACTATTAGCCTGTTGAACTGCATCCATACTGAGGGCGCGAACTGCGTTGGCAAGGTCTCTACGTGAGGCCATGGAATCATCACTCCTGATAGGGGAAATTGTAAGCGCGCATTGTCTCTTAGACGGCCCTGTCAGTAAACTTAAATTCACTATTCACCGCCTCTTTTCAGCAGAGAATTTTGCTGCAGCCACAACTGTGAATCACCTCTTCCTATATATAAAAATATTTTGATATATAAAAGTTGCTGTGCTAAAGTCCCGCACCATGAAAAATCTCAGCCATTTTGACAGCCAGCCCAGATCTGCGACCGATACCAGCGCTATCACTGCCCTGTGTAAAGCGGCCGGAGATCCACTGCGTATGCAGGTTTTAAAGGTGCTGCAACAAAATGCCTACGGGGTTCTTGAGCTCTGCCAAGTGTTTGATATTCGTCAGTCGGCAATGAGTCATCACCTAAAAATTCTCGCTAATGCCGGATTGGTTGCCACCAGACGCGAAGGCACGACGATCTTTTATCGCCGCAACGAGAGCCACCCCGATACCGATTTGCAGCCGCTGCAGCAGGTGCTGTTTCAGACCATCGATGAGGCGGCCTTGGATCCGGCGCTGCGCGGTCGACTGGAGTCAATCAATCAGGAGCGCTCTGCGGCTTCGGTGGCTTTCTTTAATCAGAATGCCCAGCGCTTTGAAGAGAATCAGGATTTGATTGCCAGCTGGTCGGACTACGGCGATAGCGTTGAGAGCTTTCTTGAAAGCAGTATCGGCAGCAGGGATTCAGCCCTAGAGATCGGTCCCGGTTACGGACAGTTTCTCGGCAAATTATCGGCCTGTTTTAAGCAGGTAACCGCTCTGGATAACTCGGAAGAGATGCTTGAGCAGTGTCGCGGACGGGCCACCTCTCAGGGGCTAAAAAATATCGATTTCAAATTGGGTGATACGGATTTGGCGCGCATCGAAGGGCTCCGCAGTAACTGCGTTTCTCTGAATATGGTGCTGCACCACAACCCGACACCGGGGGATATTATCAGCGACTGCGCGGAGCTTTTAAGTGATAGAGGGGTGCTGCTGATCACTGATCTCTGCGCCCACGATCAGGATTGGGTCAAGAAAGCCTGTGGCGATTTATGGCTCGGCTTCGAGCCTCAGGAATTAACTCGCTGGGCCGCCGCTGCCGGCCTTGAAGAGGGCAACAGCCTTTATCTGGCTCAGCGCAATGGCTTTCGAATTCAGCTGCGGCAATTTATTAAGTCGCCAGCACTTAACAACTAACAGCAACTTTAAAGACAAATTACATCGGGAACGTTTATGTCTAATTACAATATTTTTACCTCGGAATCAGTCTCCGAGGGCCATCCAGATAAAATGGCCGACCAGATTTCTGACGCCGTATTGGATGCCATCATTAAAGATGACCCCCACTCCCGCGTTGCGGTTGAGACTATGGTTAAAACCGGCATGACCATTATTGCCGGTGAGGTGCGCACAGATACCTATGTGGATCTCGAACAGATTGTTCGTGATGTTATTACCAATATTGGTTACGACAGTTCAGAGGTTGGCTTCGACGGCAACTCCTGTGCAGTGCTCAATGCGATCGGCAAGCAGTCGGGGGATATTGCTCAGGGTGTCGATGCGGCAGAAGATAAAGATATAGGTGCGGGCGATCAGGGTTTGATGTTTGGCTACGCCAGCAACGAGACCGATGTATTGATGCCGGCGCCCATTTACTACGCTCACCGACTGGTCGAGCGTCAAGCGCAGCTGCGTAAAAATGGCGTACTGCCCTGGTTGCGTCCGGACGCAAAAAGTCAGGTAACACTGCGATATGAAGAGGGTGTTCCGGTAGCTATTGATGCGGTTGTACTCTCAACCCAGCACGCACCCAATATTGCCCTGCCAGATTTACAGGAAGCGGTGCTTGAAGAAATTATTCGCCCAGTGCTGCCTGAAGCTTGGCTGCACAGTGGCACCCAATACCATATCAACCCGACCGGCCAGTTTATTATTGGCGGCCCCATGGGTGACTGCGGGCTAACCGGACGCAAGATTATTGTCGATACCTACGGCGGTATGGCGCACCACGGTGGCGGCGCATTCTCTGGCAAGGATCCCACCAAGGTGGATCGCTCGGCGGCTTATGCGGGTCGTTATGTGGCAAAAAATATTGTCGCTGCTGGGCTGGCTGATCGCTGTGAGATTCAGATCTCCTATGCGATTGGTGTTTCCGAGCCTACCTCTATCAGTATCAATACCTTTGGCACTGGCAAATTATCCGATGCCGAAATTATTGCTCTGGTTCGCGATAACTTTGATCTGCGCCCCAGAGGCCTGATTGAAATGCTCGACCTGCGCCGCCCTATTTATCAAGACACCGCGGCCTATGGACATTTTGGTCGTGAGGAAGAAAATTTCACCTGGGAAAAAACTGACAAGGTGGCTGACCTTAGCAAAGCGCTCTAAAAAGTAAGGCGCTCTAAAAAGCACTTTAAATATGTGAACTGTATTGGCCGCGGGTGGGTATAACTCCACCAAGGTCAGTCACACTGAGCGAAGTCGAAGGGTCTCAGGCAGATGGGCAGAGGTCCTTCGGCTTCGCTCAGGATGACAAGAGATATAAATAACAGGAAAGAAATACCCAGAGCGAGAGTAAGACATGCTGTGGATGACAAATTTAAAATTAATTAATGTTTAATAGGCAAACAATTATGAACGCATCAATACACCCAATTAATGCTGAACAGGCTGACTATAAAGTTGCCGATATCTCTCTCGCCGAATGGGGCAAAAAAGAGATCTCTATTGCTGAATCTGAAATGCCGGCGTTGATGGCGCTGCGCGAAAAATACCGTGCAGAACAGCCTCTGGCTGGCGCGCGCATTCTCGGCTGCATCCATATGACTATTCAGACTGCAGTACTGATTGAAACACTCGAAGCGCTGGGCGCTGAAGTGCGCTGGACATCGTGCAATATTTTCTCGACTCAGGATCACGCTGCCGCGGCAATCGCTGCCAATGGCACACCGGTTTTCGCCTGGAAAGGCGAGACTGAAGAAGAGTATGAGTGGTGTCTGGAACAGCAGGTTCTAAAAGGTGGTGTGCCCTGGAATGCCAATATGATTCTCGATGACGGCGGCGATCTAACCGCCCTACTGCACACCAAATATCCGCAGGTTCTGGATGCAGTTCACGGAGTCACCGAAGAGACCACTACCGGCGTTCACCGTCTTTACGAAATGCTTGAAAACGGCGAACTAAAAGTACCGGCGATCAATGTTAACGATTCGGTTACCAAGTCTAAGTGCGATAACAAATACGGCTGTCGTCACAGCCTGAATGATGCGGTTAAGCGCGCCACCGATCACCTGCTGTCAGGCAAGAAAGCGATTGTGGTTGGCTACGGCGATGTGGGCAAAGGCTCTGCTCAGTCACTGCGTCAGGAAGGCATGATTGTTAAGGTTACTGAAGTAGATCCAATCTGCGCCATGCAGGCCTGTCTCGACGGCTTTGAAGTGGTTTCAACTTACAATGAAGGCGACCCAGCCAAAGGTGTGAACACCGATCTGCTGGCTAATACCGATATGCTGGTAACTAGCACGGGTAACTACAATGTCTGTGATTCAGATATTCTCGCAGCCCTTAAGAGTGGCTGTGTGGTTTGTAATATCGGTCACTTCGACAATGAAATCGATACCGCCTATATGCGCAGTAACTGGGAGTGGGATGAGATTAAACCTCAGGTTCACAAAGTTTACCGCGACCGCGCCAACAACGATCATCTGCTACTGTTAGCCGAGGGTCGTCTGGTGAATCTGGGTAATGCCACTGGCCACCCAAGCCGTATTATGGATGGCTCTTTTGCCAATCAGGTTCTGGCACAGATCGATCTGTACCAGCGTCAGTACGCCGCTCAGGACGAAGCCACTAAAGCTGATCTGCTGCGTGTTGAAGTTCTTCCCAAGCATCTGGATGAAGAAGTTGCCCGCCATATGGTCGGTGGTTTTGGCGGTGTGATCACCACCCTGAGTCAGGCCCAGGCTGACTATATTAAGGTGCCAGTTGAAGGCCCATTTAAAGGCGAAAGCTACAAGTACTAAGCTGTACAAATCACAGCTTGGCTAAAAGGAAGCATTTGTAATGAACAATGATGTACCCCACCTCAGCTTTGAGTTTTTCCCACCCAAGACCGATCAGGGGAAAAGCAAACTGGCGGTCACCCGCCAGGAGCTTGGGAAATTTAATCCGGAATTTTTCTCGGTAACCTATGGTGCCGGCGGTTCAACTCGCGCCACTACCATGGATCAGGTTGCCGCGATTCAGGCCGACGGTTTTTCCGTAGCACCTCATATCTCCTTTGGCGGCAGCGCTGAAGATGAGGTGCTGGCTCTACTCAATGACTACAAGGCATCCGGTGTTAGTGATCTAGTCGCTCTGCGCGGCGACCTGCCCTCTGGTATGGGCGGTGCCGCACAGTTGGTTCACGCCAATCAGTTGGTGGCTTTTATTCGCGAGCACACTGGCGATCACTTTAATATCAATGTCGCGGCCTATCCGGAGATTCATCCGGAAGCTGAGAGCTACAGTCAGGATATCTACTGGTTGGGTGAAAAATTTAAAGCCGGTGCCAATCGTGCAATCACGCAGTATTTTTACAGCGCGGATGCGTACTTTAAGTTTGTCGATGAATGCACCAAAGCGGGCATTGGCGAGCCGATTATTCCAGGCATTATGCCGCTGACTAACTACAGCAATCTGCTGCGTTTCTCTGAAAGCTGTGGCGCTGAAATTCCCCGCTGGTTGCGCTGGCAGCTTAAAGAGCGCAGTGAAAATATCGCAGACCTGACTAGCTATGGCATTGATATTATCACTGAGCTCAGTCAGAAATTGCTCGATGGCGGCGCGCCGGGGCTGCATTTTTACACCATGAATCAATGGCAAGTTAGCGATGCTCTCTGTCGCAATCTCGGCTTTCCGGAAGCCCGCTAATTTAGTGCCATGCGTATTCCACGAATATTCACTGACCTGAGCCTGTGCTGTGATAGCTGCGTAGATCTCGACGGCAGTGCAGCGCGTCACCTGTGCTCTGCCCTGCGCATGAAAGTTGGGCAGGAAATCACTCTGTTTAATGGTCAGGGCGGTGAGTACTCTGGAGAGTTAACCGAGGTCGGCAAAAATAAGGTCTCGGTGAAGGTTCTTAAGCACCGCGATATCGATCGCGAGTCGGGGCTGAAAGTGCATCTGGCTATAGGGGTCTCCCGCGGCGAGCGCATGGATCTGATTGTGCAAAAAGCCACCGAACTGGGCGTTACGGAAATCACCCCCCTGTTTACCGAGCGCACCGAGGTCAAACTCAACGGTGAAAGGTTGGCGAAGAAACTTCGTCACTGGCAGCAGGTTTCTATCAGCGCCTGTGAGCAGTGTCAGCGCAATTTGGTTCCAACCATCAACAATCCAACCCCGCTTGATCAATGGCTGCATCAATCCGATACCCTTCCTACGGCAGATAATGATCAGAGCTTAAAACTGGTACTGCATCACCGCACCGAGAAACGCCTGAGTGAACATCAGGCAGTGAAGGATATTTGTCTGTTAGTGGGCCCGGAAGGCGGACTTGGTGAGCGAGAAATTGAAGCGGCAATTGAAAAGGGTTTTCAACCGCTGGCACTGGGGCCTCGTGTTCTGCGCACTGAGACCGCGCCACTGGCGGCCATCAGTATTATGCAATCACTCTGGGGGGATATGGGTTAATCAACCTCAGTTGTTTGTGGCTTGTCCTTTACTGCATTATCAATTGATGCCATATCCGACCAGGGGTTTTCCTTGTCAAAAACAATCTCTTGAGCAAAGCCTGGAATATTGATGCCGTCACTGGAAATCGTTAGATCCGCATCATCAATTAGCGCTTCACCAAAGCGATAGATTACATCCAATTGGGCATTGTCGGCACGCTGGGCATACTCAGCCGCCGCGCTGCGAGTGCCTTCACGCTTGGTTAGATAGTCATCGAACTGATCCGCATAACGAGTCGCCAGCATGCTTTCTACCTTGTTGGGTGAAAGCACTAAAGCCGTCGCATTGTTGCCGCCAAAGCCTTTTGAGTTAATAAAGGCGACATCCATCTTGGTGTCACTGACATCCATATCACATAGCGGGAAGCGAGCGCGCTCCTGATGCACATCCGGCGCAATTTCGGTAATGGTTTTAATGCCCGGAATCATGTCGTACTTAAAGGTTCCCAGTGCGGTTACCAGCTGATCACCACTGGCGGTGGCCAGTGAATGGCCAACATAGGATTTGATCGCCGTTACCGGCCAATCATAAATATCGAAGGCGCTGGCCACTCTATCGATCAGTTCAGATTCTGTCGTGCGGTTGGCCGGAGTACTGGAACCGTGGGCATGGACAAAGCTGTGCTTTTTAACGCTGTCTTCACCGACAATACTGATTGCCGTTGCCACTGCTTTTGACATGGAAATATAGTTGCCAACACCGGGGGCGGAAATGGATTTTTTCACGCCATCGGCATTGATAAATACATCGGGAACCGCACCGTGAATATCTGCACCCAACTCAACTGCCAGAGCATCATCCATCAGCACCAAATACTGACAGGATTCAGAGAGGGTAAATCCACAGTTGTAGCCAAAGGGTCGGCTGGCACGGCGCAGATCCGCCGTATCTGTGCCATCCAGCTTGCAAAGATTTTCCTCACTGCCAAGGGCATTCATATTGGAAAACCCTTCCATAATTTCCGGTGTAACACCGGCTTCCGCATTACCTAAAATCGCTACTCGACGGCGGCCATTGCGAATATCCCGCACCGCGGCCTGAAGCACATAGAGGAAACTGGCACAGGCACCAGTAATAGCTTCGGTGTGACCAACACTGCCGAGCACATAGGCATTGATAAAGTCTGCCGGCATTGAGTTAAGACCCAGTGGTACCTGCTTGGCGGTGGTGCGACTGCCTTTCAGGCGGGCCTGCAATAGACCGCCAAAACCCTCTTCATTCATCTGGCTTAGAGCACTTGAAGAGTAAACACCCACTTCGTCGGGAGATATTGAATCTAATACCTTATCCCACTCAATTCCCATGGAATGTACGGCATCACTGGCACCCAGTATGGCCATCTGCAAACCCCGGGGATGGAAGCGCGCATTGTAGTGATCGCCGGGGCTAAAACCGCTCGGTAACTGACCCGCCGCTTTTGCCGCCAACTCATAATGGGATTCAACTAAATATTCACTGGCACTTGAGGCGGTTATTTCAACACTGCCATTATCCAGATCGCGTACCTGCCAATCTTCAGGTATTGAGCGAGGCATATCGCGCTTTAACATTGAAAAGACCATCGGCTGATTCTGATCGCTTTCAAAGGAAATCTTTTTATTGCCCGGAACATGGGCCGGATCGAAGGATTCAACCCGACGAATCAGGGTGCCATTAATAACCTCAGGTCTAAACTGCTTATCCACCTCAGCGGCACTGAGCAGATTGCCTTGCAGATCACGGTAGCTCTCTCCCTCCACGGTTACCTGAGCCATTAAACAGGCAAGGCTTACAACCGTGCTCTGCTGCTCTGGCGTTGGCAGTGATTCGAGAATCATGCGGCGAAATGCCTGATGAGAAGAGCTGCGTCCGGCGGCGCTATAGCCTCCGAATCCCACAATAACTGGCAATGCATTAGCCATAGTTTGTTCCCTGCGTGGTTTTAATTGGTATGACTGTAGTTTAGGGCTGAATAACCCACCTCTCTTTTATTATTAAGCCACTTACTATAGTTATTTGGCCGCAATATGATACATTTGCACCATTATGGCATTTAACCTCACTCTTTTACTCTGTGACAATATGCTCGTTTCCAGTAGCACGCTGGCGGCGGAGATATTTCAGTTTGCAGAGTCCATGGCGCGGGCAACAAAACAGCAGCAGAGCGAGCTGATTATTCGCCGTGTCAGCGCCGATGGCTTGCCCGTGCAAACCTCCTCCGGGTTCGAACTGAACCCAACCCATTCCATTGAAGAAGATTTTGTCAGCGACCTGATTCATATTCCGGCTCTATGGCGCAATCCAAGACCTGCGGTGCTAAAACACGGGGCCTACATTCCCTGGCTGCAGGAGCAGCATCAATATAACTGTAACTTTACTGCGGTCGGTACCGGTGTCTGCTTTTTAGCTGAGGCGGGGCTTTTGGATGATAAGCCGGCGACCACCCACTGGCATTATTTTGATCAGCTTCAGCGGGCCTATCCAAAGATTAAGTTAGCCCGTCAGCACTTCACCACTCAGGCCGGCAATATCTACTGTGCGGCCAGTATTAATGCCATGGCCGAGCTGATTATGCATCAGGTGGAACGTATCTTTGGGCGGGTTATTGCTCGACAGGCGCAACGTAATTTCTTTCATGAAATTCGCAATCTTGCCGACCCGATCAGCCTTAGCGATCAGCAGGTTAATCGGCACAGTGATGAGACCATTGTGCAGGCGCAGATGTGGGTTCAGGATAATCACAGCAAACAGCTTTCAGTGCCCGATCTTGCCTTACAGTTTGGGATGACAACGCGCACCTTTAACCGGCGCTTTATGGCTGCGGTGGGTAAGACGCCGGGGGATTATCTGACTGAGGTGCGTATGACCTTTGCCTGTGATCTTCTTAAAAATACCGATCTGTCGATTTTGGAGATTGCCAACTACAGTGGCTATAAAGATGCCAGCTGGTTTTCATCGCGGTTTAAGCAATGGTCTGGCAATAGCCCAAAGGAATACCGGCGCACAGTGCGTGCGAAGTTGTTCTCTGCCGAGAAAACCTAGCCCGTAAATCTAGCCCGTAAATCTAGCCCATAAAAAAAGCGCCCGAAGGCGCTTTTTTCAGTTCAGCATTACCGAATTAGATAATGCGAACCTGAACAACACCCTCAACCTCGGCAATCTTTGCCTGCAGGCTGTCGTTGAAGTCACCTTCGATATCAATAATATTGTAGGCAATTTCATCGCGGCTCTTGTTTACCATATCGACAACATTCAAGTTGCTATCCGCCAGTATCGACAGAACATTACCCAGAACTTTAGGCACATTCTTGTTAGTGAAGGTAATGCGCGTGCCGCCATTGCGGGCCATTTTGATCTGGGGGTAGTTAACCGAGTTGAGGATATTTCCGTTCTCAAGGAAATCCATCAGCTGGTTGGCGGCCATAACCGCACAGTTCTCCTCCGCTTCTGCAGTGCTGGCGCCAATATGTGGCATCAGCAGTACATCTTTGCGGCCGAGTAATTCAGGGGCAGGGAAATCAGTGATATAACCGCTGATTACGCCCTTATCCAGTGCTTCAACCACGTCGGCTGAGCTGACAATCTCTTCGCGGGCAAAGTTAAGAATCTTTGCGCCGCTCTTCATAATAGAGAGGGTCTTGCTGTTAATCAGGTGCTTGGTGGCAGCAATTGCAGGTACGTGCAGAGTAATAAAGTCAGAGCGGCCCAATAGAGCTTCAATGCTGTCCATACGTTCAACATTGCTCGACAGCTGCCAAGCGGCTTCGACAGAGATTGCCGGGTCGTAACCCACAACATCCATACCCAGCTCAAGGGCCAGATTGGCGATCATTGAGCCAATCGCACCCAGACCAATCACACCCAGAGTTTTGCCCTGTACTTCGCCACCGGCAAAACGCTTTTTCTCTTTTTCCAAAAGCTGCCCCATCTCTCCGGAGTCAGTGATCTCGGTGAGGCCCTGAACATAGTTCATGCCGCCATAGATATCTCGCGAACCCATCAACAGTGATGCAACGATAAGTTCTTTTACCGCGTTGGCGTTGGCGCCAGGGGTGTTAAATACAACAATACCCTGCTCGGTGTAATCGGCAGTGGGAATATTGTTGGTACCAGCACCGGCACGGGCAACAGCAACTACGGATTCAGGTAGAACTTCACTGTGCAACTTCTGGCTGCGCAGCAAAACGCCAACGGGGTCAGCGCACTCGCTGGATACCTGATAGCTGTCTGCCGGGAAGCGCTCTAGACCTTTTGATGAGATTGCGTTGTAGGTACGAATTTTATACATAGCTGTTTTCTTCTCGCTTTATGTTCTTGGTTTCTATCAATTAAATTTTTGGTTGTTTATTAGCAGCGGCGCTTTTATAGCCGCAGCGCTACTTACTGAGACACCTGCTCATAAGCCCAATCGAGCCATGGCAGCAGTGCTTCAAGATCAGATTCTTCAACAGTGGCACCACACCAGATTCGCAGTCCAGCCGGAGCGTCGCGGTAGGCGCCAATATCGTAGGCAACCCCTTCAGCGTTCAACAGCTTAACAATTTGCTTAACTTGATCTGCGTCGAGATCGAGGGTCAGGCAGACACTGGTATTGGAAATCTGCTCGGGAACCTCTGCCAAAAAGTGCGCCCAGTCACGGGTGGCGACAAAACTTTTTAGAACTTCAAGATTGCCTTCTGATTTGGCAATCGCTGCGGGCAATCCACCAATCGAACGCACCCAATCCAGTGCATCCAGATAGTCAGCAACACAGAGCATTGAGGGTGTATTAATCGTCTCGCCGCGGAAGATACCTTCGATCAATTTTCCACCTTTGGTCATGCGGAAAATTTTCGGCAGAGGCCAGGCAGGAGTGTAGCTCTCAAGACGCTCAACCGCTCTTGGGCTGAGAATCAACATACCGTGAGCGCCTTCACCGCCGAGCACTTTCTGCCAGCTGAAGGTAACAACATCGAGCTTTTCCCAGGGCATCTCCATGGCAAATACGGCGGAGGTTGCATCACAGATAGTCAGTCCAGTGCGATCGTCGCTAATCCAGTCTGCATTCTCTACCTTTACGCCGGCAGTGGTGCCGTTCCAGGTAAAGACTATATCGTTATTCGGGTTGGCCTGACTGAGGTCAGGTAATTTGCCGTAATCGGCAGTGTAGCTGTTCAGGTTGTCGAGCTTGAGCTGCTTTACCGCGTCGGTAAGCCAGCCGCTGCCAAAGGATTCCCAGGCAAAAATATCTACCGGTCGCGCACCCAGCGCTGACCACATAATCATTTCTACAGCACCTGTATCAGATGCGGGCACTACACCGACTCGGTAGCCTTCTGGCAGCCCAAGAATTTCGGCGGTGTCAGTACATGCTCGACCCAGTGCAACCTTTCCCAGACTTGAGCGATGTGAACGGCCCAGTGTGGCAATATCGAGATTGTTTACATCATAGCCGGGACGCTTGGAGCAGGGGCCTGAGGAAAAATTCGGGTTGTTCGGTTTAATCGTCGGTTTCATATTTTCCTGATAACTTCTTTTAAAATAACGTTTTTAAATAAACTTGATATTGCAGCCCATTGCACTGATAGGGGCTGCAAGTTTCACTCTAAACAATTGAGGCTTTAATGGTTACTTAGCGGCGGCAGCGCGCTCTTTTGCAATCAGGAAGTCGGCGACTTTGATCATTCCATCAAAACCACCCGTCATTCTGCTGCTAATTCTGTACTTGCCGTTTACAACCATTTCAGGGGTTCCCTGAGTGCGGTAGCTACGCATTCTGGCTTTGGCCTGATTGACCATGCTGGTCATGCCAAAGGAGTTGAATACTTTAGAAAATTTAACGCTGTCGATACCTGCTGCAACAAAAAACTTGGCCACATCCTGCTCGCTTCTAACCGCTTCTTTGCGAACATGGATGGCTTCAAAAATCGGCATATGAACCTTATCTAGAACCTTCAGTGCTACGGCGCTGAAGTAGGCGCGGGCATAGAGTTCCATCGCTGGCTGCCAGACGGCTGGTGTGCGCTGCATATCCACATCGTCAGCCAGAGTTTCTTCCCAGGGGTGCAGAACCGATTCAAAGTCGAAGCAGTGATTGCAGGTATAAGCGAAGACTTCGTTAACTTCGATTTTATTTGGGTTCGCTGTTCTGACAGCCTGTGGCAGAACTTCGTAGTCAATACCAGCTTTGTATTGCTCTGATTCAGCACAACCCAGAGAGGCGGGCAACATCAGCAACAAAAAGAAATAGCTATAAACACGACGCAACATAGGAAACTCCCTTACAACCATTGGTAAAAATTGGAGGGGCCGATCTTCCAGCCCACTCCATCAACGTTTTAACTCAGTACTAGTTAAGCCCAGAAATATAATTGGCCACTGCCTTAATTTCTTTGTTGCTCATACGCTCAGCAACACCTTGCATAATTTTTGCGTTACCACCGCTGGCGCGCTCGCCGCTGCGGTATTGCAATAGCTGGCTCTCAATGTAGTCAGCATGTTGGCCGCCCAGGGCTGGGTAACCAGCAGGGTCGTTGCCTTTACCGGCGGGTGAGTGACAACCGATACAGGCTGCTACTTCGGTCTTAAGATTGCCACCGCGGTAGATATTCTCGCCGAGCTGAAGCGCTTCGTCGGGATCGCTGTAACCAATAAGAGTAATCTCTTGAGCACCGGAGATCTGTCTGGTCTGGCTGTTGTAATAGGCCGCCATATCTTGCAGATCCTGATCTGAAGAAGCGTCCAGAATACCCGTCATCGAGGCAATAGCGCGCTCGCCAGACTTGATATCACGTAGCTGTCGAACTAAATAGTTCTCGCCCAGACCGGCCAGTTTAGGGAATGAAGCAACCATGCTGTTACCGTCACCACCGTGGCAGCCAGCACATACAGCTACCTTCGATTCTCCCGCTACAGCATCACCAGATGCCAGGGCCTGATTTGCTGTCAGTGCAGCCATCAGACAAATAATACTAAAAAAGCTTTTTTTCATGGTTAATCAACTCGTGCAATCCGCTAGAATAGAACTTATATATGAACTCCAACCTGAATAACTTGCAGGTTGGAATCATTAACATTAGCCACGTCGGCTAAAGCCGGCGCATTATATACTAATAAGTAGCACTTCTTACAGCGAGATAATGACCCTTTAGCCATGGATTCGAATCATATTGATTATAAGCGCGTCTCATTTCTGACTAGCGCACCCTCTCTGAAGCAATGTCCGGCTGATAGCGGCTGTGAAATTGCCTTTGCCGGCCGCTCAAATGCCGGTAAATCCAGTGCCATAAATACTCTGACTCGCAATAGAGGCCTGGCCAGAACCAGTAAGACGCCGGGTCGAACACAGCTGATTAATTTCTTTGAGCTGCATGGCGGCAAACGCCTAGTCGACCTGCCCGGCTATGGTTATGCGAAAGTGCCCATCGCCATGAAACGGGAGTGGGATAAACACCTCGCTGAATATCTGCAGATGCGTCAGAGTCTGGCTGGACTGGTATTGCTCATGGATATTCGCCATCCGCTTCAGGAGTTTGATTTGCAGATGCTTAACTGGGCGGCACAGGCCGGACTGCCCGTTCATATTCTGTTAACCAAATCGGATAAGCTTAAGCGCGGTCCCGCTCAGAACTCCCTGCTGATGGTCGAGCGACATCTGCGCGATATGGATCCCGGCTGCACTCTAATGAGTGCGCAAACCTTTTCTTCGCTCAAGAAACAGGGTCTTCCAGAACTAGAATCCGTTTTAGGCCATTGGCTGAGTGCCGACTTTGTCGATCCTTCCAGTGATTCTTCCAGCGGCCCAGCCAAAGCTTAATTTCGCTTAAACCCTCTACCTTCTCCTCTAATTCAAACGCCTTATCAACAGATATAAAAAAACCCCGATCCAAGATGGACCGGGGTATGCGTTGCTTTGCTTGGGAGTTTAGCTTTGCAGGTTGCTTAATTTGGGGGAGAGTAAGCAATCATGTCTTGCACTTAGTAAGACAGGCCAAAACCAGATAGTTCAAAAATAATTACAAAAAAGTGAAAAAACTTTTAAACCTTGCTGACTAGTGCCGTTGCATCTTCACATTAATGATTATTTTTACTGCCCCAAAGACAAGAAAACTGCTAGTGAGCCTCGTCCCAGTTATCCCCAACACCTACATCCACCACCAGTGGAACCAGCAATTCGGCGGCTGATTCCATGTGCTCCATCAGCCCCTGCTTAACGGCTTCCAGTTCTGACTCCGGCACCTCCAGTACAAGCTCATCGTGTACCTGCATAATCATGCGGCTTTCCAAGTCACTGTTTTGCAGCCAACTATCGACGGAAATCATCGCTCGCTTAATAATATCGGCGGCGGTTCCCTGCATTGGCGCATTAATCGCCGTGCGCTCGGAAGCCTGACGACGCATACCGTTTCTGGAATTTATTTCTGGCAGATAGAGGCGACGACCAAAGAAGGTTTCGACATAACCATTTTCGGCGGCGGTGTAGCGAATATTATTCATATAGTTTTGCACGCCGGGATAGCGGGCAAAATAGAGCTCGATATATTCAGCGGCCTGCTTGCGATTAATCCCCAGCTGACGGGCCAGACCAAAGGCTGACATCCCGTAGATAAGACCAAAGTTAATGGCCTTGGCGCTGCGCCGCTGTTCAGTGGTTACCGCGTCAGTCTCGACACCAAATACCTCTGCCGCTGTGGCGCGGTGAATATCTTGACCGGCGTTAAACGCGGCTAACAGACTTGGATCTTCTGAAAGGTGAGCCATAATCCGCAGCTCGACCTGAGAGTAATCCGCAGCCACCAACACAGAGCCCGGCTTGGCGATAAATGCCTGGCGAACACGGCGGCCCTCCGCGGTGCGGATTGGAATATTCTGTAGATTGGGATCGGAGGATGAAAGCCGTCCGGTCGCGGTTCCCGCCTGATGATAGGAGGTGTGAATACGCCCGGTTTCGGGGTTGATCATTACCGGTAGTTTGTCGGTATAGGTGGACTTTAACTTGGCTAAACCGCGGTGCTCTAAAATCACTTTTGGCAGCGGGTAGTCCAGCGCCAATTCCTGCAGCACCTCTTCTTTTGTCGAAGGCGCTCCCTTGGCGGTTTTCTTGAGCACCGGAATTTCGAGCTTTTCAAACATTATTTCCCCAAGCTGCTTGGGGGAGGCGAGATTAAACTGCTGGCCGGCTAGATCCCATGCCTGAGTTTCAAGCTCCGCCAATCGCTCAGATAATTCCTGACTCTGCTGAAATAACAGCGTGTCGTCGACCAGCGCGCCGGTGCGCTCAATTCTCGACAACACCTCAATCAATGGCAGTTCAATTTCATTGAAGACCTTGGCAAGAGATGCCTCAGCGGAGACCTGCGACCAGAGTTGGTTATGCAGACGCAGCGTTATATCGGCATCTTCGGAAGCATAGGGGCCTGCCTGCTCTAAAGGCACCTGATTAAAGGTAATTTGTGCTGCGCCTTTGCCGGCAACATCGGCAAATTTAATGGTCTCTTGATCGAGATATTTTAGTGCCAGACTGTCCATATCGTGACGGGTGGCCACGGAGTCGAGGACATAGGATTCGAGCATGGTATCAAAGGCGATACCCTGCAGTTCAATGCCGTGCTGGGCCAGTACACCCATATCATATTTAAGGTTTTGACCCACTTTTGCGATTGCGGGGTCTTCTAGCAGCGGCTTAATTTTTTCCAGTACAAACTCTTGAGATAACTGCTCTGGGGCACCCAGATAGTCGTGACCAAAGGGGATATAGGCGGCCTCTCCCGGCTCAACTGCCAGCGAGATTCCGACCAATTTGGCACGCATATAATCGAGACTGGTTGTCTCGGTATCCACGGCTACCAGCTCGGCAGACTTTATCTTATCAATCCACAGATTAAACTCTGCTTCGGTTAAAACGGTTTGATAATCTTTGTTGATCTCTTCCTTTTCCACGACCTCTGCTGCGCTAGTTGCATCAGATTCTGATTTTTCCGAAGCCGACTGCTTAGGCTCAGCGGTGCCGTTTGCCGCCGTGGCTGAAGAAGCTTCCTCAATCCAGGTTTTAAACTCCATATCTCTGAACAGACTCAAAAGCTCTGCCTGATCTGGCTCGCCGTTTTTGAGCTCGTCCAGTTGCAGAGGCATTTCTACATCGGTCTTGATGGTTGCCAACAGATAGGAGAGGTAGGCAAGCTCTCTGTGCTCTTCCAGTTTTGGTGACATGGTTTTGGCACCGCGGAAGGCGAGGCCTGCGACTTCGTCGAGGCGTGCATAAATATCATCCAGCCCCCCTATTCCCTGCAGTAAACCGAGAGCAGTTTTTTCTCCGACACCGGGCACTCCGGGAATATTGTCGGACTTATCGCCCAGCAGGGCGAGATAATCGATAATCAACTCTGGTGGGATACCAAATTTTTCAATCACCCCTGCCCTATCCAGGGTCGAGTTGTTCATGGTGTTGATCAGAGTGATATGTTCATTCACTAGCTGGGCAATATCTTTGTCACCGGTGGAAATAACCACCGGCTGCTCGGCTGCTGTGGCCTGCACGGCCAAGGTGCCAATAACATCATCGGCTTCAACGCCGTCAATAATCAGCATCGGCAAGCCCATGGCTTTAATAATATTGTGGATTGGCTCTATCTGTACTCGCAGATCGTCGGGCATTGGCGGACGCTGAGCCTTGTAGTCACTGTATATTTCATCGCGAAATGTTTTGCCCTTGGCATCGAACACCACCACTACCGTGCTCTCGGGGTAATCCTTGAGCATTCTGCGCATCATGTTAATCACACCTTTTACCGCTCCGGTGGGCACACCTTTGCTGTTAGTTAGCGGCGGCAACGCATGAAAGGCGCGGTACAGGTAGGAGGATCCATCAACGAGAATCAGCGGAGTTTTAGTGTCCATATTTTCCATAATCTTTAATATGATCTAGTGGCTTGTGAAGGTAATTTTTCGCTGCCCAGAGGATACACGATTTAGTCAAAACAGACCTTAAATTGCGCCACCAGTCCGGTCATAAACTCACCATAACTGTTGTTATTTAATGGCTGGTCAAATCCCTGCGGATCTAGAATCGTCAGCGGCAATTGCAGCTCTCGGGCTAACACCTGTGCGTCTTTATCAGCGTATTGCGGCTCGATAAAAATGCAACTGGCGTCAACTTCCTGAGCGCGCTGGCGAAGCCTATACTGGCTTCTGGCACCCTGACTGGCACCGCTAGCATCGCGAATAGAAAGACCGCCCCCAAGACCAAAAGCCTTGTAGAAATGGGCGTAGGCATCATGGTGGGTGAGGAAACTTTTGTTTTTGTAGGGTTCGAGATCGGCTTTAAGTTGTTCTATCTGCGCAGATTCCATTATTGGAGAGATTGCCAGCCCCAGCCGCTGCTGAATAATGCTTGCGACAATATTGGCATTGGCCGGGTTTAGCCAGACATGGGGATCAAACCTCAGGTTATGATGGTGATCATCATCTGAGCCGGCCTCTTTATCTATTTCTTCAGACTGATTTTTGTTAGCGGTTAACAGGTCTAGCTCCATAACCGTCAGCCGCCTGGCCTCTGACAACAGCGCCATCGGCTTGGCGATGCGCGCTTCGAATCCATCGCCAATCCAAATAATAAGATTTGCCTGCTCTATTCTGTTTAAGGCAGAGACAGGAAACGAGACTTCATGAGCGGATTGCACTGCGGCTTGCAGATATTCAACTCGGGCATTATCAGCCACCGCAGATTTGGCAATAATCGCCAGCGGCTTAATGGTAGTGATAATTAACGGCTTTTGCGCTGTGAGCCCTGTTTTATCTGGCTCCCCCGCCAATGACGAAGCGCTGAAAAAAAGCGCCATTAAAGCTAACGCAGTCAGTTTCACGTTATACTGTATCTTTTTAACTGTTGACAAGATTATTCCTTACATTCAAGCTAAGTAGCTGAAGTTTAATTGTTTTTATCATTGTTATGTTATAACTTAACATTTAATTAGGCTAGAAATTTAAGACTAACCTTGAAATAGAAAAATTATGCTTACCAATGCGAAATTAGTTCATTCTCCCCATGACCATCGCCGCTGTATCAATGCTGCGCTGGCCCGCGCTAACGACCTCTGTGCCGCAGAAAATCACCGTCTTACGCCAACGCGCGAGTCCGTTCTGCGTCTTCTGTGGCAGAGCCACCGTCCAATGGGTGCCTATCAGCTTCAGGATCAGCTGGCGAAAATCTCTGGCAAGTCTATAGCCCCACCGACTATTTATCGGGCCATTGAATTTCTGCTTAAGGTTGGCTTAATACACCGTATTGCCTCCCTTAATGCCTATATCGGCTGCCCTTTTCCGACCAGTGATCACAGCAATCTGTTTATGATCTGCAACCAGTGCGGAAGTGCCGCCGAAGTGGCGCTAAACAGTATTAACGGCCTGCTTGAGAGCGCTTGCGAAAAAGCCAATTTTACACTGCAAGACCAGTCTCTTGAGCTTTTTGGTCTATGCCCTAACTGTAGTTCAGAGCAAGAACAAGATTTCGCCGAAGACGGGAAGCAAGATCATGAGTAGCCATCCACTGATTACCCTGGATAAGGTCAATAAGTCCTTTAACGAGCGCCCCGTACTGCAAAATATTTCCATGCGCCTGATGCAGGGAGAGATTACCACATTGATCGGCCCCAATGGTGCCGGAAAATCCACTCTGGTAAGACTTATTCTCGGGCTTATACGCCCTGATAGCGGTTTAATTACGCCGGCCAGTGACTTAAAGATTGGTTATATGCCGCAAAAAATCAGCATTGACCCCAGCCTGCCGATTTCCACCTGTCGTTTTCTCCAGCTGGCCAATGCCTCTCATAGCGCCTGCCATGAGGCACTGAACATGGTTGGGATAAGCCATCTGGCTGCGTCACCTATTCAGACGCTGTCCGGTGGCGAGCTTCAGCGAGCGCTGTTGGCGCGGGCCATTTTGCGCAAACCCAACTTTTTAGTGCTCGATGAGCCGGTGCAGGGTGTTGATGTGACTGGACAAAATGCGCTGTATAAGATGATTGGCGAGCTTTCGAAGTCTCTAAACTGTGGTGTATTAATGGTCTCCCACGATTTACATCTGGTGATGTCGGCAACTGATCAGGTTATCTGCCTGAATCAGCATATTTGCTGTCAGGGTCATCCAGAGCAGGTGACTCAGGATCCCGCCTATATAGATATCTTTGGCCAAACCACGGCTATTTACTCTCATCACCACGATCATCAACACAGTATTCACGGTGAGGTGTTGGACAGTCAGGGTGTTCACCAACACGGGGAGGGCTGTAATCATGACTGATTTCCTTTTGTACGCCTTACTCGCGGGACTCGGCGTTGCTCTGGTTGCAGGGCCTCTCGGCTGTTTTGTGGTCTGGCGGCGCATGGCTTATTTTGGCGATACACTGGCGCACTCGGCACTGCTCGGGGTTTCTATTGGTGTTCTGCTGAATATTAATCTGAGCATTACCGTGGCGGCTATTCCGCTGCTGATGGCGCTGGGACTGGTGTATTTGGAGCAGCGCGGGATTCTGTCGCTGGATACGCTACTCGGAATTCTCTCTCATTCCGCACTGGCTACCGGTCTGGTGCTTATTTCACTGCTTCCGGATGTACGTGTCGATCTGATGTCGCTGCTATTTGGCGACCTTCTCTCGGTGACGCTAAATGATCTCTGGGTTATCTATGGGGTGGCGAGCGCGGTTGTGCTGCTGCTGATTCTGCTGTGGAAGCCGCTGATCAATATTACTGTGCATGCAGATTTAGCGGCAGTGGAGGGGGTTAGAGTTGGTGCGGTGCGCACTGCGCTGATGCTGATCACTGCGCTGGTTATCGCAATTGCGATGAAGATTGTCGGTGTTCTACTGATTACCGCGCTGCTGATTATTCCTGCAGCAACTGCGCGGCGAATCAGCAATACCCCGGAGCAAATGGCAGTCACTGCCAGCGCAATCGCAATGTTAACGGTGATTATGGGGCTGGGAATGTCTTGGTATGCCGACACGCCCGCTGGGCCATCGGTGGTGGTCTGCGCCGCGCTGCTGTTTATTCTCTCTCTACTGTTTCGCCAGCGCAGCTAATTAGGCCGCCGGCGAAGCAGGGCTACTTAGTACTTAAAATGCGTTGCTGATTGAACGCCAGGTCTGTCTTAGAGCAACTTCCGCATGGGGCGCTTTAAAGAAGCCGTGGTAGTGCCCTTTGGGGTTAATCAGTACTAGCTGAGTGCTGTGATCAACCGTGTAGTTATCTTCACCGAGGGGTACCTCTGTGTAGGCAACATTGAGCTGAGTGGTGAGGCGCAGAACAAAGTTGGGATCGCCGGTAACACCGATAAAATCTTCGTTGAAGTAGGGCACATAATCGGCCATTTTCTCTACGGTATCTCGCTCCGGATCAAGGGATATCATCACTATCTGCAGCTCTTCTTTTTCTCCATCGCCGAGATCCTGATACATTTCAGCAAGGGTGGCCATGGTGGTTGGGCAGATATCAGGGCAGTTGGTAAAACCAAAAAACAAAATCGTCCATTTGTCTTGCAGGTTCTCGAGACTAAACGGTGCGCCGCGGTGATCGGTTAACTGAAAGTCGCTAAAGATTCTTGGGGTGCTCAGTTCAATGGCACCGTTAATACGCAATTCGGCAGCAGACATCTGCACTGGCTGATTCATGCGCCAGATAAAGCCGAGGGTTACCAGTACGATAAAGCCGAGTACGGCGACCACGGTCAGTTTAATTCTTGTCTGTTGTTTCATGGCTTAATCTCCAAAATGGCTCGCCTAACAGCGGCCTTACTTAATAGTTAACTGGCAAATCTGGCTATTAAAAAAATAGCGCCTCTTGCTAAAGGTGCTTAAATAATTCTTACCGTTTCAATCAAATAATGGTCGAGCAACATAATGCAGAACAGCACCATCAAATAGGTGATTGAGTATTTAAACGTTTTCATTCCCGACTGGTCATCTTCACCGAGCAGCATCACCAGCGACCAGTAGAGGAAACCTGCACCCAACAGCAGGGCACCCGCGAGGTACAGCCAGCCAAACATTCCGGTCAAAAAGGGCAGTACGGTGATAATAATTAGCAACAATGTGTAGAGCACAATATTGATCTTGGTGTACTGCTCGCCATGGGTTACCGGCAGCATGGGGATTTCTGCTTTAGCGTAGTCGTCCTTGCGGTGAATCGCCAGCGCCCAAAAGTGCGGCGGCGTCCAAGCGTAAATAATCAATACTAGCAGTAGGGCGTTGTAGTGAATCTCACCCGTGACCGCGGTCCAGCCCAGCAGGGGAGGGGCTGCGCCGGCAAGGCCACCAATCACAATGTTCTGCGGCGTGGCACGCTTTAAATACATGGTGTAGACGAAGGCATAACCAATAGAGGAGGCGAGGGTGAGCCAGGCGGTGATCTGATTGATATAAACTAACAGTATCGCCATACCGGCCACACCGGTAGCCAGCGCAAAGATTATTGCCTGATAGGGCTCGATACGGCCTCGGGCTATAGGTCGGTTGTGGGTGCGGGCCATTTTGTCATCGATCTGACGATCGACAATATGATTGACCGCGGCAGCTGAGCCAGCGCAGAGGGCGATTCCCAAATTACCGAGAATAAGCACGTCTAGTGACACCATTTGATCTGTGGCTAACAGCATGCCGATCAATGAGGTCAGTATCATCAGCGCGACGACGTTCGGCTTGCACAACTCTAAATAGTCGCGCCAGCTTACGCCTGTTATTTTTGTATCAGTTTGCGGCATTGTGCTGCACTCCCGTTATTCGGCTTTTTTTATTAACGATCTGGTGAATATTTTAATAGGTGCTTTAGATCGTCCAGCAAACCCATAACGTCGTCATCTTGTGTGTAGTAGAGAATCGCATCATTGTCTGGTGTTACAACCATATAGCGGGTATCGCTGAGATCCCAATCCATAGAGCTGTTGGCTAACAGTGTGCTTAATTCGCTCAATCCATTGCGCTGAATACTCAGGTGCGGATGGGCCAGCGCCAACTGGTCAAATTCCTCGCCATCAAGCTGCGCAGAATCGGCCAGATAGACACGTTCGGCGCGACGAACCAGCTTGCCCATGAGGATATGAACCTGCCGGGTATCGAGTATCACTTGCTGACAGCTGTCATCACAGCTCTGTCCACCAGCGACCAGAATCTTCCACTTCAGGGAGCTGGCAGTCTCTTCTTCAAGGGCGCTACTAATATCAATTGCCGGCTTGATCAATTTGCCCTGATTGGTGGTGCCCAACAGCTCGATCATACGCTCGCGCTCTTCTTCGGTGGTGGGCACCATCAACGTGCCGGCCAGCATCACGCTGCCGACCATAATCAACATAATCCAGATCTGGATTTTCATTCCCTTATTGCGCGGGCTGTTACTGCCAGAGCTTTGGCTGTTTGAAGATTGTTCACTCATTAGCGATTTCCCATTTTGTATTTTAACCATGCTGCGATATTGGAGTTGGCATTGAGGGTCATTATCAATAACACCAATACCATTACAAACCACTGCACAGCGTAAGCTGTATGTTTTTCCGGCTGTACCGCTACGGTTGGCCAGCCTGTCTCCAGTGCGCCCGGTGAGTCACTGTCGAGGCGCAGTTGATAGGCGAAAAATTGATCGCCGAAGAGCCGCTCGGCTCGCACTGCTGAAACCCAGCCGACTCGAGCCGGCCAGTTGCTGACAACATCGATACCGTCGTCGAGCTGTAAGCCGCCTTTTAGCACTCGGTAGAGTGAGCCGCTCAGTCGCACCTGACCTGCTACCGGCTCAATCTCTGGCAACTGATTGCGATCTAGCGATGCCTGAACCCAGCCGCGGTTAACCAGTATCATGTGGCTACCGGTTACAGGTGTTAGCACTTCAAAGACTTCGTAACCGGGCCGGCCATTTCGGACGCGATTATCCAGTAAAAGACGGCGCGTTGCATCCAGTTTGCCGCTCAACTGCACGGCTCGATACTGTAAGTTGGTGTCGCCACTGAGATCGGCCAGTGCCGCTGGTGCCGACTGCTGATTGACGACAAATTCAGCCAGTATCTGACGCTTTTCTTCAGCGCGGTCCAGCTGCCAGTAGCCGAGGCTAATTAGCAGCGGGGTCATAAGACAGACGAACAGCAGCAACTTGGCATTGGGCTGCCATAAAAATTTATCTGCTGTTTGCTGTGGCTGATCTGTCATTTGTGTTTAAATTCTGTTTTCAGTTTTGGAGTTTGTCATGCTTTTAAAGACTATTATCGTCTTGTTGTTTATTGCCATTTTGATCAGCCTGTTTGGCGGGCTGAATTTTCTCGTTAAAGACTTGGGTGGCGACAATAAAAAGCGCCTGCTCTACGCCCTTGGCATTCGTATCACTCTGGCGGGTCTTCTGATCGCCACCATTATATACGGTGCATATACAGGGCAGATCAAAAGTCAGGCACCATGGGATCGTCAGTTGCACCCACAAAATGCTGCACCGGCGCCCAAATAGCCAGTTTTTTATAGAACTTAAACTTTAGCGTTAAACAAAAACGGCCAGACAAACTGTCTGGCCGTTTTTTTTGGTCTTGTTTCTGCGTGGACTGTTTACTGTCCACAGCACCCCAAATTAGTCTAGAACATAGACGAAGAGGAACAGGCCGACCCAAACTACATCGACAAAGTGCCAGTACCAGGCCGCTGATTCAAAGCCAAACTGGTCGTCGTTTGTAAAGTGTCCCTTTAATGATCTAAAGAAAGCGACCATCAACATAATCGTACCCAGAGTTACGTGAGCACCGTGGAAACCGGTCAACATAAAGAAGGTTGTACCGTAGATACCTGAGTCTAGAGTCAGACCCATATGCTGGTAGGCTTCGATATATTCTTCTGCCTGCAAAACCAAGAAGATCAGGCCAAGCGCTACAGTGATACCTAACCAGGTAACAAATTGCTTGCGGTTGTTGTTCTTTAAGCCCGTGTGCGCAATATGCACAGTGAAGCTTGATGTCAGCAGAACAGCGGTGTTCCAGAGTGGTAACCAGCTGAGGATATTTGACCAGCCGGGGAAGCTCATGGCTTGATCCGGGCCTTTAAAGATCGCTGCATCGCCATTGGCGGCTTGATCCGGGGTCTCCATTACTGGCCACTGGGCTTGGTAGCCAGGCCATAGCAGTTCGTTGTTAGCCACTGCTGCATCTGTTGGCGTATCGTCAAAAATACCAATAGCTGCATCACCGCCCAACCAGGAGTTGACGATTACACGCAGGTAAAACAGCGCACCAAAGAACGCGGCAAAGAACATTACTTCAGAGAAAATAAACCACAGCATACCCAGTACATAGGAGTGTTTGAGCTGGGCATTGGCCAGACCCTGCATATTTTCTGTGATTACTGTGTTCCACCACATGCACATAACAACCGTCATGACCAGGGTGCCAAGTATCAGGATGTATGGGTTGCTGCTATCAATAACCCAGCTTGCCGCACCATAGGCCATAAGACCAAAGCCAGTAGCCGCTGCAATGGGGTACTTGCTCTGTTCTGGTACGTAATAAGTACTTTCGTCTGACATCGTTACTCTCCGTTTATCTGTTTCCAGCTCTCACTGAAAACTACTTAATCTGTGCTACCGGAAAAGCTGTGCGATCGGTAATATCGAACAGCGTATAGGATAGCGTCATGCTGTTAACGCTAGCCGGTAAATCCGGATCTACTATAAATACAAGCTTCAATTCTGCCTGCTCTCCTGCTGCCAACGGCTGATTGTCAAAACAGAAACATTCTGTCTTGTGGAAATAATCGGCCACATTGTTTGGCACCAGACTTGGAATCGCTTGGGAAACCATATCTTCGGAAGTTGTGTTGCGAGCAAAATACGTAATTTCCGTAGGTTCGCCCGGGTGCACCACAACCTTGTCCATCGTGGGCCTAAACTCCCACGGCATCAGCGCATTGTTTGAGGCGACAAATCTGACCGTCACCTCGCGCGATGTATCGACCCTGACATCAACCGCCGTATATTCGCTGCTTGTCTTGCCACCGAGTCCGGTGATTTCGCAAAACAGCGTATAGATTGGTGGCAATACAAAGATCGCAAATGCAAACATAGCAACAGCCCCTAAAAGGAGTTTAATCAGCAACTTGCGATTAGAGACTGCTAAGCTCATATGCTTGCTCTTCTTTATTACTTGTAAAGTGGCGGCTTTTCAAAAGTGTGGTAAGGCGCAGGTGTTGCTACAGTCCACTCGAGACCTTCA
The DNA here is from genome assembly GCA_029238255.1 of Porticoccaceae bacterium. GTDB lineage: Bacteria > Pseudomonadota > Gammaproteobacteria > Pseudomonadales > Porticoccaceae > HTCC2207. Next base: position 171,598 of record JAQWGK010000050.1, on the reverse strand, counting down.
GCGCCTTCCCATACTTTATCTTCAACTACTGGCTTGCCCTTTCTTATAGTCATGATCACATTGAATAACAACATGATCTGAGCGCCACCGTAGATGAATGCTCCAACACTGGAAACCATATTCCAGTCAGCAAACTGCAGACCGTAATCCGCATAGCGACGTGGCATACCAGCCAGACCCAGGAAGTGCTGTGGCATAAAGGCAATGTTAAAGCCGATAAATGCTACCCAGAACTGAACCTGACCCATAGTTTCGTTGTACATCTTTCCACACCACTTTGGCAGCCAGTAGTAGATAGCAGCTGTACCACTAAATACCGCACCCGCAACCATTACATAGTGGAAGTGGGCCACAACAAAGTAGGTGTCGTGATACTGCATATCCGCTGCTGCAATCGACAACATCAAACCGGTGAAGCCACCAAAGGTAAACAGGATTACAAAAGCAATACTGAATAGCATTGGGGTTTCAAAGGTCAGCGAGCCTTTGTACATGGTGGTGATCCAGTTAAATACTTTCACACCGGTTGGCACAGCAATCAGCATGGTTGCGTACATAAAGTACAGCTCACCGGCGATTGGCATACCTACAGTAAACATGTGGTGAGCCCAAACGATAAACGACAGGAAGGCAATCGCTGCAGTGGCGTAAACCATTGACGAGTAACCAAACAGAGGCTTGCGGCTAAAGGTTGGGATAATCTGCGATACCACACCAAATGCTGGCAGGATAATGATGTATACCTCGGGGTGACCGAAGAACCAGAACACGTGCTGGAACAGAACCGGATCACCGCCACCAGCGGCGTTAAAGAAGCTGGTACCGAAGTTGATATCCATCAGCATCATAGTCACTGCGCCGGCCAGTACTGGCATAACAGCAACTAGCAGGAATGCAGTAATTACCCAGGTCCACACGAACAGCGGCATCTTCATGTAAGTCATGCCAGGTGCGCGCATGTTCATTACGGTCGCGATAATATTGATGGAGCCCATAATTGATGAGGCACCCATAATATGGATCGCAAAGATGAAGAAGTTAACCGATTCAGGAGCATAGGTGGTCGACAGTGGTGCGTAGAATGTCCAACCGAAGTTAGGACCGCCGCCTTCCATAAACAGTGTTGAAGTCAGGATCGCAAACGCGAAAGGTAGGATCCAGAAGCTCAGGTTGTTCATGCGAGGTAGCGCCATATCCGGTGCCCCGATCATCAGGGGAATCATCCAGTTAGCCAGACCCACAAAGGCCGGCATAATCACGCCAAATACCATGACCAGTCCGTGCATCGTGGTCATCTGATTGAAAAATTCGGGCTTAATCAGCTGCATGCCGGGCTGGAACAGCTCGGCGCGGATGATCATTGCAAACGCACCACCCAGAATAAACATTGCAAAGCTGAACCACAGGTACAGTGTACCGATATCTTTATGGTTAGTAGTAAACACCCAGCGGCTTATATAAGCCTTCCAGCCGTCTGCTAGAGTTGCGGGACCATGTGCCATATTCGTATCTCCCTTATTTGCTTTGCTTGTAGTTGAGAACATCAATCGGCTGAGTTACATCGCCAACATTGTTGCCCCAGGCATTTCGCTGATAGTGAATAACCGCAGCTATATTGACTTCGGAAAGCTGGTCAGCAAATGACTGCATGGCTGAGCCGGGAACACCGTCGATCAATACTGCAATGTGGCCTATTTGAGGTCCCAAGGCGATTGGACTGCCTTTAATTGCTGGGAATACGCCGGGAATACCGCCGCCGTCAGCCTGGTGGCAGCCTGCACAACTCTGCAGGTAGACGCCTTCGCCTTTGGTCATAAGCTCTTCAGCTGTCCACTCTTTACCGATAGTGGAAGCGTACTCGACTGCTTCAGCTTTTTTGCCCGCCAACCATTCGTTGTACTCAGCTTCTTCCTTAACCTCTACTACTACAGGCATAAAGGCGTGGCCAAGACCACATAGCTCAGTACATTCACCGACATAGATGCCAGGCTCGTCAGTCTTTGCCCAACCGGAGGTGAACAGACCTGGAATAGCATCGCGCTTAACGCCAAAGTCGGGAACCCACCAGGAGTGAATTACGTCATTGCCTGTTACCAGGAAGCGAATCTTTTTGCCGACAGGCAGAACCAGCGGCTCAGTGACTTCGCGGAGGTAGTGCTCGCCCTTGGGCGCACGGCCGTAGACTTCGTCGAGGGAGGTGTTGAGTTCACTCATGAACTTAACGCCTTCGCCGAGGTACTCGTACTGCCATTTCCACTGGTAACCAGTAATCTTGATCTCGATATCAGGATTGTCTGTATCGTAGACTTTTAACAGTGCAGTCGTTGCTGGGAACGCCATAATGATCAAAATAATGGCTGGAACAATTGTCCAAAGCAGCTCTACAACTAAATTTTCATGGAAGTTCTCAGCTACTGCGCCACGAGATTTGCGGTGCGCATACATCACGTAGAACATAAAACCAAAAACGCCGACACCGATAACGGTACAGACCCAAACCATAATCATATGAATGTCATATGCGGCCTGACTAACTTCGGTAACACCTTGGGGCATATTGAGTTGCCTAGTCGACGTTTCGACGACTGCGCTGCCCAGTGCGGGCAATGAAACAACAAGGCTCAACAGACTCAAGAAAAGTGCTTTCGCTCTTTTCAACATCGCTTGTTTCTCCGTGGTAATTGTGATTTTTAAGCCAAAACTTTTTAAATTTACCCAGTTAATCTTACCGAGCAGTTTAAAAGCGGCGGCAGTATAGCAAAGCAAACCTGTTATCACTACTGAAAAACCGCTTGAATTGCCGACCATAGGGGTACTGTCTGTACACAGTTCACTCAAAGCCTAACTACAAAAAATGACCAAACTATGTGGCGCAGAGCGCATTTTCTGCTAGATTTAGATCATGGTCGTTAAAGCTAAACCTGCGACCTCAAGCGGATATACGCCCTGAGAACGGATATTTCCTCGACAAAAACATCAACAGAGAGTTGCCCATGGCTCCACTTTCGGCACAGAGTAGCGACTTTTTGGTTGCATACTTAAACGAACGAGTACAGCACCTACACGCGTCTATACGGCTGAGAGAGGGTGATGGGACTACTGCTCTGGCATCTTTTATTGAACGCTATGTGGAATTGGTGCCAGATCTGATTACTGCCTTTGAAGATTTTCTGAGTTCCGCAGGCGTTAGCGGCGCCATTGCCCAACAGATAGTGACCGCCAAAGAGTTTCTCGATGTGCCCGAGGGTATTATGTCTGTGGAAGAGAGCCTAGAAGCCAATATGTATCAGGCCTACCTAGCTCACCGGCTGCTCGAAGAACTCAATGATGTTTTAAGCGCCAATTACAACTGCCCGGTTATCCCAGTCAATATGACCAGATCAAACCTGATTGTTCACCATATTATTGGCGAACCCTTCGCCAATCAGATCGACGGCGCCATCCAACTGCTCAACGATAAACTGCTGGCATTTATAGCCAAAGATAAAGCCCTGAGCGTAAAGCTGTTTGAATACAGCAGCGCCCTTGGCAAAGATCCCACCGAGCGCTTCCCCTGCTTAACTGAATCTTCAAATATTCGTCTGCTGTTTAAAAGCCAGAATTCTCGGGTGCGGCTGCATTAGAATCGAACCTAAAATGCAACTTATTGATTTTTTTGAGACTTAAATCTCAAACTGCTTTTTATTAAAACTACCACAGCGTCTTTACGTGCTTATAGGCTAAGATTTTCTCATCTGCTGTAATCAAAGGATAGGAGGTGTGTCTGGCCAAGGCAACAATCATTCTGTCTGCCGGATCTTTGTGAAACTCACCAGGAAGGCAAGTCGACCTAACGCTCACCGAATTATCAACAGGCACAAATTCAACGGCTGGAATCTTATCTACCTCGGCCAACCAGGAATCAACATCCATATTTAGCGTTAGACGGCCTCGGTGAACCAGCATACCAATTTCCCACGCGGAAATTGATGAAACCAATATGCTGCGCTCCTGATCCAGATGTTTGGCAATCGCCCTTTTGGCCTTCGTTGAAAGCTTACCATCATCAGACATCCACCAGAGCAACACATGAGTATCGAGTACGATCAACTGGCAGACTCCCATTCATCCTCTGCAATAGGCTCAAAGGGATCTATAAACTCAACGACGCTACCCTTAAGGAGTTCAATCGGGTCAATATCATTAGACACATAGGCTTTTAGCTCTAACACAGGCTTGCCATGGTCGGTAATGATAATGGGCTCGCCGCCTTGCTCAACTGAGCGCATGATTTCCAGTGCTTTCGGCTTAAATTGGGACTTGGAAAGATGCTGCATAAGACCTCCTAATTCTGATCCTAGATTAATACTCATAAAGGATAGCAACTAAAATGACTATCATCAATGGTCATTTTAAGGCGCTCTCAGCAAACGACGAAGCAGGGGCGCAATGTCAGGGGGTAATTTTCGCAAGAAACTCGTCACACAGCCAAGACAAATCCTTAGCAGCAAGCACTGCCAGAACACACTGAACCTGTATATTTGAAAGCGGAAATTGCTCCCTGATAGTGCGTACCGGGGAATGCGGGCCGGGCAGAGTGGCAGAAACATTAACACCAAAGAGTCACAAGACTAGCTAGGATCAACCAACTTAACCGTAGAAACCTTATTCTCCGGCAAATCAGCCGCACTATTAACCCGAGTCTCCAACTCGCGGGGCTCAGAAAAAACCCGCATCTCATCGCGAAACCCGCAGCTAACGCACTCGCGGTAATCAACGCCATCCAGAGAATAGGCCTGAAGCTTATCCATCTTCGCGCACTTGGGACAGGTAACACCTGCGATAAATCGTTTTTGGGTTGAAAAAGCCATCTAAATATCACCACAATAGGAGTCTTTATTATATCGGGCATTAGAGCATATGGATCACTCAATTCGCAGTCACAGAGGTATTTCTCCAAAACTCGGCCAACGCGTCTACGTCGACCCCGCCGCAACCGTAATCGGCGATGTGCATCTGGGTGACGACGCATCAGTCTGGCCCGGCGCCGTTATTCGCGGCGATATGCACTCTATAAGAATCGGCGATCGCTCCAATGTACAGGACAATGCCGTACTTCATATTACCCACGCCAGCGACTTTAACCCCAATGGCTGGCCACTGAATATCGGCGACGATGTCGTTATTGGCCACCGCGCCGTTCTCCACGGCTGCACCGTTGGCAACCGCATATTAATTGGCAATGGAGCCATTGTTAATGATGGTGCAGTCATTGAAGATGAAGTGATTGTCGGTGCCGGCTGCATGGTACCGCCGGGCAAGACCCTGGTCAGCGGCTATGTCTATGTCGGCAATCCCTGCAAGCAGATGCGCGCACTGTCAGAAAAGGAAAAAGCCTTTTTCAGCTACTCCGCAGCCAACTACGTCAAACTCAAAGATCAGTATCTGGCGGAAAATAACTAGAGAGAACTGCGCTGAATTTTTATAACTTCGGCAGTTTGCGGCTTAACCTGTCGCCAGATATTGAATGATTCAGCGGCCTGCTCAACCAGCATGCCCAAACCATCGGCAGTCTCTGCACCCAAGCGCTGACCCCACTTCATAAACGGCGTCGGCTCAGCAGCGTACATCATATCGTAACAGGCGGATCCCGCCGGAATCAGGTCGTCCGGCAAGGGCGGCATACCACCACTTAAGCTAGTGCTAGTGCCATTGATAACCAGATCGAACTCCTGACCGGGCAACATGTCGAAACCACAGCCGAGAATATAACCCAGTTCAGCAAAACCCTTGGATAGCTGCAGTGCTTTTTCCAGCGTGCGGTTGGCTATCACCACATGCTGGGGTTGCTCAGCCATCAACGGCTCTAAAATACCGCGCACCGCACCACCAGCACCGAGCACCAAAACCCGCTTGGCGCGAATTTGCCAGCCGAGATTGTCGACTATATCTGCGATCATCCCGACACCATCGGTAGTATCACCAAGTACCGTGCCATCATCCTGCATAGTCAGCGTATTGACTGCACCTGCATGGCGGGCGCGCGGTGTTAGGCGAGCCGCATAGGAGTAGGCTTCCTGCTTAAATGGAACGGTAATATTCAAACCTTTGCCGCCAGCAGCGAAGAACTCATCAGCCGCAGCCTCAAAACCATCCACAGCCACAAGCTGTTTTTCATAGTTGAGATCCTGCTCAGTTGCCGCAGCAAATGCCGCGTGAATCTGTGGCGATCGGCTGTGACTAACCGGGTTTCCAAAAACAGCGTATTTATCAGTCATCTTATATTCCGGTATTAGACCCAGTCGTTGGGGATCAAATATTTCTCGTAGAGTTGCGCCTCGGCACTGCCGGGCTCGGGAGTCCAATCGTACTCCCAGCGAACCAGCGGTGGAAGTGACATCAAAATAGATTCTGTGCGACCACCAGTCTGCAGACCAAAGAGCGTGCCGCGGTCAAACACCAGATTAAACTCAACATAGCGGCCGCGACGATAGAGCTGGAACTGTCGCTCGCGCTCACCAAACTCAATGCTGTGGCGACGCTGTAAAATCGGCAGGTAGGCCTTGCTGAAACTGTCGCCAATACTGCGCATAAAGGCAAAGCTCTGCTCAAAGCCGGGCTCATTGAGATCATCGAAAAACAGCCCACCAATCCCCCGCGGCTCATTGCGATGCTTTAAGTAAAAGTAGTCATCACACCAGGCTTTAAAGCGCGGGTAGTAGTCTGGCGAAAACTGGTCACAGGCAGCTTTAGCGGTCTGGTGCCAGTGCCGACAGTCTTCGTCATCACCGTAATAGGGTGTTAGATCATAGCCGCCGCCAAACCACCAGACAGGCTCCGCGCCTTCTTTTTCCGCAATAAAAAATCGTACATTGGCGTGGGAGGTTGGGGCATAGGGATTTTGCGGATGAATTACCAGAGATACGCCCATGGCCTCAAAGCTGCGACCCGCCAACTCCGGACGATTCTGGGTTGCCGAAGCCGGCATCTGGGTGCCAAAAACATGGGAGAAATTAACCCCACCCTTTTCAATTACCGGACCATCCACCAGCACGCGACTGCGGCCACCCCCGCCTTCTTCGCGAGTCCAGCTGTCCTCTTTCCAGGAGCTGTTATCCACGGCTTGCAAAGCCTGGCAAATACTATCCTGCAGATTGAGCAGGTACTCTTTGACTGCGGCCTTATCGATTTTTTGCACATCATCCTTCACGAACAACGTCCCCGCTAATTAAATATCTGATTTCACTGGGTTTTGCTGAGCTGCCAACCGAACCCGGAACCTTCAGGTCGATGGTGGCGCCAAAGTAGCTCGCCACCTCAGAGGCTGATACAGCTGCCGGCAATCCCTGAGGATTGGCAGAGGTAGAGACTAAAGGGCCGCCAACAAGTTTGCACAGCGCCGCCGCAACTGGATGCTGAGTTACCCGCAGTGCCAATGTATCACGGCCACCAGTAATCCACAGCGGTGCTGAACCATTGTTTGGCACCAGCCAGGTGGTAGGTTTTGCGGTTGGCTCTCGGAAACGACGCAGATGCTGCTCTTCCAATCCGGCCAGAAAAGGCTCAAAGCGCTCCATACAGTCGGCTATAAGAATAAGACCCTTATCGACATTGCGCTTTTTAAGTTGGAGTATTTTTTCTACTGCAGGGGCAGACCAGGGATCACAGCCAAGGCCCCAGACCGATTCGGTGGGATAAGCCACCACCGCTTGCTGTGCCAGCAACTCTGCTGCACGACAAATCTGTGGATGGCTCACCCAATCGGTCACGGATAGATTATCCGTTTTGAAGCGATTCCTGCAATGCAGCATCTTTGGCAATAATTGCCGCAGCATTGTCAGCGCGCTCTTTGAGCAGCTTTTCGTGCATAGACTTATCGGAAACACCGATAATCTGTGCGGCAAGGTAAGCGGCATTCTTAGCACCAGCACTGCCGATAGCTACGGTCGCAACTGGAATTCCACCAGGCATCTGTACTGTTGAAAGCAGAGCGTCCAAACCGTCCAGAGAACCATTGATCGGCACACCGATAACCGGGCGCAGAGTCGTCGCAGATACAGCGCCGGCCAAATGGGCAGCCATACCAGCTGCACAGATAAATGCTGCACAGCCGCGGGCGTCCGCATCAGTCACATAGCTGTGTGTTGCCGCTGGAGTACGGTGAGCAGAGGTCACCTTTACTTCAAACGGAATATCGAATTTTTTAAGAATTTTAAAGCTGGCTTCCATTACCGGTAAATCGGAATCGGAACCCATTAGAATTGCAACAAACGGCTTGGTCATTTTTTGGTCACCATGTAGGAAAGGTGCGCAGGCTACCGTAACTTTTAGCCCGACGCAACTGTAGCTAAAGATTAGGAAAACATTCGCTTTCAACGGACATTCTTTAACGCCATCAGACCGCATCAGCAACTACATGATAGATCATTCTCAAGACAAGTTTTTTAAACTGCTAAACTTTTTTCTAACTCAGGCGCTGGTAGAAGCCGCTGTTATTTTCGATCAGCCCTTTTAGCTCTAGAGAAACCAGTAAGCGCGACAATTCTGCCGTTGAAAACAGCCCGTCAATTGCCAAGCTATCCATGTTCACAGGTTCAAAGCCAAGCACGGATAAAAGCTTTAATTCATCTGCCAGTAAATTTTTCTCCTCGGTTGGCGGTAACGGAGAGGGCGCCAGGGGCATCGACTGCTCAGGCAACACCGCAAGTCCGGCAAGCGCCCCTTGCAACTCATGGATAATATCCTCAGCTCGCTCAACCAAATGGGCGCCCTGTTTAATAATTTGATGGCAGCCACGACTCTGGGGATTGTGGATAGAGCCCGGGATCGCAAACACTTCGCGGTTCTGTTCAAGAGCAAGCCGCGCAGTAATCAGCGAACCACTTCGCGGCGCGGCTTCAACCACCAAAACTCCAAGGCTCAGACCGCTAATAATTCGATTTCTACTTGGGAAGTGCGTCGGAAGCGGAGGCGTGCCCGGATCAAACTCGCTAATGAGAGTGCCGCCCTGATCGATAATATTTTCTGCCAGCCGCCGATGCTCCCGCGGATAAATGGTATCTATACCCGTGCCCATCACTCCAATAGTCTTGCCCATAGCCGCAAGCGCTCCGGCATGCGCAACCCCGTCGACCCCCTGAGCCAAACCGCTGGTGATAACAAAACCGCCAGCGGCGAGAAATTTACTCCATTCGAAAGCATTGGTTTCACCGCCTCTGGTCATACGACGACTGCCGACAACCGCTATTTGAGGCAGATGTAAATTTTCGCGATTGCCGCGCACATAGAGCAGCGCCGGGGCACCGACAATCTGCTTGAGCAGGGGGGGATAATCTGTGCTGGTAATGGGAATAATGGATGCATCCGCTTTTTCTATGCGCTGCTCGATACTGTCTATTCGATCGCGCCAGCCTTGCTGCTGGTATTGATCCTGAAGATTTTCTATCAGCGGCCACAGTTGCTCGGGATAATCACCGGCCGGCCGCTCAAAGATAGTTCTGTAGCTATTCGAATACTCGAGAAGTTGGCGCTGCAGTTTGGTGGTGAATTTTTCAAGCTGCTGGGAAACCAGCGCGTAATGTGATTCCTTGTCCACGGGACACTCCTTGTCCTGATAGATGGGTGCTATTGACTGTCCTTTATGGATTGCCCTTTATGGATTGCTTAGCAAATCCCCAATATCCACCTGCCGGTCGGCTTCCATAACCAGCCCAAAGCTCATTTTTTCATAGGTGTAAAAGACCATTAGCAGCCCAATGCGCTCGTCCGGCAGTTGCACCCGCTGATTGGCGACGCGGTCTTTAGTCATATCACCGCGCTTCGAAATAGCCAGCGTATCACCGGCTTGCAATCCATCTCGCTGGCCACGGTTGATCGCCACAACATCAAGGGCACCGGCATTACGCACGCCATCTTCAACATTGAGTACCGAAGCCTTAATCTCCGTTGCCGGTGCACGGGGATAAAAGGTTGAGGCCAATGTGCGCTCTTCACTGACCAACAGGCGATCCTTAATGCGAATCTCTCCCGCCGCACGATTGACTCCCAGAGTCGCAATATCATCTTTAAGGGCTTTGACTTTGGCCGATCCCACATCTATTGCCCGAATACCCAAAAGTTCACCGGTTTCAGGATCAAGGTAGGGGTCACCGCGACGGTAGATGCCATAGTTCAGGCGGTTGGCCGAGAAATCACCGCGGGCATAGAAGTCATCCTTCATGCCCACCAGTATCCGCCGCTCAGTTCCACCCAGTACATAGGGCGCACTGCGCAGTGTTGCGTCATCAGTAACGCGATTTTTCGATAGAAAATTATCAATCGTCTCCAAGGGCAATGCACTGATCGCCTCAATATGATCTACGGCTCTAATTTGCGGTGACAATTTTAGGTCGCGACTGCGTTTGACGATCAGGGTTGGCACACCGTCGACATAGACCAAGCTAATGATATCGCCGGGGTATATAAGGTGGGGGTTTTCGATCTGCTGATTGGCGTGCCAGATTTCTGGCCACATCCACGGATCCTGAAGAAAAACATCGGAGATATCCCACAGGGTGTCACCGCGTTTAACCACATACTTATCGGGTACATCTTCATTGAGTACAACTGCCTGCGCCGTGACATTGGATATACTGAGCAGCCCAGCCATCAGTATTATCAGGGGCGTTAGCAAAGTTGCAACGAATGGGATTTTTTTCATATCTGTGAGTCCTTTCTCTTGGCGGGGTTAGTGTATAATTTCCAACATCCTTGAGTTTCTCAACTTATTAGCCAGTTCATATGGCTCTTAATTAAAAGCTTTAAGATAAGGTGTACCAAGCAAAATGCCGCCGAGCTAACTTAATGGTAGCAGTGCTTTTAACTTTTTTTTAAAAATCTATCACATTCGCTATGGCTATATTAAAGATTCTCGAATTCCCCGACCCCAGGCTGCGCACCGTAGCCAAACCGGTCACCGCAGTTGACGACAAGATCAAGACTCTTGTCGCCGATATGTTCGACACCATGAAGCATGCGCAGGGTATTGGCCTTGCCGCTTCGCAAGTGGATGTTCATCTGCGAGTTATTGTTATGGATCTGGGTGAAGAGGATATGCCGCCACGGGTGTTTATCAATCCAGAGATTGAAGCTCTGGATCAGAGCACCAGCCCCTATGATGAGGGCTGCCTGTCAGTGCCCGGGTTTTACGAGACTATCGACCGCCCGGCCCACGTGATGATTCGCGCCCTTGATGGCGAGGGCAATGCCTTTGAAGAAGAGGCTCATGGCCTGCTGGCGGTATGTATACAGCATGAGATCGACCATCTTGAAGGCAAGTTATTTGTCGATTACCTGTCGTCTTTTAAGCGTCAGCGAATTCGTAAAAAGCTCGAAAAAATCCATAAACAGAATGCATAGGAAAATTTCAGCTTGAAGATTATTTTCGCGGGAACCCCAGATTTTGCCGCGGCACACCTGCAGGCGCTAATAGACAGCCCGCATCACTCGGTGATCGCAGTCTACACTCAGCCCGATCGGCCCGCCGGTCGCGGTAAAAAACTCAAGGCAAGTCCTGTTAAAGTCCTAGCAGAAGCTAACAGCCTGCCGGTCTTCCAACCTCAATCTCTCAAAGATCCGGAACAGCAGCAAATACTAGCGGATTTGCAGGGGGATATTATGGTGGTTGTGGCCTATGGTTTGATTCTGCCGCAGACCATTCTGGATACCCCAAAACTCGGCTGCATTAATGTTCACGGTTCAATCCTGCCTCGCTGGCGGGGTGCGGCTCCGATTCAGCGCGCCATAGAAGCGGGGGACGAGGAAACTGGCGTGACTATTATGCAAATGGATGCGGGTCTGGATACGGGTGCCATGCTGTGTATTTCACGCCGTCCTATCGACAGTGCTGACAGCAGCGCAACCATGTATAAAAAACTTGAAGAGCTGGGCGCACCTGCGCTGCTGAGCACATTGGACAATCTGCAGGCCAATAAAGCACTGGCGGTTGTTCAGGATGACAGCCAGAGTTGCTACGCGGCAAAAATTGATAAAAGAGAAGCACTGATCGACTGGTCAAAATCTGCGGCGGTTTTGGATAGACAGATTCGCGCCTTTAACCCTTTCCCTGCAGCCTATACAACGCTCGGCGATCTGCGTATTAAAGTTTGGCAGGCGGAATTGGGGCCGGCTTCAACCCAGCCCGCTGGGCAGATAATCAGCGCTGATAATCGCGGGCTGCTAGTCAGCTGTGGCGAACAGTCACTCCTGTTAACAGTGATACAGCTGCCCGGTAAATCCCGTATGCCGGTTTCGGAAATTCTTAAGTCCCGCGCTGAACTCTTTACCGCGCAAACCCTGCTGGGTCGCGAATGAATACTCGAGTCGCTGTCGCCGAAGTTATTGCTCAGGTATTGCGCGGCAAATCACTCTCGGCACTATTGCCAGAATACGCTCCAAAAGTGGCCGAGAAAGATGTCGGCCTGTTTAAAGAGCTCTGCTTTGGCACCCTGCGCTGGTATCCCGCTATCGAGTTATTGCTCAAAGAGCTGATGCAAAAACCCCTGCGCGAGAAGGAGTTTGAAATTCAGGGTCTTTTAGCCAGCGGGCTCTATCAGCTTATCTATACTCGAATCGCCGATCACGCTGCCATCAATGAAACTGTGGCCGCAGTGGCAAAACTCAACCGCCTCTGGGCTAAGGGGTTGGTTAATGCCGTGCTGCGAAACTACCTTCGCCAGCGTGAAGAATTAGAGAAAAAACTCAATAAAAACCCAATATTTACCCGCGCTCATCCCCAGTGGCTGCTGGATATTTTATTTAATGGTTGGGGCTCAAAAATAGCCTTGGATATTATTGCTGCCAATAATCAGCGGGCGCCAATGGTGCTGCGGGTGAATCAAAAGCAGATATCCAGAGATGCTTATCTCGAACAGTTAAAGACCGCGGGCATTGAGGCCACAGCCACAGAGTTTAGTTCGCAGGGCGTTTTACTGGCCGCGCCAATGGATGTTGCCGAGCTACCAAATTTCGACAACGGCTATGCCAGTGTTCAGGACGAGGCGGCGCAACTTGCCGCCGCCTTATTAACCCTGGAAAAAGATCAGTCGGTATTAGATGCCTGCTGCGCACCGGGGGGCAAAACCTGCCATATTCTCGAAACGCAGCCAGACCTAAACAGAGTGGTTGCGGTTGAACTGGAGAGCCGACGTATTCAGCGGGTTGAAGAGAACCTTGCTCGTCTGGGTCTCGAAGCGGAATTAAAAGTTGCCGATGCCAGTGATCCCGAGGGCTGGTGGGATAAGCAGGCCTTTGATCGGGTCTTGCTCGACGCTCCCTGTTCGGCGACCGGTGTTATCCGCCGCCACCCGGATATCAAACTACTGCGCAAACCCACAGATATTGTTAAGCTAGCCGAAATACAGCTGCAGCTATTGCGCAGCCTTTGGCTAACATTAAAAGAAGGCGGTATTTTGCTGTATGCAACCTGCTCGGTTCTTCCGGATGAGAACGATCAGGTAATAGAGAAATTTTTAGCTGAAACCGCGGATGCCAGTATTGATACCATAGATGGCAGCTGGGGAATCAAAACAGATTATGGGCGACAGCTGTTTCCCACAATCAATGGCAACGATGGCTTTTACTACTCACGGCTAGGTAAAAAGGCGTAAAAAGTTGCTAAACCAAGGCTGATAACAACCCGGAATAATAATGAAAATAGTAATTGTTGGCGCAGGTCAGGTCGGCGGGACTCTGGCAGAGAATTTAGCTCGGGAATACAACGATATTACCGTTGTCGACATCAACGAACAGGCTCTGCGCGCACTGCAGGATCGCCTTGATATCCGCACCGTTGCAGGGACTGGCTCGCACCCCAATGTGTTGGTCAACGCTGGCATTGAAGAGGCCGATATGCTGGTCGCGGTGACCAGTAGCGATGAGGTCAATATTATTGCCTGTCAGGTGGCCTACTCACTGTTTCACACGCCAACTAAAATTGCCCGCATTCGCTCACGCAATTACACCAACCCAAAATACAAAGAGAAACTGTTTAACGCCAACCATATGCCAGTGGATGTAATGATCACCCCAGAGCAGGTGGTTACGGACTACATCCAAAAGCTAGTTGAACAGCCCGGGGCTCTGCAGGTTTTGGATTTTGCCGATGGCAGTATTCAGATGGTTGGCCTGCGCGCGGTTAAAGACAGTCCTCTGGTCGGCCAACAACTGCGCACGTTAAAAGATCATATGCCCAATGTGGATGCTCGAGTGGCGGCTGTCTTCGGCAAAGAGGGCGCCATATTCCCCACCGGGGACACGGTAATAGAAGATGGCGATGAGGTGTTCTTTGTCGCCGCACGAAAAAATATTCGCAAGGTGATGAGTGAACTGCGCCGCCTTGAAAAGCCCTATCATCGTCTGGTGATCGCTGGCGGCGGCAATATTGGCTTCCGTCTCGCCAAGGCACTTGAGAACGACTACAACATTAAAATTATTGAGTTCTCCACCGAGCGCGCCCGCCATCTCTCTGAGAAGCTAAATAAAACCGTGGTGCTTAACGGCTCTGCAACCGATCAGGAATTACTGCTCGACGAGAATATTGATAAAGCCGATGTATTCCTCGCCCTAACTAATGATGACGAAGTGAATATCCTCGCCTCACTGCTGGCCAAACAGCTCGGCGCGCGCAAGGTGATGACCCTGATCAGCAATCCGGTCTACGCAGATCTGATGCAGGGCGGGGCCATTGATATTGCGATCTCGCCCCAGCAGGCAACCACCAGCTCACTGCTCGCCCATGTTCGTCAGGGCGATATGGTCAGCGTGCACTCACTGCGTCGCGGCGCTGCTGAAGCACTGGAAATTATTGTCCATGGCGATGAAAAAAGTTCCAAGGTCGTGGGCCGTGCAATCGGTGATATCAAATCGCCACCGGGCTCGACGCTGGCAGCGTTGGTGCGCAATGGCGAAGTGCTGATTGCCCACCATGACACGGTGATTGAAAGTGGTGATCACGTAATTGTCTTTGTGGTCGACAAGGCCAATACCAAGGCGGTTGAAAAACTCTTTGCCGTCGGCTTTACCTTCTTCTAGGACTTATCGACTTATGCATCTCAATATCGTTGCTCGAGTACTTGGCATTCTGCTGATGATTTTCAGCCTGACCATGTTGCCACCGATCGTTGTGGCCGCTATCTACGGCGACGATACCTCATCAATGTTTGCTCTGGCATTTGCCATTACCCTGATTGTCGGGCTGGTATTTTGGCTGCCCTCGAAACGGGTGACGGCGGAAATGCGCACCCGCGATGGTTTTTTGATCACAGTATTTTTCTGGTTGGTACTCAGTACTTTTGGTGCATTGCCGCTAATGCTCTCTGAGACCGCTAACCTGAGCTTTATCAATGCGCTGTTTGAGTCTGTCTCTGGTTTAACCACCACCGGTGCCACCGTGATCTCCGGACTGGATGATCTGCCGAAATCGATTCTCTACTATCGTCAGCAACTGCAGTGGCTCGGCGGTATTGGTATTGTGGTTATCGCGGTGGCGATTCTGCCTATGCTCGGGGTCGGCGGTATGCAGCTGTATCGCACCGAAACACCGGGCCCAATGAAGGATTCCAAGCTTACGCCGCGCATTAGAGAGACGGCCAATGTGCTGTTTAAAATCTATCTGGCGCTTACGGTTGCCTGTGGGTTGGCCTATTGGCTGGCGGGGATGTCGGCATTTGATGCTATCAGTCACAGCTTCTCGACCGTGTCTATCGGCGGCTTCTCG
Source organism: Porticoccaceae bacterium (assembly GCA_029238255.1). Lineage (GTDB taxonomy): Bacteria > Pseudomonadota > Gammaproteobacteria > Pseudomonadales > Porticoccaceae > HTCC2207. Next base: position 155,865 of record JAQWGK010000050.1, on the reverse strand, counting down.
ACCCATGATGCCAGTATCGGCTTCTTCGACAGTTCAGCGATTATGGCCGTCTGTGCCTTTTTTATGGTGATTTCAGGTATTAACTTTGCCCTGCACTTTCATGTCTGGCACGACCGAAAGCTCTCCCATTACTGGTCAGACCCTGAAGCGAGAATGTATATCTACCTGTTGCTGATCGGTATTTTGATCACCTGCCTGTACCTCTATTACAGCGGTACTTACGGTTGGAGTGAGAGTATTCGACAGGGCGGTTTCCATCTTATTTCGATTATGACCACCAGCGGATTTACCACCGACAATTTCAGTGGCTGGCCAAGCTTTTTGCCATTCTTCCTGTTGTTCCTATCCTTCTTTGGTGCCTGTGCAGGATCCACCGGTGGTGGTATCAAAATAGGGCGTATGCTGATTCTCGGCCAGCAATGTATTCGTGAGATCTATCGACTGGTGCATCCCAATGCGCTACTGCCGATCAAGATTCATAATCGCCGCGTGCCAAGCCGCGTTGTCGATGCAATCTGGGCATTTTTTGGTGCCTATCTGGCGATTTTCTATCTGATGGTTTTACTGCTGTTAGCGTCGGGCCTCGACTATGTCACCGCCTGGTCTGCAACGGCGGCATCGCTGAATAATCTCGGCCCCGGCTTGGGTGAGGTGGCGATTAATTTCGCTGATATTAATGGCTTTGCCAAATGGGTTCTGTGCTGGGGAATGCTGCTCGGACGATTGGAAATCTTTACTCTGCTAGTGCTGTTTACACCCACGTTCTGGCGCAACTAAATACACGCACAATTAATAGCGGCTTTGATAAGCCGCTAATTAATATCTAATATTTCCAGTAAATCGCTGATTGCCAGCTACTTTTGTCGCGCGTTATAAAAGGCTTCTTCAGAGATTGCATGGTAGGATTTTGACTGCTTGGCAAACTCTTTCAACGAATCGGCAATGCGACGAGAGAGAGGGTTTACAGCCGCTACCTCCTCTACCACTTCAACGGATAATCGCTGTAGTTCAGCAATCACATCATCGGGTAACTGTTTAACCTCAACACCGTGATTTTCCACCAACTCGACCAAGGCGGCATTATTTCTCGCCGTGTACTCATCAAGCATATCCTGATTAGCGGCGCGGGCAGCAACTTCGACAATCGCCTGCAGATCTGCGGGCAGGGTTTCATAGGCCTGCTTATTAATAATCAACTCAAGAGTCGGACCCGGCTCATGCCAGCCTGGGTAATAGTAGTACTTGGCAACCTGATGCAGGCCAAAGGCCCGATCATTGTAGGGGCCAACCCATTCAGTCGCATCGATCACACCAGTCTGCATAGACGTGTAGAGTTCACCGCCGGGAATATTGACCGCGATACCGCCAGCGCGGGAAATCACTTCACCGCCCAATCCGGGAATACGCATTTTTAGTCCACGGATATCATCCATTGATTTAATCTCGCGATTAAACCAGCCGGCCATCTGCACACCCGTATTGCCCCCCGCAAAGGGAATTAAATTAAATGGCTCGTAGAGTTCACGCCACAACTCAAGCCCGCCACCATAATGAATCCAGGCATTCATCTCCTGTGCGTTGAGACCGAAGGGAACCGCCGTAAAAAAGACTCCGGCTGGAATCTTACCTTTCCAATAGTAGGCTGCACCATGGCCCACTTCAGCAGTCCCCTGAGATACCGCATCGAAAACCTCAAGGGCGGGCACCATCTGTCCTGCACCATAGACTTTAATTTTTAAGCGGCCATTGCTCATGCGCTCAACATCTTTGGCAAAATTCTCTGGTGCCAAACCGAGGCCGGGGAAATTTTTTGGCCAGGTGGTGACCAGTTTCCAGTTGTAGGTCTTTTCCGGCTGTGCGGATGTGGCCTCAGTGCTAGTGGTAGTTTCGCTGCCGCAACCAATAAGCAGTGTGCACATCAGTGCCAGAGAGATTAAACGCATGGTATTCCCCTTATTTTGATAATTCCTAACGTATTTTGATCGGTCTGCAAAAACTTACAGGGCGACCAGATTAGCTGATGCCAGTATTAATATCTTGGTCCCCACATCGGCAAAACTAACATGCACTCTGGCGCGGGGACCATTGCCCTCAAAGTTGAGAATAACGCCCTCACCATAGATCTGATGATTAACTCCCTGCCCCAGGGTGAAACCCGTGTCGTCGCCCTGATCACTGCTCAGAGCTCCCCGTGCATAGCTGGTCGGTCGGCTCACCGTACTCTGTAGGCGCACCTCTTCGATCACTTCTTTGGGGATATCCCGTACAAAGCGCGATACCGAGTTAAATGACTCGCTACCGTAAATAGAGCGGCTTTCAGCAAAGGTCAGATAGAGTTTTTGCATCGCTCGAGTGATACCAACATAGGCCAGTCGTCGCTCTTCTTCAAGTCGCCCGGGCTCTTCCAGAGACATTTTATGGGGGAATAAATTCTCCTCCATGCCAGCCAGAAACACTAATGGAAACTCGAGGCCTTTGGCACTGTGCAGGGTCATTAACTGCACCGCATCCTGATCTTCATCAGCCTGACGATCGCCAGAATCCAGTGCCACCTGATCGAGGAACTGCGGCAGAATCGGCTGATCTGCATCTTCCGGCTCAAAGTTGCGGCAGGCACCAACCAGTTCTTCAAGGTTTTCCACCCGCGCCTGTCCGCGCTCGCCTTTTTCACGGCGGTGCATCTCTATCAGACCACTGCGGTCGATAGCATGATCGGCCTGTTCATGGAGTGGCAACTCATCCAGCTGACCACTCATTTCATTAATCAGCTGCATAAACCCAGCAACTGCGTTGGTCGCTCGCGCAGCCATACGTTTTTCGGTGACAATTTTTTCCGCTGCACTCCACAGGGAGATCTGTCCATCGCGAGCCACTTCACGAATCATCTCAACGGTGCGATCACCAATACCCCGAGTAGGAACATTAACCACGCGCTCAAACGCGGTGTCATCGTGACAGTTCATCATCAGGCGCAGATAGGAGAGGGCATTTTTAACTTCCAGACGTTCATAAAAACGCTGTCCGCCATAAATCCGGTAGGGAATATCCGCCTGTAATAGGGCGGCTTCAAGAACTCGTGACTGGGCATTGGAGCGATAGAGAATCGCCGAGTCTTCACGGCGGTTGCCCTGCTGAACCCAGCTGTGCAGACGGTCGGCGATATAGCGCGCCTCGTCGTGTTCATTAAAGGCGGCATACAGGGCAATGGGTTCGCCCTCACCAGAATCGGTCCACAGGTTCTTGCCGAGACGCTCGGCATTTTTGGCGATAACCGCGTTGGCGGCACCGAGAATATTAGAGGTGGAGCGATAATTTTGCTCGAGCTTTACCGTATGGGTATCGGCAAAATGGCGCTCATAGCTAAGAATATTTTCGACCTTTGCCCCGCGCCAACCATAGATAGACTGGTCGTCATCGCCGACGGCAGTAACACCACTGACCTTGCCCGCTAGCAGTCGCAACCAGGCGTACTGAACGGCGTTGGTATCCTGAAACTCATCGACCAAAATATGCTGAAAGCGCTGCTGATAATGATCGAGCACTGCAGGGTTGTTTTTCCATAATTCCAGTGCGCGCAGTAAAAGTTCAGCAAAGTCGATAACCCCGAGACGATTACAGACCTCTTCATACTCGCGGTAAATACGCAGCATGGTTAACAGATGCGGATCACCGGTCTCCTGAATATGTACCGCTCTAAGACCCTCATCTTTTTGACCATTGATCCACCACTGAGCCTGCTTGGGCGGCCAGCGCTGCTCGTCGAGATCCATACTGCGCATCACTCGCTTTACCAGCCGCAGCTGATCATCCGAGTCCAGTATCTGGAAGTTCTCCGGCAGATTAACATCGCGCCAATGGGCCTTGAGCAGGCGGTGAGCCAGACCGTGGAAGGTACCAACCCACATTCCTCGCAGGGACATGCCCAACAGCTCATCGATGCGCTCGCGCATTTCCCGAGCCGCCTTATTGGTAAAGGTCACTGCCAATAGGCCGTAGGGTGAAATATTGTCGACCTGTATTTTCCAGGCGATGCGGTGCACCAGCACTCGAGTCTTGCCGCTGCCTGCGCCGGCCAACACCAGTAGGTGCTGCTTGTCGCTGGTAACCGCTTCTTCCTGGGCTGGGTTTAGCTGATTGAGTATCGAGGTAACATCCATAGAGCCGTATTCTAACAATATGTCCCGAGCAGTTGTTGGGCAAAATAATGTTTATGTTGAGTTTATTTTTGTTGCGGCAATCTAGGCCACCTTCGAACTTTTTACTACAAAATCGGGATTTCTTGTAAATTTTTTACATAATCACTTTGGTAAAGCTTTAAAACTGGTCTATAAAAGTGGTTCTGATAAGTTTGTCGACAAGGACTATCCATGAAACCCGCACAGCTGACACAAACCATTAGCGACACCCTAACCAAACTGCGCAAGTCCGAGCGTAAAGTCGCTGAATTTGTCCTTAAAGAACCTTTAGGGGTTATCCGTATGCGGATTGTCGATCTGGCTCAGCAGGCGGGTGTTAGTGAGCCTACGGTGGTACGTTTTTGTCGGGCTGTTGGCTGTCACGGTTTTCAGGATTTTAAACTGGCGCTGGCACAGCAGCTGGCTTCAAGTCCTAGCTATGGTCAAATTGCGGTAACAGATACAGACTCAACCCGCGAGTACACCCACAAGGTATTTGATTCAACGGTCGACACCTTACTCAAGGTTCGCGACAGCATGGTGGTGGCGATCTCGCAATCCGGCCGCACCAAAGCGCTACTGGATTCTATGGATCTGGTTAAGAGAGCGGGGGGTCTTGTTATTAGTCTGGCGCCAAGTAATTCGCCAATCGCCAGAAAAGCCGATATTGCTATTGAGGTAAACGCCGAAGAGGATATTCAAATCTATACACCGCTATCTTCAAGAATTGCTCATCTTGCAGTTCTCGATGTACTGGCGATTGGTGTCGCGCAAAAGAAAGGGCCACAGTTGGAAGAGCATTTGCAACAGCTACAGGCTGGGCTAGCATCACTGCGCAGCCAATAAACTGATTACTCGTCTTTGTAATCTTCGTCTAAAACGCCTTTTTCCTTAAGTGTTTTTACCAACTTTTCCAGCCTTACAAAGGCGATCATACCCATTAGCCCAAAGACAAATCCGACTACTGCTAACCCATCCATAAGTTTTCCTTTTTATTTTTGTGATTTTCTTAAATTGAGTAGAATAATGCCGACCGCTAGATCATAAACAATACATATCTCTTCGTAAAAATTGAGCATATAAGATTCTTTGATTAAAACTAAATACAAAAGATCAAACAGGACATGAGCTAAATAAGCGCAGGATAAAAACTTATTGCTAATATTTTTTTTAAAAAGGAAGTAGATTCCTAATGCAAAAAAAGGCATCCCAAACCACGCATCTCTTATTAGAGCATCACCAGATTCAAGTAACGCTCCCAGCCAATAAATTATTGGTAATAAAAAATAAGTGTTTTTAAAAAATGCTGTCACTCGATAATTACCTAATAAAAAAGCAATTTAATCTGTCTTAGAAGGCTCTTCCAGAATTCCCTTTTCTTCCAGTTGTCTTGAAATTTTGCCAACTCTGCTTAAAGAAATTACACCAAAAGCAAACCCTATTATTCCAAAAGACATTCCCATAATTCCAAACATAAATCCTGCTGTCGTTAGCCCGCCCACAATGTTTCCCTTCCTAAAAATAGTTTTAATTTGTAAAGTGTAGTGCAAAGACTATTTTACTGATTGAGTATTTTTATAGAACACCGATTAAATATCGTGACTATTAATTACTCGACAGTAACTGAGCTGATTCGGATTAAAGCGTTTTTTTATTTGTTATTACTTCTTGCAGAATACTTCAAAATTCTTTGCCGAATGCTCGGACAACTGTGAAAAATACATTGCAGCAGCATAGGTCTTTTCGGATTTTTTCTCGCTTCCTGCCTGTCTTTCTTTGTCTGCAGCTTTCAATAATTCTCCAGAGGTGTATAGGAAAAACCCTGCTGCCTCACTAACTTTTTTACAATCTTCGCTCTTCCAAAATCCTATATCGGCTTGCTCAGGCTTTGTGCATCCTGAGATGGAAAGAAACAAAATTAATGCCCAAAAGATCGGAGTGAATTTATTCATAATGTAACCTCAGTATCGGAAAATAAATTTTACTTTTTATATAGGGTTAAGACTATTCCACAGTCACTGACTTTGCTAGATTTCGTGGTTGGTCCACATCAGTGCCTTTCAGCAAAGCCACATGATAAGAGAGCATCTGTAATGGCAGCGTATAAATAATTGCCTCCAAACTTTTTGGCACATGGGGCATGGCGATAACGGTTGTTCCGGGCTCGCTAACAAAGCCAGCATCGGCATCGGCAAAGACAAATAACTCTCCACCTCGAGCGCGAACTTCATGTAAATTGGATTTTAATTTTTCAAGTAATTCATTATTTGGTGCCACTGTAACCACCGGCATATCTTCATCGACCAGTGCCAGTGGGCCGTGCTTTAATTCGCCGGAAGGGTAGGCCTCGGCATGGATATAGGAGATCTCTTTTAACTTTAGTGCGCCTTCAAGGGCGATGGGATACTGCTCGCCACGACCCAAAAATAGTGCGTGATGTTTGTTGGCAAATGACTCTGACATCTGCTGAATAACAGAGTCCAATTCGAGTACGGCCGTACAGAGTTCTGGTAGCTTATGAAGACTTTCCACCAGCTCTTTTTCAACTTTTGAATCCAATCCTTTATGGCGACCCAGTGAGAGAGTAAGCAACTGAAGGGCGACTAACTGAGTGGTAAATGCTTTGGTCGATGCCACGCCAATTTCCGGGCCGGCCATCGTCATTAAGGAGATATCGGATTCACGAACCAATGAGCTGTTGGCGACATTACAGATCGCTACAAAGCCCAGATAGCCACTGTCTTTTGCTTTGCGCAGTGCGGCTAGTGTATCCGCGGTTTCCCCGGACTGGGAGATAGTGACAAACAATGTGCCGGCAGGAACTGGCACTGTTCTGTAACGGTATTCACTGGCGACTTCTACCTGACAGGGTAGGCCAGTATTTTCTTCCAACCAGTATTTGGCGACCAGACCGGAATGAAAACTGGTGCCACAGGCGACTATATGAATATTATTGGTCTGCGCAAAAAGCGCTTCTGCCTGATAGCCAAAGATCGCTTCGCGGATATGATCCCCGGCTATTCGGCCTGCGGTTGTATTGGCTAAAACCGTTGGCTGCTCAAAAATTTCTTTTTGCATAAAGTGTCGGTACTGGCCTTTTTCTGCAATCAGATCTTTTTCATCTAATTGATTAATTGGCCGTTCAACTTCACTGCCTGACTGATCAAAAATACTGTAACTGGCGCTAGAGATTTCTACCAGATCTCCCTCTTCCAGAAATACAAAGCGATCGGTTACCTGACGCAGTGCCATCTGATCTGAGGCGATAAAGTTTTCATCAATGCCAAGGCCAATAACCAATGGGCTGCCGCTACGAGCGCCGATCACTGTCTCTGGTTGAGTATCTGAAATTACTCCCAGCGCATAGGCACCTTCTAGCTTGGAAATTGTTTTCTCTACTGCGGTGCGTAAATCAGCATCAGTTTTTAATTGATGATGTACTAAATGCGCAATGACTTCGGTATCGGTTGCCGACAGAATTTCGTAGCCCAGGGCTTTGACTTCAGCGCGCAACTGCTCATGATTTTCAATAATGCCATTGTGGACAACGGACACACCAGAAGAGGTGTGTGGATGAGAGTTAACGCTGCTCGGCTCACCATGAGTGGCCCAGCGGGTGTGGGAAATACCAGTGCTACCCGCAATGCTCTGTTGGGCTGTGAGCTTTTCCAGGTCGGCAACTCTGCCGATCGTTTTGCGGGTTTGTAGCGCCTGTTCACCATCTAAAATCGATAGGCCTGCGGAATCATAGCCTCTGTATTCAAGGCGACGTAAACCTTCAATTAATATTTTATAAATATTTCTCTGGGATGCTGCACCTACAATTCCACACATATTCTTAGTCCGTGTTATTAAGTCCGTTTTATTTTTTGATTGGGCGTTTCCAGCCCTGTATATTGCGCTGTTTGGTTCTGCCAACGGCAAGCGTGTCTGTTGGTACTTCAACTGTCACGGTGGAACCTGCAGCGACAAAGCCACACTCACCTATATTCAGGGGCGCAACCAATGTACTGTTCGATCCAACAAAGCTGTTATCGCCAATATTGGTTTTATATTTATTCACACCATCGTAGTTACAGGTAATTGTGCCTGCACCTACATTTACTTTTTCACCCAGCTCGGCATCGCCAACGTAACTGAGATGATTAATTTTACTGCCATTGCCAACAATGGCTTTTTTAGTCTCGACAAAGTTGCCGACTTTGGTATCTGTACCCAGTTCGGTTCCCGGGCGAATTCGCGCAAAGGGTCCTAAAACAGCGCGGTCGCCAATAATAGATTGGTCGATTACTGTATTGGCTTTTATCTCGACGCCATCGCCGATGGTGCTGTTAGTAATATGGCAGTTGGGTCCAATACTCACCCCTGAACCAATTTTTACATCCCCTTCAAAAATACAGTTCACATCAATAAAGTTATCGGTGCCGGCCTGCAGGGTTCCGCGCTGATCAAAACGCGCTGGATCTGCCAGACTAGTGCCAGCGACCATTAGGGCATCGGCTAGTTGGGCCTGATATACCCGCTCTAATGCTGCCAGTTGCTGACGATTATTAATGCCTTCAACCTCAGCCACCGAGCTCGGCTGTATACCATTAATGCTGCAGCCGGCTTTTCTGGCAATGGCGATCAGGTCGGTGAGATAGTACTCACCCTGAGCATTGCTGTTACCAATTAATGGCAGCCACTCGGCAAGCTGTTCCGAGGTTAATGACATAACACCGGTATTCACTTCGTCGACTTTTAATTGCTCCGGGTTGGCATCTTTTTGCTCAACAATCGCTTCGATCTGGCCGTCGGCATCGCGAATAATCCGTCCATAACCCTGAGGGTTGTTCAGCTGGATCGTAAGCAGTCCGATACTTTTATCATCCACTGCAGCGAGCATCTGGCTGATAGTGTCGGGAGTAATTAAGGGCACATCACCGTACAGGATCACTACTTTTGAATTGTTGCGCAGTTCTGGCAGGGCCATATGGACGGCGTGGCCGGTGCCGAGCTGTTCTGCCTGTTCAACCATGCTGATCGAATCATCACTGTAAATCGCTCGAACGGCTTCAGCGCCATGCCCGGTAACAATAATTTTTTTCGAGTCACCAACGGCACTGGCCGCATCCAAAACATGGCCCAACATGGGTTTACCGGCTAATTTATGCAGCACTTTTGGCAGTAGGGATTTCATTCGCGTTCCCTTGCCGGCTGCAAGAATAACAATATCAGTCGTTTTCATCGATTTAGGGTCCGGTTTACAGGTTATTAATATTTTTCAGGCTTACGTTACTGTCAAAAGGTAGTCAGTACAAGCTATCTTGAGGACAACTTTTTTCAGCTGAAAAAAAAAGGGCGGCATACATAGCCACCCTTCTTTTATACTCAAGTGGCTGTTAGCCACCGAGCTTCTTGCGTAACTGAGCAATGGTTTTAAGCTGAGCAGATGCTTCTGCCAACATTGCCGCTGCTTTCGAATACTCGATCTCACCGCTCTGATTGGCAATTGCCTGCTCGGCATCTTTCATCGCTTCCGCTGCTGCAGCTTCGTCGATATCACCAGCACGCACTGCTGTATCTGCCAGTATGGAAACCATATTTGGCTGTACTTCCAGGTAACCACCAGAGAGGTAGTAGATCTCTTCTTCACCATTCTGCTTGATAAGCCTGACTGGGCCGGGCTTAAGATCGCTGAGCAGTGGGGCGTGACCAGCGGTTACACCAAGCTCTCCCAGAGAACCTGTGGCAACCACCATCTCAATCAATCCGGAAAAGATTGATTCGTCTGCACTTACGATGTCGCAATGAACTGTCATAGCCATAATTATAGCGCCTGCTTATCTGGTATTAGAGCTTTTTGCTTTTTTCAACAGCTTCTTCGATTGAACCGACCATGTAGAAGGCCTGCTCCGGTAAGCTATCGTATTCGCCAGCAAGAATGCCTTTAAATCCAGAAATAGTATCTTTCAGGGAAACATACTTGCCTGGTGCACCGGTGAAGATCTCTGCTACGTGGAATGGCTGTGATAGGAAACGCTCGATCTTACGTGCGCGTGTTACTACCTGCTTATCTTCTTCAGAGAGCTCATCCATACCGAGAATCGCAATAATATCTTTCAACTCTTTAAAACGCTGCAGTACTGACTGTACGCCACGAGCAACTTCGTAGTGCTCCTGACCAATAATCAGTGGATCCAGCTGACGTGAAGTTGAATCCAGTGGATCTACCGCTGGGTAAATACCTTTAGAAGCAATGTCACGACTCAGTACAACTGTGGAGTCCAAGTGAGCAAAGGTTGTTGCTGGCGATGGATCGGTCAAGTCATCCGCAGGTACATATACTGCCTGTACAGAGGTAATCGAACCGGTCTTAGTAGAAGTAATACGCTCCTGCAGGGCGCCCATTTCTTCAGCCAGTGTAGGCTGGTAGCCTACCGCTGATGGCATACGACCCAACAGTGCTGATACTTCTGTACCTGCCAATGTGTAACGGTAGATGTTATCGACGAACAACAGTACGTCTTTACCTTCGTCACGGAATTTTTCTGCCATGGTTAAACCGGTCAGTGCTACACGCAGTCTGTTACCTGGAGGCTCATTCATCTGGCCGTATACCATAGCTACTTTAGATTCGCTTGGCTTCTCGATGTTTACAACACCGGATTCCTGCATCTCGTAGTAGAAATCGTTACCTTCACGAGTACGCTCACCAACACCAGCAAATACTGACAGACCGGAGTGCTCTGTCGCGATGTTGTTGATCAGCTCCATCATGTTTACAGTTTTACCAACACCTGCACCACCGAAGAGTCCAACCTTACCGCCTTTAGCGAACGGGCATACCAGGTCGATAACCTTAATACCGGTTTCGAGTAGATCGTCGGAAGCATCCAGCTCATCGTAAGAGGGTGGCTTGCGGTGAATTGCGCTGCGCTCTTTCTCACCAATTGGACCTTTTTCGTCAATTGGGTTGCCGAGTACATCCATAATTCTGCCCAGAGTCTCTGTACCAACGGGTACAGAAATAGGCGCTTTTGTGTTGCTTACGCTCAATCCGCGGCTTACACCTTCAGATGCACCCATAGCAATGGTACGAACTACGCCGTCACCTAACTGCTGCTGAACTTCCAGGGTTAAACCTTTGTCGTCGACGATTAATGCGTCATACACGTTGGGTACCTGATCACGTGAAAATTCCACGTCGATCACAGCACCAATAATTTGTACGATTCTTCCGCTACTCATGTCCGGTTCCTCTTTACTAAATCTTTTTAAATTCGTTGGGCTTTATACTGCGGCTGCGCCGCTAACAATCTCTGACAGCTCTTGGGTAATCGCTGCCTGACGAGCCTTGTTATAAAGCAGTTGCAATTCGTCGATCATTTCACCGGCATTGTCGGTGGCATTCTTCATAGCGAGCATTCGCGCGGCTTGCTCACAGGCTTTGTTCTCTACCACGCCTTGATAAACCTGAGATTCGATGTAGCGAATCAAGAGTCCATCTAGCAAATCCTTAGCATCGGGCTCATAGATATAATCCCAATGGTGAGACAGCTTTTCATCGGTGCTCGGCTTTAACGGTAACAGCTGTTCAACAGCTGGCTGCTGGGTCATGGTGTTTACAAAAACATTGTTGACCACTAACAACCGGTCGATACGACCCTTGTCATAGGCGTCCAGCATTACCTTTACGCCACCAATTAAGTCATTTGCACTGGGCTCATCACCAACATCTTTAACCGCTGCAACAATATTGCCGCCTACGCTGTTAAAGAATCCGCCGGCTTTGTTGCCAACTGCGCAGATATCGATCTCTACACCCTGATCAGAAAACTCTTTCATTGATTTAAGAGCTTCTTTAAACAGGTTGATATTCAAGCCGCCGCAGAGACCGCGGTCTGTTGAAATCACGATAAAACCTACGCGCTTAATATCTCGCTGTTCGAGATATTGATGCTTGTACTCGGAAACTGCGTTGGCGATATGGCTGACCACATCACGGATGCGAAGGGCATAGGGTTTCCCCAATGCCATTCGATCCTGGGCACGACGCATTTTACTCGCAGCAACCATTTCCATGGCTCTGGTGATTTTTTGCGTGCTGCCAATACTAGCAATTTTGGTTCTTACTTCTTTTCCGATTGCCATTTCTTATGCCTGCTTCAGTGACTTACCAGGTTTGAGTTGCAACAAACTTATCTAGTGCAGCTTTAAAGCCTGCAGCTATATCGTCGTTGTAATCGCCCGACTGATTAATTTGATCCATCAGATCACTGTGCTCAGCTTTCATGTAAGAGAGCACGGATGCTTCGAAATCACCGATTTTGTTCACTTCAACGTCTTGCAAGAAGCCGTTATCCGCTGCATAAATCATCAGACCCATTTCCGCGATGCTCTGCGGTGAGTACTGCTTCTGCTTCATCAATTCGGTCACTCGCTCACCGTGATCAAGCTGTGCCTTAGTGGCATCATCCAGATCCGAAGCGAACTGCGAGAATGCTGCCAGTTCACGATACTGAGCCAGTGCAGTACGAATACCACCAGACAGTTTCTTAATGATCTTGGTCTGTGCAGCACCACCAACTCGAGATACAGATACACCTGCGTTCATCGCTGGACGTACGCCGGCGTTAAACATGTCAGCTTCAAGGAAGATCTGACCATCGGTAATCGAAATCACGTTAGTAGGTACGAATGCAGATACGTCACCAGCCTGAGTTTCAATCACTGGCAGTGCAGTCAATGAACCGGTTTGGCCTTTTACTTCACCGTTGGTGAACTTCTCAACGTAATCCGCATTTACACGAGCAGCACGCTCAAGTAGACGGGAGTGCAAATAGAATACATCACCAGGGTAGGCTTCACGGCCTGGAGGACGCTTCAATAGCAGCGAGATTTGACGGTATGCCCAAGCTTGCTTGGTCAGGTCATCATAGATAATCAGTGCGTCTTGTCCGCGGTCACGGTAGTACTCACCCATGGTGCAACCAGCAAAGGGTGCCAGATACTGCATAGCTGCAGGATCAGAGGCGGTAGCCGCAACCACGATAGTGTGTTCCATGGCGCCGTGCTCTTCGAGCTTGCGAACTACCGCAGCTACAGAAGAAGCTTTCTGGCCAATCGCCACATAGATACATTTAATACCAGAACCTTTCTGGTTAATGATTGCATCAACGGCAATTGCTGACTTACCAATCTGGCGATCGCCAATAACCAGCTCACGCTGACCACGACCAATCGGCACCATGGCGTCAATTGCTTTAAGACCGATCTGTACTGGCTGATCTACTGACTGACGATCAATTACACCAGGGGCTACTTTTTCAAGCGGATCGGTGATCGCGGCATTGATTGGACCTTTGCCGTCGATAGGGTTACCCAGTGCGTCGACAACGCGACCTTCAAGTTCAGGACCTACAGGTACTTCGAGAACTCGACCGGTGCAGCGGGCTTTCTGGCCCTCTGCCAATGTTTGGTAGTCACCCAATACCACGGCGCCAACTGAATCGCGCTCGAGGTTAAGTGCCATACCGTAAACACCGCCGTCGAACTCGATCATTTCACCGTACATCACGTCAGCTAGACCGTGAATACGAATGATACCGTCGGATACGGATACAATGGTGCCCTCATTTTGGGCTTCTGACGAAACATTAAGGTTGTCGATACGACCCTTAATAATTTCGCTAATTTCTGATGGATTCAGTTGCTGCATGCTTAGGCCTCAAATCCTTAGGAGTGTAATGACTCAGCGAGTTTGGCCAAACGGCCACGAATAGACCCTTCAATAACGGTGTCTTCGGCACGTATTACCGCACCACCCAGCAGGCTCTTATCTAAACTAACCTGCATGTTTACTTTACGTTCTAGCTTTGCGCTCAATGCATCACTGAGTTTCTGCTGAAGTTCAGCATCCAACTCATGTGCTGCAACCAGTTCGACATCAACCGCTTTTTCACGGTTGGCTTTTAAAATATCAAACTGAAGAGAAATCTCAGGTAGCAGTTGCAACCTGTGATTCTCAGACAGAACGGTCAAAAAGTTCTGACCACGTTCGTCGAGCGCATCACCACAAATTTCTATCAACGCAGTTGCCTGCTGTTGTGCAGTGAAGCTGGGCGAACTCAACAACTTAACGACACTCGGCTGTTGTGCAACAGTTCCGGCTGTAGATAAGCTGTCTGACCAGCTTTGCAACTCACCCGCCTGAGCAGCGTATTCAAACGCTGCCCTGGCATAGGGTCGGGCTAATGTGCTCAATTCTGCCATGATTAACCTCGGTTAAAGCTGCGCTGCTAAATTGTCAACCAACTTGCGGTTGGCCTTTTCGTCGATAGAAGCTTCAAGAACTTTCTCGGCACCAGCTAGAGCCAGACCTGCCACAGAGGCACGCAACTCTTCTTTTGCACGATTAATTTCCTGTTCAATCTCAGCTTCAGCGGCTACTTTTAAGCGGTCGCCTTCAACTCGAGCTTGATTTTTCGCTTCGTCAACAATCTGACCTGCGCGCTTGCTGGCCTGATCAATAATGCCGGCCGCTTCCTGCTTCGCATCTTTCATCTGGTCAGTCGCTTTGTTCTGAGCCAGTTCAAGATCACGCAGTGCACGATCAGCCGCATCAAGACCATCGGCGATTTTCTTCTGTCGCTCTTCCATTGATTCAATGATCACTGGCCATACAAACTTCATGCAAAACCACACGAAGAATGCAAAGGTCACCATTTGACCAAAAAGCGTTAGATTAATATTCACGCCATTACCTCATTAAAGAGTGGATTAATATTTCTAGCTAAAATTCTTTTAACCGTTGTTGTTATGCGCCAACACCTGGAGCAACAACAAAGATTAGGTACATCGCGATACCAACACCAATAATTGGCACAGCATCAATCAGACCAGCTAGCAGGAACATCTTGCCCTGAAGCATAGGTCCCAGTTCTGGCTGACGAGCTGTTGCTTCGATCAACTTACCACCCAGCAGACCCATACCAACTGCCGCTCCCAACGCGCCCAATCCGAGCATAATTGCCGCAGCAATAATTACTAGTTCCATCGTAGACTCCTGACTTCAGTCATTTAAAAATTAATAAAAAATTTAGTGGTCTTCGTGCGCCATACTGAGATAGACGACCGTGAGAACCATGAAAATAAATGCTTGCAGGGTAATGACCAGAATATGGAATACCGCCCAGCCCCATTGCATTAACCCTCCACCCAGAGCAAACAGACCACCACCTATCGCCATAAAGGCCATACATAACAAGACTGTTTTACCCGTAGATACCTTCCCTTTGAGATTCAACCAACATACACCTGTAACCAGTAAGAAGATCACTAGCCAGAAGTAACCGCTGGTACTTTCGCCAAAGAGTTCTGCATGCAGACCGCCAGACACAAATCCGGCTCCTGCGCCCGCTGCAAACATTGTTGCAATCAGGATAAAAATCATTTCGCCGGCATACATGTTGCCGAACAGTCGTAAACCCAGAGAGAACGGCTTGGCCAACAGGCCAACAGTTTCCATAAACAGGTTTACGGGAATAAAGCCCCAGTGATTAAACGGGTGCATGGTCAGCTCTTTAACAAAGCCGGTACCCTTAATCTTGAAGGAGTAGTAAAGCATCAGAACAAATACGCCCAGCGCCATACCCAGTGTGATATTGGGATCGGTTGAGGGGACAATTTTCTGATATTCGACGCCAGCCATCATCAGCAACGTGGGAATCAGATCAACCGGAAGCAAATCCATCAGGTTCATCAAGAATACCCAGACAAAAATAGTCAGCGCCAATGGGGCGACCATTTTGTTGCGGCCATGGAAGCTGTCTTTGACTGCACCGTCGATAAACTCGACGATCATCTCAACAAAGTTTAACCAACCAGCGGGAACGCCTGTGTGGGCTTTTTTGTCTGCGCGCAGGAACATCCAGCAAAACAGCGAACCGAGACCAATCGACCAGATCATTGAATCTACGTGAATAGCCCAGAAACCCATATCTGTGGCTTCTTGGCCACCATGAGCCATAGTCCAGGTATCGGCTTGAAGAACCTCAACACCCTGCTCGGTGGTGCGCTCGTATCCGGCCGGCAACTTTCCATAAACCAGATTGGTTAAATGGTGTTGGATATACTCAGTAGTGCTTGCGGGGTTTCCACCTGCCATCTGTCACTCTCAACTAGTTAGGTCGTTAACTTATGCCGTATCAATGTTTCAGTAATATGATTACTGTCAGATACTGCACCAAAATCATTGTTACAAAGGAGGCGAACAGGGCACTCACATAAAGCGGCTTTATCATCATAAAGCTGACTGTAAATAACACGGTGGTTAAAACAATCTTTCCCGTCTCTCCCCAGTACATTGCTCGCACAATGGACTGTACTTTTCTTGCGCCGGCGTATCTAAACGCTTGCCGTGTAAACCATGCCTGCGGGCAAATTTGAATCAATCCGCCGATCAATGCAGAGTAAGCTAACACGGAACTCCAGAGTAAAAGGATTGCACAGCCAGGCAGCAAACAGGCTAGCTGGTAAAGCGCTACTCTTCTAACTGGTGGTAATGAAATGGTCGTCATACGTGGTCGACACCTTTTCTCCGGCCCTGCCAGACAAATTTGTGGCCTGTGTCCGACGGGTGCGCATTATAGGTATAGTGCTGTTGATATTCAACACGCGAAACAACGTATATCGTGGAAATTTTTTTGCCGTGAAAACAGCCTTTGGGCGATTACTTTATATGGGCGAGAATACCATCGAGCTCATCAACGCTATTATATTTTAAAATCAACCTGCCAGCCCCTTTGGCGCTGTGTTGTATCTGCACCGGCGCGCCTATTTTTTCCGATATCTGGTCTTCCAGATGCTTGATATCCGGGCTGGTATTAATATCAGAACTGGACTTTCCTGCAGTGCCAGATTGAAGTTTCTTCACCAGCGCCTCTGTTTGACGGACAGTCATATTGACACTGGCAACGGTTCTGGCGGCGTTAATTTGCTTGGCGCCTTCCAGAGCCAAGAGACATTTCGCATGGCCAAGTTCAAGGTCGCCACGCTCCAACAATTGCTGAACCTCAGGCTCTAAACTGGCAAGGCGCATCAGGTTGGTCACTGCTGAGCGAGATTTACCAACCGCATCTGCGACCTGTTGCTGAGTTAACTGAAACTCTTTCTGTAGACGAATCAGCGCCAGACTTTCTTCCATAGCATTTAAATCTTCGCGCTGAATATTTTCGATAAGCGCCATGGCAATGGCCGCTTCATCCGAAACCTCACGCACAATAACCGGAACTACATCCAGACCGGCCTGCTGAGCAGCGCGCCAGCGGCGTTCGCCGGCAATAATCTCGTATTTTTCATGATCAACTTTGCGAACCACCAACGGCTGCATCACACCCTGAGTACGAATTGAACTGGCTAACTCTTCGAGGGCTTCAGGATTAATATCACGGCGTGGTTGATACTTGCCGCGCTGCAAAAACTCAACAGCAAGATTGAGCAACTGACCCTCATTCGATTCGCTAGCCGCTGGGCTCTGACCATCCAAACTGGATTCATCAGCCATTCCCAGTAACGCGTCCAACCCTTTGCCGAGGCTCTGTCGTTTTGCACTCATCGATTATTGTCCTGCATCTGCTTGTTGTTGCTCTTCACTTTTCTCTTTTGCCTTGCGGATAATTTCTCCCGCCAGTGCCAGATAAGCGACTGAGCCTTTTGAATTTCTGTCGTACATCAGCGCCGGCAGGCCGTGACTGGGGGCTTCCGCCAGTCTCACGTTGCGCGGAATGCTGACACGGTAAACACGATTGCCGAAATATTTGCGCAACTGGGCAGACACCGCATTGGTTAAGCTGCTGCGCGGATCGTACATGGTGCGCAGAATACCTTCGATTTTTAGCTTGGGATTAATCAGCTTGGCAATCTGCTTAATGGTGTTGTTGAGTGCAGACAGTCCCTCGAGCGCGTAGTACTCACACTGCATCGGAATTATCACACTATCACTGGCCACCAACGCATTAACGGTGAGCATATTTAACGAGGGAGGGCAGTCAATAATTACATAGTCGTATTCGCTGTCGACTCGCTGCAGAGCATGACGCAGTCGAGTTTCACGACCGATCTCTTGCATCAACTCAACTTCGGCAGCGACCAGATCACCGTTGGCGGGCAACAGGTGAATTTTAGCCTTGTCACAGCTGACGATAACCGTTTCTATCTCTTGTTTTTCGGTTAAAACATCGTAAACCGTGGTTTTGCACTGGTGCTTATCAATGCCGGCACCCATGGTTGCATTGCCTTGAGGATCCAGATCAATCAACAGAACTCGCTGCTTGTAAGCGGCAAGAGAGGCGGCCAGATTTACACTGGTGGTAGTTTTACCTACGCCGCCTTTCTGATTGGCTATTGAAATAATTCGCGACAATGCTCTGACCTTATTTTTGCTTATTCTGTAATTTTAGCTTTGCTGATTTCAATCAGATGCCGCTCACCCTCAACATCTGGTACCACCAAACGATGGGAAACATCGACCTTATAGTCTTTCTCCAGCAGGCTCAACTCTGATTGAGGAAATTTTCCTTTCATCGCCAAAAAGCGCCCCTCCTCGTTGAGAAGGTGTTTGCACTTATCAACCATTTCAGCCACAGAGGTAAAGGCTCGGCTCAATACCGTATCGTAGGTTTGTTCAGGAATAAATTGTTCGACTCGGGATTGCACTTCAGTCAGATTTTGCAGTTTTAACTGACAGCGGGCATGAAACAGGAATCGTGTTTTCTTGCCATTGCTGTCGAGCAACTTAAAGGTTTTCTCTGGACACATAATGGCCAGCGGTATGCCAGGCAACCCGGGACCGGTGCCAACATCGATCAAATGATCGCCAGTAACATAGGGCAGAATAGCCAGACTATCCAGAATATGCAGCGCAATCATTCGCTCGGGTTGGCGAATAGCGGTCAGGTTGTAGGCGTTATTCCAGGTCACCAGCAAACCCACATAATCAAGTAACAGTTCAACCTGATCAGCGCTGCACTCAATACCCAGGTCTTCAATGCCTTTTTCGAGCTGTGCACGCAGTGCAGGCTCAGATTTCAAATTACGCGACATGCTTTTTCAACTGCACAATTAACAATGAGATGGCCGCGGGTGTAACACCGGGAATTCTGCTCGCCCGAGCCAGGGTTTCGGGTGTTGCCTCACTGAGCTTTTGCTTGATCTCGTTGGATAAACCGCTGACCGCCTGATAATTAAACCCCTCAGGGATGCGAGTTTTTTCATGGCGCTTTAAGCGATCAACTTCATCCTGCTGTCGGTTGATATAACCGGAGTACTTGGCATCGATCTCAACCTGCTCAGCGATATTTTGCTCAACTTTATGTTCAGGGTAGAGGCTACCGAGAATTTTATAATCCAACTCTGGGCGCTTAAGTAAATCGTACAGCGAGTACTCGCGGGAGAGCTTTTTCTCAATATGGTTAGACAGCTGTTCTGCAACACTGCTGCCAGGCTGCACCCAGGTATCTTTCAGGCGCTGCTGCTCGATCTCAATAGCTTCACGCTTTTCACTAAACTGGCGCCAGCGCTCATCGTTGACCAAACCCAGTTCACGGCCTTTTTCGGTCAGACGCATATCGGCGTTATCTTCGCGAAGTAATAATCTATATTCCGCACGGCTGGTAAACATCCGGTAGGGTTCCTGAGTTCCCATACTGATTAGATCATCAACCAGAACACCGGTGTAGGCCGTATCTCGCCCCGGGCACCAGCTGTCTTTATCCTGAACCTGCAAGGCCGCATTAGTGCCCGCCAGTAATCCCTGAGCTGCCGCTTCTTCGTAACCGGTGGTGCCATTGATCTGGCCGGCAAAAAACAACCCGCTTACGGCCTTTGTCTCAAGAGAGTACTTCAGATCCTGAGGATTAAAATAATCATACTCAATCGCGTAACCGGGACGGGTGATATGGGCATTTTCAAAGCCCTGAATTGATCGCACCAAATCAAGCTGCACATCAAAAGGCAGGCTGGTGGAAATTCCATTGGGATAGAGTTCGTAGGTATTTAGTCCCTCAGGCTCAATAAAGACCTGATGCTGATCCTTGTCGGCAAAGCGAACAATCTTATCCTCAATAGAAGGGCAGTACCTAGGCCCCACACCATCGATAACACCGGTGTAAAGGGGTGAGCGATCCAACCCCTGATGAATAATTTCATGGGTCGTTTTATTGGTGTACGTAATCCAACAGCAAGTTTGCTGTGGATGCTGCTCGACAGAGCCCAGATAAGACATCACCGGCTCAGGCTTATCGCCCCACTGTTCCTGCAGGTGGGTGAAATCCACTGAACGGGCATCAATGCGCGGAGGTGTTCCGGTTTTTAGTCGCTCAACCCTAAACGGGAGCGATCTTAGTCGTTCGGATAAATTCACTGATGGCGGATCACCGGCGCGGCCCGCTGAGTAGTTCTGCATGCCAATATGGATTTTTCCAGCGAGAAAGGTTCCAGCGGTTACCACCACAGTTTTAGCCGAGAAAATAAGTCCCATCTGGGTAATAACGCCGGTGACCCTTTCACCCTCAAGAACCAGGTCATCAACCGACTGCTGAAAAATAGTTAAATTCTCTTGGTTTTCCAAAATAGACAGTATCGCTGCCTTGTAGCGAATGCGGTCAGCCTGAGCGCGAGTTGCGCGAACAGCCGGGCCTTTGCGTGAATTAAGCACCCTAAATTGAATACCACCGAGATCCGTGGCCTCGGCCATAGCCCCACCCAGTGCATCAATTTCTTTGACCAGATGGCTTTTACCAATCCCACCAATGGCAGGATTACAGGACATCTGTCCAAGGGTCTCAATATTGTGAGTTAACAGCAGGGTGCGACAGCCCATGCGCGCAGCCGCTAAACAGGCTTCTGTTCCAGCATGGCCACCGCCAACAACGATCACATCAAAAGATTCTGGGTAACGCATAAGTATTTGCGACAGGGTTAAAATTTAAGGGTCGCCATTATACGTGCGGTTGATTAAAGTTTAAGCAACTTATTTTAGAATTTAGTTTTGTTGAAGTGTTTTTTGTCTGTGCTTATTAATAGTTAAGTTATTAATTAAATATACCTATATATAGTATATAGAGATTATTGTTATTGTTATTAGGCAGCCCAGTTTATGGGGATAAGGTTTAAAAGTACATAATAATCAATGGTTTAAGTAGTATTTTACTCTGTATAAAGCAGTGTTTAGTAGCGGCTTAAGCGGTTATCAACTCTGTTTGAAAATGTACAAAAAAACACGGATTTCAACTATTTTTAAATTTCCCTGATTATCTGGGGATAATTGTTTGATTTATACAGAGCTTTCCCACAGTTTTTGCTGTTTTGGGTTTTTGTTGGATTGATATTCGGGATAACCTGTTAACTTGTTGTTACAAAGCTGTATTTAAAAAATAACCTTAAATTAGCTGCTGTATTTTAAATAAAGCGTTGAATTGAGGGGGGATTTTCATTAAACTCCCGCGCCCTAGAACGGTACTCATGGGCTTAATGAAGCATTTTATATGGGTACAGTAGACATTAATTCGGAATTGACGTTATGAAAAGAACATTTCAACCAAGCGTATTAAAGCGTAAGCGCACTCATGGTTTTAGATCTCGTATGGCAACTAAAAATGGCCGTGCCGTTTTGAATCGCCGTAGAGCCAAAGGCCGTAAGCGTTTAGCTGCCTAATACCAAAGGGGCTTCCAATGCCCAGAGCAACCTTCGGCAAAGATCGACGCTTACTCAAAGCTTCTGAATATAAAGAGGTTTTTGATAACAATAGTGTTCGGGTTGCTCATCCCAAGTATCTAATTTTAGCTAAACCTAATGGCACCAGTGTGTCTCGATTAGGTTTAGTGGTCGGCAAGAAAAACGTTCCCACTGCTGTTGGCCGCAATCAGGTCAAGCGCATAGTGCGTGAAACCTTTCGTAATAGCTTATTACCGGTTGCGCTGGATATTATCTTTCTGGCCCGCAAAGACGCTGACAAACTCCCTTCTTTTGAAATGACCTCCCTGCTGCAGCAATCATGGGTTAGACTGTCCGCTCGTCTAAATGCTGACTCTAATAAAGGTTCTTCAAATAACGGTGGGTTAAAAACCAATGCGTAGGATAGCGATAGCCATTATTCGCGGCTACCAATATGCTCTAAGCCCTCTATTGGGAAACAACTGCAGGTTCTACCCAAGCTGTTCAAGTTATGCTGAAGAGGCTTTTAGGCGCTACGGAATTTTCAAAGGGGGTTATCTTACGCTGCGTAGGGTTGTAAAATGCCAACCTTTCCATTCAGGGGGTTACGATCCGGTGTTACCGGTAGAACATTCTGGTAAATCGGATGAGGCTGATCCCTCAAATAAAAATTAAACAGAGTTAAATAGAATGGACTGGAAGAAAACGTTAAATATTACAGCTATTGGTTTAGTTGCATGGTTGTTGGTTGTCGAGTGGAATAACTTTAGTGAGCATCGCGATGCTGAACAACGAGCTGCAACAGTTACTGCTGATATTCTTATTCCAGAGACAGCTATCCCGGCTCAACAGCAGACTACTTATAATGAAGAACTGCCTTCATTGGTAGAAACGCCAGTTGCCGTTATCGAAAAGCCGGTTAATACCCGCCTGGTTACTGTTACCACCGATACCTTTGAAGTGACTATCGACACCCTAGGTGGCGATATTGTTCAGGTTAGGTTGCTTAAGCATTTAACCCGCATGGCTGATGATGGTGGCGAACCTTTCACTCTATTGACCCGCTCAAAGGACAATGAATATATTGCCCAGAGTGGTTTGATTGGAAAAAACGGTACAGATACCAGAGAGGGGCGTCCGGTTTATGCCGTCACTCAGTCTAACTTTACCCTGTCTCCAGGCCAGCAAAGCCTCGATGTAGATCTAACCCTCAACCAAAACGGTGCCACCATCGTTAAGCGCTTTAGTTTCACTGAAAACGAATATGTTATCGGTGTTAACTATTTGGTTGAAAATATGGGTTACGAGCCCTGGGAAGCGACCTTCTACGGCCAAATTAAACGGGACTCCCACGAACCTATCGTTGAATCAAGTGGTGGTGTTCAGCCATATCTGGGTGCCGCATTAAGAGAGCCGGAAAAGAATTTTTCCAAGCATGACTTTGGTGATATTAGTGAAGGGTCTGTTAAGGCTGAAATCAAAGGCGGCTGGGTGGCCATGGTTCAGCACTATTTCGTTGGTGCCTGGGTTCCACCCACTAATGACTTTAATAGCTTTAGCCTGCGTAAGCTGTCTGGTCAGGATGTCTATCTATTTGGTTTTACAGGCGAAAAGATTTCTGTTCCTGCGGGAAGTTCTGGTGAGTACGGCGCCCAATTTTATGTGGGTCCCAAGGATCAGGAAAAGCTGGAATCTATGGCTGAATACCTCGAATTAACCGTTGATTACGGTTTTTTGTGGATGCTAGCCAAACCAATTTTTGCTGCCATGAAGTTTATTCATGAGGTTGTCGGCAACTGGGGTTGGTCAATTATTCTGCTAACTATCGGTATTAAAATTCTGCTCTATCCGCTGTCTGCCGCAAGTCTTCGATCTATGGCGAAAATGCGTAGCTTGCAGCCGAAGATGGAGCGCTTGAAGGAGACTTACGGCGACGATCGTCAAAAGATGTCTCAGGAATTGATGGGGCTGTATAAAAAGGAGAAGGTTAACCCCGCTGGTGGTTGCTTCCCTATGCTATTGCAGATGCCGGTATTCCTTTCCCTTTACTGGGTGCTGTTGGAGAGTGTTGAGATTAGACATTCACCTTGGATATTCTGGATCGCTGACCTCTCGGCTAAAGACCCCTACTTTATTCTGCCTCTGGTGATGGGTGCGAGCATGCTGTTAATGCAGAAAATGCAGCCGATGCCAACAGATCCTACTCAGGCCATGGTGATGAAAATTATGCCTATCGCCTTTACCTTCTTCTTTATGATCTTCCCTTCAGGACTGGTTCTTTACTGGACGGTCAACAACCTGCTATCGATGCTTCAGCAGTGGTATGTTAACCGGCAATTAGAGGCCTCGAAAAAGTCCCCAGGGTCAGCTAAAAAAGCCGTTAAAAAATAGTTTAAAAGTAATAAAAAAGGCCCTTCCAAGGGCCTTTTTTGATTGAGTGAATAGCTTGAGCGAATATACAGTGCAAAATGATCTGGATACCATAGTTGCTATTGCCACTCCACCCGGTCGCGGTGGTGTGGGTATTGTGCGTGTATCCGGTTCCAATATTGAGCCTATTATTGTCGATATTATCGGTAGATCTCTTGTACCTCGCGAAGCGGCTTTTAGTCGCTTTAAAGGGGCCGATAACGAGATACTCGATGAGGGTGTGGCGATCTACTTTCCCGGTCCTGCCTCGTTTACCGGTGAAAATGTGCTTGAGTTACAGGGTCACGGTGGCCCGATTATTCTCGACAGTCTCCTGCAGCGCTGTCTGCAGCTTGGTGCGCGTATGGCGCGGCCGGGAGAGTTTAGCGAGCGAGCCTTTCTCAACGATAAACTTGATCTGACACAGGCTGAGGCGATCGCCGATTTAATTGATGCCTCTTCGGTTCAGGCGGCGCGCTGTGCGGTGCGTTCTCTACAGGGTGACTTCTCCCGTTTGGTCAATGAGTTGGTCGATCAGATTATCCATATTCGGATGTATGTAGAGGCGGCCATTGATTTCCCTGAAGAGGAGATCGATTTTCTCGCCGATGAGCGGCTTTCAGCTAACCTTGAAAGGCTTTCATCAGAACTCACTGATACTCTCAACAAAGCTCAGCAGGGCTCATTGTTGCGCGACGGTATGACGGTGGTGCTTGCGGGTAAACCCAACGCCGGAAAATCCAGTCTGCTCAATGCATTGGCTGGCCGCGATGCGGCTATTGTGACTTCTGTAGCAGGAACTACCCGCGATGTTCTGCGAGAGAAAATCACCCTCGATGGAATGCCTCTGCACATAGTAGATACCGCCGGTTTGCGCGACAGTGATGACGAGGTTGAACGGGAGGGTATTCGCCGGGCCTGGCAGGAGATCGAGCGAGCCGATCAGATTTTATTTTTGGTTGATGCCTGTGAGACAGATCACCCAGATCTGCAGACCATCTGGCCTGAATACTTTGCTCGCTTTGGAGATTCACAACAGCCAATCACCGTTGTGTTAAATAAAATTGATCAAACCGAACACCTGGCTGGCAGAGTAGCTGCTGATACAGAGGCGGGCACCTTTGCTATCTCTGCCAAGCATAGAACCGGTCTCGATGAGTTGGTTGCCTACTTGCAAGCCAGTATGGGCTTTCACGGGCAGGATGAGGGGCTTTTTTCCGCTCGCCGCCGTCATCTAGATGCACTGGAAAAAGCGCTGCAGTTGGTCGATACCGGCCGCCGTCAATTGAGTGCTAGCGGTGCTGGTGAATTGTTGGCTGAAGATCTCAGGCAGGCCCAAAATCAGCTCTCGGAAATTACAGGTCAATTCACCTCTGACGATCTGTTAGGGCATATCTTTTCGTCCTTCTGCATTGGAAAGTGACTATTTTTCTTTTTTAGGTCACCAACCAATTGATCTGCTTCTGACAGCCATTGATAATCACCGCTGATATTCCTTTAAACACTGGTTTCCAACTGGATATACACAGGTTATGCACAGAAGTTGGTTGAAATATAACCAACAATTTGTTGTTGCCCTGTTAATAAAAAAAATATTGATATTAGTTAACTTATTGATATTAAACGATATAAATAAAATTACACAAAATACGGGTTTTTAATCTGTGTGGATAAAATGATTTTAAGCGGATAGAATCTTTCTCAACGAAAATTAATCGTATTTTCGAATAATATAACTAATAAAAATAATATAGCTTGGTTGGTAGTTGTGCTTTTTTTCGGTTTTTTATAGAAATTTTGATACGCGTTTTTGAGCGGTCAGATCCCTGATCTGTTAAATCACTTTATAAAAAAACTTGATGAAAATTTAGTAAAACTGCCCTTAGGGTTATCTTGAGTTGGGATGAATAATAGGTGGAATTAAGTAACTCTTTTGAGCATGTTTCCGTAGCCGGTTCTGTGACCGGTAGCTCTCCAGGCTTAAATGGTCGTGAAACTATGGATTTTAATGCTCTTCAGACAATCTGGTCAGATTGTACAAAGCAGCTCTCCGATGAACTGCCTCTTCAGCAGTTTAATACCTGGATAAGACCTCTAAAAATACAATTTTTTGCGGGCGACTCGGCACTTGGCGATAGTGCTGCGGCTCAGCAGCGTGTTCAGTTGGTCGCACCTAACCGCTTTATTGAAGACTGGGTGAAAAATAAGTTCCTGCTGCGTATTGAGGCATTGTTTTCACAGTTTGGCGCTGAACAGTGCACGGTTGCGGTTGTCTCTGAATCAGAAAAGGCGCCCGCTTTTAAAGCTCAGCCGGCGGCAGTGGTTAGAGATAACTCAGTGGATACGGCTAATAACCAGCCTCAAGCACAACTTCAACAGCCTTCTGCCTCGCCAATTATCGAGTCAGCGGAAGCCCCAGCTCTGGTAATACCCTCATCTCAGATACAGACTGCCACTCGTATTTCTGCCCCGGAAATTATCACCTCTGCCGCAGAGCACAGTTTAAAAAGTAATCTCAACAGCGCCTTTACCTTTGATAGCTTTGTTGAGGGTAAGTCCAATCAGTTGGCTCTGGCAGCCGCTCAGCAGGTCGCTGAGAATCCCGGTGGTTCCTATAACCCGCTGTTTATATACGGTGGCGTTGGCTTGGGTAAAACCCACTTAATGCACGCCGTCGGTAATGCCCTTCGTCAGCGTAAGCCCGATGCAAAAATTGTCTACCTGCACTCTGAGCGTTTTGTAGCCGATATGGTAAAAGCTCTGCAGCTTAAGGCGATTGATGAGTTTAAGCAGTTCTATCGTTCGGTAGATGCACTTTTGATTGATGATATTCAGTTCTTCTCGGGTAAGGATCGTAGTCAGGAAGAGTTTTTTCACACCTATAATGCGCTATTGGAGCGTGGCCAGCAGATGATTCTAACCTCTGATCGCTACCCCAAAGAGATTGACGGTGTCGAGGAGCGCCTAAAGTCTCGCTTTGGTTGGGGTTTGACTGTAGCCGTTGAGCCACCTGAGCTTGAGACCCGTGTTGCGATTTTGATCAACAAGGCTGAGCAGGTCGGTATGGATCTGTCGAGAGATGCGGCATTCTTTATCGCCCAGCGCATACGCTCTAATGTTCGCGAGTTGGAGGGTGCACTGAAAAGAGTTATGGCCCACGCACAATTTAGCGGGCGGGTTATCGATATCGATTTAATTCGTGAATCACTGAAAGATTTGTTGGCGCTGCAGGACAAGCTAGTTACCATAGACAATATTCAGAGAGTGGTGGCGGACTACTACAAATTAAAGATGTCAGATCTGCTTTCCAAGCGCCGCAGTCGCTCGGTTGCGCGGCCCAGACAGGTTGCTATGGCGTTGGCTAAAGAGCTGACCAACTATAGCCTTCCGGAAATTGGTGAGTCGTTTGGAGGCCGTGATCACACAACGGTTCTGCATGCCTGCCGCAAGGTGAAAGAGCTTGAGAGTAGTGATCGGGAAGTCGAGCGTGATTTAAAGCACCTCTACCGAACACTTTCCAGTTAGAATGCTTGTTGGCAATTGCAGCACATTAAATAATAGAATTACAGAATAGTAATTAGAGAGTATTAAGAGCCATTAACCGTGTCGGAGATACGAATTTACCATGAAATTTAGCCTTTCCCGTGAAGTGTTACTCAAGCCTTTGCAGTTGGTTGTTGGTGTGGTTGAGAGACGCCAGACCCTGCCAATCCTTTCCAATGTATTGCTTAGCCTGGAAGGTTCACGCCTTTCGGTAACCGGTACTGACCTTGAAGTTGAAATCGTTGGTCACTCTGAGGTGACTGCCGCAGAAGAGGGTGGTGAAGTGACGGTTTCAGCGCGCAAACTGTTGGATATTTGCCGCTCTTTACCGGATGGGGCAAAAGTGGATTTTTCCAGCAGTGATGGCAAGGCTCATGTAAAGAGTGGCCGCAGCCGCTTTACACTGGCAACCCTTCCAGCCAACGAGTTCCCCTCGGTGGATAATGGTGAAAACAATATTGAATTTGATGTCGAAGCTGAGACATTGAAAAACCTTATTGAGTCGACTTCATTTGCCATGGCTCAGCAGGACGTTCGTTACTACCTAAACGGAATGCTCTGGGAAGTGAGTGCCAATAAACTCCGCGCCGTTGCTACAGATGGCCATAGAATGGCGCTCTGCGATGCAGCCTGTGAGATTGAGATTGCTGAGCTCACCAAGGCTATCTTGCCGCGCAAAGGTGTTATGGAGCTGGCGCGTTTGGTCAGCGATGAGGGCACAGTGCGTGTGGCTATGGGCTCTAACCATATCCGCGTTAATGGCTCTGATTTTTGTTTCACCTCCAAATTGGTCGATGGCGCTTACCCTGATTATGACCGAGTTCTGCCCAAGGGTGGCGACAAGCAGGTGGTCGGTGAGCGTGCCGAGCTGAAGCAGGCGTTTGGCCGTACGGCGATTCTCTCCAATGAGAAATACCGCGGTGTGCGCATTATGCTTTCAAATGGCGCGATTAGAATGGTTGCCAACAACCCTGAGCAGGAAGAGGCTGAGGAAGTGGTCGGCGTTGATTACGCTGGCGAAGAGCTGGAAATTGGCTTCAATGTTAGCTATCTGCTGGATGTACTCAATGTGCTCAAGGGTGAGGGTGTTCGTTTAACGCTCTCTGACTCAAGCAGCAGCGCATTGGTTGAAGATGCAGCGGATGGTTCGGCGGTTTACGTTGTTATGCCGATGCGGTTATAACGGCTAACTTGCCGTTTACCCGCAGTCACTGCCGCTAATTTATGCATTTATCTCAATTGGATATTTTTCAGGTTAGAAATCTGAAAAATATCCAAACCGCCTGTCATCCCCAAGCCAATATTATTTTCGGTGCCAACGGTAGCGGAAAAACCAGCTTTCTTGAATCTATCTATCTTCTGGGCCGTGGCCGATCATTTCGCCACCGCGATCTCCGTGTGGTGGTTAATAATGATGCGGATGAGCTAGTGGTTTCAGCGCGCCTCTTACGCGACCAGGGATCAACAGCCCATCAACTGGGTATTAAACGCACACCAAAAGGCTTGTTTGAGGCTCGGCTTGACGGTAAGTCGCTGCAGTCCGCGGCACAGCTGGTTTCTGAGTTGCCCTTGCAGTTAATTGATGCCCATAGCTTTATGCTTTTAGAGGGTGGGCCCCTTCAGCGCAGACAGTTTTTAGATTGGGGCGTGTTCCACGTGGAACATGGTTACACCAATCTATGGCGACGCTTTCAAAAAACACTAAAACAGCGCAATCAACTCCTTCGCCATGGTAGAATAGACGAAGATTTATTGCGTACCTGGACGGCGGAGTTAATTCCACTCTGTGAACAAATAACCCAGTTTAGGCGACAGTATTTATCCGCGCTCTCTGGCCAGTTAAATAGGGCTGTTGGGGCGTTTGAAGGTTTGGGGAAGGTTACCCTTGAATACTACTGCGGCTGGGATGAAGAGCGCTCTCTGGCAGATGTTTATACTGCTGACCATGGGCGCGATATAGGTACCAAGACCACCAGTCACGGCGCACACCGTGCTGATATAAAAATTAAGGTCGATGGTCAGGTTGCTGCTGATCATCTCTCGAGAGGGCAGATAAAGCTTTTGGTTTATGCGCTTAAGTTAGCGCAAGCCAGCCACTATCGAGAACATACGGGGGAATCTTGTCTTTTCCTTTTAGATGATTTGCCGGCTGAGCTGGATTACCAGCATCGCGGGCAGGTGATTTCGTATTTAAACGATCTTGGTTGCCAGTATTTTATTACTGGGGTGGATAAGCAGGATTTCGAGGATTTAGTGCAGGCAGTGCCCCATAAGATGTTCCATATGGAACAGGGTGTTGCTTCAGTTGATTAAATAACAGGGTATAGAGAGTTTATGACTGACGAACAGAATTATGATTCTTCAAGTATTAAGGTACTGAAAGGCCTGGATGCGGTTCGCAAACGGCCTGGTATGTACATTGGCGATACTGACGATGGCACTGGTCTACATCATATGGTGTTCGAGGTGGTTGATAACTCTATCGATGAGGCTCTGGCTGGGCACTGCTCTGAGATCAAGATCGTTATTCATCCGGACGAATCTATTACCGTATCGGACAATGGCCGCGGTATTCCTACAGAAATGCACGATGAGGGTGTTTCTGCAGCTGAAGTTATTATGACCGTATTGCATGCCGGCGGTAAGTTTGATGATAACTCCTATAAGGTTTCCGGCGGGTTGCACGGTGTAGGTGTTTCGGTGGTTAATGCGCTCTCGGCTCAGTTGACCTTGACCATTCGTAGAGAAGGCAAGATACATGAGCAGACATACGCCCACGGTGTTCCGCAGGGGCCTCTTGAAATTGTCGGCGATACTGAAGAGACCGGTACTGCAGTCCACTTTGTTCCCTCTATAGATACATTCTCCAATATCAAATTCCATTTCGACGTTCTGGCGAAAAGGCTCCGCGAGCTTTCGTTCCTGAACTCCGGCGTGCGCATTGTCTTGCACGATGAGCGTACCGCAAAAGAAGATGTCTATGCCTACGAGGGTGGGTTGAGTGCTTTTGTTGAATATCTCAATCAGAATAAAACCACCGTTAACAAAATTATGCGCTTCAATACCTTCCGTGAAGACGGCATCAGTGTTGAGGTAGCGCTGCAGTGGAATGACGGCTTTCAGGAGAGCATTCACTGTTACACCAACAATATTCCCCAGCGCGATGGTGGTACACACCTTGCTGGCTTCCGTTCAGCCCTAACCCGCGGCCTAAATACCTATATTGAGAAAGAGGGTATTAACGGCAAGGCAAAGGTCGGCACCACGGGTGACGATGCTCGGGAAGGTTTAACGGCCATTATTTCGGTAAAAGTGCCTGATCCCAAGTTCTCCTCCCAGACCAAGGATAAGCTGGTGAGTTCTGAGGTGAAGACCGCAGTTGAGCAGGAGATGGGCGGTAAGTTTAGCGACTTCCTGCTGGAGTTTCCTCAGGACGCTAGAGCGGTTGTTAATAAGATGATTGATGCGGCACGAGCCCGTGAAGCGGCCCGTAAAGCTCGTGAAATGACCAGACGTAAGGGTGCTCTGGATATTGCCGGACTGCCAGGAAAACTGGCGGACTGTCAGGAAAAAGATCCCGCGCTGTCTGAGCTGTATCTGGTGGAGGGTGATTCTGCGGGCGGTTCAGCTAAACAGGGTCGTGATCGTAGAACTCAGGCGATCCTGCCTCTTAAGGGTAAGATTCTCAATGTTGAGAAGGCTCGTTTCGATAAGATGCTCTCCAGTGCTGAAGTTGGCACGCTGATTACCGCACTGGGCTGCGGTATTGGTACCGAAGAGTTTAATCCAGAGAAGCTGCGCTATCACACTATCGTTATTATGACCGATGCGGACGTTGATGGATCGCATATTCGTACACTGTTACTGACGTTCTTCTTTAGACAGATGCGTGAACTGGTTGAAGCTGGCCATATCTTTATTGCCCAGCCACCGCTTTATAAGGTTGCCCGTGGCAAGAGTGAGCAGTACGTTAAAGATGACGATGCCTTGCTGGTGTACCTGACCTCTAAAGCGCTGGAAAATGCGGGACTCTATGTTAATGCTACGGCTCCAGGTATTCAGGGTACGGCTCTGGAAGCACTGGTGAGCCAGTTCCGTCATGTGATGGGTTTGGTTGAGAGAATGTCGCTGGTTTATCCTAAAGAAGTGCTTGAAGCGCTGATTTACAGTCCGCGCTTTTCTGACAAACTTCTTGAAAATAGCGGCGATCTTTCAGTCTGGTGTGGCGAACTCCAGAAAAATCTCGAAAACGTAATGGTTGGAACTCATCGTTACGAAGTGCATGTAGACGAGGATAAAGAGCGTCATATCTTCTTGCCAAAGGTTGAGATAACAGCCCATGGTATCCCTCATTATCACCTGTTAGGTCGCGAGTTCTTTGCCTCTAATGAATATAAGGCGATTGCTGAACTGGGTGAAACCCTGCAGGGGCTGATCGAAGAGGGTGCCTATGTGCAGCGCGGAGAGCGCAAGCAAAATGTAGAGAGCTTCCATCAGGCTCTGGACTGGTTGATGGCTGAATCCCGTCGCGGGCTTAATACCCAGCGCTATAAAGGATTGGGTGAGATGAACCCGGAGCAGCTTTGGGAAACCACTATGGATCCAGATTCGCGCCGTATGTTGCAGGTGACTATTGAGGATGCCATCGCGGCGGATCAAATGTTTACGACGCTAATGGGTGATCAGGTTGAGCCGCGCAGAGACTTTATTGAAACCAACGCGCTTTCAGTGGTTAATCTGGACGTTTAATCTACTGCTAAAGTCGTAGTTTCAAGGCCCCCAGTGGTCAATATCCGAAGACCGTCGGCCTTTATTCTGCCGGCGGTTTTCTTTTTCTGGCTCAAACCGAACCTCGGTGCGGCGATCGCGATTCTTTCTGCGAACAGTCCTGCGTGAATCTGTAATCGACGGCTGAATTTTCGGCGTTCTCTTTTTTTCATCCATAGCTATTCCGCTCTCCCTGACATTATCTGAGTATAGTTCAGATAAGCTTAATCAGAGCCTGAACGGTTGGTAGCTGAGGCGATAAAACTGGAACTAGAGCGCGTTGGAAATCCACTGCTGAGCAATTTCGGTCAACTCGCGGGGATTGTGATCGTCAGTTGCTATGGTCGGTCCAATCACAATACTGATAGTACCGGGGTTCTTTAACCAACTTCCCGCAGGCCAGCACTGCCCTGCATTGTGGCGTACCGGGAGAATAGGCACAGCTGCTGCTTTAGCCAGAGCGGCGCCACTGGTCATAAAGGTTCCTACCTCTGTACCGCGCACCCGAGTTCCCTCGGGAAAGATAATCACTTTTATGCCTTTGGAAAGGCGCTTTTTGCCCTGCTTAAGCACCTGACGAATAGCGCCAGCGGGCTTGGAACGTTTAATGGCGATGGCGCGCATAGCGTAGAGTCCCCAGCCAAAAAAGGGAATCCACAGTAGTTCGCGCTTAAGAATAACACTGGCCGGAACAAACAGATGCTGGAGGAAAAAGGTTTCCCAGGTGCTCTGGTGATTGCTGAGGACAACACAGGCACTGTCCGGAATATTGTTCAGCCCGATAATCTTGACCTTAACCCCACAGGTAATACGCAACCAAGCCATTATCAGCTTGTTGCCAAAGGTCAGACACAGCTGTCTGTAGCGGAAGGGAAGAAACCCAATCAAACAGACAGACAGGCTCATTAGCAGCACCAGAGTGACTAAACCAATATAAAAGAGCACTGCTCTGATGGCCTGTAGGAGCTTTCTCATCCGAAGGTTATTCTCATTTACTGACCACTAGTTGCGAAATATCCGCTACGTTTAGGAACAGACTGCGCAAGCTGTGCAGCAATGCCAGTCGATTGGCGCGGCTAGCATCATCTTCAACCATGACCATCACATCGTCAAAGAACTTGTCCACTGAGTCTCGCAGTAGCGCCAGCTGTTGCAGCACACCAGCGTAGTCACGCTGTTCCAGTAAAGGGGCAATCGCGGCGCTGAGCTGGGTGATTTTTTCAGCCAGCTGCTGTTCCGCAGTATCCACTAACAGGCTGTTATCAATGGAAGCAGGAATGTTTTCCGCAGCCTGTTTGGCGAGAATATTAAACACACGCTTGTTGGCCGATGCCAGCGCAACAGCTTCTGGCAAACGGGTAAATTGATCCACCGCCTTTACTCGGGAATCTATATCCAACGGGTTGCTAAGGCCTAGAGCGGCCACAGAGGCAAACACTTCAGGGTCTATAGACTCATCTCTATACCAAGCTTTAAAGCGCTCTAAGACATAAGTAAGTACTTCCAAACATAGCTCATCGCTGCGCTCAGTGATATTTAACTGCTGAGCGGCTGCAGAGATTGCCAGCTTTAAATCTATATCTATATTGCGTTCAATAATTATTCGCAGAATACCCAGGCTGGCCCGTCGCAGGGCAAAGGGATCCCTTGATCCGGATGGCTGCTGACCAATACTAAAGATTCCAACCAGCGTATCCAGACGATCTGCCAGTGCCAGAGCGGCGCCGGTTTCAGTGGCGGGAATAGCATCGCCGGCAAAGCGTGGCAGATACTGCTCCATCAGCGCCTCGGCAACAGCCGCATCTTCGCCATCGTTAAGTGCGTAATAGCGACCCATAACCCCCTGCAGATCATCGAACTCGCCAACCATCTCACTGACTAAATCGGATTTGCAGAGCTCACCGGCGCGGGTAGCATGCTCTGCTGAAGCGCCAGTGTACTCGGCCAGTATTTTTGCCAGACCACTGACCCGTTCAGTTTTATCGTAAACGGAGCCAAGTTTGGTTTGAAAGATAACTGATTTAAGGGTTTCGCGGCGCGACGCCAGGGATGACTTAAGGTCGGTTTTGTAGAAAAAAGCCGCATCTGCCAAACGCGGGCGAATTACCCGCTCGTTACCACTAATCACCTGTTGCGGATCAAGGCTATCTATATTGGCAACCGTGATAAACAGAGGTTTGAGGTTGTTGTCGCTATCGACAACATGGAAGTATTTTTGATGCTGGGCCATGGATGAAACCAACGCCTCAGCTGGAACCTCTAGGAAATGTTCCTCGAATCGACCGATTAATGGAACCGGCCATTCATTCAGCGCTGAAACTTCATTGAGCAGATCTTCATCGATCACTGCAGTGCCATTGGCGCTCTCCGCTGCAGCTATAACGCCCTGACGAATCAGTTCTCGGCGCTCTGAAAAATCGACAATAACAAAGGCCTTACGCAGAGTTTCTTGATAGCTGGCAGGGGATTCAATAAGGATATCGCCCTCACTGTGAAAGCGATGTCCACGGCTAAGGTTGTTGCTGGTAACCCCAAGGATATTGCTTTGGATGGTTTTGTTATCAAACAGCACAACGGCCCACTGAACCGGGCGGACAAATTCCTGACGGCTTTTACCCCAGCGCATTGGCTTGGGAATAGGAAGGCCGCCAAGGGATTGGCTGATAATATCGCCGAGCAACGATTCTGTTGGATTGCCGGCAGCAGTATGGCGAACGCAGAGTTTATCCTGCTGACCATCATTTTCGACCAGACCAGATAATGCACTGAGTTCTACAGCGTTCTTTTTTGCAAAGGCCTCAGCGGCTCTGGTTGGGTTGCCGTCGCTATCAAAGGCAACTTTGGCCGGCGGCCCCCAATTGACCACATCCTGATCCGGGGTCTGGGTCTGAAGGTCTTTGATCAGCACCGCTAAGCGACGGGGTGCACCATAGGTGGTGACCTCACCAAATTGCAGGTTTTCAGCGCTCAGGCGGCTGCTGATACCTTCGGAAAAACTGTCGCAAAGCTGACGTAACACTTTCGGTGGCAGCTCTTCGGTTCCAATTTCAACTAGAAAATCTGCACTCATTTTGATTCTCCAGCAGTTTTAGACGGTTTATTTTTCTTGTCTTTTTTCGATGCCTTTTCCTGTTTGGCGGCAGCGACAAGCTTTTCTTTCTCAACGCGCTGTATCACTTCTTCAGCAAGCTCTTTGTCTGCCATAGGAAAGCCCAACGCTAATCGGGAATCAAAATAACCCTGAGCAACGGCTCGAGCAATGGTGCGCACGCGCAAAATATAGCGCTGACGCTCAGTGACCGAAATTGCATGGCGGGCATCGAGCAAATTAAAGGCATGGGAGGCTTTCATCACCATCTCATAAGCCGGCAGTGGCAAACCGCTTTCCGTTAACTTCAGGCAATCTTTTTCACACTGATCAAACGTCGCGAACAGAGAATCCACATCGGCATGTTCAAAATTGAAGGTCGACATTTCAACTTCATTTTGGTGGAACACATCACCGTAGGTAACATCGCCCTGAGGGCCATGAGCCCAGATTAGATCGTAAATACTGTCGACACCCTGCAGGTACATGGCGATACGCTCAAGACCATAGGCAATCTCGCCAGTGACCGGATAACATTCAAGACCACCAGCCTGCTGGAAATAGGTGAACTGGGTAATTTCCATACCGTTGAGCCAGACTTCCCAGCCAATGCCCCAGGCACCCAGTGTCGGGGATTCCCAGTTATCTTCCACAAAGCGAACATCGTGAATAGCGGTATCTATACCCAGCGAGCGCAGCGAGCCAAGGTAGAGCTCCTGAAAATTACTCGGCGAGGGTTTCATCGCTACCTGAAATTGGTAGTAGTGCTGAAGTCGGTTGGGGTTTTCACCATAGCGACCGTCAGTTGGACGGCGACAGCCTTGAACATAGGCACTGTTCCAATTTTCGGGGCCAATGGCTCGCAGAAAAGTCGCTGGATGGAAGGTGGCGGCGCCAACTTCCATATCGAGTGGCTGTAACACCACGCAACCCTGAGTAGCCCAGTATTGTTGTAGTCTTATTATTAGATCCTGAAATGTATCAGGGGGCGTGCCGACATTGCTCACAGTGAATTCCACCGAGTATTTAATTATTAAAAGTATGTTTACGTTGAGACTGCGCAATTATAAGGCGGCAGCTTAATAAAGAAAGGGAAAAAGATAAGCAATCAGGGGGCTAAACCGCTAATTAAAATGATCTTCTTATAATCAAATGTGGATATTAGACTATGTAA
The DNA here is from genome assembly GCA_029238255.1 of Porticoccaceae bacterium. Classification (GTDB taxonomy): domain Bacteria; phylum Pseudomonadota; class Gammaproteobacteria; order Pseudomonadales; family Porticoccaceae; genus HTCC2207. Next base: position 119,014 of record JAQWGK010000050.1, on the reverse strand, counting down.
AGATTAATCTAATGACATAAACCCCAGTGTAATACCCCGTTAAACAACAGAGGATAGTCATAAATGGTTCATGTAAGGCATGGAGAGAAAGTTCGCAAAGCAGTATTTCCAGTGGCAGGTATGGGCACAAGATTTTTGCCTGCAACCAAAGCCAATCCGAAGGAGATGTTGCCAGTTGTGGACAAGCCGTTGATTCAGTATGCCGTGGAAGAGGCTATTGAGGCTGGCATCACCGAGATGATTTTTATTACTGGTCGCAACAAACGCAGTATTGCCGATCATTTTGACAAAGCTTATGAGCTTGAACATCAGCTTGAGATGAATGATAAAAAAGCGCTTCTTGATATAGCGCAAAATATTGTGCCCAAGGGTGTTAGCTGTACTTATATTAGACAGAACGAAGCGCTGGGTTTGGGTCACGCTGTATCAACCGCCTCCCATCTCGTGGGCGATGAACCTTTTGCAGTGATTCTTGCGGATGATTTGATTCATGGCGAAAAAGGCGCAGTCCGTCAGATGGTTGAGCTCTATGAATATTATAAAAGCTCAGTTATCGCGATACAGAAAGTGCCGGGTCCAGATATTTCCGCTTACGGTGTTATTAGCGGCAAGCCGCAGACTGAGCGTGTTTACCTGCTCGACAAAATTGTAGAGAAACCGGCTTTTGAAGATGCACCCTCAGATATGGGTGTTACCGGTCGCTATATTTTCACGCCGCAGATTTTCCATCACCTGGATAACTTAACTCCCGGTGCCGGAGGCGAGTTTCAGCTCACTGACGCGATTCAGACACTACTGACTGAAGAGCAGGTTTTGGCTTATGAGTATCAGGGTACCCGCTATGATTGCGGCAGCAAAATGGGGCTCCTTAAGGCAAATATTGAATTGGGACTTTTGCATCATCAAATAGGTGATGAGCTCCGTGATTACCTGAGCAATGAGTTACCTGAAAAGCTCAAATAGTTAGCACAATGCTTTGTACTAGCGGATAATCCAGCCTTTCTAAAAAGGTAACTGACGACCTTGAAAAATAAAGCACTTCTTTTTTTGTTGCAGTTGTTTGGCTGGTTTCCGCTATCGGTGGGGCGCCTGTTTGGGCGCACCATTGGTCGGGCGATCTATCTCCTCAACTCAAGCCCGGCAAAGATCTCGCGAATTAATTTACGTCTCTGCTATCCTCAGATGCCGGCTCAACAAATCGAAAGTCTGTGCAAGCAGCGAATGTTGCAGCTGGGTCAGGCTTTTTTCGAAACACCTAGAGTTTGGAGAAAGTCCACTGAATGGCTCGAAAGTAAAATAGTTGCTGTCGAGGGTCTGGAGTATTTTGAAGCCGCTATGGCTGACAAGCGAGGCACCATTCTTATTGTTCCTCATCAGGGCAACTGGGAAGTTGTAGGTCTGTGGGTCTCTCCGCGAAGTAAAATGACATCCCTCTATGAACCACCAAAAATCCCTGAAGTGGGAAACTGGATCAAAGCCTCTCGCGAGCAGTCTGGCGCCACTCTAGTGCCAACCGATGGCCGTGGCGTTGCAGCGCTTATCAAGGCATTAAAAAGAGGCGAAACCACAGCCATTCTTCCCGACCAGCAGCCCGATGAGAGCGGCGGAATTTTTTCCCCCTTTATGGGCGTGCAGGCGCGCACTATGACCCTGTTGACCAACTTGATTAATCGCTCTGGATGTCAGCCATTATTTTGCTCAGCGATTCGCGAGCCCGGAGGTTGGCGACTACATTTTTTACCGGCTTCCGATGAACTCTGCTCTGAAGATAAGGTCATTGCGGTAAGCGCACTCAATGCCGGAGTGGAGAAGGTCGTCGAGCTGGCACCGGAGCAGTACCAGTGGGAGTACAAGCGTTTCCGCGCTCAGCCAGATAATACCGACTTTTATGCCAAAGGCTTATAGGATCTCCGCTGATGGTTGAGCAACTTTTTTCAGACCAGCTAATCTGGCGGCAACCGCGACTCGCTAAAATTAGTCAGGTGCCGGCAGAGCTGTGTGACTGGTTGCTGGATAGTGGTTCCTTAACCAAGCGACTGCAGCAGGCCAGCGACAATCAGCTCAGCGTTCAGGTACTCAACCAATCTGTGCAGTTGCCGAGCTTTTCAGAGCGCCGCGCGCTCGGCCTTGCGCCCCGGCGACTGGCACTGATTCGCGAAGTGCTGCTATTTGGTCGCGGTGTTCCCTGGGTCTATGCTCGCAGCGTTATACCTATGCAAACCCTAACGGGCCGCCTGCGCAAGTTGCGTCATCTCGACAACAGACCACTGGGTGCGCTGCTGTTTAGTGATCCGACCATGACGCGTGAGCCTTTAGAGTGGACCTGTATGCCCGCCAATAAAAGCAGTTCACTAACACCTCAGCTAACAACATTCGATAAACCGGTGTGGGGACGTCGCTCAGTTTTTAAATTATCGGGCAAGCCCTTATTAGTCTGTGAAATGTTTTTGCCGGGCTTTTCCGGCGGCGTTCAGAATTTGGAACCTTTAAAAAATGACTAACTCGCTGAAAAATAATCGCTGGCTGCGCCTGATGCGCCTCGACCGACCTATAGGCACTTATTTACTGCTATGGCCAACTCTGTGGGCCCTTTGGTTTGCCAGTGAAGGCCATCCCGATTTGAGCAACCTGATTATTTTTACGCTTGGAGTTGTTGTGATGCGAGCCGCGGGCTGTGTGATTAATGACTATGCCGACCGCCATGTGGACGGCTCTGTGGAGCGAACTAAAAACCGGCCGATTCCTGCAGGAGAGGTAACTGCCAGCGCAGCATTGAAGTTATTTTTTGGGCTGATGGCTGTGGCCCTTGGATTGGTGCTGTTAACCAATCAGCTAACCATTACTTTGGCCTTTGGTGGTGCGGCGGTGGCTGCGCTCTATCCCTTTCTAAAGCGCTTCACTCACCTTCCCCAGCTGGGGTTGGGTATTGCCTGGGCCTGGTCAACGCCGATGGCATTTGCCGCCGAAACCAATGGATTACCCATTGAGTTGTGGGCTGTATTTGGCGCAGTGGTTTTCTGGACCATTGCTTTCGATACCTATTACGCCATGGTTGATCGCAACGATGATTTGCAGATAGGCATCAAATCCACGGCCATACTGTTTGGCAAATACGATCTGTTGATTATTGGTCTTTTGCAGGTTGCGGTATTGGCGCTGTTAATTTGGGCGGGGGTTTTATTTGATCGTGGTGCGGCATATTTTGTAGCCTTAGCGGTGGCTGCGGCCTACTTTATCAATCAGCATATTATCAGTCGCGGCCGAGACCGAGAGGCCTGTTTTGTCGCCTTTCTGAGTAATCATCGGGTCGGGATGGTTATTTTTATTGGACTGGCGGCCGATTATTTAATCGCCTGACAGGGCGCTAGTCGCGAACAAACACCCACTGATCAGCTTCGCTAAGGGCGGCATTGTAGCTATAGCCGTCCGTATCAAAATCTTTAATCTGCTCAACCTCCGTAATGCGGTTTCTAATAATATAGCTGCTCATCAGACCGCGGGCCTTCTTGGCATAAAAGCTGATAATTTTATATTTGTCGTTCTTTTTATCCATAAATACCGGTGTGATAATTCGCGCGCTAATATCTTTTTTATGTACCGACTTAAAGTACTCATTGGAAGCCAGATTCACCATCACCGAGGGCTCTGTTTTTAATTCTGCTTTATTGAGTTCGTCAGTAATAATATCGCCCCAGAATTGATAGAGATCGGCACCGCGAGGGTTGGCGAATTTGGTCCCCATTTCCAGACGGTAGGCCTGCATCAGATCTAAGGGGCGCAGCAAGCCATAGAGGCCAGAGAGAATTCGCAGATGATCCTGAGCCCAGCGCAGATCTTCATCGCTCATACTCTCAGCGTCGAGACCCTGATAGACATCGCCTTTAAAGGCCAATACTGCCGGCCGTGCATTGTCGGCAGTAAAGGGGGTTTGCCACTCCTGAAAGCGCTCGAAGTTTAACGCGCCGAGCTTATCGCTAAGACTCATCAGCGAGGAGACATCCTGCGGAGCTAAAGCTTTTAGTCCGTGCAAGAGTTCCTGTGCATGGTCCAGCAGCTCCGGCTGAGTGGTCAAAGGTGCATTAACCGAGCTTGCGTAGTCGAGTTTTTTGGCTGGCGAGATAACAATAAGCATAGGTATATTGCGTCATTTAGTGGAAATAGTATGAATTTAGTGCTGTTATTATATCAACTTACGCAGACTGCGCGATAAGCAGATTCATTGCGAAAACTGTTCAAAGTAGAGTGTAGAGAAGAGTGCAGAATAGACTGCAGTAAAAATGGAGACATGGAATGAACAAATGGTTGTTAGCGCTTATATTGCCGGCTTTTATTGGTGGCTGTTCGGTCAACCCAGTCACGGGTAAAAACGAGTTATCAATAGTCTCACCGCAACAGGAAATTTCCATCGGCGAGAAAAACTACCGCCCCTCCCGCCAGTCTCAGGGCGGCGATTACTATCTGGATCAGTCACTGCAAACCTATATTGCCGGTGTTGGCCAACGGCTGGCTGCGGTTAGCGATCGCCCGGACCTGCCCTACGAATTTGTAGTGCTAAATAATGATGTGCCCAATGCTTGGGCGCTGCCCGGCGGAAAGATTGCCATCAACCGTGGACTGTTACTGCTGCTGGAAGATGAGGCGCAATTAGCGGCGGTACTCGGCCATGAAATTGTGCATGCGGCAGCCCGTCACGGTGCTTCGCAAATGACCAGAGGTACTCTGGCCAATATTGGCTTGGTCACTCTAGGAGTAGCTACTCAGGGTACTGAGGGCGCCCAGCTCTATGGCATGGCATCGCAGATGGGCGCTGCGGCCTGGATGGCAAAATACGGTCGTGACGATGAGCTGGAATCTGACCATTACGGTATGAACTATATGGCCAAGGCCGGTTACGATGTGCAGGGGGCGGTAGAGCTGCAGGAAAAATTTGTTGAATTAAGCCAATCTCGAAAGGCGGGTTTTCTCGATAATTTATTTGCCAGTCACCCACCCTCAACCCAAAGAGTGACTGAAAACAGAGCCAGAGTGGCAAGCTTTTCAAAGGGCGAGCGTTACCGTGACCGCTATCAGCAGGCGATTGCCCAGCTAAAAAAAGACGCGCCCGCCTATCAGGCAGAGACCGCGGCGAAAAAAGCATTGGCTGAAAAGCAGGGTCGAGAGGCGATTAAGCATCTTGATAAAGCGGTAGCCCACCAGCCCGATGAAGGGCATTTTTGGGAGCTCCGTGGCCATGCCTGGAAGATGCTTGAAGAGCATGAGAATGCACAAAAAGCCTACACCACCGCCATCAAGAAAAACGATGACTTTTTCAGCCCCTATTTGGCTCGTGGCGTGTTGCTCTATGAGCGTGGTCAGCGCACCAGAGCCGAAAATGACTTACGTCGCAGCTATGAATTACTGCCTACACCAACAGCCAGTTACTATCTCGGCGAACTATCTCTGCAGGGCAAGCAGTACGATCAGGCCAATAGTTATTTTAAGCAGGCCGCTCAAAGTGGGGGAGAACTGGGGGTGCAGTCGCGACAGAAATTGCAGGAACTGCAACTACAGATGCAGCCGCAGACATTTTTAACCGTAACTCCTGCTGTTAGTCGAAGCGGGTACTTGCTGGTGAAAGTTGCCAATACAAGTCCGCGGGCAATGGATCGCATTATTGTCGAAGTGTCTGGCGGTGGCGCCAGCAAAACCATTCGGTTGCCTGCAGTTCTCAAGGCCAAGTCGGCAGTCAGTATCAATACCGGAATTGCCTACCTACCTGAGGCGCAGGTTAACTACAGGGTTAGAGCGCTAAAGGCTGTGCTTGCCGACTGAAATAGTCGATTGAAATGGTCGACTGAGCTTTTATTTAACATCAGGCGCGCTCAAGGGTTCGCGCCTGATTTTGCACATCAGTCACTGCTTGAAAAAGAGCACCCTCGGTAATCGATCCCTCTAATACACCGGTTTCCGCATTCACCACCGGCAGACTCTCACCGACAAACTGGCGTACTTTGAGCATCGCCTCGTCAAGGCTATTGTGGCTGTAAAGAATAGTCGGTCGACTATCCATAAATTGTTCAACACTACTGTCGCCAGCTTCAAGGGCCCCATAGAGAGAAATTTTTCCCAGTAATCGGTTTGCATCGTCAACCACATAGGCTTCAGTCTGTTCGCGGTCTTGCATCTCCTGACTGAGGGTTTGACCTAGGGATTGCACTGTGGCGCGAATATAATTTTGGCCGCTAAAGCCGCCGACATTAATTTGTCGGAGGGCAATGGCTTCACGACCCTTAAGTAGATCAATGCCGCGATCAAGCAGTTGGCGATCAAAAAATGAATGGCCAAATAAACGGTTGGTGATCAGGCTGCAGAGCATCACCGAAACCATAACTGCGACCGCATAGGGATAGGATTGGGTTAGCTCAAGAACAATAATTACCGCAGTCACTGGAGCGCCGATGACTGCCGAGCTAACCGCGGCCATTCCGGCAACACTAATAATGCTGGCGATATCGGCAAACCCAAATAGGGTCATTAACTGCCCCGCCAGCGCACCAGTCGCAACACCGATAAACAGTGAGGGTGAGAAAACCCCGCCAAACAAACCAAAACCAATACAGAGTGCCGTCATCATCAGTTTTGCAATTAACACCGCGACCAGTAGCGACAGCGCAAACTCGCCGGCGATCATATTATTAATACTGGCAAATCCCAGTCCGAGTATCTGTGGAATCCAAATGCCGACCAGACCGCAGATGGTCGCAGCAATAAAGGGCAAAAATACTGGCGAGATATTGATTTTTGTCGCGCTTTTAGCCGAGTAGCGCAGAGCCCACATAAAGCACACCGCGATTAATGAAAACAGGGGCGCCAGCAGCACGAGTACCGGCACAATCTCTGTAAGAGGGGGAACAAGCGTACTAATTTCAAAGGTAATCGAGTGGGGGAACCACTGATGACTGAGTGCGCTGGCGGAGATTGATGCCACCGTGATTGGCGCAATAGTGCGCACTGAAAAGTGTCGAAGAATCGCCTCGTGAGCAAAAATTACTCCGGCGATCGGCGCATTAAATCCAGCGGAAATGGCTGCCGCAACACCACAGCCAAGATAGACCTCATGAGATAGGCGACTGGAAATAAAGCGCTTAACCCAGATTCCCATGGTCGCACCAAAGTGCACCAGAGGGCCGTACTGACCCACCGAAGCGCCACCACTGGCCGCGGTGAAAGCAGCCAGTGTTGAGGCCAGCCCCGTTTTAATATCCAGCGGCTCATTGAGTTGGTGCGCCGCATAGATTGAATCCGCCGGGCCAGCCCAGCGTGCAATCTTAAAGGCGATTTTTAGGGCAACAACAATAGCGGCGGCTAACCACAGATAAATAACGCTGGAAAAGGAGAGCTGTTGATCACCAAAGCTAAAGGAAAAAATACTGCTGGCTTCGCGCTGCAGTTCAAACCACTGAACACCGATAACAAAAAGATTTGAGACCAGGGCAAGGGTTGCGCCGATAAGCCCGCCGACCAAAATAATCAGTATGATCTCGAGTGAAGCGTCGCGTAGTTTATGCATTAAATAATCGCCTGAATAATAGTGACAAGAACGTTTGTCGCTCACAGCTTAGCCAGTGAGCTTAATAGGGTCAAAGATTGCCGCTAAAAACCAGCGCCATAAAACTACTGGCTGTTCGCTACCGACTTGATGATTAGCAGTCTATACTTAGCCCAGTTTCCAATTCAGGGTTTTAGATAATCAGGTGAATATCTTTCAATATACAATTCGCGGTATCGACTACTTTACCGATATTACTGGCAGAACGATCTCGTGGTTAACTTTATTGATGGTTATTCTCACGGTGGTTATTGTGGTGCTGCGCTACTATTTTGAAAGTGGCTCAATCGCACTTCAGGAATCCATTACCTATCTGCATGGCATCGTTTTTATGCTGGGTATTGCCTTTACCTTGCAGCGTGGCGGTCATGTGCGAGTGGATATTTTCTATCGGGGATTTTCCCCGCGCAAAAAAGCGCTGGTCGATCTTCTTGGCGGCATCCTCTTTCTGTTGCCGGTATGCCTGCTTATTTTTATATTCTCTTGGGACTACGTGGCTGCCAGTTGGTCGATTGGCGAGACATCTGAAGAGAGCAGTGGCATTGCGGGCATCTATTTATTAAAGACGTTACTTTTGTTGATGCCGACAACACTTTTATTGCAGGGTATTGCTGAGACCTTGCGAAACTTGCTGGTACTTCTCGACAAACCAGAGGTGAAAATCCCCAACCATATTGAGCCGATGATCTGATGGCCGAATACATCCCGTTATTAATGTTTTTGTTTGTCTGCCTAGCGTTAATGGCAGGCTATCCCGTAGCTCTGTCGCTCTCTGGTACGGCGCTAATTTTTGCCTTTGCCGGCTATGCCACCGGTTATTTTGATATGTCCTTTTTACAGGCACTGCCCAATCGTCTGTTTGGCACGGTAAAAAATACCACGCTTATAGCCGTGCCCCTATTTGTGTTTATGGGGGTAATGCTGGAAAAGTCGCGCCTCTCTGAAGACCTTCTTGAGAGCATGGCGGATCTATTTAGCGGTTTTCGCAGCGGGCTCGGTATCTCGGTGGTTTTGGTTGGCGCGCTACTGGCTGCGAGTACCGGTATTGTCGGTGCCACAGTGGTAACCATGGGTTTAATGTCACTGCCGACTATGTTGAAGCGTGGCTATTCATCCTCTCAGGCAACGGGCATTATTTGCGCCACTGGGACTCTGGGACAAATTATTCCGCCCTCAATTGCTCTGGTTTTACTCGGTGATATTCTCTCGAGCGCCTATCAGCAGGCGCAGTTAAATATGGGCATATTTACCCCCAAGGTGGTCTCTATTGGCGACCTGTTTGTTGGCGCCATTATTCCGGGACTGATTCTGGTCGTTCTCTACTCGGCCTATGTGATTTTGTTTGCCAAGCCTCAATTACAACAGGCGCAACATCAGCAAGATGGTGAAGAACCAGCAGCGACCAAGCGACTGTCTCGGGCGATGCGCAATTTACTGCCACCGATCTTTTTGATTGCGGCGGTATTGGGTTCAATTTTGACGGGTGCAGCAACGCCTACTGAAGCTGCCGCGGTCGGTGCTTTTGGTGCCACTCTTCTGGCTATATTTAAACGGCAGCTGTCATTGTCACGCTTGCGCGAGGTTGCTCAAAGCACCACGGAAGTGACCTCAATGGTGTTTTTAATTCTGATTGGCGCGGCGATTTTTTCTCTGGTCTTCCGAGGTTTCGGCGGTGAAGAGTTAGTCGAACATTTCTTCTCTGAATTGCCCGGGGGCGTGCTCAGCGCCACTATTCTGGTGATGGTGGTTATATTCCTACTCGGATTTGTTCTCGATTTTATTGAGATCACTTTTGTTGTGGTGCCTATAGTGGGCCCGGTTCTGCTGGCAATGGGGCTGGATCCGGTGTGGCTGGGTATTATGATTGCGATCAATCTTCAGACCTCCTTTTTAACGCCGCCCTTTGGTTTTGCACTGTTTTATTTGCGCGGAGTTGCGCCTGCTTCGGTGGAAACCTCAGATATGTATCGCGGGGTCGCACCATTTATTCTTATTCAGCTATTCTTAATGCTGATGCTGTCCCTATGGCCAGCGCTGGCAACCTGGTTGCCCTCAGTTATCTACAACTGAGGTTTATTGATATAAAGGATTAGCGCGTTATGGAAAACCCGTCGACACCAGCAGGTAAGTTAATTTCCCAAACTATTGCCATGCCACGAGAAACCAACGCCAATGGCGATATTTTTGGCGGCTGGCTGCTCAGTGAAATGGATTTAGCCGGCGCGATTCTGGCCGGCCGAATTGCCAAGGGGCGCGTTGCCACAGTGGCCATCAGCAGTATGTCATTTCTCAATCCAGTGCCGGTGGGAGCGGTGGTGGGTTGCTATGCCCACACCCTTGCCGTAGGGGCCAGTTCAATTCGTATATTAATTGAGGCCTGGGTCGACGGTGAGCAGCAAATGGATTCCAGCAAAGTGACCGAAGGTGAGTTTATTTTTGTGGCTATTGATGATCAGGGCAACAAAAGAAAAGTGCCTGAAGCTTGATCCGGTCTATGCGTTAACTTTATTTTTTAAAACTTTAGTGCGGCGAAGATTTTTTCCCGCAAGTCTTGCCGTTCATTGACCATATGATGTCCAGCGCCTTCAATCATAGAGAGCCGCATATTGGGCAGTTTTTCCTTGAGTAACTTTAGATTGTATTGCCAATCCAGAGTCCCGTCGTCATCCCCCTGAATCAGGTTGACCGGAAAGGCACTGCCAGAATGGTTTTCTATTTCATCAATCCACTCGGCCATAGCGCTTATCCAGGCCTTTGGAAGTCTATGGGGCTGGAAGGGGTCCTGATGCTGGAGAAAATATAAAAACTCCGGATCGTGAGAGTTTTGACGAAATACCCTCTTGAGAGTTTTTCTAAACCGGCCGGTGAGCTTAAAAGCCCAGCGATTAAACTTCCATAAATTGGGATGCACCAACGGTGCCAGTAGGTTGAGGCTGGAGAAGGGATAGTTACTGATATCGTTCTGTTCAATTAGCTGTTTCAATAATATGGCGCCGCCAGTACTCTGGCCGATACCATGAAGCGGTAAGGGGTGCAGAGGCCCAGTGCAGGATTCTGATGTAGCTTTAATAACCTGATTTAGTTGGCGGACATAGTCGCCGTAACTGGAAATATAACCTGGTTCGCCAGTAGATAGGCCGTGGCCAATAAGATCAAAACAAACCACATTCAGCTGGCGCTGAAGCAGTTCAGAAATCAAATTACGGTAAAGCCCAATATGGTCGAGATAACCGTGAACCACAATTGCAGTTCCCACAGCATTTTCTGGTTGCCAAGCCATAATATGAGTCTGTTGATCGCCGTCAGAAAGATGTCCCGCTAGCAGTTTTATACGGTTGTTTGGGGCCGGCAGGCGATAAAAATTAAGGTAGTCACGCAGTGCTGAATTGGCGCTTAAATCAGCTACAGCACAGGCATTAAATGGCGGTAATTCTTGCCGTAGACTCTTTATGTTTTGCGGCACATAATCTGACTGAGCATAGCGCATAGATTTATCCGAAAATTGTGTTAGAGTTCCTTAAAAATACTTATGTGATTGGTAACCGTAAGACTCACATCTTGTCAGAATGAGTATGAATTACAATAATAAAGAATTCGTCGAAAATTTAATTAATCTGCACAGTACGACGCTGGTCCGATTTTTGGCTCGTCGCATGAACAGCCGAGAAGATGCCGAAGATATCGCGCAGGCGGCGTTTATTCGTCTTTATACATTGGACGATCCGAGTAAATTATCCAACGCCAAAGCCTTCCTTTTTCAAGTTGCTGCCAATATGTCTATCGACCAGTTGCGCAGAAAAGTCTTACACCAAAATTACCTTGAGCGAGAGGGCGCAAAAGCCCCCAATGATGGATCTACTCCAGTTAGCGCCATGGTTGAAAATATTCCCCTCGAAAGAGAGGTGGAGGCCCGGCAGACACTTCAGTTTATCTATGCCTCTCTGGAGGGCTTGCCGCAAAATCCACGACAGGCATTTATTCTAAACCGTGCAAAAGGCCTGACCTATGGAGAGATTGCCAAGCAGATGGGGGTCTCGGTTAGTTCGGTGGAAAAATATATTCTCGAAGCCCTTAAATATTTGCGCAGCGCGCTCGCTGATGCAGATCAGTAGTGATGGATTAAAATTTATAGATCAAAAGCCATAAGGCACAGATTGCTCACTTCGCGGTAAAACACCCCAGCTCACCTCAACCCACAGATTGCCCGATATTGGTGCATGTTTAGTGTTTTTATAGAGCTTATGTGCTATTTCGGGGCGCTTAAAATCGTTGTTTCGATGCAGTCGCCCCCTATGGCAGGCCTTGACTGGTATGGGGCAAGTAGGTGTGGGTGGCATAGATTTTGTATGCGGCAATAAGGATTCGGTAAATTTTTGCAAAGATGTAAAGAGTTTCTGGGGTATTTGTTGTTTTGCTCGTCTTAGCTGTGCCGGACTATTTAACAGGGCAATTTGGTTAGGCGGCTATCCTTTAAATAAGGCTGCTAAATAAAGATAGTCTTTAAAGACAACCCATTAAAAAGCAATTGAGTATAAGTCAGTGAGTACAGCGCAGATTGATCAAAACGTTCTAGACCAAGCGGATGCTTGGGTTGCTGCGTTGCGCGGAGAAAATGTTAGCGACAAAAGCCTTGAGAGTTTTTCTATCTGGCTTACCGCCGATCAATCACATCAAGTAGCCTGGGATCAGTCCCTTGAACTATGGGAAACGCTAGGCGCTATCTCTTGCTTACCGGTAGATGAGCTTTTGACTGACGAGCTACAGACTAAAGAATCAAATAAGCCGGTTAGTCCCGCAGATGATCAGCTTTCACTGGGCAGCGGTTTATTAGAGAAGTGGCAGAGTCTTTGGAAGCCGGTGGTGCTGGCATTTTCACTGGCGACTATAGGCTTTATTGCGGTTTTTAATATACAGCCTCAGGGCGAAATTTACACCGCAGGCACAGGTCAGTATCTCGCTGTTACCTTGGCGGATGGCAGTGTTGTCGAACTTAACACCAATAGTGAAATCTCTGTGTCGTTAACGGAAGACAGTCGCGATATAGAGCTGCTTAAAGGTGAAGTATTCTTCACGGTTGCCTCCGACAAAAACAGACCCTTTATTGTCGATGTAGGTGGCGCCACGGTTCGAGCGGTCGGCACGGCCTTTAATATTTATCGAGTGACTGATCAGAGTGCTGTCGTATCTGTTACCGAAGGTATTGTGCGTGTCGAGGAGGCGGGTGGATCTTCAGTTTCATCGGCGCAGTCACAGTTATTAACCGTCGATCAAGCGCTAAAGATTGATTCTGTTCGAGGTCTGACTCAATCAGATATAGAGAATGTTCAGGCCACAGCATGGCGGCAGGGACAGTTATTATTTGATAACACCTCAATTGGAGATGCGGTTGAGATGCTCAATCGCTATCTGCACAAGCAGGTAATAGTTGCCGATGATGTGTCTAAAAACATCAAAATTTCCGGCACCTTTTCATCCCGCCAAAAGAAAGAAACTCTCGGCGCAGTGGCAAATGTGTTGGGCCTTGAGTTAACTTTAGATGGCAATAAATGGTTGTTGTCTCAGCCTAATCCATAAGGTTTAATGACCCTTTATATTTAAGCTGGGTCTGTGCCTTATGGCATTTTTTCGGATGTTCAATGATGTTAACCGCTGGCTGCTAACTTTTAGCCGCACACAGTTGCTGTCGACCATCTGTTTCATGTCAATCCTTCTGGGCTCTTCAGCCCAGGCCATTGTCACCGATCTCTACAGCGTTGAGTTGCCTCAGGGCAGCCTCCACAGCTCGCTGGTCGCCCTGGGTCAGCAAACCCAGTCTTCAATTATTTTCCCCTCTTCAATGCGCAACGATCAGGATATCCCTGAGGTAGTTGGCAGCTATAGTATTTTGCAGGTATTGGATCGGTTGATTGAAAATCGCGAGATTGAATACCGCATCGTTGGTCCTCAGACTGTTGTGGTTTTGCCGCGCTGCCAGTCCGGATGGGACTGCACGGCGATGCATAAGGATCTACAGCTAAGTAAAAAACAGTACTCGATGATTGAAGAGTTAATTGTCCGTGGTAAACCCCTGACCGGGTCCAGATTCAAGCAGCTAGACAGTAACTCGTTTACCCCTACAGATATTATTACCGCTACTGAAATTCGCCTCTCCGGCGCGCAAACCCTGTCCCAGTTGATGCGATTTACACCGGAAGTGGCTGGAAATTCTATGAGCACGGCGGTTAGCAACGGTGGCAACGGAACTGCTAGTGTGACCCTGCGTGGGTTGCCCGACACCAATACACTGGTGCTGATTAATGGGCTGCGCAGCGCGCCCAATGCCATTGACGGAGGCTCCGTTGATCTCAACAGTATTCCTCTGGCAGCAGTAGACCGAATCGAAATTCTTAAAGACAGCGGTTCGTCTATCTATGGTTCAGATGCGATTGCCGGTGTGGTTAATGTTATTTTGCGCAAAAACTTTGATGGGATTTTGCTGAATTCTTTTTCCGGAATATCGGATTCAGGGGATAACCAGACCAACCGTCTGGATATTCTAGCCAGTGGCAAGGTTGGCGGCATAGAGTTGTTAGCCATGGCTTCCCACTTTGATCAGGACGGTCTGTTTAGTCGTGAGAGAGCAATTTCGAGATCGGCTGATGCGAGGAATTTTGGCGGATTTGATCAGCGCTCAAGTGCCACCCCCAATGCACGAATTCTTGTGGGCGAGAATATTGTTACTCTCGCTGAGGGGCGGATGACTGGAAGTGCCCCCTCAGATTTTCGCGCCGTGACCGACGAAGATCTGTTTGATTATCAGGCGCAAACCTCTTCCCTTGCACCCTCAAAACGAGATTCCTTTTTTATCTCTGGCAACCTGACGGGGTTAGACACCCTGGAGAGCACCTTTGAGCTTGGCTATGTAACAAATACCACCCATATCACTTTAGCGCCGGCACCGATTTTTACCGCCTTTGAAGAAATGCCTTTAAGTATTTCTGCGGCCAACCAATACAACCCATTTGCGGTGGATATTAGTGATGCGCGCATTCGCTTGCTGGGTTTAGGGCCGCGAGTGCAGACCAATCAGTCTGAGACTTTTCGCGCCAACACCAGATTAATGGGCACACTGCGCGATGGTGAGTGGCAGATCAGCCTTAACTGGAGCGAAAACAAAGCTCTGGAACAGTGGCGCAATCTGGTCGATGCAGACAATCTTGCGCAGGGGCTTGGCAGCAGTTCAACCTGCGCCGCCACCGCTGGCTGTGTACCGATTAACTTTTTTGGATCGCCAGATGCGATCACTGATGCACAGCTTAATTATATTCGCGCCAACGCCATCAATAGAGGCCATTCAACATTGGCCTCCATTAATATAGATATGTCCCAGGTTGCCAGAATTTCATCGGTGGATAATATTGAGTTTGCGGCGGGCTTGGAGATGCGCAGGGAAACCTTTTCCACTGAGGCCGATGCACGGGTAGAAAACAACCAATTAATTGGTGGAGAGTTCGGCAGCAGTCGCGGAGACAGAAGCAGTTCGGAGCTTTATATAGAATCGCTAGTGCCCATTATTACCGCTGAAGACGCCATCGCAGAGACGGTTTTAGAGGCCAATATTTCCCTCCGGGCAACCCAGTTCAGCGATTTTGGCTCAGAGGCCAACCCCAAGTTGGCGCTGCGTTACCGACCCAACAGCGATTTAATGCTGCGCGGAAGTATCTCGCAGGGTTTTAGGGCACCGTCATTATTTGAGTTGAATCAAAGCGACAGTATCAGTCAGGCGTTTTTGGTCGACCCCTGTTCAGAACCTGGAAATGTTGGCGTGCTACCGGGCTGTGAGGTGCAAACAGACCCACTGCGAGTTCAGTATTTAACCGTAACCGGTGGCAATACTGCCCTGCGGCCGGAAATCTCAAAAAACCTTTCGTTGGGGTTTATTTACACACCGCCCGGATTGCGTAACTTCACCTTTGGTGTCGATGCCTATCGCATCGAAGTGGATAATATTATTGGTGCCAGTGGGCAGTTCTTTCTCGACCAGAACGCTGCCAATCTGAGCTATAGCAACCGCATTATTCGCGATGAAAATGGCGAGGTGATAAAAGTTGTAGCCAATAATGAAAATCTCGGCACCCGGACAGTATCAGGTTTGGACGCGGATATTTCCTGGCGCGTTTTTATCGCCAAATGGGGGAGCCTGGGTGTTGATCTAAGTGGCTCGCATATTAATTCATACCAGCTTCAGGCAGCCCCGACTGCAGACCCGCAAGAGCTGGCGGGTACCTTTGCCGATGAGGCCGCGGAGGGTTCCGGGGCTCTACCGAAATGGAAAGCCAGACTTAATTTATTTTGGCAGTTTGGGCGCTGGGAAGTTGCGCTGTCATCGTTTCGTGTCAGTGGTCTAACCGAGACCATCAATGGTTCCGGCGGTCAGCGTCACTCGGAAGCCTGGTCCCGCGAAGATGCTCAAATGAGCTACTATTTTAATTCGGGAGAGTCTCTGTTTACCCTTGGCGTCGACAATATACTTAACGAATCTCCTCCCTTCCTGGCCACTGCATTTAACGATAATTTTGATTCGCGAACCTATGAATCCACGGGCAGATTTTTCTACGCAAGATTTAGTCATCACCTATAAGACTACAATACAAGACTATTACCTCTATTCATCGTCGATTTCCTTCGCTTTATAGCTGAGGGGTCTTATCTCCCATACGTTGCATTTATAGCCCACGGAGAAATGGGCATTAATTATAAATCTTGCGAATTCAACTAGTTAATAAAAAGAGCCTTCAAAGATTGGGCCAATTTAGCAGTTAATTTAAAAAATCATGGGAGTGATATCATGTCTTCAAAAATCCTCAAGGGCAGCTTGCTGGCCATTGCTATTGCGGGCGCCAGTATTGGCTCGACAACGGCATTTGCCCAGTCAGCGGATGGCTCTATTCGCGGTAGTGTAGCTGGTGGTGATAGCTCAACTGTCGTAGTAATTTCTGATAAAACACGCGGTGTTTCTAAATCCATTGCAGTCGGTGATTCTGGTTCGTTCCGTTCCGGTAGCCTGGCTCCAGGAACCTATACGGTCACTGTCAGCAAAGGTGGCAAGGTGGTAGATAGTGAAGCTGTTGCCGTCGTTATTTCCGGTACCTCTAAAGTCAGCCTCGATGCCAATGAAGCCAGTGTTGAGGAAGTTATTGTCAGCGGTGCAAAAGTTGCTGCGATTGACTCCGGTATTGGTGAGATCGGTCTGGTTATCAGTGCAGAAGATTTAGAGCAGTTGCCAGTAAACCGTACTCTGGGTTCAGTTACACTCTTGGCCCCCGGTGTATCTCGCGGTGATAATGCATTTACTGGTACCAGCTTCTCTGGCTCATCTGTCGCAGAGAACACCAGCTTTATTAATGGTTTGAATACCACCAACTTTAGAAATGGTCTTGGCTTCTCAAAAGTTCCATTTGAGTTCTATGAGACTATTCAGGTTAAAACCGGTGGTTACTCAGCCAAGTATGGTCGTTCAACTGGTGGTGTGATGAACGCTCGTTCGAAGAGCGGTTCAAATGAGTTCAAGTTTGGTGTCAACGCTTACTTCGATGGCCAAATGGACACCAGCCCAAATACCTATGCGGCTGATAACAACAATGATGACCAGACTGATACAACTTTCGATATCTACGCCTCCGGTGCTTTGATTGAAGATCGTGTTTTCTTCTATGGTCTCTACAGTGAAACTGATGAGAGCCAGGAATATTATGGTGTTACCAGTGGTCGTGGCTATAAAGAACAGCTCGACGGTAGCTTCTGGGGAGCCAAACTCGATGCAATTATTGCTGACGGACATCGTTTGGAAGTCACTGCATTTAGCGATAAGTCTGATGCTGTTGAAGGTACTTACGAGTACGATTTTGATACACAGACCGTTGGTACTTACCTTGGTGATACGCTCTATAACCGCGGTGGTGAAAACTGGGTTGTTACTTATACCGGCGAAATCACCGATAGCATTGAGCTATCTGTCTCCGCTGGTGAAAACAATGCCAACAGAACCACGGCGCCTTCAACGGCCTCTAGCCCGGTTGTCTATCAGGTAATCGACGGTGATTTCGAAGCTCAGGGTGGCTGGACTTCGTTTAGTGTGGACGAAGGCGAAGATCAGCGTAAGAGCATGCGTATGGATCTGTCTTGGGATCTGGGTGATCACTTCCTCGAGTTTGGTATTGATAACGAAGAAAATGTATCAACCAACTTTACGGTTAACTCCGGTGGTGTTTACTGGCTGCTGCATCCTGAAAATGACACTGATGCCTATCTCTGTGATGTTGCAACAGAATGTCCTTCAGGGGCTAACGTGCGCAGACGTACCTACGCCTCTGGTGGTGAGTTCGATGTTGAATCCAGCTCCTACTACATCCAGGATACCTGGACGGTAAACGACAACCTGATGCTTGAATTGGGTTTGCGTAATGAGACATTTACTAACTTCAATGCCGATGGCGATGAGTTTGTAACTGTTGAAGACCAATGGGCACCTCGCCTGTCGGTTACCTGGGATCCAGCTGGTGATGGACGACAGAAGGTATTTGCCAACTGGGGTCTGTACTATCTGCCAATTGCCTCTAACACCAATATCCGTTTATCTGGTGGCGAGACCTATATCCATGACTTCTACGATTGGGACGGCAGTCAGAATGCTGACTCTACACCTTCAGGTGTTGCGGCAACGCCTTACGACACTGAAGTGTTTGGTAACGGCGAAGTGCCAGATACCCGCTCTGTAGTAGATTCTGAGCTTGATGCTATGTATCAGTCAGAGTTTATTGTTGGCTATCAAATGACAGCAGACAGTGATGTGACCTACGGTATCAAGGCTATCTATCGTAACCTTGAAACCTCTATTGAAGATGTGGCGATCGATGCTGCGGTTATTAGTCAATACAACGCCAATGGTAACTGGGATGACTCGCTGACAGATGGCGATACGGTTGAAGAAGTATTCTCTGGATTCCACCAGTATGTTCTGGCCAATCCAGGTGCTCCAATGACGGTTTATATTCCAGAGCAGGAAGAGTGGGTAACTCTGAGTGCCGAGGAACTTAACTATCCAGAAGCCACCCGTCAGTATGCTGCAATTGAAGCCACTATGAGCCGTCCATTTGATGGTAAGTGGAGCCTCGATGCATCTTATACTTGGGCGCACAGCTGGGGTAACAACGAAGGCTATGTTCGTTCAGATAATGGACAGGACGATGCGGGTCTAACCACCAACTTCGACCAGCCAGGCCTGACTGACTTTGGTTCGGGTAACCTGCCAAATGACCGTCGTCATACACTCAAGATGTACGGTAGCTATCAGCTTGAGAATGGTATTCGTCTCGGCGCCAATGTTATGTGGCAGACCGGTCGTCCCAAGGGTTGTTTCGGTATTCACCCAACGGATGATTTCGCAGCGGCCTATGACGAAGCGTCATTCTACTGCGACGGCGAGCCAGTTCCACGTGGCAGCTTGGGCACCACGCCTAGCTATACCAATATCGACCTAAATGCGCAGTACACATTCGATGTTGCCGGTTCAGATCTAGTGGTTTCACTTGACCTGTTCAACGTGTTGAATGCGGATGCTATTACCGAAGTTCAGGAAGACGATACGGCTAACTTTGGCAAGACAACCTCTTTCCAGCGTCCTAGGTTCTATCGTATGAGTGCTCGCTACGCCTTCTAAGGTTGTATGCAGCATAGGTAATAAAGCCTTTACTCAAGGCTCTAAAACCCCCGTCGCAAGGCGGGGGTTTTTTTATGTTGGGTTAAAAGATGTGGGTGAAAGAAGTTTGCTAGCAGAAGGTGAGCTCCGGTAGCGGTATTAATTTAGGCGGGCTCTCAAGGGGGCTCAGGAGAAAAGCCCGTAAGTAAAAGCTCGTAAGTAAAAGCCCCATGCAAAAAGAAGCCCCGCCGATAGGGCGAGGCTTATTATTTTTTGCTGTCTCTAAATGTTACTCATCCGTTGATAAGGACACATCATAAACACCGGCTTCTCGGGCCTGATCTGAAATCAGAACAAAAAGTTCAGTTTTAGATTTCGGGTGAGCGCTGACAATAACCTTGGCTTCCGGCTTTTCGGCGTGCATACGCTCAACGTTTGCACGAACCGAGCGAACATCAATGCGTCGCCCTTCGAGAGTCAGTTCATTGCTTTCAGAAACGCGAAAAACAATGTTGGTGTTTTCACTATCTGGTGGCGGCTCATCTGAAGTTGGTGGGCGATTAACATCGAGCCCAGACTCATTTACAAATGAAGCTGTAACAATGAAAAAAATCAGCATAATAAATACAACATCCAGCATTGGAGTCATATCAATATTTGATTCTTCCTCTTCCTTTCGTCTTTTACCTAGCGCCATCGATGGTGCACCTTCAAGTCTAGCGGATATACGTTGAGACGCGCATTTTACTAGTTTTTCTTGGAATTACCAGCGCATCTATTCCGGTTCAGTATAGACATTAAATCAACCTGTATACTGTTACAACAGTGTGACAGAAAACGATTCAATTAGGAAAACATCATTGAGAAATTATGCCTGAATTACCTGAAGTAGAAACAACATTAAGAGGGATAGAGCCACATCTTAGGGGATCTGTAATTGCGCAATTGCGGGTTTACAATGGTTCCCTGCGCTGGCCGGTTACCGAGGGTATATCTGAGATTGTTGAAGGCCAGCGACTGCTGTCCCTAACCCGTCGCGCCAAGTATCTGATTATGAACCTTGAACGTGGCTCAATGATGGTTCACCTGGGTATGAGTGGCAGTTTACGTCTGGTAGATCAGGGCTCCGAGCGACGCAAGCACGATCATATTGAAATGCAGATGGGCAATGGAAAGTGCCTGCGCTACCACGATCCGCGACGCTTTGGTGCTTGGCTGTGGTCTCCTGACGGCCATCCTCAGCTAGATCATTTAGGGCCCGAACCCCTGACCGAAGAATTTAATGGCCGGCGGCTTTATGATCTCTCCCGCAAACGCAAAATGGCCGTTAAGCCATTTATTATGGAAAATAAAATCGTTGTCGGTGTTGGAAATATCTACGCCTCAGAGGCGCTTTTTCGCAGCGGCATAAGGCCCGACCGCAGCGCCGGCAAAGTCTCTCTGCAGCGCTATGAAGAACTAGCGGGTCACATTAAAGATGTTTTGCGTGCGGCGATTGAGCAGGGTGGAACAACATTGCGGGACTTTGTGAACGGCAATGGCGAGCCGGGCTATTTTCAGCAGACACTGATGGTCTATGGGCGCGGCGGAGAGGCATGTGTAAGCTGTCAAAAACCACTTCGAGAGATACGGCTTGGTCAGCGCAGTTCAGTTTTCTGCGCCCACTGCCAGCGCTAGACAAAATAAAACTCAAATAAAGGCTAAATAAACTGAGTTAGCGGGTTATTTGAATTTCTTGCTCAGCGCCTCTACAACATTTGCCGGAACAAATTTTGAGACATCACCGTCCAGAGAGGAGATCTCGCGTACCAGTGATGATGAGATATAAGAGAAACGTTCCGCTGGTGTAAGAAAAACACTTTCAAGGTTTGGCGAAAGGGCGCGATTCATATTGGCCAGCTGAAATTCATATTCAAAGTCAGAGACTGCTCGCAAGCCACGCATAATGGCATCCGCATTACAGTCTTTAACAAAATTGACCAGCAGATAATCAAAACCGAGAATTTCGACATTGGGAATATGGCTCAGAGAATCTGAAGCCAGCTGAATGCGCTCGTCCACATCAAACAGTGGGCCTTTGCGCTTGTTGGCAGCGATGCCGACAATTACCTTGTCAAACAGCCGCGAAGCTCGTTCGATTAAATCAATGTGTCCGTTTGTAATCGGATCAAAAGTGCCGGGGTAGACTATAGTCTTCATGCACAGGTACCGCCCTATTGGAATTCGCGCATAGTACTCAAATTAAGCCTTGGGCTCAATGCGAGAAAAGAGTATGTAGTTTACGCCACTGGTCGCCTTATTGCGCAACACCTGCCAATTGGCCGGTGGCGCAAAGTTTTTCTGCTCAACCGGCAGCTCACAATAGATAGCCCCACCGCTGGCAATCCAGTTATTAGCCTCTAAAAGAGAACAGACCTGATTGATTAAATTTAAATCAAAGGGAGGATCAACAAAGACTATATCGTAGGGCTTGTCCGGACTCTGCTGCAGATACTGAAGAGTATCTTTGTGGGCAATAGTCAGCTCTGATGCATTCAGTAGCGATTTGCTTTCGGTTAAGCAGGTGATGGCTTTGGGGTGCTGTTCAAGTGCCAGACAGTGAACTGCACCACGAGACAGGGCCTCAAAACAGAGCGCGCCGGAACCGCTAAATAAATCCACACAGCGCGAGCCAGAGATATTGGGCGCCAGCCAGTTAAAGAGCGTCTCGCGGATGCGATCTCCAGTGGGTCGCAATCCCGGGATATCGGGAAACCGCAGCTGACGGCTGCGCCATTTACCGGCGATAATTCGAATTTGTTGCTTGGTCGCCAAATGGGCGCTCCTTTTTAATCACTTTTAATCACTTTTTTAAGCATTTTAAAAAGTCTAGATGGTAGGATACACCAGAATATAACCACATTTAAAAATGAACATTAATGGACTCAAATTCAATCGATAATCAGCCCGAAGAAAAGAAAAAACGCAGCTTTCTGGATCGCTTTAAACGCGACAAGCCAGTTCAGGCAGAAGTCGACCCTTCTGACGAGACTAAGGTACCCGCGGTCAGCGTACCTCCGGCCAATAGCCTGCGCGCCATAATGCAGCGCGCCCTGTCGCGAACGAGCAGAGGGTTGGGTGATTTATTTCTCGGTGCTAAAACCATTGATGCAAATATCTTCGATGAACTTGAAACACTGTTGCTGATGGCCGATGTAGGTATCGAAGCAACCACTCAGATTATTGCCGAGCTCACTGAGCGTTCAAGCCGAGCGGCGCTTAAAGACGGCGCAGCTCTGCAGGCAGCACTGCACGAGATTCTTCTGGAAAAGCTCGCCAGCAGCGAGCAGTTAATGGAACCAGCGAGCGAAACTGGCCCCTATGTGATTCTAGTGGTCGGCGTTAATGGGGTCGGCAAGACCACCACCATTGGCAAGCTTGCACGACAGCTGCAGCAACAGGGTAAATCAGTGATGCTGGCCGCCGGAGATACTTTTAGAGCCGCCGCAGTTGAACAGCTTCAGGTCTGGGGTGAGCGCAATCAGATTCCTGTGGTGGCTCAGCATACGGGTGCCGATAGCGCCTCGGTTATCTTTGATGCCATTGAATCAGCGCGAGCAAAAAATATCGATGTGATTCTCGCCGACACCGCAGGCCGACTGCACAATAAAAGCAATCTAATGGAAGAATTGAAAAAGGTCCGCAGAGTTGCCAGCAAACTTGATGCTGCTGCGCCCCATGAAGTCCTGCTGGTGTTGGATGCCGGTACCGGTCAGAATGCAGTGGCACAGATGGCCGAATTCCACGCTACCGCCGGCGTAACCGGCATAGCGCTGACCAAGCTCGATGGCACCGCAAAGGGCGGGGTTATTTTTGCGCTGGCTGAGAAATTCTCTGTCCCCATTCGCTTTGTTGGCGTTGGTGAGGGGCAGGATGATCTGCAGCCATTTATTGCCGAGGACTTTGTATCGGCACTGCTCACTCAAGCCAGTCCATCCGAAGAGGGCGCTAATCAGGGCAATTAATCTTTTATGATACGTTTTGATAATCTCAGCAAACGCTACACCGGCGGTTTCGAAGCTCTGCGCAATGTCAGCTTTGAAATGGACAGCGGTGAAATGGCCTTTCTTACCGGACACTCTGGTGCCGGTAAGAGTACGCTGCTGAAACTATTAATGCTTATCGAGCGACCCACCGCAGGCAATTTGCTGATTAATGGCAAAAACCTCAATCGCTTGGCAAAATCCAGAATTCCCTTTTACCGCCGCCAACTTGGCGTGGTCTTCCAGAATCACCAGCTGCTGTTTGATCGTACGGTATTCGACAATGTCGCTCTGCCGCTGCAGGTATCGGGTTACTCGCCCAGTGAGATTGGTCGCAGAGTGCGTGCAGCGCTGGATAGTGTCGGTCTGCTCGACAGGGAAAAGCAGTCGCCAATAGAGCTCTCCGGGGGTGAACAGCAGCGGGTCGGTATAGCCCGAGCCGTGGTGCACAAGCCAAAAATACTCCTGGCCGATGAGCCGACCGGTAATCTGGATCCACAGCTATCCGCTGAAATTATGGCGCTATTTAGACGCTTTCAGGATGTCGGTGTCACCGTTCTGGTTGCCACCCACGATATCAGCCTGATTAATAAAATGAATATGCGCATTATGCGTCTCAATCAGGGAGAGCTAGAACTGGATGAGGTGGCACATGGCCTCGACTAAGCAGACAGCACGTGATTCCCAACACGCAAAACGGGGTGCCCGTGGCAGCACCGTGAGTCGCCTGGATAAGTGGCGCGGCTATAAATATCACCATCGCACAACATTGCAGAGCAGCTTCGCAAAAATGTTGCGCGAGCCGCTGCAGACATTATTGACCGTTCTGGTTATAGCCATCGCCCTAACGCTACCCACCGCGCTGTATATCAGCGTGGAGAATATTCGCCAGCTAAGTGGCGGGGTTGAGTCTTCGGCACAGATTACCGTGTTTGTGAAAAAGGGTGCACGCCCCGTGGCAATTGAGAAGCTCGGTGAGCAGCTGGGTAAATTGTCCGGCGTTAGCTCAGTCAGCTATATCTCAGCCCAGACCGCACTGGAAGAATTTAATGCCCAGTCCGGATTTGGTTCGGCGCTGCAATATCTGGATGAAAACCCGCTTCCCGATGCCTTTTTGGTTCAGCCGCTGTTATTAAATGATTCCGCCAAACTGGTTGCCGAAATCCGTCAGATAACGCTGGTAGATGATGTGCAGCTGGATATGGAGTGGCTGAGCCGGCTCGATGCGCTGCTGGATATGGGCAGAAAGTTAGTACTCGCTCTGGCCGCGGCACTGGGCATGGGCGTGATTCTTGTCGTTGGCAACACCATTCGACTGGCGATCCAAAGCCGTCGAGATGAAATTATTATTGTTAAGCTAGTCGGCGGCACCGATGCCTATGTGCGCAGGCCATTTCTCTATACCGGGCTGCTATTTGGCTTTTTTGGCGCCCTGATCGGTGCCCTGATGCTGATTGGTTTGGGGTTTTGGTTAGAACCCTCGGTCAATGATCTGGCCAGCCTCTATCAGAGCCAGTTCAGATTGTCGGGTCTCGGGCTCTCAGGATTTGCCGCGCTGTTGGTTATTGGCGGCAGCGTTGGTTTAGCCGGTGCCTGGATCTCTGTGAGCCAGCATATGCGCGATATCAAGCCGCGCTAAAAATAGTAATAAATAGCAAAAAAAGCCCTGTAAAACAGCTCTCTAGGGGGAACTTTTAGGGGCTAGGAACCACCAATTGATTAATGATAGAATGGTCGACCGATAATCAAATGAGAGACTTATGAGTAAAGCCCTTCAAACTATGGAGTGGATGGCACCCGGCGGCAACCTGAATGCGTACATTCAGGGTACTGCGACCGTGCCCATGCTTACCATTGACGAAGAGCGCGCCCTCGGTGAGTCCCTCTACTATGATGAAGACCTCGACGCAGCTCGTCGTATGGTTATGGCCCACCTCCGATTTGTCGTGCATATCGCCCGGTCCTACAATGGTTATGGCCTGCCCCTAGCCGATCTTATCCAAGAGGGTAATGTTGGCCTGATGAAAGCGGTTCGACGCTTTAATCCTGAAAAAGGCGTACGTCTGGTCTCTTTTGCAGTGCACTGGATCAAAGCCGAAATCCACGAATTTATTCTGCGCAACTGGCGAATTGTTAAAATCGCCACCACCAAAGCACAGCGCAAGCTGTTCTTTAATCTGCGCAGTGCGAAAAAACAGCTGCAGTGGCTGACCGCCGATGAAGCTGAAGCCGTGGCAGAAGATCTCGGTGTTCAGGTCAAAGATGTTATGGAAATGGAAATGCGCCTTACCGCGCGTGATTCAGCCTTTGACGCACCGACCGATGATGACGACGACAATAATTCCTATGCACCGGTCTACTTCCTTGAAGACAAGAGTGCCGATCCCGCAGAGCTTGCCGAAAACGATGACTGGGAAGGGGACAACAACGCCCGCCTGGCCGATGCGGTGAAGAATCTCGACGATCGCAGTCGCGATATTATCTTTCGTCGCTGGTTAAGTGATAAAAAGGCAACACTCCATGAGTTGGCCGCTGAATACGGTGTCTCAGCCGAGCGCATTCGCCAGTTGGAAAAGAACGCGATGAAAAAAGTACGCGGGTTAATGGAAGCCTAAGGTAAATTTGTAAGAGAAACTGTTTAAAAGAGATCAAAAGCCGCTCAATGCGGCTTTTTTATTGCTATGAATAAATTACTCTGGATTAAAATAACCGCCGTCTGTGGCGCGTTGGCCGTGGCACTGGGCGCTTTTGCCGCCCATGGACTAAAGCCGCAGCTGTCCGAAGTGCAGTTGCAGACCTACCAGACAGCCGTTCAATATCATTTTATTCATACCCTGGCACTGCTCGCGATTATCAATTTACCCCTCTGTGAACGCCGTCTGCTGTGGGTCGCGCGCAGTTTTCTGCTCGGTATAGTTCTCTTCTCTGGTTCGCTTTACACCATTGCCCTAACCAGCATTAGTGCTATCGGATTGTTGACCCCATTTGGAGGCAGCGCATTTATTGTCGGCTGGCTACTATTGATCACTGCAAAAAGCCCAAAAAATAATGGAAATTAAACCCGAATACCGAAAAAAATCGATCCGCAGTTACGTGGTTCGCGCCGGACGTATGACCGAAGGTCAGCGCAATGCCTTTGAAACTAGTTGGCCATTCTATGGTTTGAAACTGGATGACGGCCTTATTGATGCCGAGAAAATCTTTGGCCGTGTCGCGCCTCTAGTGGTCGAGATAGGTTTTGGTATGGGTGACTCGTTACTGGAGATGGTCAGCGCCGAGCCGGATAAGGACTTTATTGGTATAGAGGTACATCCTCCGGGTGTTGGCAGGCTGATTAACAGCGCCAGACTTGAGGAATTGCCAAACCTGCGAGTCTATCTCGCCGATGCCAATGATGTCCTCAATGAATGTATACCGGCTGACAGCCTGCACCGGCTCCAGCTCTATTTTCCAGATCCCTGGCATAAGAAGAAACACAACAAGCGGCGTATCGTGCAGCCAGAATTTATCCAGTTAATTCGCCAGAAACTGAAGCCAGAAGGGGTTCTGCATATGGCAACAGACTGGGAGCACTATGCAGAGCAGATGCTTGAAGTTCTTGAAGAGGCACCGGGCTTTAAAAACGCTATCGGTAAGCAGCAGTATTCAGAGCGACCGGATTATCGGCCTCTGACCAAGTTTGAAAAACGCGGAGAGCGTCTCGGCCACGGTGTCTGGGATTTACTCTACGGCAAAATAGAATAGTCGACTATGTAGTTGGAAATGGCTTAAACTTCAGCCATTAATTCACAGATTAATGTATTGGTTTACTAACGTTGCGGCTTAGCGGTCGCATTTAATATTAAGGAAAATAGTATGAAGATCGTAAAAATATTACCCATGGCTATGCTTTTTACATTGGCCGCTTGTGAGCAATCAGCTGATCCGGCAACTGACGCGGCGGCAACAACCGTTGAGCTGAGCACGCTGGAGCAGAGAGTAAGCTATCTCATGGGTATGCAGAGTGCTGCGAGCACAGCGCCTATCGAGCTAGACCAAGCCGCTTATGACCTCGGCTTTTCGGATGGCCTGGCCAGCAATGACCCTGCTATTAGCGAAGAAGTGATCGCTGAAACTGTCACTGAATTTCAGGCACAAATGACTGCCAAGCAAGAAGAGCAGCAAAAGCAGGCCGCTGAATCAATGGCTGTGGCTGCGGAAGGCAACCTTAAAGAAGGTACTGAATTCCTCGCTGCCAATGGCGCCAAAGAAGGTGTAGTCACTACTGACAGCGGATTGCAGTACAGAGTTCTCACCAGTGGCGAAGGCGCTGTGCCAACCGCTGAGAGCACCGTAGAAGTGCACTATGCCGGTCGTCTGCTCGACGGTACAGAGTTCGACAGCTCAATCAAGCGCGGCGTACCAGCGCAGTTTGGTGTTACTCAGGTAATTGCCGGCTGGACTGAAGCACTGCAACTGATGGCAGAAGGATCCAAGTGGGAGCTCTATATTCCTGCAGATTTGGCTTATGGCCCCGGTGGCACAGGCCCAATAGGACCTAACCAGACACTGATTTTTGAAGTTGAGCTGTTAAAAGCCAATATCAGCACTGAAGGCTAGCCGAGCGTTTAAACTAATAATTTAAGCTATCTGCCAGACGTAAAAAGCCCCGACTAGTCGGGGCTTTTTTGTATCAGCTCAATGCCAATCAACTACCGTTATTACCGCTTAGGCTGAAGCTGTGGACTGCTCCAACTCAAAGAGGTGAGCACTGTGCAGAACTTCAATCATCTTGTCCTCGCACTCAAAGCGCATTTCCAGCGACTCACCCACCGTTGAAAGGTCAACGGACAGGCTGTCGAGATCATCTGTCGCCAGATACTTATCATTGAAGTCCAAAACCGCTTCGGTTGAAGGTTGGATCTTATCCATTAGATCGGCACCGACTCGGAGGCCGTCTTTATCGCTAAAAGCCTGAGCCTCTTTAACCAGCTCTTCGTAGACCTCAAAATGCCCGACGGAGACGTAATCTACCATCACCTCGCAAAAGTCTTTTAGCTTTTCTCCGTGGTTTTTATTAGCACTGTCGAAATCGTGGATTTCAATCAGGTCACAGTACTTAACCAACAGTTCGCGGCGTTCTTCTAACCAGCGGTCGACGATATCGCTGACACCGCCCCAGTGTAACTTCAATTTTTGCAGATCTTTTAACATGCGTTCCTAGCCTCATCACTCCCTTGTGGAAAATCAGTGTACTTTGTTTTGCCAGCAAGAAGAAATAGTCAGGCAAAGAAAAAGCTGACCGGCAAGACTCAAAAAGTAAAAATATAGGGGTTATTTTGGCTGCAGCGCAGGGTAAATCACTTGCGCAGGAACTGGAAAACAGCCACGGCAATAAAGCCAACAAAGCTTAACAGTACCCAGCCCGGCATACTTAGACCGAGAAGTTGCCACTGAACCTCGGCACAGTTGCCATCGCCGCGCAATAACATCGAAATCGCCTCTGAAGCAGAGAATGCATCAAAGATGTAATCAACCGGCGGGCCACAGGCGGGAACCTTGTCTTCCGGCAAATTCTGCAGCCACAGCTGTTTAATCGAGAAGAAACCGCCGATAGCGGCCATAGCGCCCACAAGAGCTGCATAGATTTTGCGCCCTTTGGCCGCAGGGTTGTTAACGGCTGCCAGTAGGAAAATCACCCCCACCGCAATAACAAAGACCCGCTGAGTAATACAGAGATAGCAGGGCTCAAGACCGAGATGATTCTGGAAGTAGAAGATCGCGATGGCAATAAGCCCGGCACAGGCGGCGGCCATCAATAGATTAATAGTTCGGTAATCAGGCAGATTCACGGTTCACTCCCAAGTGTTGGTCTAGGTTACCAGGCTGTCGCGATGGTAATAGGCAGCCAGAAAGTCATCAAAAGAAACGCTGTCTGAAGCCTCAATTTGTTGTTGTTCTAATTGTGATTGTTCAGCTAACAGCTGATACTTTTCAATCACCTCCGGCGCCAGTGTTTCACCGCGGAAATACTCGCGGTGCTCAACGGCTTTGCGCATCGCCATACGGTAGTAAGTCTCATTGTTCTCTTGCATCTCACTGAGCAAGATCGCCGCAGGGGTCAGGCTGCTATTCTGCAAACGTTCGCCCATGGTGGCAAGGGTAGATTGATATTCAGCGCTATTGTTGGCCTTATCGAGCAGTGTTGCAACCGGCTGCATTTCAGCAACCAGAGCCTGCCCCCACTCGACCAGTTTTCGCGATTGATCACCGTCGACAAGTTCAAGGTCAGAATTGCGACCATCCGCCACCGTGCGGCGCTGATTTTCGGTGATCTGCTGATATTCATTGTTATTGGTTTTCGGGCTCTCTTTAAGCAGACAGAACAGCAAAAAAGTATCCAGAAAACGAATAGTCTTTTTATCAATACCACAGGCCGCCAGCGGATTTAAATCCACACAGCGCACCTCGATATACTCAACGCCCTTATTGTGAAGAGCCTCGAGAGGTGTCTCGCCAGAAGCCGCGGTTCGCTTTGGACGAATAGGGCTGTAAAACTCATTTTCGATCTGCAGCAAATTAGTCGTCAACTGCTGATAATTGCCCTGACTATCCTTTAACCCAAGATGTTCGTAATGCTTATAAGGGGTCTCAAGTGCACCCTTAAGCGTTCTGGTGTACTGGGCAATATCGTTATAGCAAACAATCAGAGAGCTCTGAGCGTCACTCTGATAGCCCAGATTGCCCATCCGCAAGGATGTCGCATTGGGCTTATAGAGACTGTGGCTATCATTACCCACCGGCTGTAAATCGTGCTCACGGTTGCGGACAAAGCTTTTACACACCGCCGGAGCCGCGCCAAACAGATACAGCAGCAACCAGAAATAGCGGCGGAAATTGCGAATCAGTGCAAAATAGCCATCGGTTTTATAGTCCTGCAGAGACTGCTGATTACCCTCATCAGCCTGCAGTTTGAGCCACAGGGAATCGGGGACGGAAAAGTTGTAGTGAATACCGGCAATGGTCTGCATTAGACGACCGTAGCGATGACCAAGACCCAGTCGATAGACCGTCTTCATCTGGCCAATATTGGAGCTTCCGTATTCACCCACCGGAATACTGCTATCTTCACCGAGCTGACAGGGCATGCTATTAACCCAGAGCAGCTCATCGTCGATATTCTCGTAGGTATAGCGATGAATTTCTTCCAGTTCACTGATCACCTGATCGATGGACGCAGAGGGCGCAGTAATAAATTCTAGCAGAGCCTCAGAGTAATCAGTGGTGATTGACGGATGAGTTAACGCCGAACCCAATGCCTTGGGGTGAGGTGTTTTAGCCAACTGACCGTTGGGCTCAACACGCAGGCTTTCTTTTTCGATGCCGCGGACAATATTGGCCAGTAGAGAGCTGTCGGCATCGGCCAGTAATGGGATGCGGGATTCAAGAGACAATCGAACGCTCCCGATTAGGCTGCGTCAGACTGAATGCTATCTTCCAGAGCAGAACTGCAAGGCTCAGAATTGGTTGCAGCTGCAGAGTCTAAAAGCATAATTGGACGTCCTTTTTTATCGGCTTCGCACTCAATAATCTGAGCGCGCAGATTAATATCTTTTGCGTTTAGTTCTATCAACTGATTAAGGGCAATATCACGGTGCGGCGTGCTAAAAATCAGGTTCCCATTGGCGCCATCCAGCCACTCAAAATCCTTACCCAAAATGCTTTCGTCGTGACTTTTAATAATGTAGATTTTCATGCCAATCCCGTGACAGTTAGCCTTATTTGCGGCACAGTGTAACTTATATTTGTAACTGATAAAAAGGGAAAACCATGATTAAAACTGCACTTGTACCCATAGCTGAGGGTAGCGAAGAACTTGAAGCGGTGACAATTATTGATGTACTGCGCAGAGCCGGAGTTGAGGTCACTGTAGCAAGCGCCAATGAAGGCGATAAATTGCAAATTAGCGGTTCTTCAGGCACTCATATTGTCGCCGATAAAATGTTAAATAACTGCATCGAAAATGCCTATGACCTAATTGCAGTTCCCGGTGGGCTGCCCGGTTCAGAACATCTTGCCGAACATCAGGTACTGGATATTTTGCTCCGCCAGCAGGCACAGCAGGGCAAGCTGATTGGTGCAATCTGCGCCGCTCCGGCACTGGTTTTAGCCAGCAAAGGGCTACTGGCCGACAAGATTGCGACTTGCTACCCGAGCTTTCAGCAAAGCCTTGAGGCAAAGGAAGTAGATAGCGAAGCGAGGGTGGTTGTTGACGGTAACTTTATCACCAGTCAGGGGCCGGGAACGGCACTGGACTTTGCACTTCAGTTGGTTGAGCAGCTCTGCGGTGTAGTAAAGCGCGAAGAGGTCGGCGCACCTATGGTGCTGACCACCTCTGCCACGGCTTACTATTAGAGTCCTTTAGATAATCTCTTAGATAGATAGCCTCCTAGATAAATAGCCTAGAGAGATAACCGCCCTGGCATTAGCCTATGCCAGGGCTTTAGATTTCCGGTTAAACGGGCTTTTCGCTGCTGTACTCATCGCGATCAGAGACCTCATAAAACACCGCCTCATCCAGCATCCCCTCGCTTTTAGCCACCACCGAAGTCACCGTGCTATCACCAGTGATATTGACCACCGTGCGCATCATATCCAACAGGCGATCAACACCAATAATCAGGCCAATGCCCTCAACCGGCAGACCCACCTGCTGCAATACCATCGACAGCATAATCAGACCAACACCGGGCACGCCCGCGGTGCCAATTGAAGCCAAGGTTGCAGTCGCAATCACCGCCAGATACTCGGTTAAGCCCAGATCCAAACCATAGGCCTGTGCAATAAAGACCGTCGCCACGCCTTGCATAATCGCCGTGCCATCCATATTAATCGTGGCACCCAGAGGCACGGTAAACGACGCCACAGAGTTATCCACGCCAACGCGCTTTTCCATCACATTCAGGGTCACCGGCATAGTGGCATTGCTCGACGAGGTACTAAAGGCAAACAGCATCGCCGGGCGTATATTCTTTATCAGCGTCAGCGGATTAAGACGGGTAAAGATACTGAAAATACTGGTATAAACCACCCCCGCATGAATAAGCAGCACCAGGGTAACAGTCATAAAGTACAGCGCCAGATTATAGATAGCCCCGAAGCCCTCCTCGGTAAACAGCTTCGCCAGCAGGCAGAAAACCCCAAAGGGTGCGAGGTGCATAAGAATCGTCACCATACGCATAATCACATCGTTAAAATCCTGGAATACCGAGAGAATTCCCTGACCCGCCTTGCCCGCCTGAGTGATCGCAACACCCACCAAAATCGAAAAGACAATAATCTGCAACATATTGCCATCGGACATCGCCTTGATTGGGTTGGTCGGGAAAATACCAATGAATACATCCTTAAATGACGGCGGAATAGGCGCGCTAAAAGAAGCCACCGCCGCCGTATCTATACCCACACCCGGATTGATAATATTGGCAAAAGACAGCGCCAGAGTAATCGCGATCGCTGTGGTCAGCAGATATAGCGACAGGGTTTTAAAGGCGATACGCCCCATCTTGATATTTTCACCCATGGCCGCCGAACCGCAGACCAGAGAGACAAACACCAGAGGCACCACTAACAGCTTTAGCGAGGCGATAAAGATTCGCCCCACCACATCAAAGATATACTCCACCAGCCAGGCAGTCATAGGCCCCGAATCACTGCCATCATTGATAGCGTTGAGAATCAGGCCGACCACAACCCCGAGCACCATGCCGAGAATAATTTTTGATGACAGCTTCATTGAGAAATCCTTGTTTTTATAATCATTAAAATCCGGCTAATGTCGGTTAATCACGACGGTTAGCCACCCAAGCCAAAAAGCGCAGCTTAAATTCAGGCACACGCCAGATTAGCATAAGTAGAAACAGCAGGTTAGCCGCCGAAATAGTCAAAAAGAACTGCGGGATACTCATCTGCATAACACTCAGACAGAGAATGCCAAGAAGCGCACCGGAAACCATAAATAACGCATTGAAAACATTATTCGCCGCAATCACCCGCGCGCGCTTATTACTCGCCGTACGAGACTGCACCATGGCGTACAGCGGCACAATAAAAATACCCCCGAACAGGCCAATTGCCATTAGATCGACAAATATCCGAATACCGCCATCAAGCCCCAGAAACTGCAGCGGCGTCACCTCGACAGCAGAGAGGTTAGCCAGTTGATAAGCCCCGGATGAAAAGAAAATATCGGCACTAAAGACCGTCAATCCCATCGCTCCCAAAGGAATAAGCCCCGGCTCCACCTGCTTGCCGGAAACCTTGGCGCAGAGAATCGAACCAATTGCCACGCCGATAATAAATGCCGCCAGTAACACCGAAATCAAGGTTGGATGACCCTGCAACACAGTCACCGCAAAATTCGGCACCTGAGTTAAAAAGCTACCGCCAAATAACCAGAACCAGGAAATACCCATAATGCAGTAAAACACTGTCATATTTTCCCGCGCAAAACCCAGATTGCGCCAAGCCTCACGAACCGGGTTAAGGCTGATTTTAATCTCGCCCTTATCCGCCGGCGCATCGGGGATTTGGCGGCTGCCAAACCAGCCGATAACCGCCACCACAACCGCCAGCAAACCGACCCAGATAGGGCCCAGAGAAAAAGTTACCAACCAGCCACCCAACAGCGTACCCAGTAAAATAGAGACAAAGGTCCCCATACCCACCTGCGCATTGCCCGCCATCAGTTCATCGGGAGAAAGGTGTTGGGGAATAATGGAATATTTAATCGGACCAAAAAAAGACGACTGCACGCCGAGTAAAAACAGAATAAACATCATTAGTGGAATATGGCTGCTGTACAGAGCATAACAACCGATCAGCATAATAATTATCTCAGCGAACTTAATACGCCGAATCAACCAAGCCTTGTCATACTTATCCGCCAACTGACCCGCGGTGGTCGAAAAAAGGAAATAGGGGAGAATAAACAGGCCGGCAGCCAGATTGGTGAGGAAATTAGTATTGGTTGCCGCCTCCGCAACACCGAGGCTGACAATAATCACCAGCAGCGCATTTTTAAACAGATTATCGTTAAGCGCGCCCAAAAACTGAGTGATAAAAAACGGCAAAAAACGCCGCTGGGTAAAGAGATGAAACTGCCCCTGTTGTTCGTCCACAGCCACGCCCCCTGAGTTATTTTTATCTATTGATGGCCACTGTTATAGGCACTAGATTACTCTTCACGAGAGAGATGTGCCAGCGACGCCGCGTTCTGCTCCCAATTTTGCCCATCGAAGATATCAACCTCAATCGACTCAATATGGGTGCGCTCAACACAGCGCAGGTTAACGCTGTAACCATCCTGATTAGAGCGCGGCGTATAAAAGGGCTTAATACCGCAGTACTGACAAAAGGTGTGTTTGGCACCGCCAGTATTAAAGGTATAAGTGGTCGTCGCATCCGTCCCGCAGAGCAATCGAAACCGCGAAGCCGGAACAATAATCTGATCGCCACCGCTCATATAGCAGATTGAACAGTTGCAGGCATGGGCGTGCAACTGGCTGGGCGCATCCACTTCAAACTGAATAGCACCGCAGTGACAGGACCCTTTATGGGTTATAAATTCGGACATGGTTAATACCCCGCTTTTTATTCTTTTTATTTTTCCTGAACTGATTATAAGTATTGTTTGGGCAAAGTGGGGGTTTTGTTGGTAGCGACTAAAACAGTTAGTTAGTTGGGGATATCAATGCCCAGAACCGTTGTCTTGCGGCTGCCAGAATGTCGGCGCTGTAAATCCTCAAAAGTACATATTTCCACAAAGCCTGCCTTGCGCATCATACCTGCCGACGGAGCATTTTCTTCATGGCGATCTAGAAGTACTTTGGTCGCATGGTGGCAAGGCGCAATGGCAATCACCTCGCTCAGTAGTTGGCTGCCAATACCACGGCCAGAATAGTCGCTGTGAACAACCACTTCTGCAATATAAATAGCGGATTTTGATTGAGCAAACTGTCGAAAACTTTCGGGAAGGGCAGAGGGATAAAAGAAAATCGCCAGACCAATAATGGTTTCTCCTTCGCAGGCAACCAGAGCCTCCCCTTGATTGTTGGCGATGAGGGAGAAAGTGTTATTGAGGCCCTCCTCGGGAAGATAATTCCAAGGATTGGGGCCATACTCAAAAAGAAATTTTTTAAGCGAGCCCAGTTCATCAAGAGCAGCCTGTCGAAACTTAATCATGGGTTTATCTTCCGTCACCGCCATTATTTTTCGGCTCACCAAATGTAAATTCGTCTTTCTTTTTTCTCGCATTAAAAGCCGCTAGAGATTCACAATCTTTGCTGTATATGTCGATCATATTATCTGTTTTACTGATTGATGTATCCATATCCTCAGCGCCCACTTTTTGTGTATCGGCGTTATGGTCATAGTCATGCATATCCTGATAAGGATTTTTGATTTTTTGACGTAGCTGAACGCAGTAGGCCGAGTCTGCATCAAAGGCTCTACCCTCATCATTGGAAGGGGATGAGATGCATGAAGATAGTAGTGCAGCAAGTAGGCTCGCAAAAATTATATTTAGAGCCTTATCCCTCTTGCGCGATAAAACTAAAAGTTTTGATTTCATCATTATTATCTTCCTTGATTAGCTGAATTTTATTAAAGAAAAAACTGACTAAAGCTATAGACATAAACGACCGGCCAAACAAGCATCAATAAACGTATAAGGTCTATTTCACCAACTATAATTAGTAACTGTTGCAACGCGCAAGCAAGAGGAATTTTATGTTATCAACTGCCTTACGAACCATAGTTACCCTTATGTTGATACTGGTAAGTCTTATTCACCTTATGCCGCTGATTGGGGTTTTGGGAGCGGAGCATTTGACTTCCCTTTACGGTCTTTCTCTGGCCGACCCAAATATTCTGATATTAATGCGCCATCGCGCCATTCTATTCGGCCTGTTGGGAGTGTTTTTTCTGATCGCGGCCTTTAGGCCGCGCAATCAGCCAATGGCATTGGTGGCCGGTTATATGAGTGTGATTGGATTTTTGGTTTTGGCCTATTCTGGTGGTGATTATAATGCTGCATTGGCGCGAGTAGTGCAGGCCGATCTTATCGCTTTGGGAGCATTAGTTATTGCCAGTATTTGTTGGTTAATGCTTCGCTTTAAGCCGAAAGATACAGAACATTAAAAGAGGCAGAATTGAATTGGTTGTAAACTATGTTGTCCGGGAATAATTTAAGCCTACCCCTTTTTCGTCGCTCTTATCACGTATATGAAAATTGTATCTTTTAGCCCATATGATACTGCTTAAATTCATCGGACGGCTCTCGATCCGAATAGATATAAACAGCGTTTCCAATGGGATCCATAACTGAAAAACCCCGATCTCCCCAAGGGTGATCTTCCAGAGGCATAACAGCTTGCAGGCCTTTACTGACTAGCCGCGAATGCTCAGTATCCACATCATCGACTTTGAAGTTCAGCATTACCCCACCACCCTCAAATACCGGCATATTCCCTTGCGGCTGAATAAAACTAATTTCCGGTCCATCCTGATTTATTTTTAAAGTTACATACCAGCCGCAGTCGAAAATTGGACTAGCTGAAAAATTTTCTTTATAGAAATCTCTACAAGCATCCACTTTGGTTGTGCAAAAGCATGTTGATAATTGATTTGTTTTCATTGCTATTCCTTTAGACGAGCGCGGTCAATATTTCTAATAGAGCCAAACCAAATCTCTAATAACCCATAATCTTTAATGCAAGATATGGCGCAACGATAAAAACCAATGTCGCGACTTTATAAGAACTTAAAAAATCAAAATATTTAGAACTTAATTCATTTTTATCTGTATCAAATAACTTGCTATGAATTGCAGTTATTTTTTCTTTTATAAACATAATGCTCAGTGACGCTAAAATTAAATAGGCAATATTTATCACTGCTGCCCATCCTAAAACTTCAGTTATCTGTGAAAGAGTAATCATCATTATCTCCTCGTCATAAAAAGTAGCTTGGATATAAAACAGCAAAAACAAAAAGGAATTTTCACTGCTTCCTTATCACCACTCTTAGGATAATTGGAAAGTAAAATTCTGTAACTAAGGTAGTTTTTAAACTATAGGTTTGGTCTTGCAGGCTAGCAAGTTTTATACGCAGATAGATAGGCGGGTGGTACGAGATGTGGCAAAAAGGAGTTGGAGCTAGATCGTTGGGTAAGCCTTACTTAAGCTCAATACCCAACGAATCCCAAAGCTCATCAACCCGCTGCTTAACCTTATCATCCATCACAATAGGTTCACCCCATTCGCGATTGGTCTCGCCGGGCAATTTATTGGTCGCATCCAGTCCCATTTTGGAACCCAGTCCGGAAACCGGTGAGGCAAAATCCAGATAATCGATAGGCGTATTATCAATCAACACCGTATCCCGGGTGGGATCCATACGAGTGGTAATTGCCCAGATCACATCTTCCCAGTTGCGTACATCTACATCGTCATCGGTAACAATGACAAATTTGGTATACATAAACTGGCGCAAGAATGACCAGACGCCCATCATTACGCGCTTGGCGTGGCCGGGATACTGCTTCTTCATACTGACCACGGCCATACGGTAGGAACAACCTTCCGGTGGCAGATAGAAGTCGACAATCTCCGGGAACTGCTTTTGTAGGATAGGCACGAAAACTTCGTTCAGCGCTACGCCGAGAACCGCGGGTTCATCCGGTGGTCGTCCAGTATAGGTACTGTGATAAATCGGGTCTTTACGATGGGTGATACGGTCGATGGTCATTACCGGGAAGCTTTCAACTTCATTGTAGTAACCGGTGTGATCGCCAAAGGGCCCCTCGTCGGCTTTTTCGCCGGGGTGCAGATGGCCTTCAAGAATATATTCAGCGCTGGCGGGGACCTGCAGATCACTGCCAAGGCATTTGGCGACTTGGGTCTTCTCGCCTCTTAGGAGGCCGGCAAAGGCGTACTCGGATAGGGTATCTGGTACCGGCGTTACTGCCCCCAGCGTTGTCGCCGGATCGGCGCCCAGAGCAATAGCCACGGGGTAGGGTTTGCCGGGATACTTTTTCTGCCAGTCGCGATAGTCCAGTGCGCCGCCACGGTGTGCGAGCCAGCGCATAATTAATTTATTTTTGCCGATCTTCTGCATTCGGTAGATGCCGAGATTCTGGCGTTCTTTTTCCGGGCCGCGGGTAATCGACAGTGCCCAGGTCACCAGTGGTGCGGCATCGCCGGGCCAGCAGGTTTGGATCGGAAGTTTGTCGAGATCAACATCTTCGCCTTCAAGCACAATTTCTTGGCAGGGGGCGTTTTTGATCTGTTTAACAGGCATATTTAATACCTGCTTAAAATCGTGACGCTTTTCCCACAGATCGCGAAGGCCTTTGGGTGGCTCCGGTTCTTTTAGGAAGGCGAGCAAGGTGCCGACATCGCGCAGGGCGGTGACGTTTTCTTGGCCCATACCCATGGCAACTCGGTCGGGGGTGCCGAAGAGATTGCAGAGTACCGGGGTGTCGAAGCCTTTGGGGTTTTCAAATAGCAGTGCGGGACCTTTGGCGCGCAGGGTGCGGTCGCTGATCTCGGTCATTTCCAGATAGGGGTCAACTTCCTGAGAGATGCGGACAAGTTCTCCCCGCTGTTCGAGGAAATCTATAAAGTCGCGAAGGTCTGAATATTTCATGAGCGTTGTAATCTCATAGTACTTTAGCCGTAGTCACTGCATTGAGACCTATAATACGCAGTAACCACGACTTTGGGTGCACTATTTGCGCTTCATTGCACCAAAGAATTCGGCATTGTTCTTAAAGCCTTTAAGCTTCTCGATCATAAATTCAATAGCGGCAAGATCTTCCATATCGTGGAGTAACTTGCGCAGAATCCATACGCGTTGCAGTTCCGCTTCGTCCATTAGCAGGTCTTCGCGACGGGTGCCGGAACGACGGATATTGATGGCTGGGTATATGCGCTTTTCTGCGATCTTGCGATCCAGCTGCAGTTCCATATTACCTGTGCCTTTAAATTCTTCGTAGATCACTTCATCCATCTTCGAGCCGGTATCAACCAGCGCGGTGGCGATAATACTCAGGCTGCCACCGTGTTCGATATTTCGCGCGGCACCAAAGAAACGCTTGGGCTTTTCAAGGGCGTGAGCGTCAACACCACCGGTCAGTACTTTACCGGATGATGGGATAACCGTGTTGTAGGCGCGGGCTAATCTGGTGATCGAGTCGAGCAGAATAACTACGTCTTTTTTATGTTCTACTAGACGCTTGGCTTTTTCGATAACCATTTCAGCAACCTGCACATGGCGGGTTGGTGGCTCATCAAAGGTCGAGGCGATAACTTCGCCGCGAACTGTGCGCTGCATTTCGGTTACTTCTTCCGGACGCTCATCAATCAGCAGAACAATAATATGACATTCGGGATTATTGCGAATAATCGACTGAGCAATATTCTGCATCATTATGGTTTTACCGGCTTTTGGCGGCGCAACAATCAAGCCGCGCTGGCCTTTACCAATCGGCGAAACCAAATCGATAATTCGTCCAGTCAAATCTTCGGTAGAGCCATTGCCTGCTTCGAGGCCGAGGCGCTGGTCTGGGAATAATGGTGTCAGGTTTTCAAAGAGAATTTTATTGCGGGCATTTTCCGGGGCATCAAAGTTGATCTTGTCAACTTTGAGCATGGCAAAATAGCGCTCACCATCTTTGGGAGGTCTTATTTTGCCGGAGATACCATCGCCGGTGCGCAGGTTAAAGCGTCTGATTTGGCTGGGCGATACATAAATATCATCCGGGCCAGCCAGGTATGAGGCGCCAGCCGAGCGCAAAAATCCAAAGCCATCAGGGAGTATTTCTAAAACCCCATCGCCATAAATATCTTCGCCGCTTTTCGCGTGCTTTTTCAGCAGTGCAAAGATAATGTCTTGTTTACGGGAGCGAGCCAGGTTGTCGAGTCCTAGAGACTCAGTCATTTCAAGTAGTTCGCCAATCGGTTTTTGTTTTAATTCTGAAAGATTCATAGAAGGGATTTTTTTAGGTTTGCTATAGGTTTTGGAAAGGTTTGGCTTAAGCCGAGTTTAGTAATTTTGTATGTAGGTTGGCTCGCTAGTCGCCTGAAATCGCTTATATAGAAATAGAGGTGTTGCGACAAAGGGTACTAAAGGTAATGTTTGGAGGAGCCTACGTAGGTAAAAACGTGTTGAATTTTGTGAAGTATAGCGCGCATTAACCAAAGAGCAAGAAAATTTTTTTTGCGGCCCGAAAGCCGCAAATAAGATATTTATCGCAGGTTTTAAATAAAGCGCTTAGCAAAAGCCTTAAGCTTTACTTAAAAAATAGCCCTTATAAAAGGCTGTCGACAAATTCAACCAGCTGGGCTTTTGAAAGAGCGCCAACCTTGGTTGCTTCAACAGAGCCGTTTTTAAATACCAGCAGTGTTGGGATACCACGAACATTAAATTTAGCGGCGGTCTCTGGATTGCTGTCCACATCAACTTTACAGATCTTGATACGACCGGCGTACTCGTCAGCGAGTTCGTCGAGCAGAGGCGCAATCATCTTGCAGGGACCGCACCAGGCTGCCCAAAAATCTACCAGTGCAGGAACATCTGACTGTAGTACATCGCTTTCAAAGCTTGTGTCTGTAGTGTGAACGATAGCGTCGCTCATAATGTGGTCTCCAGTAATTTTGTTTTAAGAAGGTCTTTATTCGGCTCATGTTACCATTCACAGTACCAGAGTCTCAATGCAAAAATAGATGATCTTTTCATCTTAATACTAACTACAAAATTGACGTAATATTGGATCACCAAAAATCGGAACCATTGCACTTAAATGTGCTCTTTATTGGGTCTCTTGTTTATTTGAAGACCGGTGATTTTGAGGCGATACAACAGATAGAGGGAAGCATAGATTGATTAAGAAAATTACACTGTTATTGGCAATTGGATGCCTGCTGTGGGCCTATTTCGCATTTGATGGCCAGCGTTATCTGTCGGTAGACTTCTTTCGTGAGTTCTATAATCAGCAGCCACTGCTGACCGCAGCGGTCTATTTCTGCGCCTATGTTGTGGCCACCGCGCTATCGATTCCCGGCGCTGCGCTGCTCACTATTATTGGCGGCATGGTATTTGGTCTGTGGACCGGAACCCTGTTGGTTTCATTTGCCAGTTCACTGGGGGCCACTCTGGCTTTTCTGGTGTCGCGTTTTTTACTTCGCGACTGGGTGCAGAGTAAATTTTCCGGTCATCTTAAAACCATCAATGAAGGGGTAGAGCAGCAGGGCGGGAACTACCTGTTTGGTTTACGGTTAATCCCTCTATTTCCTTTCTGGATGATTAATCTGGTGATGGGTCTAACCCCAATTAAAGCGTCGACGTTTTATTGGGTCAGTCAGCTGGGCATGCTAGCGGGCACGCTGGTCTATGTTAATGCCGGTGCCTCACTGAGTAATATCGAAGAATTCTCCGCTGCGGGCATACTGACACCGGCGGTAATCTCTTCCTTTGTACTGCTGGCACTGTTCCCCTTTATAGCCCGCGCCATCATGGGCAAGCTGGAACAGCGCAAGCTCTACCGCAGTTACAAAAAGCCAAAGAAATTTGATACCAATTTGATTGTGATCGGTGCCGGTAGTGCCGGACTGGTCAGTGCCTATATTGGTGTCACTCTTAAGGCCAGAGTCACTCTAATTGAAAAAGCGCAGATGGGTGGCGACTGTTTAAATACCGGCTGTGTGCCGAGCAAGGCGTTAATTCGCGCGGCTAAAGCCATGGCGGAGATTAAAAAGGCCTCTCAGCTGGGGATTAATGTTGCCGCGCCTGAGGTGGATTTTCCCAGGGTTATGGGTCGTGTTCAGGAGGTGATTAAAACCATTGAACCCCATGATTCTGTGGCGCGTTACACCGGCCTTGGGGTCGACTGTCTGTCTGGCCATGCGAAAATAATTTCGCCCTGGGTGGTTGAGGTCGACGGTCAGCAGATCAGTGCTGAAAAAATTATTCTGGCCACTGGGGCAAGTCCTATAGTGCCGCCAATCCCCGGCCTTGATCAGGTCGATCCTCTCACTTCAGAAAATCTCTGGCAGCTAGATAAGTTGCCGCCACGTCTGCTGATAGTCGGCGGCGGTGCCATTGGCTGTGAGCTGGCGCAGGCCTTTCAGCGGCTCGGCTCTCAGGTAACCTTGGTAGAGATGCAGTCTCAGTTGTTGCCCAGAGATGATCAGCATGTAGCGAGCTTTATGGCCGACTGTCTCAGCGCCGAGGGCGTGCAGGTTCTCACCGGTTACGGGGCGAAAAA
Source organism: Porticoccaceae bacterium (assembly GCA_029238255.1). GTDB lineage: Bacteria > Pseudomonadota > Gammaproteobacteria > Pseudomonadales > Porticoccaceae > HTCC2207. Next base: position 76,421 of record JAQWGK010000050.1, on the reverse strand, counting down.
GTTCGTCGCCGCTTCAGAGGCAGAGGGCGGTTTGGTTTCGCTCTCCTCGGAGGGCGCCGATGATCTTGAGATCGGGTTTGATCGGGTATTGGTAGCCATTGGCCGCGCGGCCAATACCAGTGGTTTTGGATTGGAGGATTTAGGTATTCCCCTGCACGCCAATGGCACCGTTGTCACCGATAAATATCTGCGCACCTGTTACCCAAATATTCTTGCCTGTGGCGATCTGGTCGGGCCCTATCAGTTGACCCATGCGGCCAGTCATCAGGCTTGGTATGCGGTGGTTAATGGCCTGCTCGGCCGCTTTAAAAAATTCTCTGTGGACTATCGAGTGATTCCTCAGGTGATCTTTACCGACCCGCAGATAGCTCGGGTGGGTCTCAATGAGCGAGAGGCGGCGGCACAGAATATTGAAGTTGAAGTGACTCAGTACGATCTATCGGATCTGGATCGCGCCATTGCTGACAATGATGCCAAAGGTTTTGTAAAGGTGCTGAATGCGCCGGGCAGCGATCGTATTTTGGGCGCGACTATTGTCGGGCCACAGGCCGGTGAACTGGTCAGTGAGTTTGTGATCGCGATGAAAAATGGCATGGGGCTGAACAAGATGCTCAGTACGATTTATAGCTATCCAACCCTGAGCGAGGCCAATCGGTTTGTCGCCGGAGAGTGGAAGCGCAAGCATGTACCGGAGAAGTTGCTGGGGATCTTAAGACGCTACCTGCATCGCAATCTGCGCTAGAGTTTTTCACCGCTTTCAAACTCGGCCACAGCCTCGTGGCCGACCACCGACTGGGGGTCGATATGGATAATCACCTCCGATCCGGGGAAGGCGCTTTGAATATTTTCCTCCACCTCGTCAGAAATCTTATGGGCTTCCAGCAAGCTTAAGTCATCATCCAACTCTAAGTGCAATTGAATAAACGTCATGGTGCCCGAGTGGCGCGAACGCAGATCGTGGAGTCCGCGAGCACTGGGGTGCTCTAGCACCAGTGCTTTGATTTTTTCGCGGTCCTCATCGGGCAGTTCGCGATCCATCAGATGGTCGTAAGAGGTGACGATTATCTCGCGGGCACTGTAGAGGATATACACCCCAATAACCGCGGCAAAGACACCATCAAAGCCATTCCAGCCAACTGTGGCCAGTACCAGCGCGACAATCACGCTGCCATTGACCAACAGGTCGGTGCGGTAGTGCAGGGCATCTGCGCGAATAGCGGTAGAGTTGGTTTTGCGAATAACATGCTGCTGAAAAGCCAGTAGCAGTAGGGTTGCGACAATTGAAATAACCATCACCACAATACCCAACTCAATCGATTCGACCTGGCTGGGATTGAAGATTCGTCGCACGGCTTCAACCAACAGGAAGCCCGCCGATCCGGCAATAAACAGTGACTGACTTAAGCCGGCCAGTGCCTCGGCCTTGCCGTGACCAAAACGGTGCTCTTTGTCCGCTGGGGTTAGGGCATGGCGCACGGCGACCAGATTAATAATGGATGCCAGCGCATCGAGCATTGAGTCAATCAGGGTGGCGAGCAGGCTTACAGAGTCAGAGGCATTCCAGGCAATCAGCTTGGCGCCGATCAAAAATATCGCCACAGAGGTAGAGGCATAGGTGGCCAGACGCAGTAGTCGAGCGGTCTCCTGTTGGCTTAGAGGGCCTGTGCTTTCGATGGCTTCTGACATAGTTTGCTTCTTTTACTTTAGGGCAATTAGACAGCTGGAATTCTAACAAAATAATTGGCAAAGAGTCAGCTTAGGAGAATCCCTGTAACAGGCTGTTCAAAAATTGGTAGCCGAGGGGGGTGGCGCGATACTGTTGGCTATCAACTTCCAGCAAGCCCTGAGATTGAAGCTTTCTTACCTGCTCGGCAATGGCGGAGTCCGGCTGCCCAGTGCGCTCTGAGAAATAGTGGATGGGCAGCCCTTCGCGCAGACGCAGGCCGTTCATCATAAATTCCATCGCCAGCTCTTCGGTCAGGATGGGCTTTTGCTGGGCCAGCGTTGCCAGATCCCGGGCTAGATAATTGTCTGGCTGACGGGTTTTATTGCTGCGGATAACCTGTTGGCTATCCGGCAGCGTAATCTTGCCATGGGCGCCGGCACCTATGCCCAGATAGTCGCCAAACTGCCAGTAGTTCATATTGTGCTGCGAGCGCTTTCCGGCCTGAGCAAAGGCTGAGACTTCGTATTGGGAAAAACCATGCTGATCTAGCAGAGTCATCCCCGCCTGTTGGATATCGGCGAGAATATCTTCTTCGGGCAGCTGTGGTGGCCGTGAATAAAATTCTGTATTGGGTTCAATGGTCAGCTGGTACCAAGAGATATGTTTGGCACCCTGATCTATCGCTTGCTGAATATCCGCAGTGGCTTCGGCGAGACTCTGTCCGGACAAACCATGCATCAGGTCGAGATTAAAATTATCAAAGCCGGCTTTGCGAGCGGTGTCTATGGCCGACAGTGCCTGAGCACCATCGTGAATTCGGCCGAGTTTTATCAGGTGATCAGTGTTAAAACTCTGAATGCCGATAGAGAGTCGATTGACACCGGCGCTGCGAAAGCCGGAAAATTTTTCCTGCTCAAAGGTGCCGGGATTGGCTTCAAGGGTGATTTCAATATCTTCGTCAAAGCCGATAATTTTTTCCGCAGCAGAGATAATCTGACCTATACCCGCGGCAGAGAAAAGACTGGGTGTGCCACCGCCAAAAAAGATTGAGGTCAGCTTGCGACCCTGAGCCCAGGGTTGATCCTGCTCCAGATCGGCAATCAGCCGCTGAATATAGGCCTGTTCTGGAATCTCTGGCCCTGCGGCATGGGAGTTAAAGTCGCAGTAGGGGCATTTGCGCACGCACCAGGGAATATGCACATAGAGTGATAGCGGGGGTGGCTTGGCGAGTTGCAGCGACATAGATTATTTAACAGCCTTTATTTAAAGGCTTTGCTTGTTGAATTCTAGCTCTTCCAATCGCTGCAGCAGTTGCGCCGTTGCTTTGCCGCGATGACTGATGCGGTTTTTCTCAACCTTGTTCATCTCGGCGGCATGGCAGTTGTGATCGGCGAGATAGAACAGCGGGTCGTAACCAAAACCTTCGCTGCCGCGGGGTTCAAAGGCGATATGCCCCTCCCAGCTGCCCTGACAAATAATCGGGGTCGGGTCGTTGGCATGGCGCATATAGACAATAATGCACTGGTAGCGAGCGCTGCGTTTTTCCAGCGGGCTGTCGCCGAGTTCTTCGAGGAGTTTTTGATTGTTGCTGCTGTCGGTGGCTTCTTCACCGCCATAGCGCGCCGAGTAAATTCCCGGGCGGCCGTCAAGCAGATCCACTTCAAGACCGGAGTCATCGGCGATAGCCGGTTTTCCTGATAGCAGTGCGGCATTTCTGGCTTTGAGAATGGCGTTCTCCACAAAGCACAGGCCGGTCTCTTCAATATCCGGAATCGACAGGGTTTGTTGGGGGATAATAACCACCCCCAAACCTGCGAGTATATCCTGAAGTTCTTTTATCTTTCCGGCATTGCTGCTGGCTAATACAACGTCCAAAGTAGGGTCCTTAGCTTTAATCGAAAGCCGGTTAGTCGTGATACATTTTTTTCTGGAATTTAAGTTTATAAGCGGGCTTGCTGGTATCGCTCTGCACTGAAATTTTAAAGGTTAAAAAATCTTCGTTTTCAAATTCGAAAGGTGCCAGATAATAGATGGTGTCCTGCTCGCGAATAGCAACAAATTCCAACTTCTGGCTCATCTGGAAAATATTGTATACATTCCCCGAGATAACCGCCGGCAGACCTTTGCCCGCTTCTAAAACCACCGCGATATTAACCAGCCCTTTATCTTTGCCGCGAACAATCTGATTGGCCACTGCAATATCCGGATCGATAAATGTGCTGTTAAAGGCGCTGTAAAAAATTTTGTGGTCGCCGTGCTTTTTGTAGTCGTGCTGATCCGCCTGGACGGTCAGACTAAAGACAGCTGATAAAATGATAATAAGATATTTCATTGGTCGGTTCCCCTGTCTATTGGTATTGTTTGAGAGCACTTAAGGTTTAACGTCAGCTTTTAAATTAGCTCTTAAATAAAGAGCCCAACTCAGCCGCTTATTTACTGAGGTGATAAACCGCAGTATCGGCAAATAAGTTGGGCCATAGGTTTTTGAGTTGTCGATCGGGGAAATGTTCACCGATAAACTTCTTACGCAAAACAGTGATATTTCGCTCACGACAGAGGGCTTCAAAATCGCTGTAGGTAAAGAAGTGAATATTGGGTGTGTCATACCACTGGTACGCCAGTTGTTTGGTGACCGGCATACGACCGCGCAGGGTCAGGTAGGCACGGGCTCGCCAATGGCCAAAATTAGGGAATGTAATCACGCACTGGCTGCCAATCCGCAACATCTCATCAAGTACCAGATGGGGGTAGCGCATAGCTTGCAGCGCCTGAGTCATAACTACCGTATCAAAGCTGTTGTCGGGAAAATTATGCAGGCTGTTATTGAGGTCTTGCTCTATCACATTGACCCCTTTGGCAACACATTGGCTGATCGACTCTGGATCAATCTCGAGACCATAGCCGCTGACATTTAATTCTTGGGTCAGGGTCGCTAACAGACTGCCATCACCGCAGCCGAGATCAAGAACGCGGGAATCGGGTTTTATCCAGCTGTTAATAAAGCTTATATCCTGATTCATTTTGCTGCTCCCTTAGATTCAGCTTCGAACTTATCAGCCACCCTGCTCAGGTAGTTACCAAGCACTTTTTCATAGCGCGGGTTGGGTAATAAGAAGGCATCGTGACCGAGATCAGATTCGATTTCAGCGTAGGAGACATTTTTGCCGGCACCAATTAAAGCATCGGTAATCTCTCGGGAGCGCTCGGGCGAGAATCGCCAGTCACTGCTAAAGGAGACCACCAGAAAATCACAATTGGCATGATTAAAGGCTTCGACGGCGTTGTTTTGATACTCCCGCGAGAGATCAAAATAGTCGAGCATCTTGGTAATCAAAATATAAGAGTTGGCATCAAAACCACTGGAGAACTTGTCACCTTGATAGTTGAGGTAGCTTTCAATCTGAAACTCGATAGGTGCCGCTTCCCCCTGTAAAAAAGTTCCAGAGCGAAGTTCGCGACCAAATTTTTGGCCCATCAGCTCATCGGACAAATAGGTCACATGACCGATCATGCGCGCCAGTGCCAGACCGTGTTTGGGCAGGGTATTTTTGTGCAGATAATGGCCGTCGTGAAAATCCGGATCAGATTTTATCGCGCGACGAGCAATTTCATTAAAGGCGATATTCTGCGCCGACAGTTTCATCGATGAAGCAATAACAATACTGTTGGCCAGCTTGTCTGGGTATTCCAGCGCCCAGCGCATAGCCTGCATGCCACCGAGGCTGCCGCCAATAACCGCGGCCCAACAGTCTATACCCAGCTGTTCCATTAACAGCTTCTGTGACTCGACCCAGTCTCTGGCACGCAGGGCGGGAAAGTCAGCGCCCCAGATTTTGCCGGTCTGCGGGTTGATAGTGGTTGGGCCGGTGCTGCCAAAACAGCTGCCAATATTGGTTAGGGAAACAATAAAGAAGCGATTGGTATCCATCGGCTTGCCGGGGCCAATATAGCTGTCCCACCAGCCGGGTTTTTCATCGTCTTCGTAGTAGCCCGCCGCATGATGATTTCCGCTCAGGGCATGGCAGATTAAAATTGCATTGCTGTTGTCAGCGTTCAGGGTGCCATAGGTCTCAACCATCAGCTCATGGCTGGGCAGCACGACACCGCAAGCCAGTGTTAGTGGTTTGTCGATAAGAATTTTTTCTGCCGAAACTGTGCCGACAGAATTTTCTCTTTTGTCTAATGACATAAATAGGCGATCCTGAATCCAGCCGTTGAGTCTAAGAGGGTGGTTGGTTTAACGCAACTTTCTATTAAAAGCTATTAGGTACTACCTAAGAAAGTTGCCAATGGTTAAATCACCATCGACTGAATAAATCCACCGATTACCGGCAGCACTTTATTGCGGATGATAATCAAGCTGATAATGGCAACCATAGGCGAGAAATCCATCATCCCCATGGGCGGAATAAATTTACGGAACGGGCGCAGATAGGGTTCGACAATTTGTCCAACCAGATTCACGGTCGGGTGGCCGGTAGTGCCAATCCAGCTCGAGATGGCGAGTATAAAAATACCCCAGAAATACACTTCTATTAAAAGAAACAGCAGGTTGAAGGCGGCTACGGGAATATAAGAAAGAATCGTTAAAAATGCCACGCCGGTGCTTAGGCCAACGATTAAATAGATAGACCACTGCACGGCAATTGCCGCAATCAGAGCGCCGGTATTGAGGGTGCCAAAGGTTGGAAAAATTTTATTTAAAGGCTCAACCACTGGTGCGCAAATCTTGAAAATGGTCTGGGAAATAGGGTTGTAGAAATCCGCCTGCACCAGTTGCAGCAGCAAGCGAACCAGCAATAAAAAGCTGAAGATTTGTATTACCAGACTGAAGATGTCGCCAAAAACATTCATGTTTGTTCCTTGGATTACCTGTTCTATTATTTAAGCTCTTAACGGAAAAGCTCTGTAAATAAAGCTCTTAACTGGAAAACTCTTTAGACATTTCCTCAGCGCGATTTAGCGCAGCACTCATCGCCTCACGGAAAGTATTTTCAATACCACCAGCTTTAAAACTTTCAATCGCCGCATGGGTAGTGCCCCCCGGGGATGTAACCTGCTGACGCAGTTCAGCGGTGTTAAGGTTTCCACTGTTGGCCATCTGGGCTGCACCCAGTGCGGTTTGAATGGTCAGCTGCTGTGCAGTCTGTGGGGATAGCCCCAGCTCTTCTGCGACTTTCTGCATCACTTCCATAACCAAAAAGAAATAGGCGGGGCCACTGCCGGATACCGCTGTTACCGCGTCGATCTGTGATTCGCTATCTACCCAGCAGGCAATACCCACGGCATTGAAGATCGCCTGAATAGATTCTTTGTGCTGGTTGTTAATAAGAGGGTTGGCAAATAAACCGGTCGCACCCTGACGCACCATCGCCGGAGTGTTGGGCATAGCGCGAACTATTGCCTGACTGTCGCCAAGCCAGTTTTGCAGATCGCCGATCTGAATACCCGCGGCAATCGAGACCACTGCGCAGGAGCTATTGAGTGAGCTGGCCAGGTCGGAGACCACTGGGCCCATAACCTGAGGTTTAACAGCCAGAATAACAATATCTGCATTTGCTACTGCACTGTGGTTGTCGGCGGTTGCGGCGATACCGTGGGTTGCCTGAATATTGTCTCTCGCCTGCTCACCGGGATCGCTGACGCGAATCTGTTGCGCGGTAAACCCGTTGGCTAGCATGCCGCCGATAATGCAGGAGGCCATATTGCCGCCGCCGATAAATGCGATATTAGTCATCTCTGTTGCTCTCCGTTACCAAACTTTTTATAAGCGCTCAGCTCTGTTTTGCTGCTCTTTTACCAAATATATCTGTGCCCACTCTAACCATGGTCGACCCCTGAGAAATCGCTGCTTCCAGATCATTGGACATCCCCATGGAGAGGGTATCCAGTTTATCTGAATTGTCCAGAGACTGATTGATTTGATCGCGTAAATTATGCAGGGCAGCAAAGGCGATTTTTTGTTTTTCCTCGCTCTGCTGTGACTGGGGAATCGCCATTAGTCCGCGCAGACGCAGATTGGGCAGTTTAATAATCTCCAGTGCGGCGGTCAGTGTTTCATCACTGCTAAAGCCGGACTTGCTGGCTTCATTGTCGATATTGACCTGCAGGCAGATATTCAGCGGCCCAAGTGCTGCGGGGCGCTGCTCGCTGAGGCGCTGGGCAATTTTCAGCCGATCAACGCTGTGTACCCAGTTAAAATTTTCCGCGACAACCCGGGTTTTATTCGATTGCAGGGGGCCAATAAAATGCCAGTGCAGCTTTTCCTGACCCAATTCCTCAGACAGAAGGGCGATCTTTTCCACGGCTTCCTGAACGTAGTTTTCACCAAAATGCGTCAGTCCGGCATCGATGGCACAGCGGATATCTGCTGCATCGCGAGTCTTGCTGACCGCCAGTAACAGAACCTCACTGGGGTCGCGATTGGCATCTCGAGCGGCCTGTTCTACACGGTTGCTGACCAGGCTAATGTTATTTTCAATCTTTGGCATATACTTATCAGGTTATCAGGAGTTTTACGCAGCTTCACACGCCGAAAAGGAATAAGCGAGATATAGCATGGATATAACGGAGTTATTGGCTTTCAGTGCCAAAGAGGGCGCATCAGATTTGCACATTTCTGCAGGTCTTCCCCCCATTATTAGAATTGATGGTGATGTGCGGCGCATTAATTTGCCGCCCATGGAGCATCGTCAGGTTCACAGTTTGATCTACGAAATAATGAATGACAAGCAGAGAAGGGACTTTGAGGAGTTTCTGGAAACGGACTTTTCATTCGATGTGCCGGGCATTGCGCGTTTTCGAGTCAATGTGTTTAACCAAAATCGCGGCGCCGCCGCGGTATTTCGTACTATTCCATCGAAGGTGCTTACCCTTGAGCAGTTGGGCATGGGGGATATTTTCAAAAAGCTCTCACTGATGCCCCGCGGACTAGTGCTAGTAACCGGGCCGACCGGTTCCGGTAAGTCGACCACCCTTGCGGCGATGATCGATTATGTTAATGAAAATCGCTATGACCATATCTTAACGATTGAAGACCCGATTGAATTTGTTCACCAGAGCAAAAAATGCCTGATCAACCAGAGAGAAGTCCACCGCGACACCCATGGCTTTACCGAGGCGCTGCGCTCGGCACTACGTGAAGATCCGGATGTTGTTTTGGTCGGTGAGCTGCGTGATCTCGAAACTATTCGTCTGGCGCTGACTGCAGCGGAAACCGGACATCTGGTTTTCGGCACATTGCACACCACCTCGGCCGCCAAGACTATCGATCGGGTTGTCGATGTTTTCCCCGGCGGTGAGAAGCCGATGATTCGCTCAATGCTGTCCGAGTCACTGCAGGCGGTTATTTCTCAGACACTGTTAAAGAAGATTGGTGGCGGCCGGGTGGCTGCTCACGAAATTATGATCGGCACGCCGGCAATTCGAAATTTGATCCGCGAGGATAAGGTGGCGCAGATGTATTCGGCGATTCAGACCGGGGGTGCGCTGGGGATGCAAACACTGGATCAGTGCCTGACTAATCTGGTGGATAAGCGTGTAATTAGTCCCGATATTGCCCGTGAAAAAGCCAAGATGCCGGACAGTTTTTAATTGCCGAACTTATAAGATGTCACAGGACAATTGTTTTTAAGGAGAAAAGCGATGTTGGACCAGACCCTCGATAAGCTGGTTAGATATATGGCCGAGAAAAAGGCCTCCGATTTATTTATAACCGTGGGTCTGCCACCCTGCTTAAAGGTTAATGGCGCGGTGATGCCGATCACCAAAAACAAGCTCTCACAGAATGAGTGCGAGGCGCTGGTGTTAAATACCATGGATGAAGACCAACAGCGAGAATTCAAAAAACACAAAGAATTAAATTATGCCCTTATCAGTGAATCGGCTGGGCGTTTTCGTGCCAGTGCGTTTTATCAGCGCGGAGAAATTGGCATGGTGCTGCGACGCATAGAGACGAAAATTCCGACACCGGAATCACTGTTACTGCCGCCGATTTTGCAAGAGCTGGTGATGCACAAGCGCGGCATTGTGATCTTTGTGGGTGCTACCGGCACCGGTAAGTCGACATCGCTGGCAGCACTAATTGGCCATCGCAATAAAAATAGTCGCGGCCATATTGTCTCTATTGAAGACCCGATTGAATTTGTTCACGAGCATATGGGCTGCATTATTACTCAGCGCGAAGTGGGGGTGGATACAGAGTCTTTTGATGTAGCTTTAAAGAATACGCTGCGTCAGGCACCGGATGTGATTTTGATTGGCGAGATTCGTACACCGGAAACCATGCAGCACGCGATTACGTTTGCCGAGACCGGGCATCTGGTATTGGCCACACTGCACGCCAACAATGCCAATCAGGCACTCGACCGAATTGCGCACTTTTTCCCCGCGGACCGCCATGGTCAGCTGTGGATGGATCTGTCGCTAAATTTACGCGGAATTGTCGCCCAGCAGCTAGTGCCGACCACCGACGGCAAGGGCCGCCGTGCGGCAATTGAGATTATGCTCAACACGCCTCTGGTGTCAGATACCATTCGCAAAGGGGAGGTGCACAAGCTTAAAGAAATTATGACCAACTCGACAGAGCACGGGATGCAGACCTTTGATCAGGCGCTATATCAGCTGTATATCGAGGGTGAGATTAGTTATGAAAATGCGATCGCCCACGCCGACTCTAAAAATGATCTGCGCTTGATGATCAAAATGCAGTCCGATACGCATATTCATGAGTTGGATGCGGCGGCAGATGATTTAACGATTGAAGAAGATCAGTCGGATAAGTTGCGCTGGTAATTTTTGGCTAGGGCGCTTTTCCGATTGCAGGACAGTCCAGCCAGCTCTGCAAGATCAGTGAAGCGGCAATATGATCAATTTTTGTCAGATCATAGCTGCCCTGTTCGCGGCCGAGCATTTTTGCCTCGCGGCTAGTCAGTCGCTCGTCGACCATCTCCACCTCAACCGCAAAACGCCCCTGCAGGCGACGGGCAAATTTTCTTGCCCGGCTCGACAGTTCACTTTCACTGTCGTCCATATTTAAAGGTAATCCAACCACCACCAGATCCGGTGCCCATTCCTGTAACAGCTTTTCCACCTCAGCCCAGTTGGGAATACCGTCCACCGCTTTAAGGATAGTAAGGCCGCTGGCGGAGCAGGTCAGGGTCTGGCCATTGGCAACGCCGATCTGCTTTAAACCGTAGTCAAAGCCCAACAAGCTTTTTGGCTTGCTGGCATCAGGCATGACCGGCCTCGTGGGAAAGCATTCGCAAGTCCAGTCCAATACTCAGTGCTGCCGCTGAGGCGCGCTCAGTACTTTTGGTTTTAAAAATAATGTCCGCTTCTGCCGGAATGGTCAGCCAGCTATTGCCACTGAGTTCTTCTTCGAGCTGACCTGCATCCCAACCGGCATAACCCAGCGTGATCAGTGAATCTTTTGGTCCCACTCCGAGAGCAATATCGCAGAGAATATCTTTAGAGGCAGTCAGGCTGACCTCATCGGAAATCGCAGTGGTGGATTCCCACTGTTGGTCGCAGCTGGGATGGAGAATAAAGCCGCGGTCGCGCTGTACCGGGCCACCATCAAAGAGCAGCGGGCGGGCAAATTCATCCTGATACTCGAGCTCCAGCTGATCGAAAATCGCTTTTACCGGAATATCCATCTGATGATTGATAATCAGACCCATAGCGCCATCGGCATTATGCTCACAGATATAGATTACCGAGTCAGCGAAATTAGGGTCCGTGAGTGTTGGCATAGCCAGCAAGAAATGATTTTTAAGGCTACTGATTTTTTTTGGTTTGCTTGGTTCCATACTGATCAATATGAGGTTTTATAGAAACAAACTCAAGGGATGAATAGGATTAGTTTGTGGTTAGCACATTATTGGATTGATATTGCCAGGTGCGAATAATATGAATTTCATCGCGATCGCGAAGTTCTGCGGGAAAGGGTTCGTAGGGCGATGCCAGTCGCACCGAACGCACCGCCGCCTGATCCAGTAGTCGAGATCCGGAGGTTTTTGAAACCTCGATATGTTTGATTCTGCCATTGGCGAGCAGCGCTACGACTAACTGTACATGACCAAAAATTCGGCGCGTCCGCGCTTCCTGCGGGTAATTTACATTGCCGACCTGCTCTACACGCTTTTCAAAATAGTGCATATAAGCAGCTTCATCAGCAGATTTTGCCGATGCCGAAGTCATTCGCAGCACTCGTGGTAATTTGCTGTAAGCCCGCTGCAAGCGATCCAGTTCAGCGCGGATAGCGCCAATATCCCGGTCTTCCATTTGCGCCTGCGGGGTAGATCGATTGTCGGCGGGATCATTATTCTCCTGCCTATTTATCTGGGGATTAGCTCTATCGCCAGCGCTGGCCAGAATAGTTTGGCTATCGGCTTGCAAAGGCTGCTGCTGAGGCACGGGCATCTGTCCCTGATCACGGCCTTCAAAGGGTGATAGTTGATCGGTGGTTGGCTGTATCGCCTGAGCCTGATCGCCGCTACCAAGCTGATTGGCCTGCGCGACAAAATCCGCTTCTTCCGGTGCCTGGTCAGTCTTGTAATGAGCCAGCGTGACTTCCATGGACGTGGCGGGAGAGGATCCGGAGGGGAGGGTAAAGCTGACCCCAATCAATAACACAAAGTGGAAGATCAGAGCCGCCGAGAACGTCTTGCGCAGACGTTCATCGGTTGTATTCCATGGGCTCTCAATCAGGTTTTCCACTACTGCTCCAGATTATAGGTACTGCTTTTACTTACTGTTGGGCCAGTCGATTTTGAATGGCGGCAATTAGGCGATCGCCAATACGCGTATCTTCGGCATTATCAATTTCTCGAATACAGGTTGGGCTAGTGACGTTAATCTCGGTTAGATAGTCGCCGATAACATCCAGCCCGACAAAAATCAGACCGCGCTGTTTTAATGTGGGTGCAATCTGCTCGGCAATCCATTGGTCCCGTTCGCTCAATGGCTGGACAACCCCGCGACCGCCAGCGGCAAGATTGCCTCTAAAGTCACTGCCGGTGGGTATACGTGCCAGACCGAAGGGAATAACTTCGCCGTCGACAACCAGAATGCGTTTATCGCCCTGAGTGATTTCCGGCAGATACTTCTGCGCCATAATAGTCTGTTGGCCATATTCAGTCAGGGTCTCGAGAATAACATTGAGATTTTGATCACCTTCCTTAATCCGAAATATCGAAGTACCGCCCATACCGTCCAGCGGCTTATACACCACATCCTTATGCTCCGCTAAAAATAGCTTTAGCCGAGCCTGATCGCGACTGACTAGCAGTGGGGGTGTGCACTGGGGAAATTGAGTGGCGAAGACTTTTTCATTGCAGTCGCGCAAACTCTGCGGCTTGTTGACCACCAGTGAACCACGCTGTTCGGCGGCTTCGAGAATATAGGTGGAGTAGATAAACTCACTGTCAAAGGGCGGGTCTTTGCGCATCAGCAAAACATTCATTTCTTCCAGTGCGCCATCGCGGGGCTCGCCCAATTCATACCAGCGATTGGGGTCGTCGAATACGCGAAGCGGCGTAAGTCTGGCTCGAGGTTCGCCATTTTCTAAAAAGAGATCCTGCTGTTCCATATAAAACAATTCGAAACCCTGTCTCTGAGCCGCGAGCAAGATCGCGAGAGTGGAGTCTTTTTTGAAAGAGATTGCCTGAATCGGGTCCATAACGACCCCAAGAGTTGTGCCCATAAATTGACGACCCTGTGATGAGTTTTTGCGCTATAACTAAGTGTGGCAACAGCAATGCATGTGCCACAGAAAAATCTGTGACCTATAAATCAATTTTATTGTTAAATTTAGAGGCTTGTGGATTATATATTACAAGTGTGTTTAAAATTCCACATCTTGAGTGACATTGACGGTGCTTAAGGCGTTAAGTGGTTTTACAGTGGTGATAAAATGGATGTTCAGGGCCTTAAAGTGCTCGTCATAGACGACAGCAACACAATAAGACGTACGGCAGAAACCCTACTGGCTAAGGCGGGGTGTGCCGTTTCTACTGCATCGGATGGTTTTGACTCTCTTGCCAAAATCGTCGATATCAATCCCGACATAATTTTCGTCGACATCATGATGCCTCGACTCGATGGCTATCAAACCTGCGCACTGATAAAAAATAATCCCGATTTTAAATCGACACCAGTCATTATGCTTTCGAGCAAGGATGGTCTTTTCGATAAGGCCAAGGGCCGCATTGTTGGCGCGGATGACTACCTGACCAAACCCTTTGGTCGGGCAGAGCTCCTCGATGTGTTGGACAAATACATTCAAAACTAAAAAGGACTTAGAGGTTGGATCATGGCGAAAATACTGATTGTGGATGACTCCCCCACAGAGACATACAAACTGACAAATATTCTTGAGCGCAATGGCTTTTCCGTTCTCTCTGCTGACTCCGGTGAGCAGGGCGTTAATCTGGCAAAAGATGAGCAGCCGGATGTGGTGTTGATGGATATTGTTATGCCGGGGTTGAATGGATTTCAGGCCACCCGCCAACTAAGTCGCAGCAAAGAGACCAAACATATTCCAGTGATTATTGTCACCGCGAAAAACCAGCAGGCAGATCAGGTCTGGGGTGAGCGGCAGGGCGCTAAAGCCTATCTGGTAAAGCCGATTGATGAAAAGCAGTTGGTTTCAGCTATCAGCGCTGTACTCAGCTAGGAAAGCAGCCGTGGCAAAAGATATATTTTCAGTCATCAGCAGCGTTGTCAGCCGTTTCGGTCAGTCGACCTACGGCTTGCCGGCCCAGAAAGAGATTGTTGAGACCCGCAAGCTGGTCGGCTTTTCTGTTCTCGGCGACAACTATGTGATGCCGCTGAATGAGCTTAGCGAAGTACTAGACGTCCCCGAATGCACCAAGTTGCCGAGAGTGAAATCCTGGGTTCGTGGGCTGGCCAATGTGCGCGGGCGACTGCTGCCGATTATCGACCTCGCTGATTTTCTCGGTGGCTCGCTGGCCGGTTCGGTCAGGGATAGACGAGTTCTGGTACTAGATATGGACGGCATCTATGTCGGCCTGATTGTCGACGCTGTTCAGGGAATTAAATCTCTGGCGGTAGACAGCCATAGCGACGCACGCAATAACGGACCACTGGTTCATTTTATCGACGGTAGTTTTGCCGAAGAAAATAAAGACACACCACTTTTTTGCGCCCATAAGCTGATTGAGGACAGTCAGTTTATGAGTGTTTCGGTCTAGAGGGATTGATTGCCGGAATACTCGATAAATAAAGCAATACAGAATCAATCTGGAGGATTATATGAAAGGAAACACCGGGAAAGGGTCAGCGTTCCGCACATTAATTATTGTGTTGGGTATAGCCTGCATTATGGTCGGCACCTACAGTGCGATAGAGGTTAGCAATCAGGTCAAAAATGACCAGAGCAATATTCAGAGTATTGCCAATCTGCGCGTTAATGCACTGCGGATTACCCAGCTGGCGGAAGATGCCAGTGCTGCTAATAACAACGCCTTCGATGCTCTCAGCAGACTCAATGGTCAAATGACCCAAGCTTGGCAGCGGCTCCAAAAGCGCCTCTACGATCAGGGTGAAATCTCGCGACCACAGGTGCAATCGGTAGCCGATAGCTGGAGTACGGTAAGTGATCGATTAAAGCTACTGGCCGATAACCGCGAAACGGTATTATTTGTCTCTCAGGTTGCCAGTGAGCTAAACGCAAAATTACCCCTGGTGCAGGATAATTCCGGTCAGGTGGTTGATGCGCTGATTACCCAATCGGCACCCGCCGGACAGATTGCGATTGCTCAGGAACAGCTGTGGCTGATTGAGCGCATCGGTCGAAATATTGACAAGATGATCTCCGGTAGCGGTGATGCCAATGTGGCTGCCGACCAGTTTAAAAGTGACTCCAATGTCTTTCGTGACACCTTGGATTCAATGAAAAACGGCAACTTTATTCTCGGCATTACCAAGGTCACCGACAAAGAAGCGATCGCCAGCATTGATCAAATTCAGGCCTCTTTCGATGTGGTTGCCAATGATATTGACCGTATCTATAACTCCGCAGACGACCTCTCCGTCGCGCGAATGTCTGCCGCCTCACTGTTTGGTGATGTGCCGGCGCTGCTGACCAAGTTTGATCAGTTAGATAACACCGTCGTAGATTTAAATACCTCCGGAAAACGAATTTTTAATAACTTCACAACCCTGATGGCCGTCGCCGGATTTTTTGCTGCACTGGTGATGTTGGGATTGATTAACTTCCGTGCCACAAGACGCAACCTAATAGAATCAGAGCAGATCAAAGATCAAAATCAGCAGGCTATCTTGCGCCTGCTAGACGATATTTCTGATCTCGCCGATGGTGATCTAACCGTCGAGGCAACGGTGACCGAAGACTTTACCGGAACCATTGCTGACTCGATTAACTTTGCGATTGCTGAGCTCAGAAGTCTGGTAGAAAACGTCGCGAGTTCCTCCGGCAAGGTAACCAGTTCTGCCGATGCGACTCGAGCCACATCTCTGCAGTTGGCCGAGAGTGCCGAGCATCAGGCCCAGGAAATTGCCGGAGCATCAGCGGCCATTAATGAAATGGCTATAACCATTGATCAGGTTTCTTCCAACTCCTCAGAGTCGGCGGCGGTAGCGGAGCGCTCGGTATCCATTGCAAAAAATGGCGCGCAGCTAGTGCGCAATACCATTGAGGGCATGGACACTATTCGCGAGCAGATTCAGGACACGGCAAAGCGAATTAAACGTCTCGGTGAAAGCTCGCAGGAAATTGGCGATATAGTTTCGTTGATTAATGAGATTGCCGATCAGACCAATATTCTCGCACTGAACGCGGCTATTCAGGCCGCCATGGCCGGTGAAGCCGGACGGGGTTTCGCAGTTGTAGCGGATGAGGTTCAGCGACTTGCTGAGCGCTCGGCGACAGCGACCAAACAGATTGCCGGTCTGGTAAAAACCATTCAAACCGATACCAACGAAGCGGTAAGCTCGATGGAGCAGACCACCGCTGAGGTGGTTAAAGGTGCCGAGCTGGCCAACAGCGCCGGTACCGCACTGGAAGAAATTGAAAGTGTATCGACTAATCTGGCCGAGTTGATTCAGGATATTTCCGAGGCGGCAAAACATCAGGCCACCACCTCCGCACATATCTCCAACACGATGAACGTGATTCAGGAAATTACGTCACAGACACTCTCGGGAACCAATGACACAGCGAACTCGATTGGTGAGCTGGCGGGTATGGCTGTTGAGATGAAGGACTCGGTGAGTGGCTTTATTCTGCCCGGTAAAAATGCGGATGAAGAATTAATCGAAGCGTTCGCTGATAGCGACGAATCCGAAGCTATAGATGAGCTGGATGATGGCTCACTGGGCGCATTATTTGCTGTGGCCGAAACGCCCAACACTCCGGATAGTCCCAACACACTCGAAAATTTAGATACGCCAGAAGCCAAGGATGCCAACGAAGCGGATGAGTCGCCGGAAGCCGATAAATTGTTTGCTGAAGAAAAAGACGAGATGCTCGATCTCGGTTTTGTCTCCCCCGCTGATGCTGAGCCAGAAGTGGATGAAGAGCTAGAAGTCGATGAGGAAGAAAACCTTGAGGATCTGGAAGAATTTGAAGCAGAGATTGAAGCCATGCTGGCCGAGGACGACAAGCGCAATTAGATAACCGACGAGCATAGGATTGATCTGTGGCTAACAGAATGGAGAACGCAATCAGCCAGAAAAGCGATTTCGGTTATTTCGATGTCTGGAAAGCGACGATCGAAGAGCGCACTGGTGTGCAGATCACGCCGGATCGCGAAAGAGCACTGGCACTGTTACTCGACCGCCGAATGAAGGAATTGGATTCTGAGGATGTAGATCAGTATATGGCGGATGCTCTGGACGTGGCCAAAGGTGCCCAGGAGTGGAGCGGTCTTATCGATAGTTTGCTGGTTAAAGAAACCAGTTTTTTCCGCCACCGCCCATCGATGGATTATGTGCGCAGTTGGGTGAAGTGTGCGGTCAGGGATAAATCTTCTACTGAGCCGCTGTGGATCTGGAGTCTCGGATGCTCGACAGGCGAAGAAGCCTATTCGCTGGCGATAACGGTTGAGCAGGCAATGAAAGCCGAGGGGCTTGAACCGCGCTATGGAATTATTGGCACAGATATAAGCCGCGAAGCGATTTTCCAAGCGCGTCGGGGTATATACCGCGAGAGCAAAATGGCCTCTGTTGAGCAGTCAGTTAACCGCGCCTATTTCGATCCAGTTGGCCGTGGGCTGTGGCGAGTAAAAGCGGATTTACGCCGAAGGGTCTGTTTTTTGACCAGCAATATACTCACAGATAAATCGCCCCTGATCAGGCGCAAGATGCATTTGATCTACTGCCAGAATATGTTGGTTTATTTTCGTCGCTGGAAGCGTCGCGAAATTATTGGCCAACTGACCAACCATCTGGATGACCAGGGCTGTCTGATGTTGGGGTTAGGAGAACTGAGCAACTGGTTGCCAAGCGGATTGACTCGCGTCACGCAGCGTAATATTCAGGCCTATATCAAGGATGAAAGAATTGAGCAAAGAGCTGAGCAAAAAGCTCAACAGGGAGAAACTCGATGAGCCAGTTTCAGGAGCAGGGAATCCAGGAGAAAGGCGTGCAGGTAAAAAGCGTAAAAACTTTCACCGGACTCGAATGGCTGGTTGGTGAAATTGAAAGCAGCCTGCAGTCGGCGTTCAATGAGTTGGAAGCCTTTACCCAAAACAACAGCGACGAAACCAAAATACGTTTTTGTCTGGGACATCTTCACCAGATTGCCGGATCATTTAAAATTCTTCAGTGCGAAGGTTGCACACTGCTTATTGAAGAGATGGAAGCACTGACACAGAGCATTCTCGACAAGAAGATTTCTAATATCAATGAAGCCTGCGAAATTCTTGTTCAGGCGATTATCAAACTACCGATTTACCTCAGACAAATACTCTCCAGTAGAGAGGACCATCCTGAAGCGCTGATTATATTGCTCAACGATTTAAGAGCCGCACAGGGTCGAGCGCTAGTCTCTGAAGGGGTTTTATTTTCACCGGATATCAGTTCGTTTGAAACTAAAATTCAGTTCAGCAGCAATGCCAATCCAGCCGCCGCGGATTTAATTAAACGCCTGCGTCAGGTTTATCAGCTGTCATTGATCAAGCTTATTAAGGGTGAGGAAAAAAATAAAAATTGCGCCAACTTAATAAAAGTACTTCAGCGTATGCAGGAGTTATCAAAGGGCAGTTGGCGTGAAAATTTATGGCGCATTGCGCGGCAGATTTTAGGGTTGGTTGCCTCACGGGAAATCAACTTTAGCATCGCCCTGAAAAAACTTTTTCGCGCACTGGATAGCCAGTTAAAAATACAGGCAAAAGAAGCAATCTCTAAAGAGGCTGACTCTTCAGAAACTAGCTCTCAAGAAACTAATGGGGCAGATCTGAGTCTAGTAAAAAATCTGCTCTACTATCTGACCACAGCCGAACCCAATAGCGCAGAGCTCAAGTCGATTTGGGCTGACTACAATCTCGCCGCTGCTTTTCCTTCAGGTGCAGTCAATCCCGAGGGCGGGCGATTGATGCCCCAGTACGATCCTCAGGTTGTGCGCGCACTGGTTAGTGCTATTCAGGGCGAGTTGGCAAATGTGCGATCAGCACTTGAACGCTTCTCCATTGAGGGCGGCCTCTCGGCGGATGATGTTCGCGATAGTTTGCCCGTATTACTGAGCATGTCAGATTCTCTGGCTCTGGTCGGGCAGGGTAAGCTGCGCGATGCGATCAGTCAGATAGAGCAGAAGTTGCGTCAGATTTTCACTGCAGATGGCTCCGGAATTAATGATGTCGATGTTATTAATACAGTCCAGAGCCTGACCGAAGTTGAATTGGCATTAAATGCCTGGGCGGCGCGACCGGATAAATTTTCTGGAAGTGTCGATCTGGATAGTCAGCAGAATCAATTTGAATTTAACAGTGCCAGCCAGGCACTTTTAGCAGAGTCTAGAACTGGTATTGAACGCATAAAAGAAGCGGTTGTTGAGTTTATAAATTCACAGTGGGATCTGCAGCTGCTGTCCAATGTGCCAGCAATGTTTCGAGAGCTGCAGGGCGCGTTAGATATTATTGGGCTGACCCGGGCGGCGTCGGTAATCGAGGGTTGTTCAAAGTATGTGCAAGAAGTGCTTATCAATCAGGGCCGCGCGGTAGAGTGGCATGCCTTAGATACCTTTGCCGATGCGATCACGATTGTTGAATACTATCTTGAACAATTTAATAGAGATACCGCTGATAAACAGGATGATGTTTTAGCCGCAGCAGAAGAGAGTATTCTCGCACTGTTGGAAAGCCGTCCGCCTCAACCGGTAATGCTCGGTGACAAAGATCTCTATGTTGAGCCGGAAGAAATTATCGAAGAGCTCTCCGCGCTACAAGACGATCAGGATACGGATAAAAATAATCTTTCTATCAGTTTGGTAAGTCCGGAGGACAGCCCTGAGCCAATAGATAGCCCTGAGCTAGAAGGAAGCCCTGAGCGGGAAGACAGCCCTGAGCGAATAGATAGCCCTGAGCAACAGCAAGATTCTGCACAAACAATCAGTCAAGAAGAGCCGATCTTCGATGATGAGATTATTGAAATCTTTATCGAAGAGGCCGAAGAGGTTCTCGAATCTCTCAATACCCTACTACCGCAATGGAAAGATCAGCCCCAATCAAAAGATCAGCTCGCCGTAGTCCGTCGCGCCTTCCACACCCTCAAAGGCAGTGGTCGCATGGTCGGTGCCGAGGATATTGGTGAGCTGGCATGGTCGATTGAGGATATGCTCAACCGGGTTCTTGATGGGCGCATCAACTGCACCACACCAATGGTCGAATTGGTCGAGCAGAGCATTCAGCGAATGCCCTTATTAATAGCCGCTTTTGCTGAAAGACTCGCAACCCCAACGCCGGAAATTAGTCGAACCATTATTGCTAGTGCAGAGCGTCTGGCCAAAGGTGAGGCGTTGGAGCAGCAGCCCCAGACAGAACCAGAGCCGCTAGCGGATAAGAGTGAACAGCTAGACCCTAAGGCAGATATAGTAGAAAGCGTTGAAGCAGAAAGTATTGAAGCAGAAACGCCTGAATTAGAATCTCCCGAATTAGAATCTCCCGAATTAGAAGCTTTAGCATTTGACACAGCTACCCCGTCCCCTGAAGAAATTGCGCAACCCGAGGCGGCAACTGAAGCTGAAGATAAATTAATAGAGCCCCCCGCAGAGAATCTGGAAACCTCTGAGCCAGAGGTAGTGGAGGTTGATGAGGAGGAAATTGATGATCAGGTCTCCGAAGAGCAGGAACACGAGGCAATCCTGTTAGAAATCTTTGTCAATGAAGCTCAGGGGCACTTAAAAACCATTGATGATTTTGTCTCGGCAACGCGAAGCATGGCGCCACTTTATAGAGCCCCGCCACTCTCCCTGCAGCGAGCGCTGCACACCTTAAAGGGCACCGCCGAGGTGGCGGACTTCTCCGAGCTTGGTCAGCTAGTTGCGCCCCTAGAAGAATTTATCAAAGAGCTTCACCATCACCGCATCTGTCTCGACGAGGATATCGTTCATCTTGTCGAAGATGCGGCAGCTTTCTTCCGCAGTACATTAGCCACAATGACCGGCGGTGATGCCGGCGCTCAAGACGGCTTGCCGATGTTCCGTGCGCGCCTTGCAGAATTGCGTGAAAAAGCGGTTGGTCATCTTCTTAATCGAGCGGACGATGGCAGCAGTGGTAAAGATTTCTCTGCGGTTAAAAAACTGATGGCCGAGGGTCTGTTATCGCTGCAGAATTATCCGCAACTCTATACCCATCTACAACACCAAACGGCACCGCCACGAGTTGTATTTTACGAGCTGCTCAGTGATCTCAATGAGATTGGCAGCAAGTTAAAAGATGCTGATATAGAACCGATTCTCGAACTGTCGGGAATAATGTCCGAGGTCTATCAGCTGCTTCAAGGTATTGGTCAGGCACCTACTCAGCCGGTGGCTGAGGTAATGCAGACCAATCATGAAACACTGCTAAATCTGTTTGATATGCTCGCCGCAGATCAGGATCTCAATAGCCTTGAAGAAACCCAAAAAGCCGACTTATTGGCAGTCAAACAACAGCTCTCTGAACAGCTGGCAGAAAAGCAAAAACTTGATCTTGAAGAGCTTGAGCGAGTAGAGCAGGAACGGGCTGCTGAGGAGCAGCTAAAGAAGGATCAAAAGGCGGCGGATCAACAGAACACCATTGTTGAGAAACAGGAGCAGGAAGAACAGACGAGTGAGGATCAGCAGCCTGAGTCTGATTTGACTGAGGAAGATTCAGATAAGTCTGTTGCTGATCAAGAGCAGAGTGAAATACCTCAGACCGACTTAGTCGATCAAGAGCGACAAACAGAGCCAGATCAAAAGCCGATGGAGGAGCGCTCAGCATCCTTAATAGATGCCGAGCTCGATCAGGAAATTGTCGCCGTCTTTGTTGAAGAGGCGGATGATATTGTTAGCAGTATTGAAGAGTCGGTGTTGGCTTGGCAATCCAATCCTGCGCAAGTGGAACTTGCCGATCGATTAAAGCGCGATCTGCACACCTTAAAAGGTGGCGCGCGGATGGCCGGATTCAATGCCCTTGGTGAACTGGCTCATGCTATAGAATCGCTGATCGACGAGACTAAAAAGCACAATAAAAAATTCTTTAAAGCAATGGTTTCGCAGCAGGAAAAGCTAGTAAGTGCTTACGATATCGTTCGTCAAATCGCCCATGGGGGTGATATCAAGTCCCTTCGTCAGAAGCTGGAAGCCCTTGAAACTGAAGTTGTAGAGCCGGACGCTAAACAGCCAGCGTCTTCTTCAGGCTTGGTTGAATCTCCAACGCCAGAAGACATTTCTTTAATAAAACCACAGTCAGATCAGTCTGGCGAGCCAGCCGGAAAAGCATTTTCGGTGAAGGGCGAGATCAAGGAAGTGGTGCGGATCGGTGCTGAGGTTCTGGATACTTTGGTGAATCTATCCGGTGAAAATATAATTTTCCGCGGTCGCATCGAAGAGCAGGTCAGTGAGTTTAATCAGTTCCTCGATGAAATGGATGCCACAGTAGTGCGACTGCAGGAACAGGTCAGACGTTTAGGCACAGAGACCGAAGCGCAGATCGATTATCGTCGCGAGCAGATTGAGGCCTCCGGAGAAGCGGACAGTTTTGATCCGCTGGAAATGGATCGCTATTCCCATCTGCAGCAGCTGACCGGCTCGCTGATGGAGTCCGCCTCAGATTTACACGATCTTAAAGAAACCCTTAACGAGAGACTGGTTGGCACTGAAACCCTGCTTTTACACCAATCGCGAATTAACACCGACCTGCAAGAAGGGTTGATGAAAACGCGTATGGTGCCATTTGCCCGGATTGTTCCGCGGCTGCGTCGAATCGTTCGACAGGTCGGACTTGAGTTGGGTAAAAAGGTCGAACTGCGCATGGACAGTATCCACGGCGAAATGGACAGATCAGTTCTGGATCGAATGGTTGCGCCCCTTGAGCATATGATTCGCAATGCCGTAGACCACGGTATTGAAACCGAACAGCAGCGCACCGAGGCCGGCAAGCCGGCAGCCGGCAGTATTGCTATCACCACCTACAGGCAGGGCGGCGATATAGTTATTCATTTAGCCGATGATGGTCGCGGACTGGATGTTCAGCGAATTCGTCAGATAGCCCTTGAGCGGGATTTGATCAGCGAAGATGCGGCCCTCTCTGACCACGAAATTGCACAGTTTATTTTTCATCCGGGATTCTCCACCTCTGACTCGGTCAGTCAGATATCTGGTCGGGGTGTGGGTATGGATGTGGTTAACAGTGAAGTGCGTCAGTGCGGTGGCAGTGTGGAAATTGAGACCTCTGCCGGACAGGGAACCCAGTTCACCATTGTCTTGCCCTTCACCTTATCGGTGAACCGCGCGCTGATGATTAATGTGACCGGTGATCACTACGCACTGTCTCTAAACTCAATTGATGGCGTGCACTTTATGTCTTCCAGCGCTATAGATACCGCGCTGCAAAATGGCGGCACGATCAGTTATGCCGGCACCCAGTATGAACTCTGTTATCTGGGCACGCTGCTCAATCCAGAGGTTACCCGACGCTCGGATAATCTGGATGTGGATACGGCACTGGTTCTGTTCCACTCCGACAACCGTCGCTTTGCGGTTCAGGTCGATGAGATTATTGGCACCAAAGAAATTGTTGTAAAAACCCTTGGCCCGCAGTTCTCTGGCGTTCCCGGGCTGGGTGGTGCGACGATTCTCAGTGATGGTCAGGTAGTGGTAATTATCGATCTCAATGAATTGGCCCGAGTGGCAATTGCCGACCTACCCCGGGTAGGTGGTGATAAGAAAGTGATTGAGCCCAGCCAGTCATCGGACTCAGGGGTTTCTATAGATATCTCTCCCTGCGTATTGGTCGTCGACGACTCGGTCACCGTGAGAAAGGTTACCAGTCGAATACTGCGCCGTCAGGGATACCGAGTGCTGACCGCCAAAGACGGTATTGAAGCGCTTAAAAGTATGCAGGAAGAAATACCCGCGGTCATTTTATTGGATATTGAGATGCCGCGGATGGATGGTTTTGAAGTGGCGACAAGGGTTAGAGCCAGTGAAGATTTAAAACAGATACCCATTGTTATGATCACCTCGAGAACCGGAGATAAACATCGTCAGCGAGCCATGGAGCTAGGTGTCGATCATTATATGGGTAAGCCCTATCAGGAAGAGCATTTGTTGGAGACCCTCAACCAACTGTTAACCGTGGAGAGCTGATTTCAAACTATGCAGCCCCTAAAAGCAAAAAGGATTTGGCTGCTCGGTGCGTCCACGGGTGGGCTGCAAGCGGTCAGGCAGTTTTTGTCCAAGGTGCCTGTCACCAGTGATCTGGCCTTTGTCTATGCCCAGCATATTGGCGGGCAGCAGATGGCCACAGTCTTGAGAATGATTGAAACTCAAGCCGGATGGCCAGCTCGCGAGCCATCGACTGGGCAGTTTATTCGTCCCGGCGCAGTGACCGTTATATCGCCGCAATTCGAAACAAGGGTTAGCCGGCAGGGCTGGATACTGCGTTTCGGCTCATCCTGGCAGGGACATTACGCACCCTCAATTGATCAGTTAGCCAACCGTCTAGCGCAACTCTATCGTCGAGATTGCGGGGCCATAATTTTTACCGGTATGGGTGACGATGGCGCCAGAGGTTGCTGTGCAGTGAAAGAGTATGCCGGTCAGGTCTGGGTTCAGGATCCGTCGGAGTGCACGGTGCCGGCTATGCCGCAGGCGGTTATTGAGCGCTGTGAAACTGACTTTATCGGCAGTGTAGATCAGCTTGCCAACAGGGTAAGCGAAGAGATTAATCAAATGGAGGTGTGCAGCTAATGAGTTTGTTCTTTCTCGATCAACAGGGGCCCGTGGCCAAGATAGACTGCCTGTCGGTCAATATAGGCTCGTCCTCCGGGGGCAATCCCAATATCTTGATTCCAATGTCTGCGGTGGCAGAGATTATTCACAATCAGGAAGTGACAGGGGATAAACGGTCACCGGACTGGATGTTCGGCTGGATCAACTGGCGCAATCTGGAAATTCCGCTAATCGATTTCGCGGCCCTGCAAGCCAACCAGTCGGCAAAAGATTTTGCCGACAGTACTAGAATACTGGTTCTAAACAGTCTGGTTGAGGGGCATCAGCATCGCTATTACGCCATTATTGCCAAGGGCTTTCCCCATACCCTGCGAATCGAGCAGGACTCGGTTTTGGAGCCTCAGGACGGCGCTGAGTTGGCCGCCTGTATCAGCATCAATCTCGACTGTGAGGGCGAGCATTTACAGCTGCCGGATTTTCAGCAGATCGAAAAGCACCTTCAACAGGTTCCTGCAGAAGTGTAAATTCCTGTGCTGTTGCCCCAGCCCCTCAGTCTCAGCAGTGTTTCTGAGTCGTGACCTGCGGTTCACCTATAAGTAGTTTTATACAGATTGTCCGAGTGTTAGTCTTAGTCACTGGCATCTTGAAAATACGGTGAGGAAATAATAATGCACGGCTTAATGATGGACTCCCAGCTAACCATAACAACAATAATGAAGCATGCTGATCGCATTCATGGTTCCCGCGAAATTGTCTCCGTAACCATGGACAACCCATGCCACCGCTACACCTACAAAGATGCCTTCCGGCGGGTTCGCCAACTCGGCAATGCCATGCAAAATATCGGTTTTGAAATGGGTGATCGAATCGCCACGCTGGCGTGGAATGACTATCGCCACTTCGAGCTCTATTACGGCATCTCCTGTTCAGGTCAGATATGCCACACCATCAACCCAAGATTATTTCCCGAGCAGATTGAATACATTATCAATCATGCAGAAGACAGATGGGTATTTGCCGATGTGCTTTTTGTGCCACTGCTCGAACAGCTGCAAGACAAGTTGCCCAGCGTAGAGGGCTTTGTTGTGTTGACCGACGAAGCCAATATGCCAGACACCAGTCTGCGCAATGCCCACTGTTACGAAACCTTTATTGGCTCCCAGAGCGATAGCTTTGAATGGCCGGAGTTCGATGAGAACACCGCCAGTTCAATGTGCTACACCTCGGGTACAACCGGCAATCCCAAAGGCGTTGTCTACAGTCACCGCAGCACGCTGCTGCATTCAATGATGGGATCACTGCCGGATATTATGAACCTCTCCGGCGAAGATGTGATTATGCCGATCGTTCCCATGTTTCATGTTAATGCCTGGGGCACTTCCTACAACGCACCTATGGTCGGTGCAAAGCTGGTTTTCCCCGGCCCGAAAATGGCCGATGGTGAGACCCTGACCAGATTAATTAATAGCGAACAGGTCAATTATTCTCTCGGCGTGCCAACGGTTTGGCTGGCGCTGGTCAATTACCTCAATGCCTCTGGTGAAAAAGTCGAATCATTAAAGAGTGTTGTAGTGGGCGGCTCCGCCTGTCCGCTATCGCTGATGAAAGAGATGGAAAAGCACGGTGTGTGGATGCACGCCGGCTGGGGCATGACGGAAATGAGTCCGCTGGGCAGTTACAACAGGCCTATGGAGTGGATGAAAGACCGCTCGCAGGAAGAGATTGATGCCTATCGTATTCGCGCCGGTCGCGTTGTCTATGGTGTCGAAATGAAAATTGTCGATGCCGACAACAATGAATTGCCCTGGGATGGCATTGCCTCTGGGGTACTTAAAGTCAAAGGCCCCTGGGTTTGCAGCGGCTATTTCAAGTTGGATGATAAGCCTGCGCTAGATGCTGAGGGCTGGTTTGATACCGGTGATATGGCGGCGATCGATGAGTACGGTTATGTAGTCATTACCGATCGGGTTAAGGATGTTATTAAATCCGGTGGTGAATGGATTAGCTCCATCGATGTGGAGAATGCCGCCATGTCTCATCCGGATGTTCAGGAGGCCGCGGTGATTGGTGTCTATGATCCCAAGTGGACAGAGCGCCCGCTATTAATTGTTGTGCCGGTCGAAGGATCCAGTCCTGATAAAGCGCATATTCTCGCCTCCCTCGAGGGAAAAATAGCCAAGTGGTGGATACCTCAGGACTGTGTATTTATCGATGAAATTCCCCATACGGCAACCGGTAAAATCAGTAAAAAAGATCTCCGCGATCAGTTCAAAGATTACCAATACTCTTGATATAGAGGTTTGGTCGCTGCGGTCTATTTTTACGCCGGTTTTTATACCGCTTTTTATCAGTTATTTTAGAGCAAATTATTTGCACCCAATAACGAAGTCGCGCATAGTTACGGCTTAATTAACCGCTGGTGTTTTATGACTGATTTTTTGATTGCCCCATCCATTTTGTCCGCCAATTTTGCCCGTCTTGGAGAAGAGGTTGACGCGGTACTCGAAGCCGGTGCCGATGTTGTTCATTTTGATGTGATGGATAATCACTATGTGCCGAATCTGACCATTGGCCCAATGGTCTGTAAAGCCCTGCGCGATCACGGTGTAACCGCACCCATTGATGTGCATCTAATGGTTCAGCCCGTCGATGATCTGATTCGTATGTTTGCCGATGCCGGTGCAACTTACATTACCTTCCACCCAGAAGCCTCTAACCATGTAGATCGCTCATTGCAGCTGGTTCGCGATCTGGGCTGTAAAGCGGGACTGGTACTTAATCCGGCCACAGGTCTGGACTCGGTACGCTGGGTCATGGATCGCATGGATATGTTGCTACTGATGTCCGTTAACCCGGGATTCGGCGGTCAGAAATTTATTCCGTCA
This sequence comes from Porticoccaceae bacterium, assembly GCA_029238255.1. Classification (GTDB taxonomy): domain Bacteria; phylum Pseudomonadota; class Gammaproteobacteria; order Pseudomonadales; family Porticoccaceae; genus HTCC2207. Next base: position 48,472 of record JAQWGK010000050.1, on the reverse strand, counting down.
ACCCTCGATAAGTTGGCTGAAGCGAGAAAACTGATTGATAGCAGTGGCCATGATATTCGCCTTGAGATCGACGGTGGCGTTACCGTACAAAATATCCGTGAAATTGCCGCCGCAGGTGCAGATACCTTTGTTGCTGGGTCGGCTATCTTTGGCACCTCCGATTACCCCGAGGTGATTGGCAAAATGCGCAGCGAGCTGGCGCAGGCCTAAAATTATAAATAGCAGTCTTTTTGCGCAGACGGTTTGTTGAAACAGCGCAATTGATTACAATAGCGAATCCCTTACTGGAGACGGGTCGTGAAATACTTGAGTTCTACACAGTTTGACAGTGATTGTCGCGAGTGGCGTTGGCGCATCTAGACGCCAGACAAGGCGTATTAACGTCAAAACAAAACCACTCTGTCAGAGAACTAGGAACCTATTATGACCCCCGAAAAATTTGCTGATTTAGCCCTCCAGGATTTTAACCGTATACCGGTTACCCGCGAAGTCCTCGCCGATCTTGAAACCCCCTTAAGCGTTTATTTAAAACTGGCTCAGGGTCCCAACTCCTACCTGTTTGAATCTGTTCAGGGCGGAGAGAAGTGGGGACGTTACTCGCTGATCGGATTGCAGACCTCCACCGTGCTAAAAGTGTTTGGTCAGCGTCTCGAAATTATTCGCGACGGCAAGCCCATGGTTAATCGCAATACCAGCGATCCACTTGGCGAAGTAGAAAAATTCCGCCAACTGTTCAGCATGCCCAACCTTCCCGAACTGCCGCGTTTTACCGGTGGTCTGGTCGGTTATTTTGGTTACGACACCGTGCGCTTTGTCGAACGCCGACTGGCTGAGAGTGCGCCCTCAGATGAGCTGGGAACTCCAGACATAATGCTGATGGCCTCCGATGAGGTTGCGGTGTTTGATAACCTCTCCGGCACTATTATGTTAGTGGTTCATGTGGATGCCAAAGATCCCGAGTCACTGCAAAAAGCCGAAGCGCGGCTCGATGAGTTGGAACAACAGTTAGCGCGGCCAACCCCTGAATTGCCGCCGATGAATATGAATGGCGATGGCATCTCGGAAAAAGATTTTGTCTCCAGTTTTGGCGAGCAGGAATTCAAGCAGTCGGTCAATAAAATTAAAGACTACGTGATGGCCGGCGATGTTATGCAGGTGGTTCCATCACAGCGACTCTCGGCCCCCTTTGATGCCTCGCCGATTAATCTCTACCGCGCACTGCGCCGACTCAATCCCTCGCCCTATATGTATTTTCTCGATATGGGTGACTTCCATATTGTTGGGTCGTCGCCAGAAGTGCTGGCTCGTCTCGAAGATGGTGAGGTCACTGTTCGACCTATTGCCGGCACCCGCAAGCGCGGTGAAACTGCAGAGGAAGATCAGGCGATGGAAGACGAAATGCTCGCCGATCCAAAAGAGATTGCCGAGCATCTAATGTTGATCGATTTAGGCCGCAACGATGTTGGCCGTATCAGTAAAACCGGCAGCGTAGAAGTCACCGAAAAAATGGTCGTCGAACGCTACTCTCACGTTATGCATATCACCTCCAATGTGATCGGTCAGGTGGTCGATGGTATGGGCAGCCTCGAAGTACTTAAGGCGACATTGCCGGCCGGCACCCTCAGTGGCGCGCCAAAAATTCGCGCCATGGAAATTATTGATGAGCTGGAACCGGTCAAGCGCAGTATCTACGGTGGCGCCGTTGGCTATATAGGTTGGAACGGCAATATGGATACCGCCATTGCTATCCGCACCGCGGTGATCAAAGACAAAATGCTTCACGTTCAGGCTGGCGCCGGCGTAGTGGCAGATTCTATTCCCGAGCTGGAGTGGAAAGAAACAATGAACAAGGCTCGTGCAGTTATGCGCGCGGCGGCAATGGTGTGTGGTCGCCCCAATAACGAGTCAAAAGCGTCTGGTGGAGAGTCAAAATGATATTAATGATCGATAACTACGACTCGTTTACCTACAACATCGTGCAGTACCTCGCCGAGTTAAATGCCGATGTGCAGGTCTATCGCAACGACGAAATCACCATCGCCGAAATCGAAAAACTGGCGCCGGAGAAAATTGTAATTTCCCCCGGCCCCTGTACACCCAATGAAGCCGGTGTATCCGTGGAAGTGATTAAAACCTTTGCCGGAAGAATTCCCATACTGGGTATCTGTCTCGGCCACCAGAGTATAGGTCAGGCATTTGGCGGCGATATTGTTCGCGCCAAACAGGTGATGCACGGCAAGACATCCATGATGTACCACAGCGACAGCGGTGTTTTTAAAGGTTTGAGTAAACCCTTTGAAGCCACACGCTATCACTCGCTGGTCATAGATCAGGCAACGCTTCCCAACTGTCTTGAAGTCACTGCCTGGACGCAAAATGATGATGGCAGTATCGATGAAATCATGGGCGTTCGACACAAAGAGCTGGCCATTGAAGGGGTGCAGTTTCACCCCGAGTCGATCCTGACTCAGCATGGGCACGACCTGTTAAATAATTTTCTCAAGCGTTGAGCGGGAGCCACATAATGGATATCAAACAGGCACTGGAACTAGTTGTTAACGGCCAAAACCTGAGCTCCGCAGATATGCGCGATGTGATGCGCCAGATTATGACCGGCAATGCCGGCGATGCCCAAATAGGAGGGTTCCTAATTGCCCTGCGCATGAAGGGCGAAAGCATCGACGAGATTGCCGCTGCCGTGGAAGTGATGCGCGAGCTGGCAACTGGCGTAAAAGTTTCCGGTGATGGGTTGGTTGATATTGTCGGCACCGGTGGCGATGAATCAAATTTATTTAATGTCTCAACCGCATCCACATTTGTGGTTGCCGCGGCCGGTGGTCAGGTAGCCAAGCATGGCAATCGCTCCGTTAGCAGCAACAGTGGTGCCGCTGATCTGCTCGAAGCCGCCGGTGTAAATCTAAATCTCAGCCCCGAACAGGTAGCACTCTGTGTCCAGGAATTGGGTGTTGGCTTTATGTTTGCCCCAGCCCATCACAGTGCCATGAAGCACGCGATTGGTCCGCGACGAGAGCTAAGTCTGCGAACTATCTTTAATATTCTTGGGCCCATGACTAACCCTGCAGGAGTCAAGCGACAGCTGATTGGTGTCTACGACAAAGCACTCTGCAAGCCGATGGCTGAAGTCCTTGGGCGACTGGGTGCAGAGCATATAATGATCGTCCACTCTGCCGACGGTCTCGATGAAATCAGTATCGCCACAGAAACTTTTGTTGCCGAATTTAAAGATGGCGCAGTGACAGAATACAGCATTGCCCCGGAAGACTTTTTAGGTCAACGCCAGAGCCTAGAAGGTCTGGATGTAGAGGATGCCAAACAGTCACTGGCGATGATTGTTGATGCGCTGGGCAAACAGTCAGGACCCAATGCTAGCAAAGCAGCAGATATTATTGCTCTCAACGCCGGCGCTGCACTCTATGTAGCAGGCTGTGCGGCAGATATGCACGAAGGTGTCGCCATGGCCCAGGATGCTATAGGCTCAGGGTTAGCGCGAGCGAGAATCACAGATCTGGCAACCTTTACTCAGGTTCAGCAAGACGCCTAATACAAAATTAAGAGATTCAAAAATGAGTTCAGATACGCCCACCATATTGAAAAAAATCCTTGCCCGTAAGCAGGAAGAAATTGCCGAGCGCAGCGCACGGGTATCTATACCGCAGCTGATAGAAAAAGCCGCAACAGCCTCAGCGCCAAGGGGTTTTGTCGCCGCTATTGCCGCAAAAATTGCCGCCGGTCAATCTGCGGTTATCGCCGAGATTAAAAAAGCCTCGCCCAGTAAAGGGGTTATCCGCGAAGATTTTGACCCTGCCGCCATTGCCCAGAGCTACGAAAAGGGCGGCGCCTGCTGCCTGTCGGTTTTAACCGATGTGGATTTCTTTCAGGGCGCAGATGAATATTTACAAATGGCTCGCAGCGCCAGCACGCTGCCGGTAATTCGCAAAGATTTTATTATCGACGAATACCAAATCTATGAAGCTCGAGCTATGAGTGCAGATTGCATACTGCTAATTGTCTCGGCGCTAAGTGAAGAGCAGCTTAATCAGCTGCATGAAGTAGCGCGGTCGCTGGGTATGGATGTGCTGATTGAAGTGCACGACGAAGCGGAACTGGATATCGCCCTGAAACTGGATAATCCAATGGTCGGCATCAATAACCGCAACCTGCACAGTTTTGAAGTTTCACTGGAAAATACCTACCAGCTACTCAGCAAAATTCCCGACGGTAAAATCGTGATTACAGAGAGCGGCATTCACAGCCCAGCCGATGTTGCCGCGATGCGACAACATAATGTAAACGCCTTTCTGGTGGGTGAAGCATTTATGCGTAGTGAAGAGCCCGGTGAGCGATTGGCGGAGATGTTTAGCTAGTTGGTAGCCTAATAGTCTATCGAGTACCAAACACCACCATCGTCTTACCCGTCACCGATACCAGCCCCTGCTCCTCGAGTTCCTTTAGCACGCGACCGACCATCTCCCGGGAGCAGCCAACAATGCGGCCAATCTCCTGGCGGGTGATTTTAATCTGCATACCATCCGGATGAGTCATAGCATCGGGCTCTTTGCAGAGATCCAGCAGTGTTCGAGCAACCCGACCAGTAACGTCGAGAAATGCCAGATCACTGACTTTGCGGGTGGTGTCGCGAAGTCGCTGGGCGACCTGCTTACTGATCGCAAACAGAAAGGCCGGGTGCTTATGGCTGAGTTCGATAAACTTTGCATAGCTGATTTCACCGACTTCACATTCGGTTTTGGTGCGAATCCAGGCGCTGCGATGTTCCTGGTCGAATAGACCCATCTCGCCAAAGAAATCGCCGGGATTCAGATACGCTAGAATAATTTCTTTGCCATCACTGTCGTCTTCAATCATTACCGTAACCGAACCCTTAATAATGTAATAAAGGGTATCTCCCTGGTCTCCGGCGTAAATAATTGTGCTTTTCGCCGGGTATCGGCGTCTGTGACAGTGTGATAAAAATTCTTCCACATTCTCAATGTGTGGTGTGAGGGGTGCAGGCGCCAATTTGTTTCTCCATTTACAAGTTTAGCTAAATGCCGCTTTATATAGTGTTTATCCGCGACTCCTAGAGGTAATAGTAGTAAAAAAAACCTAATAGCGAGTAAATTTTGCCCACTGCTCTATGGTAATCTTTGCGCTCTTGAAAATGAGGCAAATTATGAAGGCGACAATTAAGTGGGTTGATGGCGTTATGTTCCTTGGTGAGTCCGGCAGCGGGCACTCGGCGGTGATGGATGGAGCGGAGAGTCAGGGTGGTCGCAATATGGGTATTCGACCCATGGAAATGCTGCTGTTGGGTCTGGGGGGCTGCGCCTCTTTTGATGTGATGAGTATGCTCAAAAAGAGCCGCCAGCAGGTAGCTGACTGCCGCACCGAGATTGAAGCGGAAAGAGTTGATGCGGTTCCCGCCGTATTCAGCAAGATTCATCTGCACTTTGTGGTAACCGGCACCAATCTTAAAGAGTCACAGGTTAAGCGTGCGGTTGAGTTGTCTGCGGAAAAATACTGCTCTGCATCCATTATGATGGAAGCGGCGGGGGTAGAAATGTCCCACAGCTATGAGTTGGTTGCAGCCTGAGCTGTGAAATAGCTCAAACCTTTCAATAAATCGCAGGCAAAAAAAAAGGAACCTGAGGGAGGTTCCTTAAAAAAATCCTTGGATGAATCACAAGAAAGGGGTAGGGGGTAAATCTGTTAAAAGTTACTTCTCAGTAACTCTTCAATGCGAGCATAATAAGAATCTCCAAGGTATACATCAAATGCATTGTTTGCATTAGGGTCATGCATTTTGGTAATGTCGCTGAAATAAGCCGGTATTATGGGCTATAGCGTTTGACTGAGAATTTTATCTATGTTGGATTTTTTAGCAGACAAAAAAAAGGGGCCCAGTGGTGGGCCCCTATAAAAAATCCTATAGCAAGGATTAAGAGGGGTTTGGTTTCAAAGCGCCGACTTACTGTGTCAGCGTTTTATCTGAATTTTTGAGTTTTGGTGCTTTAACATTGGCGAAGTCATCTTTCGCAATTGCAGCACCCGCTAATCCAGCAAATCCGATTAGTACGTATACGAGTGTCATGGTCTATCTCCTTGAGTGTTAACTGGGTCATCTGCCCTATGCGTGTCAATATACTCAGAGGTATGTCATAATCCAAATGCATTCTTCGCATCATTTATATGCACTCAGGTAATGACTTAGGCTAACTCTATGAATTTACAGAAATTATCCCGTCTCGACCTCAATTTGCTGGTCTCTTTACAGGCACTTCTTGAAGAAAAAAGTGTGACACGTGCCGCTGAACGACTGTTTATTACCCAACCGGCCATGAGCCGAGTGCTACAGCGATTGCGTGATCAATTGGATGACCCACTATTTACTCGCACCGGAAATAAGCTGATCCCGACACCCAAGGCCCGTGATTTACAGCTGCGGCTGCCGAGTATGCTCGAGGATATTCTCGATATGGTCACCGAGGGTGAGTTTGATCCTGCCGCCTATGTGGGTGAGGTGACTATTGCGATTCCGGAATTTATTGCTATCTCGCTGGCCTCTCAGCTGTCTGGAGTGCTGAATAAATATGCCCCAGGCGTGGTGCTGTCGATCTCCAGTGAGACAGATTCTGTGGAAGGCGAATTGGCCGACGGCATTCTGGATTTTGCGATTGATATTGAAAAAGATATCACCAGCGATATTACTAAGAGACATCTGGCAATTTTCAGCCCGACAATCTGGATGCGTGAAGGCCACCCGCTAGCGAAGAAGTCGCGAGTGACGCTCAATGAAATTCTCGAATACCCCTTTGTGCAGTACTACCTGCTAATTGCCAAACGCGTGAGTGCCAGAACCGATGCGCGTTTTGACCGGGCGCTGAGAGAGCAGGGCCGCAAACGTAAAAAAGCCATGGTGACCAATCAGCTGATGACCGCGATTGAGACTATCTGTGATACCGATTGCCTGATGGTTGCGGCGAAGTTTGGTTCGGGGATGGAGCGTGAATTACACCGAGTGGTCAGCAAGCGCTATCCGGCAGATCTTCCCCACGAGGGAACAGTTCCACTGGTTTTATTGCAGCACAAGCGAACACTGGGTTCACCTATGCACCGCTGGTTATCGGAGATAATTGTTGATCTGGCGACCGGTATGGAAGGCTCTGAAAGCGCAAAAGGTCTGGCTAAAGACTAGATAGATCGACTAGAGGCGGTAGCTGCTCGCGGTCATCGCCGATGAAACTACAGTCATCAGCTTTTTAACCGGGCTGGGGAAACGGTAACCACCGGCATCCAGCGCACTTTCCGCATGATGTTTTTCGTCGATCAGCATCTGCTCAATAACCGCACGACTCTTACTATCATTGGCCGGCAGTTTGTCGAGATGCTGTTGCAGATGTGTGCACACCTGATCTTCAGTTGCCGCGACAAATCCAAGACTGAGTTTATCGCTGATCAATCCGGCAGTGGCACCTATTCCAAAAGAAGCGGCATACCAGAGTGGATTCAACAGACTTGGCTTGCCATCTAATTCGGTAATGCGCTCTTCACACCATGCCAGATGATCGATCTCTTCCGAGGCCGCCTCTGCCATTTGCTGCTCCACTTCCGGAAGCTTGGCCGTTAATGCCTGACCCTGATAGAGCGCCTGAGCGCAGACTTCGCCGGAATGGTTAACGCGCATTAGACCTGCCGCATGACGTTTTTCCTGTTCCGACAGCTCGCCTTCAGCGGCATCCCGCGCCGGTGATTCGCGCTTTGGCAGCGGTGCACTTCCCGCTAGCGTGCGCAGAGCCTGATCTGCCTGAACCAGAAAATTATCCAGTGGAGAAAGTCGTTTTTTTGAAAATTGTGACATGGCTTGTCTCAGGGTCGGTTATTTCAACTGATAGGGCTATTGTAGATTAAAACTGTCGCCCAGAGTAAACAGTTACGCGCTGTTTGCTTGATGGTTACGCAGTAGCGGTCTGTGGAGATTTCTTAATCAGCAAAAAGGGCAGGTACGCCACGGCAAAAAAGGCCATAGCCACCAGCTCTGCGACGAAAATATACATCGGCCAGGGGCCAAATAAATCCAGTATAGACGCGTTACCGGGCTTGCTGATCAGATAAAAATAGTTGGCGCCGATCAGCAGATTAAACGGGTAGAGAATAGCGGAATACAGATTTAGCCAGCCGAAGGTAACCAGCACGCCTTTGAATCTGGGGTAGAGTTGAAAGGCAAAGATACTGTGAATAACCAACAGCACCACACCGCCATGGACAATCCAGTATTTAAAGAACTCATTACTGGGGAAGCCCACATAGAGATCCGGTGTCAGCATGGCCTGAAAGGTGCCCACGGTAACCAGAAAATACATCACCTCAAGGCGTCTCCGATCGGGACGCCAGAATAGCAATGGAGCCAGTACCGCAAAGAGATTGCACAGAGACAGAGGCAGATCGACCAGAATATTAAAGCGGTCGAAATAAATTTTAATCAGCGTCCAAACCACGAGGGTTAAAAAGATAAAAATCGAAAAGCAGCGGCTGAGCAGCAGATTTTGTGCAGCGTTTAAATTGCGAACCGACCAGATGGCACCAATAACAAAAAGGCAAAAGACCAGTACCGCGGCCAGATGTTGATCGCCAAAAGCCTGAAAATCATAATCGTTGCGAAGAAAGCTCTGCCACATGGATACTGTGCTCCTATCTGCTAGATTTTTGTTCGCGCTCTATGGCGCGCCAAGCAATATCCGTACGCGTGTAAACATCCTTAAAATTAACCGTTGCCGCTAACTTGTAAGCAGCCTGTTGCGCTTCAGCAACGCTATTTCCCAGAGCCGTTGCACAGAGTACCCGGCCGCCATTGGTTACCACCTGATTATCTACCATCGCAGTGCCGGCGTGGAAAACTTTTTCGCCAGCAGTATTGTCTGCTGACAGACCATTGATCACTTCCCCCTTGGCATAGCTTCCGGGGTAGCCACCGGCCGCCATAACAATACCTACCGCAGGACGAGAATCCCAGTCGGCCTGTTCCGTATCCAGCGCACCATTGAGTGCCGCCAGGCAGTGAGCGACCAGATCTGATTTCAGGCGCAGCAGAATCGGCTGTGTTTCCGGATCGCCAAAGCGGCAATTGTATTCAATAACCTTGGGCGTACCATCGGCCATAATCATCAGGCCGGCATATAAAAATCCAGTGTAATCATTGCCCTCAGCCGCCATACCCTCAACCGTAGGGGTGATTACTTCGTCCATCACTCTCTGGAAAATCGTTTGGTCAACCACGGGCGCGGGAGAGTAGGCACCCATACCGCCGGTATTAACGCCAGTATCACCATCGCCAACGCGCTTGTGATCCTGACTGGTGGCCATTGGCAGTACATTTTTGCCATCGACCATCACAATAAAGCTCGCCTCTTCGCCGTCGAGAAATTCTTCGATAACCACACGGTGTCCCGCTTCGCCAAAGGCATTGCCTGCCAGCATATCGCGAACCGCGGCTTCGGCTTCATCCATAGTCATGGCGACAATAACGCCTTTGCCCGCAGCCAGACCGTCGGCTTTAATAACAATCGGCGCACCCACCTGATTTAGGTAAGCCAAGGCTTCGTCGATATCAGTAAAGTTTTGATAGCTGCCAGTGGGAATATTGTGACGCAGCAAAAAGTCTTTGGTAAATGCCTTTGAGCCCTCTAGCTGAGCAGCGCCTTTTGATGGGCCAAAAACTGGCAGGCCACGCTGGTTAAAGAAGTCGACTACGCCGTCTACCAGTGGTTGTTCCGGTCCAATAATCGTCAAGCCAACATTGTTCGCCTCAGCGAAATCAGCCAGTGCTGCAAAGTCATCTATTGAGATGGCGACATTTTGCAGATTTGCTTCTATAGCAGTACCCGCATTGCCCGGTGCTACAAATACAGTTTCAACCTCAGCGCTCTGCGCAGCTTTCCATGCAAGAGCATGTTCGCGACCACCTGACCCGACAACCAATACATTCATCACTATAAATCCACAGTCAAAATTAAAGGCGAAGATTGTACCAGAGTAAAACACCAAATATGCTCAAATGCTAAATCCCTTGTCGATCAATCCACTAGCCGCTGTGCCTGCGTAAAAAGGGTATAAAAATAAAAGGAAAACCCCATCTCACAGCCCACTATTTTCTGGTTCCGACAGGACCTTCGTCTCTCTGATAATCCCGCACTAGTCGCCGCCTGCGAAGCCGGCACGGTTATTCCTGTGTATATTCTCGAAGATTCGGCTGATCAGCAGTGGCCAATGGGTGGCGCCAGTCGCTGGTGGCTGCACCATGGGCTGGAATCTTTAAATTCAAGTTTGCACGGCAAGCTGAATATCTATCAGGGCGAGCCTCTGGCAATACTCTCGCAACTGGCGACAGAGAATAATGTCAGCCGAGTGTTCTGGAACCGCTGTTATGAGCCCCAGAGTATCGAGCGAGATGGAGCGATTAAAGCCAGTCTTAAACAATCTGGACTCGAGGTGCAGAGTTTTAATGGTTCGCTGCTCTGGGAGCCTTGGCAGGTTCTGAAAAAGGATGGCACCCCCTACAAAGTTTTCACCCCCTATTACCGCAGAGGTTGCCTGCAGCAGCCGGCACCGAGAAAGCCGTTAGCCAAACCCGCCAATATGCAGCTGATCAAACTGGAAAATAATTTAACCGTTACAGACCTATCCCTGCTGCCAAAAATCGGTTGGGATAAAAAGATGCATGAGCACTGGGATATTAGTGAAGAGGGCGCTAAAGATCGGCTCGATGAATTTGTCTTTAACGGCATTCAGGATTATCGCGAAGGACGTAACTTCCCCAATAAAAAGAATGTCTCGCGGCTTTCACCCTACCTGCACTTTGGTCAGATCTCGGTCAATAGCGCCTGGTATGCGGCTAATGATGCCGCCGCATTAATCGACAATGAAACCAATCTGGATACCTTTTTAAGTGAGTTGGGTTGGCGCGAGTTTTCCTACTATCTGCTCTACCATTTCCCGGCACTGCCAAGCAAAAATCTGCAGCCGAGATTTGATGTTTTTCCCTGGGCACAAAATACCGAGGCTGATCTGCATGCATGGCAAAAAGGCCAGACTGGCTATCCGCTGGTAGATGCAGGTATGCGTGAACTCTGGGAGACCGGCTATATGCACAACCGTGTGCGCATGGTGGTGGGTTCTTTTATGGTTAAGAATCTGTTGATTCATTGGCACAGTGGTGAGCAGTGGTTCTGGGATTGTCTGGTGGATGCAGATCTGGCTAGCAATAGCGCCAGCTGGCAGTGGGTCGCCGGCTGTGGTGCCGATGCAGCACCGTTCTTTCGCATATTTAACCCGATCACCCAGAGCGAAAAGTTTGATAAGCAGGGCGACTATATTCGCCGCTTTGTTCCAGAGTTGGCCAATATGCCGGCCAAGTATATTCATGCTCCCTGGCTGGCACCGGCGGAGATTCTTGCCGCAGCCGGTGTGGAAATTGGCGCTGATTATCCAGCACCGATTGTTGATATTAAAGAGTCGCGTGAAAGAGCACTGGCGGCATTTAAGCTAACCAAAAATGATGTGATATAAATAGGCGACATTTCGGCTGGCGAAAAAAAACCTGCTTAAGAATTTCTTAAGCAGGTTTGATTTTTTAGCCGCGTGAATAGCTTAGTGTCTAAAGTGACGCATCCCAGTAAACACCATTGCCATACCATGCTCATTGGCCGCAGCAACCACTTCATCGTCACGCATAGATCCGCCGGGCTGAATTACACAGCTAATACCCGCCTCTGCCGCATTGTCGATACCGTCGCGGAATGGGAAGAACGCATCTGATGCCATCACTGCACCCTTGACTTCGAGTCCAGCGTGTTCGGCTTTAATGCCGGCAATTCGAGCTGAGTTAATACGGCTCATCTGGCCAGCGCCTACACCTATAGTGCGGTTGTTTTTGGCGTAGATAATCGCGTTGGATTTAACCATCTTGGCGACTTTCCAGGCAAACATCATATCGCTCATTTCATCTTCGCTAGGCACGCGCTCACTGACCACTTTAAGATCTTTTTCAGCCACCATACCGTTATCGCGATCCTGGATTAGCAGGCCGCCATTAACGCGTTTGTAGTCAAAGTCCTGTGGTCGCTCAGTACCCCAGGTGCCGCACTCTAGCAGTCGCACATTCTTTTTCGCGGTAACAACTTCAACGGCTTCAGCAGAAACCGAAGGGGCGATAATTACTTCAACAAATTGCTTCTCGCAAATTGTTGCCGCCGTGGCTGCATCCAGTTCACGGTTAAAGGCAATAATGCCGCCGAAGGAAGATTCCGGGTCAGTGGCAAAGGCCAGTTCGTAGGCCAGATTGATATCTGTTGCCACAGCTACACCGCAGGGGTTGGCGTGTTTTACGATGACACAGGCCGGCTGATCAAACTGCTTAACGCATTCGAGAGCCGCATCTGTATCGGCAATATTGTTAAACGACAGCTCTTTACCCTGCAACTGCTTGGCGGTCGCAACACTGGCTTCCGTGGGGTTGGCTTCTGTATAGAAGGCCGCTTTCTGGTGAGGGTTTTCACCGTAGCGCATCTCTTGCGTCTTGTGATACTGAACATTGTAAGTATCGGAGAAGTTGCGCGCCTGATTGTCGATATCGCGAGCGCCAAAGTAGTTGGCGATCATGCCATCGTAAGCAGCTGTGTGCTCAAAAGCTTTAACCATCAGCTGGTAGCGAGTGCTGTAATCTAGCTGACCCTGATTGGCCTGCATCTCGTCGAGTACGGACTGGTAGTCACTGGCGTTAACCACAATGGCCACGTCTTTGTGGTTCTTCGCAGCCGAGCGGACCATGGTCGGTCCACCGATATCGATATTCTCAATTGCGTTTGGCAGTGAGCAGTTTGGATCTGCAACTGTCGCGGCAAAAGGATAGAGATTTACCACAACCATATCGATGGGCTTGATACCGTGTTCCTGCATTACGCCGTCATCGGTGCCGCGGCGACCAAGAATACCGCCGTGAACTTTCGGGTGCAGAGTCTTTACTCGGCCGTCCATCATCTCTGGGAAACCGGTGTAATCCGATACTTCGGTTGCCGCAATATTATTCTCTGTCAGAAGGCGGAAAGTGCCTCCCGTAGAGAGTATTTCCACTCCCTGTGCGGTTAAGGCTTGGGCAAATTCAACAATGCCGGTTTTATCAGAAACGCTTATTAATGCACGTGAAACTTTTTTCAGGTCGCTCATGGAGTCCTCGAGGAAAAATTACAGAAGGTCGTATTGTTTTAGTTTTTTACGCAGTGTACCGCGATTAAGGCCGAGAGTTTCCGCAGCCCTGCTTTGATTTTGTCTGGTGTAAGCCATAACCGCTTTCAGCAGTGGCGGCTCAACTTCGGCCATCACTATATCGTAGAGGTCATGGGTCGCCTGTCCGTCCAGGTCGGAAAAGTAGCGTTGCATCGCTTCGGTAACGCTCTGTTTCAGGGACTGACGCTGGTGGTTAAGCCGTTCTTCTGCGGAGTCATTGGGTGTTTGTGGTGCAGAATTCATGCGGCCTGTTCCTGGTAAATATCAGTTGAATGAAAAAATTGCTGCAGTAAATCCTGCTGCTCTAAATGATTTTCTATTTTATTAAATTGCTGAGCAAAGGCTTTACCACCACTCAGATTATTGACGTACCAGCCAATATGTTTGCGCGCGATGCGCACGCCGGCAATCTCGCCATAAAAGTCGTGCAGCGCTAAAAGATGTCTGCACATAACACGCTGTGCCTCTTCGATAGAGGGCTTGGCAGCCACTTCACCGCACTCGAGAAAGTGATTGATCTGCTGGAATATCCACGGATTACCCTGGGCTGCGCGGCCAATCATAACCGCGGCTGCGCCGGTATGTTGCAGTACCGCCAATGCTTTTTCCGGAGAGGTGATATCGCCGTTGGCAATCACCGGCATGGATACGGCGGAGACCACATCGGCAATGCTGTCGTACTCGACTTCTTTAACAAAGCGACAGGCGCGAGTGCGGCCATGAATAGCGAGGGCGGCAATACCGGCATCCTCAGCAATTTTGGCAATGGTTACCGCATTGCGATTCTGGCGATCCCAGCCGGTACGAATTTTCAGGGTGACTGGCACATCGACACTGTCGACCACCGCGTGAAGAATATCGCGAACCAGATCCGGATGTTGCAACAGGGCAGAGCCAGCGGCCTTTTTAAGAACTTTCTTGGCCGGGCAACCCATATTGATATCGATAATCTCGGCACCCTGCTTCACATTGAAGCGGGCAGCCTCGGCCATCATCAGCGGATCATAGCCGGCGATCTGCACAGATCTGGGGGCCGGTTCATCGGCAAACTGGATACGCAATCTCGACTTGCGGCTCGACCATGTGCTCGGGTCTGCGGCGACCATCTCTGAGACCACCAGACCGGCACCCATCTCTCGACAGAGCTGACGGAAAGGCAGATCTGTAACCCCTGCCATAGGCGCTAGCACGGTCTTTCGCTGAATCTGATAGGGCCCAATATTGAACAATTTAGCCTCGAGATGGACTTGGTGTGAAAAAGGGCGCTAATGATACCCTTTGGCTAGCTGATTAAAAAGTGATCAATTGAAAAAAATTAAATTATTATCGGCTTTCTCTAAGGGCTTAACTCAACCAGATAGTTAACCGCATCCAGCCCCGGATCCACCAGACTAAAACTGATATGCGTCTGACGGCCTCCAGAGATATTTTTGATTGCGCTTGTGCGGCCAGAATTTTTTTCGGCGGTATATTCCGCCGGTGAAAAAATTCGCTGGGCGACGATTTGCCCCTGCAGGTCGTCAAAGCGAACTTTAATGCGCGGGTAGGGCTGACGGAACTGCGCCTTATTCTCGATCAGCATATCCACCACCACTGCGCCGGATTGAGTTGGATGAGATTGGATGATAAAGGTATTGATACTTAATTTGCTCAGGTCGCGGAATGGAGCAATTTTACAGTCGAGGTAGTTACAGCTGTCTATAAGTGCTTGACGGTAATCCTGATTGCGGCTTAGGTCAGCGCTGGTGAAGTAAATAATTTGTGCGGCTAGAACCAGCGCGCCAACAGCGGTGACGGCCAGCCGGCCAACCAGGGTGCGCACTGTCTTTGACTGCTTGGGGTTGGGTTGCTGTTGGGTAAACTCGTTGTGAATTAATTCGGTTAACTGGGGCAGCGGCTGCGCTGCTTCTGGTGTTTTTTCGGACTCTTTAGGCTCTTTAGGCTCTTTAGGATCTTTAGGATCTTTAGAAAGTTCAGTGCTAGAGGCCAGCTGATGCTCCGGTGCATTGAAAACACCAATACATTTACCACAGCGAACCATGCCATTGGCGACCAGAAGCTGTTCCGAGGTAACCCGAAAGGCGGTTTGGCAGGTTGGGCAGCGGGTCACTATCCCTGAAGTCTCTTTTTTAGATGGCATGTTTATAGGGTATGGGTTTCTCGAAGGCTCTACTTGAGTTTAGCAGGATAAAAAACTCGCGATAGTCTCTGAGGTTATTTGGAGCTAACTATTTCTTAACAGCAGAGAGCTGCGCCCATTCAGTCTCAATGGCCGGTTCAGCAAATACAAAATCTTCGCCGTAGGGAAGGCTGACAGCTTCTATTTGATGTTCAAGCAGACCTGATAAACAGAGTTGGCCGCCAGCCGCAGTATGAGCGATTAATCTGGGGGCCAGTTCAATCAGTGGTGCGGCCAGAATATTGGCGATCATCATGTCGCAGCAGGCATCGGAAGGAAGTTCTTCGGGCAGATAGGTCAACAGACGTGCCTGATCAATATTATTGCGCTGCCCGTTGTCGCGCGTCGCCAGCAGTGCCTGGGGGTCATTGTCGACAGCAATTACCTTTTCCGCGCCGAGCAGCAGTGCAGCAATACCCAGAATCCCTGAGCCACAGCCGTAATCAATAACGATCTTGCCCTCAAGGTCTTGCTGATCCAGCCAGCGCAGACAGAGGTGTGTCGTCGGATGGCTGCCGGTGCCAAAAGCCAGACCGGGATCAAGGCTTAGATTGATGCCATCGGCATCTGGTGGTTCTATCCAGCTCGGGCAGATCCACAGTCGGTCACCGCACTTTACGGGAGAGAAATACTTCTTCCACTCCTGAGACCAGTCTTTATCTTCGAGCTGTTCCCAGCGAAAATCTGGTTGCTGAGCAGTCAGCGCTTGCAGTTGTTGTTTAATTTGCGAGGTGATTTGAACAGTATCTGTGGTGGCATCAAACAGCGCTTTGATCTGACAGTTGTCCCACAGCGGGGTTTCCCCAACACCGGGCTCAAAGATCGGCTGGTCGGCCGCATCTTCAAGAGTCACGGACACTGCACCGCAGTCGAGAACTGCATCTTCAATGCTACCGCTAGTTTCGCGAGTAGCACTGATAATAAGCTGAAGCCATTGCATGGAGGTATAAGTCTGAGGAGTGTAAGTCTGTAAAAAAGTCGGACTGTAAATTACAGTCCGAGCTTCTTCTCGAGATAGTGGATATTGACGCCACCTTTCTTAAATTCAACGTCCTCTACCAGATCCTGATGCAACTCAATATTGGTTTTAATACCGTCGATCATCATCTCATCCAGCGCGTTGCGCATTCTTGAAAGCGCTGAATCGCGATCGTGACCATAGGTAATAATTTTACCAATCAGGGAATCGTAGTTGGGGGGTACGCGATAGCCGTTGTAGATATGTGAGTCTACGCGCACACCATTACCGCCGGGAGCGTGGTAACTGGTAATCGTGCCGGGCTGCGGCAGGAAAGTAACCGGATCTTCAGCATTGATTCGACATTCAAAAGAGTGGCCGCGGAAAATAATATCTTCCTGCTTGATGCTCAACGGCTCGCCGCCAGCGATCAACAGCTGCTCTTTAACAATATCCACACCGGTGATCATTTCTGATACAGGGTGCTCTACCTGAACACGAGTGTTCATTTCGATAAAGTAGTAGTGGCCATCTTCATAGAGAAATTCAAAGGTGCCCGCACCGCGGTAACCGATTTCAATACAGGCATTGGTGCAGCTTTCAAAAACCCCCTGACGCACATCTTCGGGAATGCCCGGTGCTGGCGCTTCTTCGAGAACTTTCTGGTGACGACGCTGCAGTGAGCAGTCGCGATCCCCAAGATGGATAGCGTTACCCTGACCATCTGAGAGAACCTGCACTTCCACGTGGCGAGGATTTTGTAAAAACTTCTCCATGTAAACCGTACCATCACCAAATGCCGCTTCTGCTTCAGTTTTGGTAATAGTTATCGACGTGACCAGACTCTCTTCGTCTTCTACAACGCGCATACCGCGACCACCGCCACCAGCTGCGGCTTTAATGATCACTGGGTAGCCGATGCGATTGGCCATGGCTTTCAGTGTGTCCGGGTCATCATTAAGAGGACCATCAGAACCTGGAACTGTTGGTACGCCAGAGGCTTTCATGGCCTTAATCGCCGCCACTTTGTCACCCATGGTGCGGATGCAATCGGCGGTTGGGCCGATAAATACAAAACCGCTGTTCTCAACCTGCTCGGCAAAATCGGCATTTTCAGCCAGAAAGCCATAGCCCGGGTGAACGGCTACCGCATTGGTAACCTCCATGGCGCTAATAATAGCGGGGATATTCAGGTAGCTTTTCGGGGACGGGTTGGGTCCGATGCAGATTGATTGATCTGCGAGTTTCACATGTTTTAGGTCCGCATCCACTTTGGAGTGAACCGCAACAGTTTTAATGCCTAATTCCTTGCAAGCGCGAAGAATGCGTAGAGCAATTTCTCCGCGGTTTGCGATCAGTACTTTGTCGAGCATGATTTTATTCCTGACTAGGTTTAAACGATGGTGAACAGTGGCTGGTCGTATTCGATTGGCTCACCGTCTTCGACTAAAACTGCACCAATGGTACCGGCCTTGTCAGCTTCAATTTGGTTCATCATTTTCATGGCTTCGACGATACACAGAACATCGCCGACTTTAACGGCTTTGCCCGGCTCAACAAAAACTGCAGACCCAGGTGCTGGAGAACCGTAGAAGGTTCCTACCATTGGCGAGCGAACTACATGGCCGGCTAGCTCTTCTGAGGCGGCGGGTGCAGCTGCTACTGGTGCGGCTGCGGCTGGCGCTGCGGCTACAGGAGCAGCAATGACTGCTGCTGGAGCTACGGGAGCTGCTACTGTAGTAACACCACGGCTGATACGAACAGACTCTTCACCTTCGGTGATTTCCAGTTCGTTGATGTTTGACTCTTCGAGTAACTCGATTAGTTTTTTTACTTTGCGAATGTCCATGAATTTCTCTCGTTCTGGGATTAATGATCAAGCTTGCTGTGCACTGCTTGCAAAGCTAGCTGGTAACTTTTAGAACCGAAGCCGCAAATAACGCCTTCAGCAATATCTGAAAAATAGGAGTGGTGGCGGAATGCTTCGCGGGCGAAAACATTCGACAGGTGTACTTCTATAAAGGGTATCTCTACACCGAGCAGAGCATCGCGAAGGGCGACGCTGGTATGGGTGAAGGCGCCGGGATTAATAATAATAAAGGCGACATCTTGTTTTTTGGCATCGTGAATATGCTGGATCAGTTCGAACTCTGCATTGCTCTGCACAGCGGAAAGGCTGTGTCCGGCAGCTGCGGCTTGATCGCTCAGGGTCTGATTAATATCTTCAAGAGTCTCTGCGCCATAGATTTCTGGCTCTCGAGATCCGAGTAAATTTAGATTGGG
Organism: Porticoccaceae bacterium; assembly: GCA_029238255.1. GTDB lineage: Bacteria > Pseudomonadota > Gammaproteobacteria > Pseudomonadales > Porticoccaceae > HTCC2207. The sequence continues at coordinate 29,756 of JAQWGK010000050.1, read as the reverse complement.
TCCGTGAATTACTAGTATTGAAGCCATAGTCAGTATTTCCCGATTACCTTCTGCGAGGTGTTCTATTAGTGCGGGAAGTCTGCCCGAAAATAAAACGGCTGTCTATGAATAGATTAAAAAATACGCTTTTCGACGAAATTTACAGAAAATGTCGACGATAACTGGTGTTTTTTATGTTTTTAATAAATTGTTTGTTTCTCGAAGTGCGACGTTTGGGTTTTTTAGGGGGCTTTTCTGCGAAAAAACCGCCCAAAAAAGCTAAAATCGGCTAAATTCTGTAAAAATCTTTGAATAGGCCTCTAAAAGACACTAAATCGATCAAATTTACTTTGAGGCCTGAGTTAGGGCTTCAATAACGATGGATTCGCTGAGAATTTGCGGCAAAACTTGCGCCGGCCCAGAGCCTCGCGGATAGACTAGGTAGAGTGGAACGCCGTTGCGCTGGAATCGGTTTAGCAGTGCGGTGATCTGCGGGTCACTGTTAGTCCAGTCCCCCTTGAGGTAGACAATACCCTGATCACCCATTAACTGAGCCACCTTATCCGAACTCAGCGCCACACGCTCATTAACCAGACAGGTGATGCACCAGTCTGCGGTTAGATTAATAAATACCGGTTGCCCAGAGTTGCGCAGAGTAGCGAGTCGCTCGGGGCTATATTCCTGAAATGCAGTTTTATCTCCCTCCTCAGAAAGCGTGGTTAGCGGCGCTGCAAGTGCCCCGGCCATAACGGCGATAGCGAGTAGCCGTCCCGCAGGTCTGGCACTTAACTTCCATAGCCATAGCCCCATAACCAGCAATACCAATCCGACGACCACTGCCGCAGCCACATCCATGGATGTCTGACGGCCGGCGACCCAGAGTAGCCATACAGCGGTTATATAGAGGGGGAAGGCGAGAAACTGCTTAAAGGTATCCATCCACATACCGGGCTTGGGCAGGCGTTTGGTCAGGCCGGGAATCCACGCCAACAGAATAAATGGCAGGGCCATACCCATTCCCAGGCAGGCGAATACTAACAGGGCGATATAGGTCGGCTGAGAAATCGCAAAGCCCAGAGCCGGGCCCATAAAGGGTGCGGTGCAGGGGCTGGCAATGGTGGTTGCCAGTACGCCGGTCATAAAGGACGACATCAGCCCCTCTTCGCGCTTTGACAGCTGCCCGAGAGACATCAGGTTGCTGCCAATTTCCAGATACCCTGAAAGACCCAGACCCATAATAAAGAATAGATAGATTAAAAAGATAACAAAGATTGGCGACTGCAACTGGAAGCCCCAGCCGATACTTTCGCCGGCGGCACGCAGTGCCAGCATCACAACTGCAATGGCAACAAAGCTCAGAACCACACCGGAGGTATATACCAAGCCGTGAATATGACGGCTGCGGGCACTTTGATGAGTGGTGGTAAAGCTCAACACTTTGATCGACAGAATTGGAAATACACAGGGCATCAGATTAAGAATCATGCCGCCAATCAGGGCGAAGATTAACACCGTGGCCAGAGAAAAATTCTCTGCTGAGGTTTGAGCGATCTGGTTTTGTTGAGACTCCGGCGGCACAGTACTGATATCCACCGCACCAGTTTGCAGGTCAATTTCCAGCCACTGCTTATAGGGGGGGTAACAGAGACCGGCATCCGCGCAGCCCTGAGATTCGATTTGTAAGAGCAGTGTATCGCTAGTTGAGCTGAAGGGGATTCGCACGGTGGTTTGGGAGTAATAAACCTCCAGTTCTTTTTCAAAGAACTCATCCCACTTAACTACGCCACTATCAAAGATTGCCGGCTGCAGTTCGAAACTGCTATCGAGAGATCTAAAATCGAAGCGATCGCGGTATAAGTAGTAGCCATCGCGAATGTCCCAGTTAAAGACCAGCTGCTGATCTTTAATCACCAGATTGAATTGATAGGCTTGTTCGACGGGAACAAATTCCGGAGCGCTTAGTAAAGAGCTGCCTAAAGCAGGGCTGGTAGTAAGTGAATTGCCGGACTTTTGATCGAACGGACTGTCACTCGCAAGCAGGCCTGAAAAGGGACTGGCGAGCAGGGCAAGGCACAACAAAACAATGCGTAAATTGATGTTCATAATAGATCCGGACATTTTTACCATAAGCCATTATAGGGCAGCGTATTGACTGAGTGTTTGAATATCTTTTGTTAGGGATAAAGTTAGCCCTACCTTTTAAGTTAGGGTTTGACTCAGGGTTTAGGTAATAATTCGCTCAGCGAATAAAAATAGTTTACGGGAACGATTAACGTTCATATCACATGCTATAGTTTGATCAAGAGTTTGATCAGGGATTCCTATGAAAAAAACAATAATTAACAGTTTATTATTTGGCTTGGCTAGCAGCTTCGCTGTCTCACTAGCGGCGGCTGAAAGTCTCAGTGCAGGGGGCTTGCGTGCGGAGGGTGCCTATATTCGCGCTATGCCTCCTGGGCAACAGATTACGGCAGCTTTTCTCAAGCTGACCAATAGTGGCGAGCAAGCCTGCAAGATTATCGGCGGCAGCTCACCTATAGCCACTGATCTGCAGATTCACGAACATCAGCACAGCAATGGAATGATGAAAATGCGTCCGTTGGAATCGGTTGCTATCGAAGCAGGACAAATACTGTTATTCCAGCCCGGCCAATTGCACCTAATGCTATTTGGTATTAACCAGACGTTGGTGCCAGGTCAGCAGCAAGAATTTACTCTAACCACAGAAGACTGTGGTTCGATTGTGGTTGCGGCGGAAGTGCGCAGTCTTTTCAAAAGACAGCCGGTTAACAGCCCTGAGCTTACAAACAGCCCTGAGCTTATTAAGCCTACCAACAGCCATGAAGGCCATAACCATCACGACCACAGTCATCACAATCACCATGGCCACAGCGACAAAAAGATGCAGGACAATAGCTAATGAGATTTTGGCGAAGACTAAAGATGGCGGGACGGAAACCGTTTCTCGACTCCAACGAAGAGATCGCTGATGACTTCGTCAGCAGAGAGAAATCTAAAGTCCTTCGCCATGGGCTAAAAGCCTTATTGGTTCTTCTTTTGATACTGATCGGGCTTGCCTTTTACTGGAGCAGCGAGCCAGATCTGTTTGATGTTCGCGAGCAGACCGCAAAGATTCTAGGTGAGCGCACTCCCGTAGTTGGCGCCACCACCACCGCCACGTTGATTCACACTATAGATGTTCTGTTGGACAAGCCGGGGGGCTATCTCAGTAATGACCTGATGCCGCCGGGCCTGTTGCTGGATAATATTCCCAGCTGGGAATTTGGTGTGCTGGTGCAGGTGCGGGACCTCAGTAAAGCCAAACGCGAAGCCTTTAGTCGCTCCCAGTCTCAGTCCACCGAAGATCCGGATCTGGCAATAGCTGAACCGCGCTTTCATATTGACCACACCAGTTGGGCAGTGCCCTGGCCTGAGTCTGAATATGCTGAGGGGCAAGAATATCTAGCCAAATATCTTCAGCGACTCCACGACAATCAAGCCTACGATGGACAGTTTTTTGCTCGGGCAGATAACCTGCGCTATTGGTTGGGCACCGTAGAGACTCGGTTGGGCAGTCTCTCACAGCGTCTTTCGGCCAGTGTTGGTCAGCGGCGGATTAATACCGACCTTTCCGGAGATGCGGCGGGTCGTCAATCCACTCAGACGGCGGCAGAGGTACTGGTAAAAACCAGCTGGCTGCAGATAGATAATGTTTTCTATGAAGCGCGCGGCACAACCTGGGCGCTGCTCCATTTTCTCAAAGCGATTGAGGTGGACTTTGCCGAAGTGCTGGCGCGAAAGAATGCAGTTGCCAGTGTTCAGCAGATTATTCGCGAACTTGAAATGAGTCAGCAACCAGTTCACGCACCGGTTATTGTCAATGGTGAGGGCTTTGGTCTGTTGGCCAACCACTCGTTGGTGATGGCCTCTTATATCAGTCGCGCCAATGCGGCTATTATTGATTTAAGGGAGCTTCTCTCTCAGGGTTAATTGCCCAAAAGGATTGTTACCGAGGTATCCCCTCAGGGTAAAAAGGAATGAACAATATTTTCCACATAAAAGGAGTTAGTGGAGCCGGGCCTGAACTAAGTCGGGCTCTGGTTGCGGCGCGGCTAAAGGGCGGCGTTATGGTGGTCGACCGCAACTTTAGAGTGGTTATGATCGACCGCAAGGCCGCCGAGTTCTGCGCCGTTTCTGCAGGACAGTCACAGGGTAAGCGTTTCTATGCGCTGTTTCCCGCACTCTTGGGTACAGACTTTGCCGCCCATTTACATGAAGTTACTAGCACCCTGGGTGCTAAACGCTGCTCTCGGCCGACAGATAATTCGATGCTGGATCAGTTTGTCGAGGCCTTTGCCCGAGACCGTTCGGCACTGCTGGGTATTTCAATTAAAGCCTACGACGATGGTTCGAATATCTATGGCCTGATACAGCTCAAGCTGCAAAACCTGCCCCAGAAATCTCAACAGAATAATCTCACCCAGCCGATCAGCGAAGATTTATCCAGTTCAGCCCCGGCAGCGACAGAACAGCAGAAAAACGCATTTCTTGTAGATAATAATTCCGCCTATATTGCTACCGACCGCTACGGATTTATTTCCCGTGTCAGCGAGGCGGCAGAGCGGTTGTTTGCCTACAGCAACGATCTGCTGATTGGCAGCTCCGTGCGTATTTTATTTCCCGGGCTCGACGCGATGGAAAGTCTGGATTTAAGGGAAAACTTTACCGATCTTAGAGAGCAGCATATTCAGGGTTGCGTGCTTGCGGCAACCTCTCAGGGAGAGAGTCGCTTTCTGGATGTGGCGTTATTTGCATCCGCCGGCGCAGAGGATGAGTTGATTATTGTCTGTCGCGACTGGACCCATGCCAGTCAAAAGGCCGACGATTTAATTAATCGCGGGCGACTATTTGATCTAACCTCAAAGCATATAGCCGATGGTGTACTCATGGTTGATGCCGAGGGTTTTTTGATTGAGATGAACCCGATTGCCGAGCAGCTTTTAGGCTTTGAACTGGATAAATCCAAACCGACCCAGATACATGTGGCTATGCCACTGGCCAATGAAGATACTGGCGTGTCCGTCACTCCGGTTCACGATGCCTTAAACAAGGCACTCAATGTAGAGTCCAATCAATCCCTATTACTAAAGGTGCGTGGTGCAACACCGATGAGTGTTTCGGTATCGGCATTTCCGCTACGCGATTCCATGGGCAGAATAACCAAATGTCTGGTTATTTTTAGACCGCTCAGCGAAGCACGCAGAGTCTCCAGTCGCCTTAAATGGCAGGCGATGCACGATCCATTAACCGGACTTCCCAATCGCGCCTCGCTGGCTAAGCGCATTCAAAAAGCTATCGAAATCGCCAAGCTAGAGGGTGCTATTCACGCGCTACTCTATATAGACCTCTACAACTTTTCGGTGATCAACGACACCAGTGGTCACAATGCGGGAGATGAACTGCTTAAACAGTTTGCTCATCTACTGGTCAAATTGGCCGGTCCCAGTGATATAGCGGCGCGAATTGGCAATGATGAATTTGCGCTGTTATTGCACCGAGTAAATTACGACAAAGCCATGGCACTGGCAGAGCAGATACTCAGTGAATTAAAAGAGCTGAGTATTCCCTGGGAGGGTGAGGTATTAAAGATCGGTGCCAGTATCGGCGGCATACTGATTGATGCGGATGCCGTCTCCGATATTGATCTGATGATCTCCGCCGGCTCCTCCTGCGCCACCGCTCGCGATAAAGGCCGCAATAAAATCCATTTTCAGTCATTTAATGAAGAGGTCGCCAAACGCCGCAGTCTGGCCACTAGCATGCCAAAAATAGTCTCGGCACTGGATGAAGATCGCTTTACATTGTTTGCCCAACCGATAGTGCCGATGAATCGATCCACTGGACCCGCCAAATACTACGAGGTGCTGGTGCGAATGCGCGACAGCGATGGCAGTATTTTGCAGCCCTCAGAATTTATTCCGGTCGCCGAACACTTTTCATTAATTGATGATTTGGATAAATGGGTATTTAACCATTCACTAAAGTTTTTGCAGATGCTTAAAGCCAAGGGTTCGCCGCTGCCGATGCTTTCGGTAAATTTGTCCGGCAGTACCGTGGGTGATGAGAATGCGATTGATTATATTCTTAGCGGGTTTAGCGACAGTGGTATATCGCCCAGACATATTCAGTTTGAGATCACAGAGACCGCAGCGGTAAAACATTTGCAGGAAGCTAAACGATTGATCGCAACATTGAGGTCGGTGGGGGTGTCGATTGCGCTGGATGATTTTGGCAGCGGACTCTCATCCTTTGCCTATTTAAAAGAACTACCAATTGACTGTCTGAAAATTGATTCCAGTTTTATTCATACCATGGAAAATAGCGATGTGGATTATTCGGTGGTCAGCACCATTAATCACCTCGGTCATATTATGGGAATTCCCACGGTGGCCGAGGGTGTTGAAAATGAAAAGCAGTTACAGCTATTGAAAAAGATCGGTGTGGATTATCTACAGGGCTTTCTGTTTCAACATCCACAACCGCTTAATAAAATGTCGCTCTAATGGTTTAGTGGGGCTCTTGATCTGAGCCCCTCACAACCGGTTATTATTTTAGCCCTTCCTTTAAACCATCATACTCAGCACTGTGCAGGCGCGGACCGTATTGACCGACCACAGCACTGGCAGCGCGGTTGGCAAAAACTGCCGCAGATAGGCTGCCGTAACCATGGGTTATGCCATACAGATAAGCTCCGGCAAACATATCTCCGGCGCCATTGGTATCCACTGCGGTTATCGGCTGTGCCGGTGCGGTAAGATATTCATCGCCATCAAAAACCACCGAGCCCTGACTGCCGCGAGTCACCACAAACTGTTTGGCGGTGTTTTGTAAGTGCTCCAGAGCCTGATCCAAATTATCAGTTTCACACCAGTTAAGCGCTTCCTGTTCATTGCAGAATAAAAGATCAATACCTGCGCCGACGATCTCTTTTAAGCCGTCGCGAAAAAATTCAACGATACCCGGGTCAGAGAGGCTTAGGGCGATTTTGGTGCCGGCCTGCCGAGCCACTTCAACCGCTTCTATAGCAGCCTGTCGAGCGCTGTCGCCTGTCACTAAATAGCCTTCTATATAAAGGTATTCTGAATCTGCGATAGCGTCGCCATCGAGGTCAGCGGATGACAACTCAGTGCTAGTGCCAAGAAAGGTATTCATGGTTCGCTCGGCATCGTCAGTAATCATCACCAGACACTTGCCGGTAATTCCTGAGGATATTTGCGCATGAGCATTGTGGTCAACGCCATTGTCGGCGAGATCCTGCATATAGAAGCGACCGTTGTCATCATCGGCAACTTTACAGGAAAAGAAACTTTTGCCACCAAACTGGCTGAGAGAGATAACTGTGTTGGCCGCAGAACCACCACAGGCAAGCTTTGACATCACCATATGATCAGCAAGGTTATCCAGCAAAAAATGCTGCCGCTCCTCATCGACCAATGTCATTAAACCTTTCTCAATACCGAGATCGTTAAGGTTGTTATCTGTTACTTCAATTTCGGTATCTACCAAGGCATTACCAAGACCATAGACATGGTACTTTTTCATAATTGCTTCCTGCTTCAATCTACGGCGTGATGGGTAACAATACCCTGCTGAGTGGCTAGAAATAATATATCGGCTGGCTTGCAGGCGAAAAAGCCATTGGTCACTACACCGGTAATCTGGTTAATTTTCTCTTCGAGATCAGTGGTTGAACCCACTGGATAGAGATGATGGACATCGAGGATTTGATTGCCATTATCGGTAATAACATTTTCTCGCCACACCGGATCGCCACCTAATTTAACCAGCTCGCGAGCCACATGGCTGCGCGCCATAGGAATCACTTCAACCGGCAGAGGGAAGGTGCCAAGATAGTCCACCCACTTACTTTCGTCGGCGATACAGACAAATTCATCGGCAACGGCGGTAACAATTTTTTCTCGGGTAAGAGCGGCACCGCCACCTTTAATAAGCTCTAGACGCGGATTGGCCTCATCAGCACCATCGATATAGATGGTAATTTCCGGTGCAGAATTCAATTCAATAACATCGATGCCATGACCGCGAAGACGTTCGGCCGATGCTTCAGAACTGGCTACCGCCGCTTGAAATTTTTCTTTGTGTTCGGCGAGTAAGTCGATAAAAAAGTTAGCAGTTGAGCCTGTGCCTATACCGACAATGCTATCGCTATCAATCTTGGTTAATGTGTATTCTACAGCCGCTGCTGCCACCGCATGTTTAAGTTGCTCTTGATCCACCTTATGCCTCGATAATTATCCGCCATCAGAAGTGGACGATTATACGGTGATAGCAGGAATAAAACAGATTCAATGCTTTGAGGGTGGCGTAAATTGTTGTATCAACATACCATTGCCCCTAAATAATAATTTCTTTAAACCCCAAATCGGAGCCTCCATGTTGAGGACAGCTAATGCCGAATAAGTATGTGAAAAAAATTCTCGATGCGCGGATCTACGACCTAGTGGTTGAAACCCCTATAGATCCAGCGCCGTTGCTATCCCAGCGACTCAATAATCAGGTGCTGCTAAAGCGCGAAGATTTGCAGCCGGTGTTTTCATTTAAGTTGCGCGGTGCCTACAACAAACTGCGACAGCTTTCAGAGCAGCAGCGAGCCAATGGCGTGATTGCAGCGTCTGCGGGAAATCATGCTCAGGGTCTGGCGCTGGCGGCTAAAAAGATGGGCGTAAAAGCGACCATTGTTATGCCCAAGACAACACCGCAAATTAAAGTTGATGCAGTGCGCTCCCGTGGAGCCAAAGTTGTACTGGTTGGCGATAACTATGATGCCGCATCAGCTCATGCCAATAAGCTGGTTGAAGAGAAGGGTATGGTCTATATCCATCCCTTTGATGATCCGGATGTTATTGCCGGTCAGGGCACTATCGGTGTTGAAATCCTGCGTCAGCTGTCTGGTGATCTGGATGCCGTCTTTATTGCTGTGGGCGGGGGTGGGCTCTGTGCCGGTGTTGCTGCCTATATAAAGTATGTTCGCCCGGATGTAAAAATTATCGCTGTCGAAGCCGATGACAGCGCCTGCTTGGATGCCGCTTTAAAGGCTGGCCGTCGAGTGCGTCTAAAAGAAGTGGGTATTTTTGCCGATGGCACAGCCGTCGCGCAGATTGGTAAAGAGACATTTAGAATTTTAAAAGAATTGGTCGATGAGGTTATCACCGTCAGCACCGATGAAATCTGTGCGGCGATCAAAGATGTCTACAACGATACCCGTGCAATCTGCGAGCCATCCGGTGCTATGGGCCTTGCGGGTCTGAAAAAATATGTCGAGCAGAAGGGCGTTGAGGACCAGACATTACTGGCGGTTCAATGTGGCGCCAATATAGATTTCGATCGCCTGCGTTATATCTCTGAACGCACAGAAATTGGTGAAAAGCGCGAGGCGGTTCTGGCGGTAACTATCGATGAGAAACCCGGTAGCTTTAAGTCGTTCTGTACGGCCATGCAAAAACGCAATATCTCGGAATTTAACTATCGCTTTAGCGATGAGAAGCGAGCGCATATTTTTGTCGGCGCTCAGGTAACCAGTGATGAAGATCGTCACCAGCTGGTCGAAGACCTTCGCAGCAAGGGCTATCAGGTATCGGATATGACCGATAACGAAGTGGCTAAATTGCATATCCGACATATGGTCGGTGGTCGTTCGCCGCAGGTGGGTGAGGAGCAGGTGTTTAGATTTGAATTTCCCGAGCGTCCCGGTGCGCTGTTAAATTTCCTCAACCAGTTGGGTAGTGGGTTTAATATTTCCATGTTCCACTACCGCAATCACGGTTCGGCTTTTGGTCGGGTGCTGGTCGGTGTTCAGGCGACGAAGAAAGATATTAAAAAGCTTTCGGGCTTTCTCGATAAGCTCGGCTATCACTACGTCAACGAGACTGATAATGAAGCCTATCAGTTCTTTCTTGGCTCTTAAGCAGTCGGCGGTATAAAAGCTAGGCGCAGATAATTTCGCGGTCAGTGATTATTTGGTCGAGGGGAATATCCCAGCTCTGCTGTGAAATGCGGTCAACTTCCTGACAGCTGTGGGCCAATCCAATCAGGGTTGGCCTGCGCGGCTGGTTGGCACAAGTAGCCAAAGTGCGATCATAAAATCCACCGCCCATACCAATTCTGCTGCCGCTGCGATCAAATGCCACCAGTGGCAGTAAAATCAAATCCAATGTCCAGATTGGCGCAATTTTCGTTGAGTTAAATTGTGGTTCTAAAATACCAAAACGATTGGCTTTAAGATGATCACCTTCGCGGTACTCACCAAAGTAGAGTCGATTAAATTGCAGTGGATGAATAATTGGCAAATAGCAGGCTTTGTTAGCGTTGAGTGCGATACCCATTAACAGCGCAGGATCAATTTCACCGTCATTGGCAAGATAGATGCCGATGCGTTTTGCCCGCAGGAAAAAGCCTTGTTGAGCGATAAGGGTGGCCAGGTTTTGGGCCGCAGTTTGCTGCTGAGCCGGAGTTAATGCTCGGCGTTTGGTTCGAATGGTTTTGCGTATCTCGCCAGTATTCATTGGCAGCCAACCGCTATTTATCAGATTGCTTTCATTAAAACCCCAAGGTGCCGCTGTCAACGTGGCCTTGAACCGAAGAGTTCAAGGTGGCTTCGCTCGCAATATATCAGGCTTTCCGACGCACGGAAGTGCACAACAATATTGACGGAGAAAAACCGGATAATAATTATCGGCTCAGGGACTTCTTGACTGGCGCACACCCCAGGAAGCAAAAGTATAGCAGAGCAGGCTTAAAAAAGAGTCGACTAAAGGGAGTTGTCGGGAAATTTGTCCGGGAAAAGCGTGACTGGAATTAGCTGTTCAGATCTGTAAGAACAGAACTGAGCTTGGAGTTCATAGACTGCAACAGATGAGATGTCTGCTCATCGGCTTTCACATCCTGCTCGCTGCGAATCAGATCATGGGCCAAATTCAGAGCGGCCATAACAGCAATACGCTCTACCCCGATAAGGTGTGAGCCGCGACGAATCTCTTCCATTTTTTCATCCAGTAACTTTGCAGACAGCTCAAGAGCTTCACGCTCTTCGGGCTTGCAGTTGACCTGATATTCTTTGTCGAGGATGCGAATTTTAAGGGAGATGGCTGACATAATTATTCTGCGTTCAGGTTTCTTAGACGATTGATCATGGTTTCGATTTTTTGTCTCGCCATTTCATTTTGTTCCATCAGTTTTCCGCGCTCACCAGACAGGGTGGACTCGCGTTCACGCAGTGCCTGATTTTCGCTTTTAAGCTGCTGGCATAGCTCAATTAAGCTATCCAGTTTTTGTTCGAGATCTTCGTAACCATTCATAAGCAGGGAACTTTTCCGTATTAACTACTTGGAGCCGACTAACTATAGGCATTGTGGTGGATTTGGTCAATTACAACATTAATAAACTGGCGTGCAGTGGTATATATAGAATGTTAGGATGGCCGCTGTGATATTGAGGTGGATAAATGACATTTGAACAGCTAGAAGATCTTTTTTTTGAGTTGCAGGTAAAAGCCGATCCGTCCGGATTTCACGGCTTTTTATGCGGCCGTTTGTGTTGCGGAACTATGCCGCTGGAGACATTGGTCAAGACCTCCACCAGTTGGTTGGGGCTGACCGAAGAGCAGGGTGATGCGGCGGAGAATCCTCTGCGTGATTTCTATGAAGAGGCGCTGACTAGCCTCGAAGATATTTCCTTTATCTTTCAGCCAATCCTCCCCGATGATGAGCTGCCACTACCCGAGCGTTTAGTTGCGGTGGGAACTTGGTGTAGCAATTATATCTCTGGCCTCGGCGAAGGAATGAGCAGCGAATTTGAAGTTTCCGAAGATGCCAAAGAAGCGCTGGAAGATATTGCCGCCATAGGGCAGATCTCGGTGGACTTTGATAGCGACGATGACGGCGAGCGGGATTATGCCGAGTTGGTCGAATATATTCGTATTGCCGTACAACTTATTTTCAGCGACCTTCATCCAGAGTCCGGACCCAGCGCAGAGCCAACCATCCACTGATCCAGCTCTGCCGGCGTGGGCAATAATCAAAGGATTACGAGGCTATGATCACCGCCAAAGAATACACCGCAAGGCGCAGAGAGCTAATGGCGACAATGCAGGGTAACAGCATTGCCATAATAGCGGCGGCGGCAGAAAAAGTTCGTTCTCGAGATACCCTCTACCCCTACAAGCAGGCCACCAATCTCAGTTATCTGTGCGGATTTTCCGAACCGGAATCTGTGCTGGTGTTAATTCCCGGGCGCGATCAGGGTGAATCTATACTGTTCTGTCGCGAAAAAGATAAGCTTCGCGAAACCTGGGATGGCTACCGAGTTGGCCCTGAGGGAGCGGTTGCGGACTACGCGGTGGACGATGCCTTTCCTATTGGTGATCTGGACGATATTTTGCCCGGACTGTTAGAAGGTAAAGAGCGGGTCTATTACGCTATAGGCAAAGACGCTGATTTTGATCGTCACCTGATGAGTTGGGTCAATGGCATTGGCGGATCCTCAGCGCCGGGCGAGTTTGTCGATCTGGATCATATTGTCAATGAAATGCGCCTGATAAAAACTGCATCTGAGCTAAAGTTAATGCGTCAGGCCGGTGAAATTTCAGCACGTGCCCACTGTCGCGCCATGGGCATTGCCAAGCCCGGCATATACGAATATCAGCTGCAGGCTGAAATTGAGCATGAGTTTATGGCTTCCGGAGCCACGGCTCCGGCCTATACCAGCATTGTCGGTGGCGGAAAAAATGGCTGCATCCTGCACTATATTGAGAACCGCGAAAAAATTAACAACGGTGATATGGTACTGATCGACGCTGGTTGTGAATACCAGAACTATGCGGCGGATATCACCCGCACCTTTCCCATTAATGGGAAATTTAGCCGCGAGCAGGCAGCTATCTACGATATTGTTTTAGAGGCGCAGATTCAGGCGATAGCAAAAATTGCTCCCGGCGCTGCCTACAATGTTGCCAATGAGATAACCATTGCTGTGATCACTCAGGGTCTGGTCGATCTGGGGGTTCTCAATGGCGATGTCAGCGAGTTAATTGAACAGCAGGCCTGCAAAGAATTTTATATGCACAGTTCCGGTCACTGGCTAGGTATGGATGTGCACGATGTCGGTGACTACAAAATTGAAGGTCAGTGGCGAGATTTTGAGCCGGGTATGGTGTTAACCGTGGAGCCGGGAATCTATATAGCGCCGGACAGTAAAAATGTCGCTGCCAAGTGGCGCGGGTTGGCGGTGCGCATTGAGGACAATGTTGCGGTGACCAAAACTGGCTGCGAAGACTTAACCGCTGGCGTACCCAAGAAACGCAGCGAAATAGAATTACTGATGGTAGGCTAAATGTGAGCGAGACAGCACCCAAGAACAGCAGCGCCAGTTACGACATTGTTATTGTCGGCGGCGGCATGGTGGGTATTAGTCTGGCTCTAATGCTGGCCGAGCAAAAGCATCCATGGAAAGTCTTGCTTCTTGAAGCCCAGGCTTATCAACAGTCGGATAAGTCTGAATACCGTCCTAGTTTTGATGCGCGGTCCACGGCTCTGTCCTGGAGTAGCCGCAAGATTTTTGAAGCCGCAGGCCTGTGGGCGGCACTTGAGTCCCAAGCCGGTCAGATCAAAAAAATCCATGTTAGCGATCGCGGCCATATGGGCCTGACTCGAATCGATGCCCATGAGGCCGGTGTTGAAGCGCTGGGCTATGTGGTTGAGAATCGATGGATTGGCTCGGTTCTACTGGAAAAGTTGGCCGCCACATCGGTTGAGGTGTTGGCACCGGCGCGCGTGGCGACGATTAAGCCATTAAAGAATGGTATGCGCTTGACCCTTGAAGGCAGCGAGCAGATTGTGGAGTCTTCGCTAGTGGTGATTGCCGATGGTGCCAACTCCAAGACGGCACAAAAAATCGGTATCCATAGCAATCAACAGCCCTATGGCCAGCAGGGCATTATCGCCAATATCGCGCTCCAAAAGCCTCATGATGGCGTTGCCTATGAGCGCTTTACCGATCAGGGGCCGATGGCCATGTTGCCGCTTCCCGACTATCAGGATAGCCCCCGCTGTGCACTGGTGTGGACAGAGCCGGCCGAAAAGGCCGAACAGTTAATGGCCGCCAGCGACGAAGAATTTCTGCAAACCTTACAAGAACGTTTTGGCTATCGCTTGGGAATGCTTGCACAGGTTGGCGAGCGTTACGCCTATCCACTGGCGTTAACCACTTCCACCGAACAGGTGCGGCGCAATCTGGTGGTGTTGGGCAATGCGGCTCATAGTCTGCATCCAGTTGCCGGGCAGGGGTTTAACCTCTCTCTGCGAGATGTTGCCGTATTGGCCGAGGTGTTGGGCGGAGCCAGATCCGCGGGCAATGATTTCTCGGCCCTGGAAACCCTTGAGTCCTATCAGCAGCAACAGCTTGCGGATCAGCAAAACACCTTATTGTTTAGCGACAATCTTCCTAAACTCTTTTCCCAATCCTCATCAGCCATCGCCCTAGGGCGTAATTCCGGTTTGCTGATGATGGATTTAATTCCCGGGCTGCGCAGTCGTTTTGCACAGTTTGGAATGGGCATGGCGACCAGAGAGGCTGGACATGGTTGATAAAACTAATGGTCAAGGGGCTCGGCAATACGATGTCATTGTTGTCGGTGCCGGAATGGTCGGTGCGGCATTCGCCAGCCTTTTTGCCCAGGCAAACCCTGAGCTTAAGCTGGCGCTTATTGAGGCTTATCAAGCTGACAGTTACAGCACTGAGCAATTCGATCCAAGAGTGGCGGCCCTAACCGAAAAGTCGCGAAGCCTGTTGGAATGTTGCGGCGCTTGGCAGCAAATAGCGGAAAAAAGGGTAAGTGCTTACTTGGCGATGGATGTATGGGATGCCGAGGGTACAGGTCGAATTCGGTTTGATGCTCAGGATGTTCATCAGCCTAATCTGGGTCATATTGTAGAAAACTCTCTGGTGGTTGAGAGTCTGCTTAATAAGATACAGCAGTTGGATAATATTGAGTTTCTGTGTCCAGTCCGGGTTGCTAGCTACAGTGATTCAGAGCAGCAGGTCACTCTTGAATTGGATGATGGTCGGCTGTTATCGGCGCCGCTGTTAGTCGCGGCCGATGGTGGTAACTCCGCTATTCGTCAGCAGTTTAATTTCCCTACCCGTGAGTGGGACTATGGTCACAGCGCGATTGTTACCACGGTGCAGACCGAGCAGGTCAATCAGCAAACCGCCTGGCAGCGGTTTATGCCTACCGGCCCCCTGGCATTGTTGCCACTGAATAAGGCTGGCGATCAGCATTACTGTTCGTTGGTTTGGTCTCAGGAGTCGGGTGAGGCGGAGCGTTTAATGGCTCTGGATGATACTGAGTTTTGTCAGGCTTTAAGTCTTGGCAGTGAGCACTGTCTGGGTAAAGTTACTGCTGTAGATAAGCGTTATTCGATTTCACTGCGCCAGCGTCATGCAACGGATTATGTGGTTGAGCGAGTGGCGCTGTTGGGTGATTCTGCCCACACCATTCATCCACTGGCGGGGCAGGGGGTCAATCTGGGTTTTGCTGATGTTGCGGCGTTGGTGGAGACGCTTTCGGCGGCGGCAAAGCGCGGGAATGATTTGGGTTCATTGATGACGTTGAATAAATATCAGCGTCAGCGCAAGCCTGAGAATCTGGCGATGATGGCGGCAATGGAAGGGTTTAAGCGGCTTTTTGCGGCGGATAATCTGGCGGTGCGGTTATTGCGGAATATGGGGTTGAGTCAGGTTGATAAGTTAAAGCCGGTGAAGAATGAGATTATTAAGCAGGTGATGGGGCTTTAGTTGGGGTTTGGTTTGGAGTGGTCGCGGAGCTAGCTCCGCTTGGAATTATCGAGCCAGCCATAGTTATTCTCGAACCCAACACGTCATCCCAGCGTAGGCTGGGATCTGTCTGCAAGGTTACAGAGATACTGGCCTTCGCCAGTATGACGGGAGATCTCTCGTCGCTGCGCTCTGTCAGGATGGCAGGCAGGATGACAATGACCTTACTGAGAAACGCTAATCAGTTTAAAAGAGCCGCTTCTGGCAACTTCTTCTACTTCGGCAAAATAATCCTTAGCCTTCTTTTCCAGAGCAATAAAGTTATTCACTACAAATAGCGCCTTCCCTGAAGGGGCTAACAAACGCTTGCTTGAGCTGAGAAATTTCTCGGTTAGGGCGCTATCTATATTAAAGCCCTGATGAAAGGGCGGGTTGCAGATAATCGCATCAAATTTTTCATTAATCTGACTACCGGCATCGCCGGCAATAACCTTTCCGTTAATCTTTAAACTGTCTAAATTTTCTGCGCAGGCTCTTAGTGCAGCGGCATTATTATCCGTTGCGGTTATCTGTTGAAAACCATACAGGCTTGCTGCACAGGATAAATAACCATAGCCACAACCCAAATCCAGTAGAGACTGGGGTGCATTTCCGTCGGGATAAGACTGCAAAAACCCGGATAGATGCTCGATTAAAAATGCACTGCCCTGATCGATTTTATTCCAGCCAAAAATTCCCGGCTTGCTCTGTAGGGGCAAATTTTCGGTACTCTTTATAGTACGCAGATTTAAATAATTTTTATCGTCCAACAGTTTG
Organism: Porticoccaceae bacterium; assembly: GCA_029238255.1. Classification (GTDB taxonomy): domain Bacteria; phylum Pseudomonadota; class Gammaproteobacteria; order Pseudomonadales; family Porticoccaceae; genus HTCC2207. The sequence continues at coordinate 13,112 of JAQWGK010000050.1, read as the reverse complement.
TTGCTAACAGCGTATTTAGTGATGCAGGCGAGGTAATAATTGCCGTGCTTTTGTGGTTTGCACTTATCGCCAAATAATTTGCAGGCATGCTCTGAATAAGTTTTAACCCCATCATTTTTTTCACCGCTAAGCAGTAATTGCCCGCCGTCTTTGAGCAGGGCCGAAGCCTGATTGATTATATGGTGGCTGACCGGACGCTCTTTGGAAACGCGAAATAATATGCTGTCAAAACTGCCCGCTGCCAGCGCAGAAAAATCGAAGTCATTAAAGACCGTTTCAATACCTGCCTGCTCGGCACTCTGGGCGATTTCATAGCGGTTGCTAAACAGTGTGCGGTTGGCGCTGCCCGAATGGGCAAAACTGTGCCATCCTACATTAGCCCAGTTTTCATCGGCGACAATTAAGCATTTTCCCTCACAGCGAGAGAGTTGTTGAACCAGTAATTCAACACTTTGATCATTCATGGATACTGGCAACTTCTTCTTCGGTTAACGGCCGATAGTCGCCGGGCTCAAGATCTTCGTCCAGTGTAATGCCGCCAACCTGAGTGCGGTGCAGGGCATCCACATGATTGCCCAGCGCCGCAAACATTCGTTTAACCTGATGATATTTTCCTTCGGCAATGCTTAACAGCACATGCTGATCATCGATAATTTCCATGGTTGCAGGCAGGCAGGGATGCTTTTCCCCTTCTAGCCAAACACCGTTGGCCAGCCGTTCCTGATAGTCGGGGCTGATCGGGGTTGCCAATCTAACCTGATAAATCTTTTGGCAATCGCTGCGCGGTGATGTCAGGCGATGATTCCACTTGCCGTCATCGGTGATTAGCAACAGGCCGGTGGTATCTATATCCAGTCGTCCGGCGATTTGTAGTTCGGCGCTGCGGTGTTCATAGATAAGATCGAGGGCGGTGCTGTTGTTATTATCTTTGGTGGCCGAGACAACGCCGGCCGGTTTGTTCAGCATAAAGTAGCGGTTTGTCGGCATGCTAATCGCCGAGCCTTCAATGCAGATTTCTTCGCTGCCGCTGACTTTTTGCCCGGGATTGGTGACCGGTTCGTCGTCGACGGTAACTTCACCGTATTTAATCAGGCGTTTAACTTCGGAGCGCGACAGATCCGTAGCATTGCTAATATATTTATCAACTCTAAGCATGATGGGTTCTTAATTTTTATTGAGTAACTGGGCAGCTTGCTTGGCAAAGTAGGTGAGGATGCCATCGGCTCCGGCGCGCTTAAAGGCCAATAGGGATTCTAAAATCACCGCGTCGCGCTCTAGCCAGCCATTTTCAAAGGCGGCACAGTGCATCGCGTATTCGCCACTGACCTGATAGGCGAAGGTCGGCGCTTTGAGTTCGTCTTTAACGCGGCGGACTATATCCAGATAGGGCATTCCAGGTTTAACCATAATCATATCGGCCCCTTCTTCCAGATCCAGTGCGCACTCGTGCAGAGCTTCGTCGCTATTAGCCGGATCCATCTGATAGGTTTTCTTGTCGCCACATTTAATATTGCCTGCCGAGCCAACCGCATCGCGGAACGGGCCATAGTAGCTTGAGGCGTATTTGGCGGCGTAGGCCATAATCATAGTGTTGACGAAGCCGTGCTCTTCGAGCTCTTCGCGAACGGCCCAGATGCGACCATCCATCATATCCGAGGGGGCGACTATATCGGCACCGGCCTGAGCATGGGATAGCGCCTGTTTGGCGAGGGTTTCAACGGTGATGTCATTGAGTACATAGCCGCTGTCCTGATCAATAATGCCGTCCTGACCATGAGTGGTAAAAGGATCCAGAGCCACATCGGCGATAACGCCCAGCTCGGGCACCGCTGCTTTAATCGCTCGTACCGCTCGTTGCGCTAAACCTTCGGGATTGAAGGCTTCTTCGGCGAGCAGCGATTTTTTCTCTTCTGGAGTCACCGGAAACAGTGCAATAGCAGGAATACCTAGAGCGGCAACTTCACGGGCTTCTTCAACCAGCAGATCAATAGATAGACGCTCGACACCGGGCATGGATTCCACGGCCTGTCTCTGCTCAGTTCCCTCGACCACAAACAGCGGCAGGATTAGATCATTGACGCTCAGTGCAGATTCGCGCATTAAACGCCGTGAGAAATCAGCGGATCGAGTCCGGCGCATTCTGGTGTAGGGGTAGGGGCCGCGTTGGCTTGAAAAACTCATCAGTACTCCAAAAAGTGTTTTTACTGGTCGAATAAAAAACCTATGGCGCCATGATACGGAAAAATCGTCAGGACAGCATGACTATCTAACCGGCAAAACAGAGCCGCCAAATGTAGGCCGCTTCGACCTACAGAGTTTTAAATACTCGCTCAGCTGCATCCAGAGTAAATTGAATATCCGCATCAGTGTGAGCGGCAGACATAAAGCCTGCTTCGTAAGAGGCCGGAGCCAAATAGATGCCTTCTTCTAGCATGCCGTGGAAAAAGCGCGAGAAGCGCTCGGTGTCGCACTGCATAACCTGCGGATAGTTAATAATTTTCTCTTCCTCAGAGAAGAACAGTCCCCACATAGTGCCCACATGGTTACTGGTCATAGGGATACCTGCGGCGGCTGCGCGCTCGCGAAGTCCGTTGACCAACTGATCTGTATGGGCGACTAATGGATCGAGAAAACCGGGCTGTGAAACCTGGTTAAGAGTTGCCAGTCCCGCTGCCATGGCGACTGGATTGCCGGAGAGAGTGCCGGCCTGATAAACCGGTCCCAGTGGCGATATCTGTTCCATAATCTCGCGCTTGCCGCCAAAGGCGCCCACCGGCATACCGCCGCCAATAACTTTACCCAGACAGATTAGATCTGGCTCGATACCGTAGTAGGCGCTGGCACCCTGAGGGCCGATTCGGAAGCCGGTCATCACTTCATCAATAATCAGTACCGCGCCAGAAGCTGTGCAGACTTCACGCAGGGCTTCCAAAAATCCGGGGATTGGTGGCACGCAGTTCATATTGCCCACTACAGGCTCAACAATAATACAGGCGACCTGTTCGCCAATTTCGGCAAAGGTCTCTTTAACCTGCTCTATATCGTTATAGTTGAGGGTCACTGTGTGGTCCGCAAGGGAGGCGGGCACGCCGGGTGAGCTGGGTACGCCCAGCGTGAGGGCGCCGGAGCCGGCTTTGACCAGCAGTGAATCTGAGTGACCGTGGTAACAGCCCTCAAATTTTACAATCTTGTCGCGACCGGTGTAGCCACGCGCCAGTCGAATGGCGCTCATAGTGGCTTCGGTGCCAGAGTTGACCATGCGTACCATATCCATGCCCGGAACCTGCTCGCAGATTTTATCGGCGAGGGAAATTTCCAGTTCGGTGGGGGTGCCAAAGGTCATGGCTTTTTCTAACTGCTCGCGAATAGCGTCCAACACTACTGGGTGGCCGTGACCCAAAATCATGGGTCCCCAGGACATTACATAGTCGATATAGCGCTTGCCGTCAGCGTCGAACATATAGGGACCCTGAGCGCGCTCAAAGAAGATCGGTGTTCCACCTACAGCGCGAAAGGCTCGCACTGGCGAGTTTACGCCACCGGGAATATGTTTCTGAGCAGCATCGAAAAGTTGTTTGGAGCGCGATTGAGTCATTTAGATTTCCTGAAAGGGTAAAAGCCATTGTAGGGCGAAATTGCTAATTGTGTATTATCCTGAATATAACTCGGTAATGCCATCTGAAGACTTATCTTAGAGGCTATCTAAAGGGCAATCGACAGGGCAATATTCATGGAAATAGAACAGGTACTTGAGTTTTGGTTTGGCAGTGATCTCCACGACCCGGAACTGGCGAAGCGTCAGTCACCACTTTGGTGGCAAAAAAATCCTCACACAGATGCTCTCATACGAGAAAAATTTACAGACGGATTACAGGGGTTGGTCAGCGGCGATTACAAGCACTGGCTTGAGACTCCCAGAGGTCGTCTGGCGGCTATTATTGTGCTGGACCAATTCTCACGAAATATGTATCGCGACAGGGCTCGGGCATTTGCTCAGGATTCGTTGGCTTTAAACTGGTGTCTGGAGGGTATGAGCTTAAAGCAGGATCTGGAATTACCTTATATAGGTAGGGTGTTTTTTTATTTGCCGCTGGAACATTCAGAGTCACTTGAGATGCAGGATTTGTCGGTGCAAAAATTTACTGAACTGGCTCAGTTGGCAGGGGCAAAAAAGGGCGATACCTTTTCGGGCTTTAAGGATTTTGCTCAACGCCATCGCGAGGTGATTCAGCAGTTTGGCCGTTACCCTCATCGCAATAGTATTGTTGGCAGAGAGAGTACGGCAGCAGAACAGCTCTATCTCGATCAGCCTGGCAGTGGCTTTTAGGGGCTTTGTTGGGTTTAGCCGGGTTTAGCTGAAAGGTTTTACAATCACCAGAATCACAATGACCACCAAAAACAGCACCGGCACTTCATTAAATAGACGGAAAAACACATGGGTCTTAGTGCTGCTGTCGTTGCTTAGCTGTTTCATATAGGCGGCACAAACAAAGTGATAGCCTATTAGTACTGCAACTAGCAGTGCTTTTAATTGAAACCACAGCTGACTCAAATAATAGTCGGGATTTAGCAGTACCAGCCAGCCGCCGAAGATCACAGTGGCGATCATGGAGGGGGTGGCAATGCCATTGTAGAGTTTGCGCTCCATCAGTTTAAAGCGCTCGATACTCACCGTGTCATCTGACATAGCGTGATAGACAAACAGGCGCGGAAGGTAAAACAGCGCGGCAAACCAGCAGATAACGGCAATTAAATGGAAGGACAAAACCCATGCGTACATTTAATATCTCCCGTTTAGACTGTAATTTTCGGGTATTATAGACCGATGGTTTGATTCTGGATAACTAATTAGAGAAGACACAAGAGAAGACAAGTGATTAAAGTTGGAATTGTAGGTGCAACCGGATATACCGGTGTTGAGTTATTAAGGCTGCTGGCTGGCCATCCCCAGGCGCAGGTAACGGTGATTACTTCGCGCAGCGAAAAAGGTCTGCCGGTTGCAGATCTGTATCCCAATCTGAGAGGCGTAATCGATCTGGCCTTTTCTGCGCCGGATGTAGATCAGCTCTCTGGATGTGATGTTGTGTTCTTTGCTACGCCCCATGGTGTGGCGAAGAGCATGGTGGCAGAAATTTTACAGCGTGGGGTCAAGGTTATAGATCTCTCCGCTGACTTTAGAATTAGAGATGCCGATCTCTGGGAGAGCTGGTACGGCCAACCTCACAGCGCTCGCGACCTGATACCTCAGGCGGTCTATGGCTTGCCGGAAGTGAACCGCGAAGCCATTAAAGGCGCTAACCTTATTGCCTGCCCAGGCTGTTATCCAACCAGTGTTCAGCTGGGCTTTTTGCCTCTGCTGGAGGCTGACTGTATCGATGTGACTGACCTGATCGCCAACTCCGCTTCTGGTGTTAGCGGTGCCGGTCGTCAGGCCAGTATTGGCACACTGCACTCAGAGATGAGCGATAGCTTTAAGGCCTATGCGTCCTCTGGCCACCGTCATCATCCGGAAATTGTTCAGGGGCTCGGTGATATTGCTGCCGGCAATTCCGCTGCAGCCGATATTAAGCTGACGTTTGTCCCTCATCTGTTGCCGATTAATAGAGGTATACATACCACGCTGTACGCCAATCTGAGCAAGGAAGTGGATGTTCAGGCGCTATTTGAGCAGCGTTATAAAGATGAGCCTTTTGTCGATGTACTGCCCGGTGGCAGTCATCCAGAGACACGCTCGGTGCGCGGCTCTAATTTCTGTCGTATTGCAGTCTGTCGCCCCGGCGGCGGTGACAAAGTTGTGGTTCTGGTGGTAGAGGATAATCTCACCAAAGGTGCTTCTGGTCAGGGCGTTCAATGTATGAATATTATCTTTGGGCTACCTGAAAACAGTGGATTAACTGCGCCGGCACTACTGCCCTAATGAGTGAAGTAAAGTCCATTGTTATTCCCTACCGGCCGACAGTAGTCTATGTGCTGGTTGCGGTGTTTGCTGCTCTAATGGCAGGGGCATTCTTCTTCGGCAAGTCTTGGGAACAGCAGATCCTCAAGGATGAAATGCAGGAGAAGGCGCGTCTTGAAGTTGAGGCTGATAAGCTTGCCACTTCAGTTGCCCAGCTTCAGCAGCAGTTGAGTCGAGTGGAATTGAATCTGCAGGTGGATTCTGCGGCGCTGGAAAGTACTCGTCAGGAAATGATTGTCCTGCAGAAAAGTATTTACCTGCGGGATGAAGAGTTAAAGCTCTACCGTGAACTGCTGCAGGATGGCAGTCAGCCCAATGGTCTGTCTGTGGCGGACCTCAAGTTTAATCAACTGGATGATGGGCGCATCAGCTATCGCTGGGTGGCAAGACAAAAAACAGAAAAGATGAAAACCCTAAGTGTCTCGGCGAACTTTTGGATTTCGGGATTGCTCGACGGTAAAGAGACCAGACTAACACTGGCAGAGCTTGATCCGGGGATTGAACAGTTGCCGCTAAAAATGGAATTTAAGTATTTTTCAATTAGTCGCGGTGTCATCACATTGCCGGACAATTTTGAGCCCAGACAGGTGCGAATAACTCTGCGTTATCCGTGGATGGAAAAGACACAGTTCGATAAAAAATATGACTGGCAAGTTGAGGGCTGAAAAATGTTTGGTTTAAAACGCTTTAAAAATGAAAATGGTTTTAATTCCGGAACAACTACGCTGATTGCCGCTGGCACAAAGCTGACTGGAGATATCAGTTTTACCGGCAATCTGGAAATTGAAGGCGAAGTGGTTGGCAATGTTAGCGCAGAGGGCGATAAGTCTCGGGTAAGAGTTTTAGAGAGCGGCTCGGTGCAGGGCAATATTGATGTTGCCACTATTATTGTCAACGGCCATGTGAAAGGCGATCTATACGCCAGTGAACTGGTTGAATTAGCCGCGAAAGCTGTAGTCGAAGGTAATTTAAACTATAACTTGATTGGAATAGAGAAAGGCGCTGAAGTTGTCGGCAGTTTTGTTTATCATTCCGCCGAGTCAAATATCACACTATTTCCAGCTGATCGCGATGAGGTTCCAGCCGACCGCGAGGAAGTCCCAGCCGATCGCGACGAAGCTGTTTAAATAAGACTGTTAAAATAGAACAGTTTGGAATCATAGGAAACACGGAGAAAAAATGTCAGGTATTGAAACATTTACACCCTCAGTACTAGAGGTTACTGAAAGTGCAGTAGCCAAGGTGCAGAGCCTCAAATTAGAAGAGGCTAACGAAGAGCTGAAGTTGCGCGTCTATGTGACTGGCGGCGGCTGCTCGGGGTTTCAATATGGCTTTTCTTTTGAAGATGTTATGGCTGAGGATGACACCGCGGTTTCCCGTGATGGGGTCACTGTATTGATCGATTCACTAAGTTACCAATATCTGGCTGGATCGACGGTCGACTATGAAGAGGGGCTGATGGGGTCAAGATTTTTGATTACCAATCCCAATGCTTCAACTACCTGTGGTTGTGGCGCCTCTTTTTCTATCTAAAACAATTTTATGTGAGCAAGGATGTTCAGTATGCGATGGCTATTTCTATTAGCACTGCTACCCAATTTATTTCTGGCGCAGGTTAACTCTACCTGGGCTGCCGATCAGCTAATTACCGCAGACAGCAAAACGGTGACTGGCTATGTGGCCAGAATCAATCTCGATAAGGCCGATGAGGTTTACGAAGCTCTTCAGCGCGCCGAAGCCTAATTCCAATCAAAACAGTATCAGGATTCCCAAGCCTCTTCCTCTATACCGCCGATTGCCTTTGTTATCTATGGCCCGGATGTGGAGATATTTTTCAAAGAAAATTACCGCAGCTTTAAACCTATAGTTGATCTGGCGGCACGGCTTTCGGCGCTTGAAGTAATAGATGTCAAAGTTTGTCAGGTTAGCTATGAACGGGAGGGGTTGGATAAGTCGACGCTACTGCCATTTGTTTCTTCGGTACCATTTGGTCCGGCGGAGGTGAGTCGGTTACTTGAGGAGCAGGAGTACAGCTACTTTTAGGCGAGGTAAATTCCACCTAAAATAGCTTCTTTGCTAGCGCCGGTTACACTAGGTAAATTGCCCGTTTTTCCTTCCAGTCTTTGTTTAGCCAACCAAGCAAAAGCGCAGGCTTCAACCCAATTTGGATTCAGACCCAATTCGGACGTTGAGCTAACCGTTGATTCGGGCATAGCCTCGGCAAGTCGCTGCATTAAAGCCCCGTTAAGCATGCCACCACCGCAGACAAAAACCTCGCTGATGGGTAGATCGAGATTATTGATCTGATCGGCAATGGTCTCTGCGGTTAATTGTATTAAGGTTGCCTGAATATCCTGTGCGGATAAATCACAATCAACCAGCTGTTGTTCAAGCCAACGCAGATTAAACGCTTCACGGCCAGTGCTTTTAGGGGCGGGCTGAGCAAAAAAGCTGTGTGACTTTAGCTGATTTAATAGTGGGTTGTTTGCCGTGCCGCCATCACCCCAGTCGCCGTTGTTGTCGTAGGCAGTGCCAAGCTGTCGCTGACACCAGCTATCCATCAGTATATTTCCCGGCCCGGTATCGTAGCCGCTGCAGTCGCCATTTGCGGCGAGCACTGTGATATTGGCGATGCCGCCAATATTGACAATAACCCGATTTTTTTCCGAGTGCGAAAAGAGCTTTTGATGGAATGCGGGAACCAGAGGTGCGCCGTGTCCGCCCAGTGCCATATCGGCGCGTCTAAAGTCTGCGACTACAGTGCAGCCGGTTCGCGCGGCAATAATATTGGGGTCGCTAATCTGCAGGCTGTAGCCGGCTTTTTCTGTGCTCGTGCAGGAGGAGGGCGGCAAGTGACGGATGGTCTGCCCATGGCTGCCAATAGCCGCAATCTGATTGGGCAGAATATTCAGTGAGTCGATTAATGTTAGGGCGGCTTCGGAAAATAACTCGCCGAGCTGATTGTCGGTTTCACAATACAGTTGGATATTATCATTGCCGGGAAGGCTGAGATTAAGAATCTGCTGTCTGAGCTTTTCCGGTATAGAGTGGGAGTGGCTGCCGAGAACTCGAGGAATATCCTTGTTAAATTCAACGGCGGCTACATCGATGCTGTCAATGCTAGTGCCGGACATCAGTCCCAGATAAATATTCGGGCTGACCATCAGGCTGCTCTAGTTGGCACTGTTAGTGCCGCTCTTTACGTCTGCTGCCGCTTTGCTTCCGGCAAAGGTGCTAGTGCCGCCATGCTGCGCGAGCTGCCTTAACATAGGCTGGGTGGCAGTTTGGAATGCGGCAAACTCGGCCTTGGGAATTGGGTTGGCCTGAGGAAGTTTAACGGTGCGTGGATTGCGGTGAACGCCGTTAACCAAAAATTCATAGTGCAGATGTGGGCCTGTGGCATAGCCTGTGGAGCCGACTGTACCGATTAGCTGACGCTGACGAACAGACTGCCCTTTGCGCACTTTTTTCTTATTGAGGTGAAGGTATTTTGTAATGTAGGTCTGGCCGTGCTGAACAAACACATAGTTGCCATTGGCTTTACTGTAGCCGGCGGCAATAACCTTACCATCACCTGCCGAGTAAACCGGTGTGCCTCTCGGTGCGGCATAGTCGACACCACGGTGTGCCTTAATCTTCTTGTGAATAGGGTGTTTGCGCTTGAGATTAAAGCCAGAGCTAATCCGGAAGATATCTAGCGGTGTGCGCAAAAAGGCTTTGCGCATACTCAGGCCTTCCGGTGTGTAATAGTTGGAGACACCCTGATCATTGGTATAGCGCACCGCCTGATAAGTTTTTCCGCGGTTGGTAAAGGTTGCGGCAACAATATCGCCTACGCTTAATTTCTCGCCCTCGAGAAAGTTTTCTTCAAACAGTAGCGAAAATGAATCTTCTTTGCGGATATCGAAAACAAAGTCGATATCCCAGGCAAATATATTGGCCAGTTCCATAATAAGCTTGTCTGGCAGGTCAGCTTCCAGGCCTGACATATAGAGAGAGTCTTTAATCACTCCCTCGCGGTAATTTAATAATGTATCTGGTTCCAGAACGCGCTGCTCGGAACTATAGCTTTTCCCTTCACGAGTAAAGACACGGCTGACTAGCTTCGACTGCACATGATGCAATTCCTGAAGCTGCCCGACACTGTCGAGTCCGAAACGGAATAGTTCGCCCGGATAGAGGTTGCGCAGTAGCTTGCCATCCTGTGATGAAGAGACTTGGTAGACATCTATAGCGGTGAGTTCTGCGCGGGTAAATAGAGTAGAGAGACTATCGCCGGAGGAGACGCGCTGTTCTGTCCAGCTCAATGCGGGTGTAATCTCTTCTGGTGCAATTGTCAGTGGCTGAGTCGCCACTGGAATGTCTATTGGCTCTGCAATCTTGCGATTGGCTTCCGCATCGCTAACCGGGTAGAGCGCTACAACCAACAGGCAGCAGCCAACGGCCGAGGCCATTATAAGATGGTGTCGCGGAAAGTCCTTGAGAGTGGAATGCAGAAAACGAATCGTTTCGCGCACTTTATTCACTGTCATAAAAAGCCATTGCTGTGAGATTTTCGCAAGTTTAGCTCAATAAATTAACAAGTTACAGAGACAAGCTCGTGCTTTTCGAGAGCTAACTGAGTACTACTTATAATGTAGCAGCATATAAGTAGGCGAGAAAATCTTGTATTTGCGCCCTCAATGTGTAGAGTTGGCGCTCCTAATTAGTGACCAGTGAAATCAGTTCCGATGAAACAAAGTGGCAGTCAGTTAATCAATCAATTGCGCCAGCGCGGCCTTGTTGCGCAGGTATCTGCAGAAGAAGAATTAGAAACCCATCTCGATCAACCGCGAGTGCTCTATTGTGGTTTTGATCCCACTGCTGACAGCCTGCATCTTGGTCACCTTGTGCCGCTACTTGTTCTAAAGCGTTTTCAGGAAGCCGGCCATACACCGATTGCACTGGTGGGTGGTGCCACTGGATTGATTGGCGATCCCAGTTTTAAGGCCGCCGAGCGCAAGCTTAATACGCCGGATGTAATTTCAGGCTGGGCGGATAAGATTAAAAGCCAGGTCAGTCAATTTATCGATTTCGACTGTGGCGAAAACTCGGCTATTGTCGCTAACAATCTCGACTGGACTGCTGAGATGTCGGCGCTGGAGTTTTTGCGCGATGTGGGCAAGCACTTCTCCGTTAATAATATGATCAATAAAGAGTCGGTAAAGCAGCGGCTTGATCGCGAGGGCTCGGGCATATCCTTTACCGAATTCTCCTACTCTCTATTACAGGGTATGGACTTTGCCGAGCTCAATCGCCGTCATGACTGCACCATGCAGGTGGGTGGCAGTGACCAGTGGGGTAATATAGTCGGTGGCATAGATTTGGCTCGCCGACAAAATAAGGCTCATTGCTTTGCATTGACCGTGCCTTTAATTACCAAAGCCGATGGTACAAAGTTTGGCAAAACCGAAGCCGGCGCAGTCTGGCTCGATCCGAATAAGACTTCCCCGCTAGCGTTTTACCAGTTTTGGTTAAATGTAGCGGACGCAGATGTCTACAAATTCCTGCATTACTTTACTTTCCTCTCTATAGAAGAGATAGCAGCAGTCGAAGAAACCGACCGTCAGGCTCAGGGCAGACCGCAGGCGCAAGCTCTGCTGGCCAGAGAGGCGACCAGATTAGTTCATGGTGAAGAGGGGCTAGCCGCTGCACTGCGAATAACCGAAGCGCTATTTAATGGTGAACCGGATCGATTATCCGAGACAGATTTTGAGCACCTGCGATTAGATGGTATGCCATCCTCTGAGTTATCTGATGGGGGTTTAGTTGAAAAGCCATTAACAAACTTACTGACCGATTGCGGAATGGCGAAAGCCGGCCGTGAAGTAAAGGACGCCCTGGGACGAAATTCAGTGTTTATTAATGGTGTTGCCAGGGGTGCTGAAGACAATATGAAAGCGGTTGAATGCTTCGCTGTTGACCGTGCACTTTTCGGCCGCTTCTATCTCGTCCGTCTGGGCAAGAAGAAATACCACCTATTTGAGCGGGTTTAGCTGCTTTTTTGACCACTTTTTGGCCAGTCTGAAAATAAAACCAAATACTTGTTGACAGTATTCGGCCTGTCTGTAGAATGCGCGCTCCCAATAGGGTGAGCCGCTATGAAAGCCGCGGCAAAAAGTGGAAAAATATGATCTTTATATTTATTTATATCCAACTGTTGACATGAGCAGATTCGACGCTAGAATGCGCGCTCCCAACAGGATGAGCTGCTAGAAACACAGCGGCAAAAAATGGAAAAATAATAGCTTCATATTTATTTTTATCCAGCTGTTGACATAAGTAATTTCGACGCTAGAATGCGCGCTCCCGACAGCAATGTTGAGAAGCGAAACAAGCAAGAAATTAGAGAGTGAAATTAAAGTTAATTAATTACACTTTCACTGTTGACAAAGGGTCGGCGATCTATAGAATACGCCCCCCGCTCTGATGAGCGAATCGTTCTTTAAAAAATTAATCAAGCAATGCGTGTGGGTACTTGCTAGTTGATGTTGGATAAGTAAACATCATGTAACAAGTAGCTCACGCAATCATTTATGAATGTGATAAGCGTACAGTTGTATGAAACTGAGATTTTGAATGGTAAAGCAAGTTTTGCGTAACCGTTCCCTCTCCTTAATTGGTGAGGTTAAACAGATTGAACTGAAGAGTTTGATCATGGCTCAGATTGAACGCTGGCGGCAGGCCTAACACATGCAAGTCGAGCGCGAAAGCCCTTCGGGGTAAGTAGAGCGGCGGACGGGTGAGTAATGCTTGGGAATCTACCTAGTAGTGGGGGATAACGTGTGGAAACGCACGCTAATACCGCGTACGTCCTAAGGGAGAAAGCAGGGGATCTTCGGACCTTGCGCTATTAGATGAGCCCAAGTCGGATTAGCTAGTTGGTGAGGTAATGGCTCACCAAGGCGACGATCCGTAGCTGGTCTGAGAGGATGATCAGCCACACTGGGACTGAGACACGGCCCAGACTCCTACGGGAGGCAGCAGTGGGGAATATTGGACAATGGGGGAAACCCTGATCCAGCCATGCCGCGTGTGTGAAGAAGGCTCTAGGGTTGTAAAGCACTTTCAGTAGGGAGGAAAAGTTTAAGGTTAATAACCTTGAACCCTGACGTTA
>JAQWGK010000046.1 GCA_029238255.1 Porticoccaceae bacterium | reverse complement strand
GAGCCAGTCGGTTGATGCCCATCTGATATCGGCAAGCCTTATGCTGCTCGATGATCAGGGCCGCCTTGCGGTGCGGGCGGTTAATAAACAGGGGCTGGTCAGTACACTGAGTATTACCAGTGTCGGAGAAAGTGCTGATGGTGTCTGGGTCTCCGGTCTTCCGGACAGAGTCGCACTGGTAACTCTGGGCCAAAACTATGTGGCCGATGGCGAGCAGGTGACGGTGTCTTACAGGAACAGCCCTGAGCAAATTAAAAACAGCTCCACCAGTCAGTGAATGGGAAAATTATTTAAATGAATTTCCTCAACCGTATTATCGATCACTCCAGAGCCACGCTCTCAATTATGTTGTTGATTCTCTTCGCCGGCACCATGGCTCGCGTGTCCATGCCAGTAGAAGTGAACCCCAACGTTACCCTGCCGGTTGTCCTAATTATGGTCAGGCACGACGGTATCTCGCCAGAAGATGGTGCCCGTCTGTTAATTCGCCCGATTGAAAAGGAACTAAAGACCCTTGATGGTCTCGACGAGATCAATGCCACGGCCAGAGAGGGCGCAGTCTATATTCTTGCGGAATTTGATATCAGTGAAGATATAGGTGCCGTGGTTGCCGAGGTTCGCGAGGCGGTCGATCGCGCCAAAGCGGAATTCCCCCAGGAGACCAAAGAGCCGATAGTTAACGAGTTGAGCCCCAGCCCTGAACCTACGGTAGTAGTGACTTTTTCCGGTGATAATATTTCAGAGCGCGAGCTCTACACCACAGCAAAATATTTCCAGCGCCAACTTGAAATACTGCCCGATGTTCTCGAAGCCGAGATGTCCGGTCATCGCGATGAGGTCGTAGAGGCGGTTCTGGATCCTTACAGGCTTGAACAGTACAACATTACCGCTGATGAACTGCTGGGTTCGGTCAGGGCCAATAACCTGCTGATTCCGGCCGGTGAGATGGACGCAGCTCAGGGCCGTTTTGGTATCAAGATTCCCGCTCTGATCGAAAGCACGGAAGATATTCGCAATCTGCCGCTGCGCTTTAGCGCCGATGGGGTTATCACCCTTGGGGATGTGGCCGAGGTGCGGCGCACCTTTAAAGATCCCCTTGGCTTTAGCACCATCAATGGCAAAAAGACCATCGCCATTGATGTTCGCAAGCGCTTAAAGGCCAATTCCATTGAAACTGTTGATGCTGTGCGCAGTGCCATTAACAATGCCGAGGGACAGTTTTCACAACAGATAAAAATTGATTATATCTTCGATAGCTCCGAGTACGCCGAGTCGATGGTTAGCGAGCTGCAGGGAAATATTCTCACTGCCATGAGTCTGGTGTTGGTGCTAGTAGTTGCCACACTGGGTGTGCGCTCCGGGTTACTGGTTGGCTTTGGTATTCCATTCTGCCTGCTGGGTTCGATGATTGTGGTCAATATGCTCGGTTTCAGCTTTAACTTTATGGTCATGTTTGGCCTGCTGTTATCTCTGGGTATGCTGATCGATGGCGCCATTGTTGTGGTGGAGTTTGCCAATACCAAAGCCGCAGAGGGACTTCCGACACGGGAGGCCTATGTAGTGGCAGTGCGACGTATGGCGGTACCAGTTATCGCTTCAACCGGCACTACACTGGCGGCATTTTTACCGCTGCTGTTCTGGCCCGGGGTCTCTGGTGAATTTATGTCTTACCTGCCAATAACGGTTTTCTCGGTACTGGCCTGGTCCCTAACCTACGCGCTTATTTTTGCTCCGACACTGGGTATAGCGATTTCCCGTCGCCGCGGTGCCAACAAGCGACTTCCCGAGAGTCACGCGTCAGAAGAGTCAGCCAAAACCCTGTTTCAGCCGCTGCTGAATTTCTATTTAAGGCTGTTAAAGCCAATTATTGCCAGACCGGCAATTTCGTCATCCCTAGCGGTGATTTTCCTGATCGGTATTTTCTTTAGCTATGGAAAATTTGGTGCCGGACAGGCATTTTTTGCCGATATTGAAAATCGTTATGGCATGGTCAATGTTCGCGCTCTGGGTAATCTCTCGGTGGAAGAGCGCAGACAGATTACCGCAGAGGTAGAGCAGAAAATCAGCTCTATTGAAGGTATTCAACAGCTCTATGGATTTAGTGGCAATAACTCACTGGTTCTCGAAAGGGGTGCCAGCCGTGACAAGATTAGTTCATTTTTAGTCGAGCTCTACCCACGCGGTGAGAGAGCGCGAGGTAGTCAGGAGATATTTGCCGAGATTCGTCAGCGCACCAGTGATATGCCCGGCATCTATGTTACCGGCAAGGAAATTGAAGGTGGCCCTCCGGTGGGCAAGGATATTCAAATTCAGATCTCCTCCACAGACCGTGAAGAGATGTATCAGAAGACTGCTGAAATTCGCCAGTGGATTGAGGGCAATATTGAAGGGCTGCGGGATATTGAAGATACCCTGCCACTGGCTGGTATTCAGTGGGAGATGGCGGTGGATCGATCTCAGGCGGCCATGCTCGGGGTCAATGTAGGCAGTATTGGGCAGATGGTACAGATGGTCACCAATGGGGTGATGGTCGGTGAGTATCGTCCGGACGATGCCGATGATGAGATTGAGATTCGCCTCAGATATCCCCAACAGAATAGACAGCTAGCCGCACTGGATGAGCTGCGGGTAAATACCAGTGCCGGCCCCGTGCCTATCAGCAGTTTTACTCAGCGAATTGCCAAACCCCGGGTCGATGCGATCCAGCGTTTTGATATGGTTGAGACGGTATTTATTATGGCTAATTCGGAAGATGGCTATCTCTCCGATAATCAGACAGGGCAAATTGCCGACTGGTTGGAAAGTCAGAATATCGATGACTCAATCAAGATTAAATTTCGCGGAGCCAATGAAGAGCAGGCTGACTCCGCAGAGTTTTTAAGTGTCGCGTTTTCTCTGGCTATGTCGCTGATGCTAATTATGCTGGTAATGCAGTTTAATAGTTTCTATCAAGCCCTGCTGATTCTGTTCTCAGTAGTGATGTCCACCGCTGGTGTACTGCTTGGGCTGCTGGTGTCGCAGGCGGTGTTCAGTACTATTTTAACCGGTGTCGGTATTGTTGCTCTGGCCGGGATTGTGGTGAACAACAATATTGTATTAATCGACACTTATAACTTTATGCGCCGCAATGATAGAGCCTTAACCGCTGCTGAGGCAGTGTTTAAAGCCGCCAAGTCCCGTTTCCGTCCGGTGATGTTAACCACGGTCACCACCATTGTCGGGCTCTTGCCTTTAGCGAATGGCTACAGTGTGGATATTATTAATCGCAGCTGGGAGGCCGGCGGTATGGTCTCTTCCTGGTGGCAGCCGCTGGCCAGTGCAATTGTTAATGGCCTGTTGCTGTCGACCTTGCTGACTTTGCTGCTAACACCGGCGATGCTGTTACTGCCTGAAATCATATCCAAGCGTCTGGGTGTTCGTGTTGCGGATCACCAGTTTGAAACCGAAAAAACTTAATGGATTCTTTTAAAGGCAGAGAATGAAATATCTATTCAGTTTTTTCTATCAGAGCTTAAACCTTGTGGCTCTATTAGTGAGCAGCTATTTTGCCGCCTACCAGATGCAGAGCTACTGGATAGCGGTGGCACTTATTGCCGCCGCCCCTCTGCTGCAGTTGGTCATCGGTTTTGATCGATCCGCAACTTCTGATTCTCCGCCGAGCAAGGTCAAGATGCCGATGGTTTCACTATGGGTTATGCTCGGCAGTGCATGGCTGCTGCTAACAGTGCCTGAGCCGGGTTTGGCACTGTGGCTCGGCTTTGCCTGTATCGGGGGATTTATGCTCAATACCTACTGGGCGCAAGAGAAAAGTCCCCCAGTTTAAAGCTCTCAAGCCTAAAACTTTCAAGCCAAAAGCCCTCATGACCGAAATTAGTGTGCAGAGAAAGATTATTCATTGCGACTGCGACTGTTTTTATGCCGCGGTAGAGATGCGTGACGATCCTTCCCTGAGCGCCTACCCAATTGCTATTGGTGGCAAGTCCGATCGACGGGGGGTGATTGCCACCTGTAATTACAAAGCCCGTGAATACGGTGTTAGATCAGCAATGCCCACTGGGCAGGCACTTAAACTCTGCCCCGATCTGGTGGTTATTCCCGGCACTATGGCTAAATACCGCGAAGCCTCATTAAAAATCCGCCAGATATTCTATCGCTATACTGACAAAGTCGAACCACTGTCTCTGGATGAAGCCTATCTGGATGTCACTGATTGCAAGCATTGCAGTGGCAGTGCCACATTGATGGCGGCGGAGATACGTTCGGTGATTGAAGCTGAGGTGGGGGTAACAGTCTCGGCCGGGATTGCACCAAATAAGTTTCTCGCCAAGGTTGCCAGCGATATCAATAAACCCAATGGCCAGTTTGTGATTACCCCGGAAAATGTTGAGGGGTTTATCGAGCATCTGCCGGTAAAGCGAATTAATGGTGTGGGTAAGGTAACCACCAAAAAGCTGCTGCGGTTGGGGGTCAAAACCTGTGCTGATCTGCAAGGTTTCGAACTGTTCGATCTGGTGGATAAGTTTGGTGTGTTTGGCAAGCGCCTCTACGATCTGTGTCGAGGCATAGATAACCGTCCGGTTAATGCCAACAGCAGGCGCAAGTCTCTCAGTGTCGAGCATACCTATGGAGGTGATCTCTCCGATGTGGATGCCTGCCTTGGAAAACTGCCAGAATTACTGATGGAACTGCGCAGTCGACTGCGACGGGTCGACAGTGATTACTTGGTCACCAAACAGTTTATAAAAATAAAGTTTAATGATTTTACCATTACCACTCTCGAGCGAGCGGTGGAGAAAGACCTGCCGCTGGAGAGTTTCGAGACTATTTGTCAGCAGGCCTGGCAGCGGAGTTCAAGACCGGTGCGATTAATGGGTATTGGTGTACGCTTTATTGATGAAGGAGAGCCCGGGCGGGCGATTCAGCTGGATCTTTTTGATTAGCGGCATCATTTGCCCTTAATATAGTGGGCAATTTAGAGCCTCACTGGTAGACTGGTTGTTGATTATAAATTTGTCTGAGAGTTGGTTTTATCTGTGGTTGAGCGTGCGAGTAAAAATAAAATCCGTGGTGATATTCAGCGTAAAACTGAAGAATTTCTCTCCCGTGGTGGAGAGATTAAAAAACATGACTGCGGAGAGACGGGTGAGCCTGCGGATAAGCCGCGAGCCAGATCAGTGTTTGTCAGTAACCAGCCGCGCCAGACCCGCACCTATATCAATGATGTTGTCTCTGCGATAGATAACCGCAAAAAGAAACCCGCTAAAACCGCCTCTAAGTCGACCTCTACAACTAAGCGTCAGCGCAAGAAAGTGATCTATGATGACTTTGGTGAGCCGTTGCGTGAAGTCTGGACTGAAGATAAAGACTAGCTAATCTCTTCGCCCCGTGCCTGCTTGTCAGCGTGGTAGCTAGAGCGTACTAGTGGTCCACAGGCAGCCTGAACAAATCCAATACTCTCGGCATATTCAGTGTACTCGGCAAACTCGTCGGGATGCACAAAGCGCTCAACCGCAAGGTGGCTGGGTGATGGCTGCAGGTACTGTCCCACGGTCAACATATCCACATCATGGGCACGCAGATCATCCAGTGTTCTCAGCAGCTCATCCTTGGTTTCACCGAGACCAACCATTAGGCCAGATTTGGTGGGTACATTGGGATTCAATGCTTTGTATTCCTTGAGCAACTTTAGAGACCACTCATAGTTCGCACCCGGGCGCGCCTCGCGATAGAGACGCGGTATCGTTTCCATATTGTGATTGAAAACATCCGGTGGCGTGGCGCTAAGAATCTCCAGTGCAGGTGCCATACGGCCACGGAAGTCTGGAACCAAGACTTCCACTTTAAGTTCTGGAGAGAGAATCTTGGCTTCGCGAATACAGTCGGCAAAATGCTGGGCACCGCCATCGCGCAGATCATCGCGATCCACCGAGGTAATAACCACATAGCTTAGGCCCATTTCATGAATAGCTTTGGCCAGATTCTTGGGTTCTTCAACATCCAGTGGGTTGGGTTTGCCGTGGCCCACATCGCAGAACGGGCAGCGTCTGGTGCAGATCTCACCCATAATCATAAATGTCGCAGTACCATTGCTAAAACACTCATGCAGGTTGGGGCAGGCGGCTTCTTCGCAGACGGTCGCCATCTTGTGCTCACGAAGGATATTTTTGATCTGCTGCACCTTGGGTGACGCAGACAGGCGGATGCGCATCCACTCGGGTTTGCGCGGAATCTCTGTGGTAGGGATAACTTTGACCGGAATCCGCTCCACCTTGTCGGCACTGCGCAGCTTTTCGCCCTGTTGCAGGCGACGGGTGCGTTGTGGAGGTGTTACAGATTCTGATGACATGGGATTCCTTTAATTTAAGCTTGTAAATTTAGCCTGTAAATAAATATGTTAACTAACTATAGCGGTACTGGAGCCAATTTGGTGGGCATTATAACCGAGTCGCGCCGTTAAATTGTCGGCCAATTCTTGCATTACCTGTTCAATACTCGGTGGATTGTCAATTAGATCAGCGACCTGAGTCATTGCCACCCCAAGACCGCAGGGATTAATCCGCTGCCAGGGTGAGAGATCCATAGCGACATTAAAGTTTAAGCCGTGGTAACTACAGCCCTTGCGAATACGCAGCCCCAGAGAGGCTATTTTATCGCCCCTGTCTGTATACACACCGGGTGCATCGCGACGCGGTGCGGCACTGATTTGCCAGTGTTTTAACGTATCTACCAGAGCCTGCTCAATAAGAGTAACCAGATCGCGCACACCGAGCTTTAAACGTTTTAGGTCGACCAGCACATAGGCGGTTATCTGACCGGGCCCATGGTAGGTGACATGGCCGCCGCGATCACTTTTAACCACCGGAATATCGCCAGGCAACAGTATATATTCTTCCTTGCCTGCCTGACCCTGAGTAAAAACCGGATGGTGTTCAAGCAGCCATATCTCATCTTCTGTGGATTGGTCGCGCTGCTCGTTAAAGTTTTTCATTTTAGCGAAGATATCGCTGTAATCCTGAGTGCCAAGATAGCGAACCACGAGCGGCTTGCGGTTTTCCATCGACTCCATGGCTAGAGCACCATCTTGACCCGAGCGCTGGTTTTCAGCTCTGCAAAGATTAGCTCCAGCTGAGGTTTTCCGGTGGCAGTGATAACCACGGTAATCGATTGCCAGCTGCCTTTGCTGCTGTCGCGAATAGTAATATTTCTGCGGTCAAAGCCCGGTGCATGAAAATCCATCACTCTGAGAACATGCTCATGAAGTTCGGGATGTGCGGCACCCAATATCTTAATCGGATACTCGCAGGGAAATTCAATTTGTGGGGGTTCTTGTTCGCTCACAGGCACCACTCAGATAAATATCAGTAGAAAAAATAAATTAGGATAGAAGCTGCGTAATAGTCAGCACAATCCAGTCAATAAAGCGTGAGAACAGACCCGACTGCTCGACATCTGCGGCGGCAACCAGTGGTATGTCGACCACTATTTCGCCCTCCAGAGAAACCTGCAAGCGTCCCAGTTCCTGACCTGTAACAATCGGTGCCTTAAGCTGCTCATCCATAACAATATTGGCTTCGAGTTTTTTCTCAGCACCGCGCGCCAGTGTCAGGGTGACATCATCGCTGATAGTGAGATTCAGGAACTCATCTTCGCCATACCAGACCTTGGCGTTCTCTTTAATAATATCGCCAACAGCATAGATGGTCTTGGTGTTGAAATAGCGGAAGCCGTAGGAGAGTAGCTTCTGGGACTGGCTGGCTCGGGTTTTGTCGCTGTTAGCACCCATAACCACCGAGATAAGGCGCATATCTTTGCGTTTGGCTGAGGCTACCAGACAGTAACCCGCTTCTTCGGTGTGACCGGTTTTAAGGCCGTCGACGCTGCTGTCGCGCCACAGCAGACGGTTTCTGTTGGGCTGTCTAATATTGTTGTGCTTAAAATATTTTTCCGCGTAGATGCTGTAGTGATCCGGGTGCTCCTGAATAATCGCCCGCGCCAAAACCGATAGATCTCGAGCGGTGGAGACCATTCCCTCATAGGGCAGTCCGGTCGCATTAAAGTATTCTGTGCCAGTCATGCCCATTAGCGCAGCTTGCTGATTCATGCTGTCGGTAAAGGCGTCTTCGTCGCCACTGATATGTTCAGCCAGTGCGATAGAAGCATCGTTGCCTGATTGGATAATGACACCGCGCATTAAATCGCTAACCGAAACTCTGGTGCGTGGGCTCAGGAACATGGTTGAGCCATCGGTTTTGGCGCCGCCTTTTTCCCAGGCGTTATCGCTGATTAAAACCATATCGTCTTTTTTAACTCGTCCCTCAGCAATCTCGTTGGAGACTATGTAGGTGGTCATCATCTTGACCAGACTGGCTGGAGGCAGTTGCAGATCGGCATTGTTCTCGACAATAACATGGCCGGTTTCAGCGTCGATCAGAATCCAGGATTTAGCGGCAAGCTCCGGTGGTGCTGGAATAAGTTGCTGAGCCTGTGCCGAGGAGACACAGAGTAGAAGCAGAGCGGAGGAAGCGCAGGGTAAAGTCCATTTTTTCAGCCATTTTATCAGCATAGTAGTTCACGACTTGGTTATGAGTTTAAGCGGAAGATAGTTTACCACCTGAAAGCAGGAAATGTCCGCCTGAGATAACCGACAAACAGGTAATTTTTTTTGCTTTAGATGTTGGCGGTTTGTGGGCGCTGGCCGGACTAGGGAGTAACGGAAAATGTACTTAGGTTAGCGGCTTTTTTAAGCATGGCTTTAAGGCTTAACAGCTCAATATTGTCAGCAATAGGGCCAATCCAGAGTTTGTGCAGCTTATCCTGAGTACGCAAAATAATTGGTTGGTCAGTGAGGCTGCTAACTTTGTTTTTAAGCTGTTGGGCAGTGGCCATATCGGTGAATGCGCCGACCTGAAGATATTGACCTGTGGCGGCAGTTTCAGCTTTAGCCAACTCTGAATTAGGCAGAGATTTAGGTGTTGGCGTAGGTGCGGGTTTAGGCACGGGTTTAGGCACGGGTTTAGGTTTGGGGTCTGTATCTATGGCCTCAATAAGAACAGCGGCAGTGCCCTTGTCCGCATAGCCTAGCTTCATGGCGCCGACAAAGGAGAGATCAATCACTCGCTCGTCGTGAAATGGGCCGCGATCATTAATTCTGACCACAATGGAGCGACCATTTTCGGTATTGGTGACTCTAGCATAGGAGGGTATTGGCAGACTTTTATGGGCGGCGGTCATGCCGTACATATTGTAAATTTCGCCATTGGATGTCAGCCTGCCGTGAAACTTGGTGCCGTACCAGGAGGCGATACCGGACTCACGGTAATCTTTATTGCTGGGCATTACCCAGTAGGTTTTACCAAATACTTCGTAGGGACTTTTATTGCCGGCTCTGGTGATCGGTTCTGGCTTGGGGACTGCATTTGGAATGGCGCTGGTATCTATACGTTTGCCAGCCCCATCTTTTTCGACCATAAACCCTGAGGAACTACAGCCAACCAGCCCTGATAGTGCCAACGAAGCCATTAACCGGCGGGAATATTTCAATAGAGTTTTAACCGTAACGGCCTCAATTTTTAATAATTTAACAATCCGTCGACTGCGCACAGTTGCGCTCCCGAATCAGTTCGCTGAGTTGGTATACCGCCATGGCGTATTTGGTGCGCGGGTTATAACGGCTAATCACATAAAAGTTGTGCAGGCCCAACCAGTATTCACTGCCATATTTGGCTTCAAAACGCATCGGTAGAGCCTTGGTTTCGGCGGGTAGCTGCTCAATAATTTTATAACCCTGAGCGTTTAATTCTGCCAGCGTCGCCTTGGGGCGATGAAGTTTGTTGAGGCTGTCTTCAGCGGGGTCGGTGCTGTTGTTGGCTCTCATTGCCACGGCTTCGCCTTCTTTCCAACCATGTCTGGCGAAGTAATTGGCAACACTGCCAATGGCATCGGTGGGGTTTGTCCAGATATCGGCAAACTGATCATCGTCAAAATCAACGGCATAGTTACGGTAACTACTAGGCATAAACTGACCCAGTCCCATAGCGCCGGCATAGGAGCCTTTTAGCTCGACAGGATTTTGATTTTGCTCGCGGGCAAGCAGAAACAGATTTTCCAATTCGGCGGTGAAAAAGCGCTTTCGCGAGGCGCGTTTATTGGTGTAGGTGTAGTAGTCAAAGGCCAGTGTAGCCAGAGCGTCAACTACCTTGTAGTTGCCAGTAAAGCCGCCATAGTTGGTTTCGACACCAATAATACTGACGATAATCGCAGGTTCCACACCGAGCTCTTGCTGGGCTCTCTCCAGAGTTGCCTTATTTTCCTGCCAGAATTTTACGCCGCCTTTAATCCGCGCTTCAGAGATAAAATGCTTGCGGTATTCGTACCAGGGTTTTACTTTTTCGGCGGGGCGGCTCATCGCTTTAACAATGGATGTCTGGTGTTTGGCTACCTTGAGCCAGGCGATAATCTCTTCACGGTCGAATTGGTGTTTTTCCACCATAGTATCGATAAAGTCGGCGGCTTCGGGATGTATCGAGTAATCTCCGTAACTGCTGGAGGAAACGCCAGCGGCAAAGATTGAGAGCGCAAATAGCGGTGCGGCAAAAAATTTATTGAGATTGCTTTTGATTAGAATGTTCAAAGTTTTATTCCTAAATCCTTTTTGGCTCAGTGCTGATGGCCATCAGAATACCAAATCCGAGAAACAGAGTCACAATTGCTGTACCACCATAACTGATAAATGGCAGCGGTGCTCCAACTACAGGCAAGATACCTGAAACCATGCCCATATTGACAAAAATATAGACAAAAAATGTCAGACTTATAGTGCCGGCCATAATTCGGCCAAACATAGACTGTGCGTTCAGAGCGATGATCATGCAGCGACCGATCAACAGAAGATACAAGGCCAGCATACCAAGCACGCCAATCAATCCAAATTCCTCTGCCAGTACCGCAATAATAAAGTCGGTATGACTCTCGGGCAGAAAGTTAAGTTGCGACTGAGTACCCTGAGTCCAGCCTTTTCCACTGAGACCTCCTGAGCCAATAGCGGTGGTGGACTGCATAATATTCCAGCCCGCCCCAAGCTTATCCTGCTCCGGCGACAGCAGCGTTAAGACTCGCTGTTTCTGGTAGTCATACATCACGTAGAACCACATGGTGGGCACTGCTGCCATAGCCAGCAGGACAGTGGACAGTAGGTAGCGTTTGCCGAGCCCGGCCAGAAACAGTGCAAAAAATCCGGATGAAAAGATAATTAACGAGGTTCCCAAGTCGGGCTGTCTGGCGACTAAAAGAACTGGAATTAATGTGGCGATAACGGCAATGGAAACATGCTTAAAACGCGGCGGCAGATGGCGCTTGCCGAGGTAGGAGGCAAGGGTCATAGGCACGGCAATTTTCATTAATTCTGAGGGTTGGAATCTTGTTACACCTAAGTCCAACCAGCGCTGGGCACCTTTGGCGCCAACCCCAAAAAACAGCACGGCGACCAGTGATAAGAGTCCGCAAACATAGATAAAAATTGACCAGCGCTCCCAGAGTCGCGGTTGGAACTGGGCGATACCGATCATTGCAAACAGGCCGATCAACATAAACGTGGCCTGACGTTTTACATAGAAAATACTTTCAGCGCTAGCGCTGTAAAGCACGGCAAGACCTATGCTGCAAAGGGCCATTAAGATCAGTAGCAGCGGGATATCTATATGCATAATGCGCGATGGTCTGCGATCGCCGCCTGGGCTGTTTAGCTGTCTGACAAAATCATTTCTATACATGGCTTATCACCGCTTGACCAAAGTTGTCGGCGAGTTTGATTGCATATAGGCATCTATAACCGCCCGTGCAATAGGTGCAGCAGCAGAGCCGCCGTGTTCGCCATTTTCTACAATCAAGCCGATCGCTATCTTTGGATCGTCGGCTGGTGCAAAGGCGATAAACAGGGCGTGATCCCACTGTCGCTCAGCGATTTTGCTACTGTCATATTTGTCTTCTGCATCAATACTAATGGCCTGGGCTGTACCGGTTTTGCCGGCAATCTTGTAGGTTAGTCCATTGCTGATACTTCGCGCTGTACCGCGACTACTGTGGACAACATCTTGCATGGCTTGATGCATATAGTCCCAGTGTTTTTCACTGATATTAATATCGCTTTCAGCCTTGAGCAGAGGCTGTTCTTCACCATTAATCGCTTTGACTAATTTCGGTGTCAGTACTTCGCCACGGCTTGCAATACGCGCTGACATCACCGCCAGCTGCAGTGGTGTGGCAAGCATAAAGCCCTGACCAATACTGGTATTGATGGTGTCGCCATTAAACCAGCTCTGTCCTCGAGAGCCTTTCTTCCAGGCTCTGCTCGGCATAATGCCAGAACTTTCGCTGGGCAGATCTATACCTGTGCGAGAGCCAAGACCAAATTGCATGCCGTAGTCGGAGAGCAGGTCGATACCGGTTTTAACGCCGAGGCCATAAAAATAGATATTGCAGGATTCGATAATTGCCTTGGCCATATCGACCCCATCGCCGTGACCACCGCGAGCAAAGTTGTGGTCGCGCCATGGCCGCTCAATACCTTTAAAGTAGAAGTAGCCGTTGTCTTTGATTTTATAGCTCGGGGTAACAATATTATGTTGCAGGGCAATAAGCCCAAACAGTGGCTTAATCGTCGAGCCGGGGGGATACTGCCCGCGAACAGCGCGATCAAATAACGGCCGATCCAGAGAGTAGAGCAGGCTGTCGTAATTCTTTTGGCTGATACCGGAGACAAAAAGATTGGGGTCATAACTGGGGGCGCTGATCATCGACAGAATGCCGCCGGTTTCTATTTCGATTGCGACCAGTGCGCCGCGCTTATCCTTAAAGGCCTCATGGCCAACCTTCTGTAATTGGCTGTCCAGATAGAGAGTCAGATTGTCGCCAGATTTTGCCCCGGTTTTATCCAGAACTCGGGTTACTCGACCCAGAGCATTGGTCTCAACCTGCTCGCTGCCAACTTCCCCCAAAAGATTCTGTTCGTAGAATTTTTCCAGACCAATTTTACCGATTGAATCTGTGCCGCGGTATTTAACCGCTTCAATAGTCTGGCTCTCGCGTTCGTTAATACGTCCAACATAGCCGACCACATGGGAGAATAATTCACCGTCAGGATAAAAGCGCTTTAATCGCGCGGAGGTCTCTGCGCCGACCAGACGGTGACCATTAACCGCTAGGGCGGCGCGCTCTTCTTCACTGAGATTAAATCGCAGGTTGGTTTTCTCGAAGGGGCGGCGTTGCTTTAGGCGTTTGCGAAAGCGTTCGATATCGCGCTCGGAAATACTGATCACTTCACCCAGATCGGCAAGGAGTTTATCCAGATCAGCGCTGCGTTCAGGAACAATCGTCAGGTTGTAGCTGGGCCGATTATCGGCAATCAGTTTGCTGTGGCGATCGTAGATCAGGCCTCGAGACGGAGCCACAGGCCGAACCAGTACCCGGTTGTTGTTGGACTGGGTGGCGAAATCTTCGTAGCGCGAGATCTGCAAGTCAAAGTAGCGGGCGATAAGCAGGGCAGTTAGCAGCACTGTGATAACTGCGGTGACCAGCAGCCGGCGAGCGAACATAATGCGTTCGCGCGCTGGATCTGAAAAAGCGGCACCATCCCTCATGCTATCTATTTACCTTGTTGTCCGGCATTTTTGTTTGCCATATCCAGAGCCCCTCGATTAACTGCGATGATAGGGATGATTGGCATTGATCGTCCAGGCCCTATACATCTGCTCCATCAATACAATGCGCACCAGTGGATGGGGCAGGGTCAGATCCGACAGCGACCAGCGCATATCGGCTCGGGCCAGGCATTCATCCGAGAGGCCGTCGGGACCACCGATAATCAAACAGACATCGCGGCCATTCATCTGCCAGTCGGCCAATTTTGCCGCCAGCTTTTCGGTGCTCAGTGATCGCCCGATCACATCTAGGGCAACGACAAAGTCCTGAGCGCCTATGGCTTTTAATAGAGCCTGACTCTCCTTTTCGATAGCCTTGCTGGCGGGTTGGTTTTTGCCCCGCGCACCCAGTGGAATTTCGATGGTTTCGATACGCAGCTCTGGGGGCATACGTTTGCCATATTCACCGCAGCCAGCTTCTACCCAGCTGGGCATTCGGGTACCTACGGTGAGCAGTTTAAGTTTCATATCGACTGGGCTATGTTAATTTTTAATCAGTTTAGCTCAGGTCGCCGAGCAGGTTCTGCTCGTCATCACCGTTCTCGGGCTGATCTCCGGGACGGACTGACCAGAGTTTTTCGAGGTCGTAAAAGGCGCGTGTTGCGGGCAGCATAATGTGCACAATCACATCGCCAAAATCGACCAGAATCCACTCGGCAGTATCTTCCCCTTCAACACCAATAATTTCATAGCCGGCCTTTTTACCGTCGACAGCGACACTGGTTGCCAGTGATTTCACCTGACGATTGGAATTACCACTGGCGACAATCATAGTGTCCATCACGCCGGTCAATTCACGAACGTCCAGTGAGGTAATATTTTGCGCCTTAACGTCTTCCAGCGCCGAGATAACAATATCTTTTAATGCTTGTGTCATAGAAACAGATTACTCATATAAATGTTGTTGTTGAATACAGTTAACCACTGCTGCCGGGGTCAGAAAGTCGATCTTTTCTCCGGCGCTGACTTTGTTGCGAATGGCAGTGGATGAAATCCCCAGCATGGTCAGATTACAAAGGTGCAGTCTACCAGTGCTGGCTTGTTTTAGTTCGTGTAAATCATCACAGAGCCGCTCTGCAATCCAATCGGCCAGTGTTCCGGATTGCGGTATCTGGTATCCGGGTCGGGAGGAGACGACAAGATGGCAATAATCGGTTAGCTGTTGCCAATCTTGCCAGCTGTCCAATGTGGTTAGTACGTCCATACCGACACAGAGAAACAGCGGTGTGTCGCTGCCAATCTGCTGTCTGATCTCGCGCAGGGTATCAATGGTGTAGCTGGGACCCTCTCGGCACAGTTCAATATCGTCGGCTAAAAGCCGTTGAGCCTGTTCGCCAATGCCCAGTTTAAGCATCTCCAACCGCTGCTGTGGCGAGGCACTGGGCACATCGCGATGAGCAGGGAGCGCGCAGGGAATCATCCGCAGGCTATCTACTTCGAGAAGCTCTGCAAGTTCTATGGCAATCCGCAGATGGCCATTGTGAACCGGATTAAATGTGCCTCCAAAGATAGCGACCGACATATTATTGGCGAATCTGTCCGTCGCCATACACCACCCATTTCTGGCTGGTTAGTCCCTCGAGACCCACAGGGCCACGAGCGTGAATCTTGTCGGTGGAAATACCAATCTCGGCACCCAGGCCATATTCAAAACCATCGGCAAATCTTGTCGAAGCATTGTGCATCACTGAACTGGAATCCACTTCGCGCATAAAACGCGCAGCACTGGCGGCGTTTTCAGTGACAATGGATTCGGTGTGTTGGGAGCTAAAACGATTGATATGTTCAATTGCCTGATCGAGACCGGCAACCACTTTGATGGCCAGAACCGGAGCCAGATACTCTTCGTACCAGTCTTGCTCAGTGGCTTGTTTGGCCTCTTTAATAATGGCGCAGGTCTTTTCGCAGCCGCGCAACTCGACACCTTTTTCTGTGTAGAGAGCCGCCAGTTCAGGCAGTAGCTGGTCAGCAACTGATTCGGCAACCAATAGAGACTCCATCGCATTGCAGACACCATATCTGTGAGTCTTGGCATTGACAGCAATCGCCAGCGCCTTGTGCAGATTTGCATCTTGGTCAATATAGACATGACAGTTGCCATCCAGATGTTTGATAACTGGCACTCGGGCATCGGCACTAATGCGCTCAATCAAGCCTTTGCCACCGCGGGGCACAATCACATCCACATAGTCAGGCATGGTAATCAATTCACCCACCGCCGCGCGGTCAGTGGTATTGATAACCTGCACCACATTCTCTGGCAGCCCCACCGCTTGCAGGCCGCGGCTGATACAGGCAGCAATCGCCTGATTTGAGGCAATAGCCTCGCTGCCGCCACGCAAAATAGTCGCGTTGCCCGACTTCAGGCAGAGGCTGGCCGCATCAATAGTCACATTGGGGCGGGATTCATAAATAATGCCAACCACACCCAGAGGGACACGCATCTTGCCGAGCTTGATACCGCTGGGACGATCTTGCAGGTCGGTAACTTCGCCTATCGGGTCAGGCAGCTCTGCAACCTGTTGCAATCCCTCAATCATGCCATCAATACGTTCTTCGTTGAGTTCAAGGCGGTCGAGCAGGGCTGCATCCAGACCATTGTTGCGACCATTTTCCATATCCACAGCATTGGCCGCCAGAAGGTTGGCGCGGTCATTATTCAGTGCATCGGCAATAGCCAGTAGGGCCTGATTTTTAAGGGATGTTTTAGCGGCGGCAATCACTCTCGACGCTTCTCGCGCCTGTGTGCCGACAGACTGCATATAGCTTTTAATAGTCATAATTTTCAATTAGATAGGGTTGATATAGTGCAAAGGCGACATTATACGTTTTGCTTGTGATTAATGCCTGACTTAAATGCCTGGCTTTAAATACCTAGCTTTAAATACCTAGCTTTAAATGCTTAGCGCTTAAGAGTATCCAACAATAAACTCGTCTCAGTCGAGGAGACGCCATCAATTTCCCGCACCTCACCCAACAGGGCGTTAAATGCTTCCAAACTGTGGGTGCGAATGTCCGCAATCAGATCCCAGCGCCCATTGGTATTGTGGATCGTCACTATTTGCGGGATTCCCATCAGCGCACTGACCACGGCGGGGGACTTTTTACCCTCCACGGCAATGCTCATAAATGCACGAATCGGATTGATTTCCGCGCTGTTTTTAAGATTGACCGTGTAATTTAAAATAATCCCGCGACTTTCCAGCAGTTGCATCCGATTTTGTATGGTTGCGCGCGACACATTCAGCTGTTTCGCAAGCTTCACCACCGGTGTGCGGGCATCAGAGCGCAGAATCGAAATCAGCATTTTATCCAGAGGGTCCAGTTTTATCATAATGCTACTTGTCTCTCTCAATTTGTCATTAATAGTTACAATTAGTTACATTCTGGTGTCTTTTTTATAGCTGCGCAAGTCCCAATAATGTCGATTAATGACTACTTTTTATTGGATTTGAGGGGAGTGCGGGTTATGACAAGATTTATTGACACAGATACCATGGCGACACTGGTCGAAACAGTGGGTATCGAACAACTTCTTACCGAACTGTGCCAGTTTATCGAGCACGATTATAAACGCTGGGATCAGTTTGATAAGTCTGCGCGACTTGCCTGTCACAGTGATATCGGGGTTATTGAGCTGATGCCCACGGCTGATAAGCAGCAATATGGCTTTAAATACGTCAATGGACATCCCGGCAATACCCAAAAAGGTCTCTCCACGGTTATGGCGTTTGGTGCCCTTGCCGAAGTTGCCACTGGCTATCCACTGCTGCTGTCAGAATTAACTATCAGCACAGCCTTTAGAACTGCCGCCACCTCAGCTATGACTGCGCGGGTACTGGCAAGACCGGAATCAAAGAGCATGGCAATGATTGGCTGTGGCTGTCAGAGTGAGTTTCAGGCAATCGCCTTCCATACTTTATTGGGTATTACAGAAATCCGCGCCTTCGATATAGACCCCGCTTCGATTAGAAAATTTGTCACTAATCTGGCTCTATTCCCCAACCTAAAAGTGATTACTGCCTCATCGACAGCTGAAGCGGTTAAAGGCGCTGATATTGTCAGCACCATTACCGCCGACAAA
This sequence comes from Porticoccaceae bacterium, assembly GCA_029238255.1. GTDB lineage: Bacteria > Pseudomonadota > Gammaproteobacteria > Pseudomonadales > Porticoccaceae > HTCC2207. The sequence goes on along the minus strand of JAQWGK010000046.1, from coordinate 92,288 downwards.
ACCTACGCGACTATTTTGACGCCGGATATGGTGGAACCCGGTATGCATATCAATGCTATTGGGGGCGACTGTCCGGGCAAAACTGAAATTCACCATGAAATTCTTCGCCGCGGCAAAATTTTTGTCGAGTACGAGCCACAGACTCGCATAGAGGGAGATATTCAACAGCTGGAGGCAGATCATCCGGTCACGGAGTTCTGGCAGGTATTAACTGGTGATAGCAGCGGTCGAGATAGCGCCGAACAGATTACGGTATTTGACTCTGTGGGCTTTGCTATGGAGGACTTCTCAATGTTGCGCTACCTGCACAAGACCGCGCTTGAGTTAAATCTGGGGGAAGATATTTCACTGGTGCCGACTATGGATGATGATCCGAAAAATCTCTATGCCATGCTCGGCAATGGCAGAGCCGCAACTACAATCAGGCGGGTCGCCTAATGGTGGAGACCTCTAAAGATTCTTGTAAAACCTCTCAGCCGCGGATTCAAATTATTGGTGTGCCGATTGATCTCGGTGCTTCACGCCGCGGAACTGATGGCGGTCCCTCAGCACTGCGAGTGGCAGGTTTGGGTGGGCAGTTGGCAGCACTGGGATATCAGCTGGCCATAGAAAAGGATATTGCGGTACCAGCGATGGAGAGCTGTGGTCAGGATCAATCTGCCATGCGCTACAAACCTGAGATTCTTCAGGTCTGTACCGAACTGGCAGAGCAGACTCGCAGTGCACTGGCGATAGGTGATATCCCATTAATTATCGGCGGTGATCACTCGATAGCCCATGGCACGGTCGCTGGCGTTGCCTGCCACTATCAGGAACAAAAGCAGTCAATCGGGCTGCTGTGGTTTGATGCCCACGGTGATATCAATACTCCGGACATCTCACCCTCTGGCAATATCCATGGAATGCCGCTGGCTCATCTGCTCGGTTATGGTGATGCTGATCTGGCGAATATTTTGGACTTTAGCCCAAAGGTTCGCCCCGAAAATGTTGTGCTAATCGGTATCCGCGATATCGATGCTGGCGAGCGAGAGTTGATTCAACGATCAGGAATTACCGTCTACACCATGCGCGATATTGATGAGCGGGGAATGGCCGCGATCAGCCGCGAAGCCATGCAGATAGTCTGCAATGGCACCGCAGGCTTTCATATTAGCTTTGATGTGGATGGCTGCGACCCATCGGTAATTCCGGGCTCCGGAACACTGGTGCCCGGAGGGGTAAGTTTTAGAGAGGCCCACCTGCTTTTGGAGTACTGCGCGGATACGCAAAAAATGCTTTCCATGGAGGTTGTCGAACTCAACCCCTTTCTCGATCAGGGCAATATCTCAGCCGAGCGCACCATATCGTTAATTAAAAGCGCCTTTGGGAAACGAGTGCTTTAAAGTCCAGAGCATTTAAACCAAAAGCATTAAAGATACTTGCTAACAATCCCCGCCAGCGCTTCAAGATGCAGCGGCTGTGAATTCAGGCAGGGGATATAGTGAAAAGTCTCACCACCGTGCTCGGTGAAAATTTCACGACCCTCGCCATCAATCTCTTCGATGGTCTCCAAACAGTCAGATGAAAAGCCCGGGCAGATCACTGCCAGATGCTTTACACCCTGATCGGGCAAAGCCTCAAGGGTCTTATCTGTGTAGGGCTGCAACCAGGGCTCGCGACCAAAGCGCGACTGGAAGGTGGTCATAATCTTATCTTCATCCAGACCCATCTTCTCGCGCACCAATCGAGTCGTCTGATGACAGAGGCAGTGGTAGGGATCGCCATTGCGCAGGTAGCGCTCAGGTGTACCGTGGTAGGAGAACATCAGTTTGTCGGGCATACCATGCTCATCGATATGCGCCTGAATACTGGCGCAGAGTGCATTGATATAAGCCGGAGTCTGGTGATAACTGCCAATAAAATGCAGTTCCGGAACCCAGCGGGTTTTGGTAAATGTCTGCGCCACTGCATCAAAAGTTGAACCGGTGGTTGCACCGGAGTACTGGGGGTAGAGAGGCAGCACGGTAATATCGCGAACATTCTGTGCGGTCAGCTCGGCAATGGCAGATTCCATAGAAGGATTGCCATAACGCATTCCCAACACCACCGGCACATCATCATTAAATTTTTCATCGAGAATCTTTTTCACCCCAGCTACCTGAGCCTTGCTGTGAACCAGCAGCGGAGAACCTCCCTCAGACCAGACGGTTTGATAGAGCTTTGCCGAACGGCGCGGGCGAATGCGCAGAATAATCAGATTGAGAATCATCCACCACAGTAGACGGGGAACCTCGACCACTCGGGGATCACTTAAAAACTCTTTTAAGTAGCGACGCAACTCAGGGGTTTTGGGTGCATCTGGTGTACCCAGATTGCATAGCAAAACGCCACGTTTTGGCGAAGGCCCTTTGTGGTCATACTCGGTCTGGCCCTGATACTTCATCTGTGCTCCCAATGCGCTTTTAGTGTTCGGTTGATGCGATGTGCGGAAACCATACTGCAAGAGTCGCCGATCGCCAAATATTATCGAGTAATTGTTAACGCAAGTTTACGTGGTAGAGATGCGGCTGGATTTAGTGGGCAGGATTAAATTGGTTTTGGTGATCAGTTTTTAAAAGCTGACCCCCAATCTCTTCAGCGCTATAATGCCCGCCTTTTATAGACAGTGTACTGGTAACCAGAAAACCCAATGACCGACTCAGCTTCAGATCGCCGCACCTTCGCTATTATCTCGCACCCGGATGCGGGTAAGACCACCATCACCGAAAAACTATTGCTGCTCGGCAACCTGATTCAGGTGGCGGGTACCGTAAAGGGTCGCAAAAGCGATCGCCATGCGACCTCCGACTGGATGTCGATGGAAAAAGAACGGGGTATCTCGGTGACTTCATCGGTGATGCAGTTTCCCTATCGCGACTGTATGGTTAATCTGCTCGATACTCCCGGTCACGAAGATTTCTCTGAGGATACCTATCGTACACTGACCGCGGTGGATTCATCGTTGATGGTGATCGACGGCGCCAAAGGTGTGGAAGATCGCACTATTAAGTTGATGGATGTCTGTCGTCTCCGTGACACGCCAATCTTTGCCTTTGTTAATAAGATGGATCGCGAGATTCGTGATCCGATTGAGCTGTTGGACGAGATTGAAAGCGTACTAAAAATTAAAGCGGCGCCGATTAATTGGCCTATAGGTATGGGCCGTGGTTTCCGTGGTGTCTACAACCTCTATACAGATACCATTCATGTCTACACTCAGGGTAAGGGCCACACCCTGTCGGATGATATCCAGATTAAAGGTCTGGACTCTCCTGAAGCCTATGAGGCTCTCGGTGATTATGCCGATGATGTACTCGAAGAACTGGAACTGGTTAAAGGCGCGACTCATCAATTTGATATGGATGAATTGTTAGCCGGCCATCTGGCTCCGGTATTCTTTGGTACCGCTATGGGCAACTTCGGTGTCCGCGAAATGCTCGATGATTTTGTGCGCTGGGCACCACCGCCCCAGCCGCGAGCTACCAAAGAGCGCGAAGTGGTTGCCGATGAGAAAAAATTCAGCGGGTTTGTATTTAAGATTCAGGCCAATATGGATCCCAAGCACCGCGATCGGATTGCTTTCTTGCGTATCTGCTCAGGAAAATACACCAAGGGTATGAAGATGAAGCATGTACGCACCGGCAAGTCTGTGCGTATTGCCGATGCCTTCAGTTTTAAAGCGGGTGAACGTATCTCTCTCGAAGAGGCGCAGGCGGGGGATATTATCGGTCTGCACAACCATGGTTCAATTCAGATTGGCGATGCTTTTACCGAGGGTGAAGATCTAAAATTCAGCGGTATTCCGCACTTTGCTCCAGAACTGTTTAAGCGAATTCGTTTAAGCGATCCGCTCAAGGCCAAGCAGTTGCATAATGGTATTCGTCAGTTATCGGAAGAGGGCAGTACTCAGGTCTTTTTCCCGTTCCGCAACAATGACGTTATTGTTGGCGCTGTGGGTCAGTTGCAGTTTGATGTTGTCGCCTATCGCCTCAAAGAAGAGTACGGTGTAGAGGCAATCTACGAACCGGTTAATGTGCATTCGGCCCGCTGGACTGAATCTGATGACAGCAAACAGCTGGAGTCATTTAAAAATAAGACTCAGGATAATTTGGCAGTCGACGGGGGTGGACATTTAACCTATCTGGCGCCGACTCGAGTAAATTTATCCCTTACCGAAGAGCGCTATCCGGATATTGCATTTCGCTCGACGCGAGAGCATTAATTACAGTCAGCTGTAGATAAAATAATAAGAATAAATATAGAGGCCAGCTATGAGTGACACAGGTGTAAGCAGAAAGGTAACTACTATCTCGCAGGAGCAATGTCCTGAGCATTTGCGCACCAATCGTAGTCGTTTTACTCGCTGGTTAGGCAGAACCTTTTATCGCTCAATCGGCTGGAATCTGGAAGGCAATATAGTCAACTCGGAACGGGTATTAATTGTTGCTGCGCCGCACACCTCTAACTGGGATTTTGTTTTTGGTATCGCGGCTGTTTTAGGGATCAATGCTCGAGTTCGCTGGCTTGGCAAGCACAGTATTTTTAAGCCCGGTGTCACCTGGTTTATGCGCTGGCTAGGTGGCATTCCGGTCAACCGCGAAAAGCCCGATGCAGTGATGGGCTTCGTGGATGAAGCGGTTAAAAAAGATAATGGCGTGGTTATAGTGGTAGCCCCAGAAGGAACCCGAAAGAAATCACCGAAATGGAAAACTGGATTTTTGCGTATTGCTGAAAAGAATAACTGCAAAATCCAGCTCGGCGCATTGGATTTTCCCAATAAACGTATTGTGCTGGGTGATGTATTTGAACCCACCGGTGATAATGAAGCTGATATTGCGGCCATTATTGAGTACTACGGTCAGTTCAAGGGAAAGCATCCAGATCAATTTTAAATAATGTTCCATAGGCAAAAACATGGATTTTATTATTACCGTTGGACTCTCATTTGCACTTATTCTGGTGGCGCTGCTAGTGTTTCGCTATGTCGGGCTGCCTGTCTATCGAATCGAAGCAATCAATGTAAAAACACTCCTTGAATCAGTGCTCAATCAAACGGCCACTGAGGCTGACTGGGATGTGTTTATTGGTATGCCAATTCACCATAATCCCATACTGGATGACATTCGCGTTCAATGTGCTATGTTAGCGCTCACCGAGATGACAGTTCAGCGCGGATTGGTTGTTTTTTCTGACACAGGTCGGGCGCAGCTGGAACAGCAACTGCAAAGTCTCAATAAACAAATTCTAAATAGGTAAGTTTTGCCAAAACCGGAGCAGCACCATGATTGAAAAGACATCACCGATCGCCAGATTTTTGGTTATTGCCGCTGCCTTTGTGGTGGTAGTCTCAGGCCTGAAAATGGCCGGAGCTCTATTGGTTCCGTTTTTACTGGCAGTATTTATCGCCATGATAGTCTCGCCGATACTCGGATGGCTTAAACAGCGCGGTATTCCCGGCGGCTTCGCTATTCTGCTGATCGTGATATTGATTCTGCTGGTAGGCTTGTTATTAACTGCAGTTGTTGGCTCTTCAGTGGATAATTTCCGTCAGGATATTCCAGTTTATTCCGCCAAACTGACGGCTATGAGCGAGGGGGTTCAGCAGTGGCTGAGTCTGCGCGGTATTGTTATCGACCAACAGCTCTGGCAGAACAGTTTTGACCCCAGTGTCGTGATGTCATTTGCGGGAAGCACGCTGGCATCCTTTGGCAATGTGATGACTAACGCGGTAATGATTCTGCTGACAGTGATATTTATCCTTGCAGAAAATATGGGCTTTGGGGAAAAACTTAGATTGGCTCGGGGCGCAGATGTCTCTCAGGAATGGTTGAACAAATTTTCCGAAAGCGTGCATAGTTACCTGGCGATTAAAACCGCCATTAGCTTGCTGACCGGACTGCTGATCTTTGTCTGGCTGACCATTCTGGGTGTCGATTACGCCATACTCTGGGGGCTGGTGGCCTTTTTACTTAACTTTGTGCCTACAGTGGGTTCATTTATCGCTGCAGTGCCTGCGGTTTTATTGGCCGCTGTTCAGCTTGGACTTTTTTCTGCAGGCTTAACCCTTGGCGGCTTTGTGGTGGTCAATTTGGTGATGGGCAATATGCTTGAGCCGCGCTGGATGGGTAAAGGTTTAAATCTCTCGCCACTGGTTGTGTTTGTCTCTCTGGTGCTCTGGGGTTGGGTGTTGGGTCCAGTGGGTATGCTGCTGTCGATCCCGCTGACGATTATGATCAAGATCGCACTGGAGAATCAGGAAGAGACACGCTGGATTGGTGTGCTTTTGGGTTCCGGAACGGCGCTAGAACCGGCTAATACAGAAGCTGATAGCTCGGAATCTGATAACTAAAAGCTTTATAAAAAAGTTAAAGCCCCAAAGTAGTGTGCAAAAGCCACAGTAGATCTCTGTGGCTTCTCAGGTAATGCCTAATCTTTCAAATCGCCAACCTCCCATTCAGGGGATCGTTCAATAACATCAGTAGTGATGATCTATACTGAGAAAAACAACGCTAAAACAAAAAAAGTTGTGAATAACATCACGCATGAAAACCCACACAGTTGCTAATATTCTTCCAGATTTCATCTCAGGATTGTATGTAGAGTTAATGAAGAGTTATATGCAGGGTTTTTCTTACAGCCGTGGGATTTTTTAAAAGTGTTTAGCGCTGCATATACATTGGATGTTGGGTTGCAAAATGGACGTACGTTTCAAACAGAGAGTCTGCAAAGGCTTCACCTTAATTGAATTATTAATCACCATCTCCATTGTGGCAATTCTGCTCGGCATTGGATTACCTTCATTCGTTAATTTTATCGACAATAATCGTATTACTTCACAGGCCAATGATCTGGTCTACAGCTTTCATATGGCACGCAGCGAGGCGATTAAACGCGGTACTGAAGTTCGCGTTGTCTCCATTGGTGGCAGCGACTGGAACTCTGGTTGGAGAGTTATTGCCGACACCAATAATGATGCAGATTATGACGATTCAGAAGATATTTTAATGCAGTGGGATGCTCTGGAAGGTGAGGGCTCTCTGGCTTTGGCGGCAACCAATTCTCCCACTGATACCTATATTGCCTTTAATTCGAGAGGCTCTCTCTCTCCCGGCAATGCGTCGTTTATCTTTACTCTCGAACCGGGAGACTGCGACACCATTGACTCGCGAGTTATTTCCATTCAGCCCAACGGGCGTTCAGCCGTTAACCACGGAGATTGCAGTTGATGAAAACGACCAGACGCAGTCGCGTATCCCGTCAGAGGGGCGTCAGCATGATCGAGGTATTGATCGCCATTTTGGTCTCAGTGATCGGCCTGTTCAGTGTAATGAAAATGCAATTGACCGCCGTTTCCAATAATCACAGCTCTTACTTCCGCAGTCAGGCTGCGATTATCTCCAGTGCACTTATAGATCAGTTGCGGGCTAACCCGACATCAGCGTTGGCTGGAAACTACAATCTGACATTAGTCCAGACCCCGCCAACCAGCGGTGGACTGGAAGTTGCCGATCTCACTCAGTGGCGCACGGATCTAGCTGCCGGATTACCTTCGGGAATCGGATCTGTCGGCTGTGTGCAGGCGACCCGTATTTGCAATTTAACTGTGCAATGGGATGACAGCCGAGGGTTAAGCGGTTCATCGACGCAGCAGTTTAGTCTTGTTGTGAGGCTTCAATAATGAAAGTCTCTGCAGGTTTTCCAAATAGCCGGCAGGCCGGTTTAAGTCTGGTTGAATTACTGGTGGCGATGGCTATCCAATTTATTCTGCTAGGCGGCATGGTCTATGTGTACAGCAACAGTAAGATTATGTTCACGGTCAATGAGCAGCTCTCGCGAGTTCAGGAAAATGGTCGCTACGCTACGGATGCACTGCTCTATGATATTCGTATGGCGGGTTTTGCCGGTTGTCGAAGTATCAAAGAAATTACTCCCAATATTATCGCCAATTCGCCACCGGCTTTTGAGAATCTTACCGACAGTTTAACCGTGTATGAAAATGGCAGTGGCTGGACCAACCCAACCACATTGACCAGAGTTGCAGGCACCGATGTTATAACACTGCAATCAACCCGTGGCAGTGGGGCTCAGTTAACAGGAAATATGGCCACTGATAATGCCAATATTCAAGTTGGCGGCAATCCAGATGGGCTAGTGGCCAATGATCTAATATTGATTTCAGACTGTTCCAATGCCGATCTCTTTCGTGCCTCATCAGTCTCCGATGGTTCTACTGTGACCATTGCCCATGCCAATAATGTAAACACCGATAACCGCCTGTCGAAGCCCTATCAGGACGATGCACAGATAATGTCTTTTGATGCTCACAGTTACTTTATTGCCACTGGTGCCAATGGCGAACCGGGTCTCTATCAGCATTCCTTTAACTCGAACACTGCAACATTAATGGCTGAGGGCATTGAAAGTATGCAGCTGCTTTTGGCGGAGGATAGCAATGACGATCAAGAGCCGGATGTCTATGTGAATGCCGCTGCTGTTGTCGATTGGGAAGCGGTAATAGGGGTTCGTGTCGGACTGCTAATGCGCTCCGACAATGGTGTCGCCACAGAGTCCAGATCCTTCACCTTTAATGGTGGCGAGGCTAATGCCGGCGATGACACAAGAGTACGCAAGGCATTTTGGACTTATGCCGCAATGCGCAACAGGATTAATTGAGGTGAAGATGATGACTTCTCGGAACCAACAGGGTGCAGTGCTAGTGTCAGTGATGATTTATATGCTGGTGCTGTCAATGATCGGTATTTCATCCATGCGCGGAACCTCTATGGAAGAGCGCATGGCCTCCAATCACTGGGAGCACTCACGCTCTTTTCAGGCGGCAGAATCAGCACTGACTGATGCCGCCCAGTGGTTTTTATTTCAGCCGGATTTAATCGAGGCCAGTAGTGATGGCTCCACAGGTATTTGGCAGACAGGCTCCGTCGCCAATGCCGTGGCAAATTCGACTTTTGACTGGCCCACCCATGGTGTGGTCTACGGAAGCAGTTCAGGTAACAGCACCAGCCTGTTTGGCGACCTCTATGCAATGCCGAGATACGTTATGGAAGAGTCCGGTTTTGAACCCTCCGATAATGATCCGGACACCCTGGCTAAGCTGACTGGGGTTTTCTATTACAGCGTATCTGCGATGGGCAATGGGCGTTCTGAGGGAGCGCGCTCAATCTTACAAACCACCTTGGAAAAGCATAATAATTGAGGCATATAAGTTATGAATACAAAATTTTTCAGAGAATATGCCAGAAGAGCTTTTAAACAGCACTTGACCGCCGCTAAAGTAATTTTTGTGACAGCGATTATGGCTATTACTGGGTCGGTTTCTAGTGCTCAACATGATTTAAGTGATACACCACTGTTTACTCTAGCGGGCGTGGATCCGAATATTGTTTTAACCATGGATGATTCCGGCAGTATGGCCTGGTCATTTATGCCCACCAGTGTTGGTGACTACCCCTCAACCAAGCGAGCAAAATCCGCCGCCTTCAATAAAATTTATTACGACCCTACGGTGCTCTATGAGCCGCCGGTAGATGAGAACGGTAACAGTCTTGGTAACGCCTCTTTTACTGCAGCTTGGGACAATGGTTTTAATAAAAGTGGCAGCGGCAGCTGTACTAAAAATCTCTCCACAAGCTACAGACCCAGTTGGGGTGGTATTAACCAGACTCACTGTGGATCATCCAACTACTCCGATGGTTTTTATAATCGCTATGCCACTTCATCTTCAGAGGCGGCCTATTATTATCTCTTTGATGACAGTCTGAGTGGCTGTAATGGCAATACCACTGATGATGACTGCTATAAAAAGATTGTCGTCAGTGATACATCCGGTACGGGCGATACCGTGGATGAGCGGGAAAACTTTGCCAACTGGTACTCCTACTATCGCAAACGTGTCTTTGTCACCAAAACTGCAGCGACGCTGGCATTTGAGCGTTTTAATTCCAATATTCGGGTGGGTTATCAGCGTATCAACAACAGCACCCTGACCGGAGTACAGACATTTTCCGGTACGCGCAGAAATAACTTTTTTGACTGGCTGCACAATTTACCTGCCAATGGCGGTACACCATTGTTGAAAGCGCTAGATAAAGTCGGTGAATATTTCGAAACTACGGCTCCCTATCGCGATGATCCTTCAGATGGCACCTCAACCGAACGATCCTGCCGACAGAACTTCCATATTATGATGACTGACGGTGAGTGGAATAGCGGCTCACCCTCTGGCTTTGGCAACGTCGACAATAGCTCCCAGACCATTCCCGCCAACGACTATGGCATAACCACCTACAGCCCAAGAGCCCCTTATCGGGACGGCAACTCAACCTACCTTGGGGATATTGCCTTTAACTACTGGTTTAAAGATCTGCGTCCCTCGGCGGAAAATAATGTGCCAGTCAATGTCAGTGATCTCTCAACGGATATAGATGGTGATGGGGATACCGACAACAACGATATTTTCTGGAACCCAATTAATGATCCGGCCAACTGGCAGCATATGGTCAACTTTATGATCGGCTTGGGAGTCTCCGGTGAGCGCGACTTTCCCAATGATTACGATGAACTGTTAGACGGGACACTGAGCTGGCCATCGGCCAGTGGTGGCAATGATCAGGCAAAAATTGATGATCTCTGGCACGCATCGATCAATTCCCGGGGCGAGTATCTCTCGGCACAGAATCCCGAGCAGCTGGTCAGCGCCTTTACCGATGTGATTAATAGCGTACTGGATCGAACCGGTTCTTTTGCTACTGCTGCACTTAACTCCGGCACAATCTCCTCTGATACCGCACTGTTTTTCGCCCGTTTTACCACCAATGACTGGACCGGTAATCTTATTGCCCAACCCATATCCGATGGCACCAACTGTGGCCCAGTGGCACTGGGTAATATCTGCCCCTCTGCCTGGGATGCGGCCTGTGGTTTAACGGGAGGATTTTGTCCCGAGTTGGGTAAGAGAGTGGGTAAGACCAGACCTAATAATCGAATCATCATTACCCGCAACGACGACGATAATCCAATCCCATTTCGTTGGGCTTCACTGAAATCAGGCGGTGCCCAGCGCGCGTCTTTAAACCAATCGGACAGTTTGGGTAGCAAGCGTCTCAACTATTTACGCGGTGCCAGAGGGCAGGAAGTGGCCAAGGGTAAGGGCGGTATTTTCCGTAATCGAAAATCAGTGCTAGGGGATATTATTTCATCCATCCCCACCTATGTTGGCCCACCGGGTCGATTCTATTTTTCCTCCACTGACTTTCCTGAAGGCGCAAGCTATGCCTCCTTTAAGACCGCCTATAAAAATCGTGATCCGATGGTTTATGTAGGTTCCAACAACGGTATGTTGCATGGATTTAAAACAGTCAATGGCCGAGAGAGTTTGGCCTATGTACCAGCCTCGTTGTTTAGCAACTTATGGGAACTCACTAAAGCTGACTACAGCCACCGCAACTATGTTGATGGGCCAATCAGTGAAAATGATGTCTATTACAACGGTGCCTGGCACAGTCTGCTGGTCTCTGGTTTAGGAACCGGCGGGCAGGGTTATTTTGCCCTTGATATTACCGACCCCGCAGCTTTCACTGAGGCCAATGCAGCCTCCATTTCACGTTGGGAATTTACCGACAGTGACGATGCTGATCTGGGTTACAGCTTTTCCAAACCTTCAATGGTGCGTCTGGCCAATGGCAAGTGGGGAGTGATTGTCGGCAATGGCCTAAACTCGACGGAATCCGATGGCAACGCCAGCAGCACAGGCAATGGGGTGATCTTTATTCTCGATGCACAGACCGGTGCTCTTATTAAGAAACTGGATACCAAGCAGGGCAGTGCCGATGACCCGGAAGGATTGTCTCGACCCAATGGCATTATTGGTACCAGTGTTGTGGATGAAAATGGTGATTTTATTGCCGACCGACTCTATGCCGGTGATCTATTTGGTAATGTTTGGGCCTTTGATATATCCGACAGTAATACAGGTCAATGGGCATCGCACTATGGCTCCTCAAGCAACCCGCAGCCATTGTTTAGCGCAGAAGTCTCTAGTGTGGCGCAGCCAATTACCTCTAATCTAAAAGTTAAAAATCACCCCACATCGGAAGGTTTTTTAGTCTACTTCGGAACCGGAAAATATCTGGGTAAAAGTGATTTAACCGATACCCGTCAGCAGACTTTCTATGCTATCTGGGATCGTAAGGGTAACAACACAAATGGTTTTAGTCGCGCTCGGCTACTGGAACAGACGGTCACGGCTCATAGCACTGCATCAACGGATTTACGTGCCCGAGTTGTTTCGAAAACCCCGATTCAATGGGATAACGGCAGCAGCCCCGTCGAGGCAACCGAAAAACTCGGTTGGTATATAGACCTGCCAGAGACCGGCGAGCGAGTGCATCAGGCACCCACACTCCGAGATGGGCGAGTTATCTTTGTTACCGTTACTCCGGCCAATGACCCCTGTGCCGGTGAGGGGACTAGCTGGTTAATGGAGGTCGATGCCTTCAATGGTGGTCGTCTCGATGAATCGGTTTTTGACTTTAATAAAGACCGCACCTTTAACAGTGCAGATATGATCAATGTGGGTGATATCGACGGCGATGGTGAAGACAACTATGTCCATGGCTCAGGTATTCAGCGCAAAAACGCCGGCATACTTTCGCGCCCGGGCATTATCAATCATCCAGATGGTCGCACCGAATCAAAGTATGTCACCACCTCCAAAGGTAAAGTCGAATCCATTCTTGAAGACTCCGGTCGCAACCGCCAAACCCCATGGCGTGAAATTCGTTAAAGGAATAAAAATATGAAAATCTCTACATTATTTTTACCGGCTGTTTTTTGGATTTCTGCGGTGATTTCTGCACTGTTAGTCTCGACATCAGCAGTATCTGCAGAGCAGCAGATAGACCCGAACTGGAAAAAGTATCAAGTGGTTATTAGTTACATAGATACAGAGCAGCGGGTTTTTGTTGCCAGTGATCGGGAGTTTTTTGTCCCTTTTAACACGCTTATTTTCAACCGAAACAATCAACCGGTTGCACTATCAGCTATGGACGTTGGAACTAAAATTCGGCTGTATCTAAGCAGACAAGATAATCGAAAATCCGAAATAAAACGCATAGAAATCATCAAGTAGACTCAATGGAATACCTATGAAAAAGCGGACTTCAAACTCAGATCAAAAAGGATTTAGCCTAATCGAGTTAATGATTGTGGTCGCCATAGTCGCGATCCTTGGCGCTATAGCCTATCCCAGTTACAGGGATAGCATTACTGATGCAAGACGCACAGATGCACAGGCGGTTCTAATGGAAGCTGCCCAGTATATGGAGCGCTTTTACACAGAAAATAACCGCTACGATGAAGATACTGGCGGCACTGCGGTTGCTCTGCCATCTCAACTTGCAGAATCCCCTCGAGATAGCGGCACAAAGTATTATGATCTCGCTGTTCAGGCATCGACCCGATCCACCTACACATTGCGCGCCACGCCTAAAAATGCACAGGCAGGTGATGGCTTTTTGGAACTCACCAATACCTTTGTTAAAGCTTGGGATAGTAATAACAATGGTTCATTGGCCGATGCGGAGCGAACTTGGAGTCAGCATTAGGCAATTCTATTTTAAGACGTTAATGTCTTGTCGGAGATTTTAGTGTTGTTTGAAGATAGCGATATAGATAAATACCCTTTTGAAAATATCCCTCTCGACAGAGAATGCTTGCTTATGAGCGAAATTTATATGGGAGAGTTTGATGAGGCGTTGAGTAAAATGTTCCATAAGGAGGGGTGCAATCCATATGAAATTGGTTATGTAAGTCGTGTTGTGGCAAGAAAAATAAATAGTAACTCACTTGATCTGTCTTGGTACCCAAACACACTCACGCGGTTTCATGAGGTTTCAATAAGTCTCCCTAGAGATATGGTCAAGATATGTGTGGGCTGTTGGCAGTATGATATAAAGCCTTATATATTCATAGATCATGATTGGCTAGAACATCTTCATCTACGTGAGTATTCACTGTTCGCGCTCGTCGACGCCATTGGTGTAAAGAATGCTATAAGAGATAATGCTCTTCACAAAGACAAGCTTATACAGTTAAGGGCTAGAATAGATAATCTAGCAAAAACCGAATCCGATATATCATTCATATCTTTTGCTGATAGCCTAATACTTAAAACTAATTGGGATGTTGGATCTTTCCATAAGGGCATTAAATGTTCATATAGGCCCGAAAAAATCCTTTACGTAATAAAAGAACTTGATCTTATTTATCAAGAGGTGCTCGGTCTTACGATATATGCAGTTCTTACTCAGGGCAGTAATGAGTATTATGGCGAACCTTTACTCCACATATCAGAAAGTCAAAATCATATTTGTTTAAATAGCTTGGGCGTTCCGTTTGCGGAGCTTCTAGCTATCGAAGCTTCTGCCAAAAATGCAATCAAGTTAGGTATTCATAAGCCCATGCAGTTGTACTTAGACGAGCAGTTTTATAACTCATTGCAGTTCAAGTATGAATTTAAGAATAATCAAAAGCCTAAGAACATCTATTCAGCCATTATGAAATCCAGTGAGCCAAGCTATTTTTATTCATCTTGTGATGTACTAATAAAGAACCTCTATGACCATGAGAGCGAATGTTGATGAAGCGTCACTGGAAGGAAAATAGCAAATGGCCATAATTAAGTTGGTATAACTGGCTAGGCGGGCAGTATAACCACCAACACTAAATAATTTCACAGAAATACGGGGTCTCGGACTAAATGCGAAGCATTTTGGGCGCGTTCGCAGAGCGAAGGCGGGGTGCAACCCTGAGCGCTTTAGCGCGAATCCATCTAACCGTTCGATGACTTCCTTACAGAACCAAAAAACCCCCAGCTTTCACTGAGGGTTTTTAGAATATGGTGCCCGGTCTCGGAATCGAACCAAGGACACGAGGATTTTCAATCCTCTGCTCTACCAACTGAGCTAACCGGGCGTCGCAATCAAATGTGCACTTTGCGAGAGGCGCGTATTAAAGCGTCTGAAATGCACTACGTCAAGAGATTATTCAGTAGGTGGCACGTATCCTTCAGCTTGATCGACCTGTTCGCCCGAAAAGAACTTTTCTCGTTGCTCCGAGAGATAAGTTCGAGCAGTTAAATCCATCATATTTAGACGCATTTCATTGATCAGTGTTGTCTGATGAGTCATCCAATCGGCCCAGGCCTGTTTCGAGATATTGTCGAAAATTTCCTGTCCCTTGGGTCCGGGAAATGGAGGCATATCCAGTCCGGGTAATTCTTGCTTAAGTTTGCGACAGTGAACCATGCGCGCCATAACTAACCTCTGGGTAAATGTTAAAAGTGTTTCTGTAATAGTGCTTTGATTGGAGCAGGCATGCCCAATGATAGTGGATTCTGCGGGTTATACCAGACTTGATTGCTGCCTTCGGCTATTTGGCTAGCCTTAATCGCAGAGTTATCTATAGATATCTGAACTGGCTGATAATCTAGATGGAAATGGCTAAAAGTATGCCGCTTCACGTCCTCAACCTGCTGACTGTTAGCCTCTATACCTAGCTTTAAACAGGTTTTCTCTAATTGCTCTTGAGACTCACATTGAGGAAATACCCAGAGTCCACCCCATAATCCGGTTGGAGGGTTTTGTTCTAACAGCAATGCGCCATCGCTATTTTTAATGATTAAAAAGCAGGTGGTTTTCACCGGCAGTTTTTTCTTTGGTTTTTTACCGGGGTAACCCTGAGGATTGCCCTGTTTAAATGCTTTGCAGCCTTCCATTAAAGGGCAGTGTTCGCAGTTCGGTGATGACCTTGTGCACAGGGTTGCACCTAAATCCATCATCGCCTGAGTGTAGTCAGCGATCCGCTTATGGGGGGTATAGGTCTCGGCGATCAACCAGAGCTTTTCTACGACGGCACTTTTCCCCGGCCAGCCTTCGGTGGCGCTAAAACGGGCCAGAACCCGTTTTACATTGCCATCGAGTATGGTTGCCTGATTTTTAAAGGCGATGGAACTGATAGCGCCGGCGGTTGAACGGCCTATACCGGGCAGCTCGATCAGCCCAGTTACATTATCGGGAAACTGTCCCTTGAGTTGGTCCCTCACAATCTGCGCGGTTTTATGGAGATTGCGGGCGCGGGCGTAATAACCCAGCCCGGTCCAATGGTGAAGTACTTCATCCAGTTCTGCCGCTGCCAAAGATTCCACTGTTGGATAGCTTTGCATAAAGCGTTCAAAGTAGGGGATTACTGTGCTGACTTGGGTTTGCTGGAGCATAATCTCGGAAACCCAAACCCGATAGGCGCTGATATTTTGCTGCCACGGCAGATTGGTTCGACCAAATTGGTCAAACCAGTTGAGTACCGCATTTTGAAATTTATTAGGAGACAGGATGTTGGGCTCGTTATTGTAGTTTCTTTTTCAGAACATCTTTGAGCAGACTTTTAAATGGGTCTGACTCTCTTTTTTGTTCTCCTTCTTGTGCATCGCTGCTCTCTTTGTCGGTCTCTTTATCAGTAACTGGCGTATCAAATAGTTGCCCGCTAAGTTGTTGAAAAATACTGCCTTTGAGGAAATCATTGACCAAATTGTCATCGGGCTTACAGTTGGTTTTGCCATTTGTATCGTAACTGCCGGTGCAGATAAATGGCAGGTTGCGATCGCGCAGGCTCTTGTTAACTGAGCATCCGGAGGGGCTGGTTGTAGTGCCGTTTACTCTGGTATTGGCTGTGATGCTGTAGCGTTTCTGCAATAGTTGGACTGTACCTCGACCATTTATCGAAAGGTTTCCGGTACCCGTTTTTAGGTCTTGAATCCGTATCTTGCCATTGCTTACAGTGAACAGGCTGCTGAGGTTTTCCAGCTCTGTACCTTTTGACCAGTTGCTGTTGCTGGAGCTGCTACCAAATAGTGCAGCGGCATTACAGAACATCTCCTCGACATTGATCGCCAGATAGGTGGGGTTGGCAACCGTCAGTTCACCATTGCCACTGAGACTGCCTAGTAGCTCCTCAGTGCTATTGCCAGTTCCCTGAAGATTGGCATCCAGATTGAGTAGGCCAGAGATATCACTGCTGTCGGCCATAGCTGGCAGAGCCAGTTGCAGATCTATATTGCTCAGGGAGTTCTGCAATTCAAACTCTGGGGTGCCCTGACGCATATCTAGACGTCCGGTGGTATTGACTTGACCGTTAAATAGGTCTGCATTAAAGGAGCTAAGGCGCAATACCTTCTGGTTGCCGAACAGATTGAGGTAGATATTACCGGCAGCAAAATCACCAAAATCTAGCGCACCCAGAGATAGTTCCAGTTGGCTGCGGCCATGCCAGAGGGCAAAAGGCGCTGCCAGCGGGGCGAATAGGGCGCTGTTTTGGCTCTGGGCACTTTTTCCGCTTTGGGCACTTTTCTCGCTCTGGGCACTTTTCTCGCTCTGGGCAGCCGCGGAATCAGCCGCCATATAGTTAGCAATATTAAAGCTATCTCCGGAGATGCCTATATAGAGATTATTAGTCGGGTGGTTTATCTGGGTATCCACCATTAGCTGTTGATCGTCGATAGTTAGGCTCGTGGTGATAGTAGATTGCTCGTTGCCGTTAAGGCTAAAGCTGCTGTCGAAGCTGAGTGCGGTTAATGCATCTTCGGCGGCCATAGCGGGCAGTTGAATTGGTGGTAATTGTAGCGCGGCAAATGTCGTCCCAAGGCTATTTTCTCGCTCAAGGCTGTTTATTTGCTCTTTAAGATTTAAATTATCACCCTGCAGATTGCCTTCGGCGGTTATAAAGCCATCCTCGGTTAGCAGGTTTCCTTCCATTTGCAGCTGATCTATTTTGATCAGCGCATTTTCAATAGAGAGCGTCTGCAAGCGATCACCAACAGTATTCAGTGTTATCTCGCTGCTAAGAGAAAGCTTCAATCCCCCAGCTGCCTCTGCTGAGAAGGTTAGGGGAAAGCTCTCACCCTGAATGGAGAAATTGTGGATAACGGCATTAACCCTGTCCAACTCAATGGGCAGTGCGCCCGGTGCAATGGGTTCTATGCGAATGCTGGAGTCTGCAATTTTAACGGTTCCCATTGGCATCTGACCGGATGCGGGGTTGGTGTTAAGAAGTTTTAGCAGCTCACTCCAGTTAACCGCCAGAGTCAGTTGGCCAATAGATCCGGAGGCGGCGCTGTAAGTAGAGTTGGCATAGGCAAAGTCCACCTGTTCAACGGTGATACCTATCTGTGGGATAAATTGCCAGGCTAAATCTCCAGCACCCTCTTTATCCAGAGACAGTTCAAGTCCCTGTTTGGCGGCCAGATTTTTGATCTGGGGTTTGTAATCATTGGGGTCTACCGCCACCAGCAGGTAGATAATTGCCGCCAGTGCCAGAATAAGTGATGTCAGTGCTGATCTAACCAGCCATTTTAGTAATTTGCCCAAGACTAAGCCTCAAATCGGGATCGTTTTAAGAAGCGCTATATTAACCCAATGCACAGGTTGCGTCCCGTTCGGGCTAGTAATCTTCGGCAAAAATTCTTTCCAGCCATATCGAGAATTTATTGACAGTGATTACTGGTTCTTTAGAATGGAGCCATGGTTGCGAATAGAAATAAATATATAGGTCAATTCTGCCTGCTTGCGTGTTTTTTATTCGCAGTTGCCATAACTGCCGACCCTCTTTTACACAGCCATGCTGATGACGATAGTTATCAGGTCGAATGTCAGTTTTGTAAAAACGAAATATCCGGGCCACTGAGCTCAAGTCTGGCAGATTCAGTCAATTATCTTGCCAATGTCTACAGTTTCGAGATATCTGAAAATGTTATCTCGACTCCAGCTTCTAATTACTCATCCAGAGCACCGCCGAAAATCTAAATCTGTCCCAGATTTCAGGTTGTTAAAAATTTAAATTTTTATTCGGAGGTCACATGAAAAAATTTCATGTAGCACTTTTGGTTATGGGTGCATTTTTAGTAAATAACATAACTGCAGAAGAAATTGATGAAGTAATTGTTACTTCATCCTTTATAGATCAGGCATTAAGCGACATTGAAAACCCCCTTCAAGTTGTAGATGGAGAGGATATCTCCACCGCAGCAACCCAGAGCCTAGGCGGGTCAATTGATGGCCTGTTAGGCGTTTCATCCGCAGACTATGGCTCCGCTGTTGGGCAGCCAGTTATACGCGGTATGTCTGGCAGTCGCGTCAAGGTTCTACACAACGGACGAGTTGTCAGGGACGTTTCAGGCCTTGGTGCAGATCATGTCAACGATATCGACTTAACTGATATTCAGCAGATCGAAGTGGCCAAGGGGCCGTCCTCACTGTTCTTCTCAAATGGTTCGATTGGCGGCATTATCAATATTGTTGATAACACCATTGCCAAAACTGATTTTACCCAGTCAAGGTTAGCCATGGGTGCTGAAGCCCAGTCTGTTAATGATGGTGATGCCTATGATGTCTCCTATCAAAACAACCTTGGCGGTCTCAATCTGAGCTTGGCTTACAAAGATTCGCAATTTGGTAACTTCGATATTCCTGATGGCGCTGTTTTGCACGAAGACGAGCACGATGAGCATGAGGGTGAGGAGCATCATGATGAAGAAGAACATGATGAAGACGAACATGGCGAGGAACATGAAGAGCAGCTAGGATATTTGCCAAACTCGGATTACGGTTCGACTTCAAAGCGAATTGGTCTGTCGAAAACCGGCGATTGGGGCTATGTTGGCATCTCTGCCAATAGTGTTGAAAGTGTCTATGGCATTCCTTTCCATGGAGACAACCATGAGGATCATGAAGGCGAAGAGCACGAAGGTGAAGAGCACGGTGAGGAAGAACACGAAGGCGAAGAGCATGCCGATGAACACGAAGGTGAGCATGAGGGTGAAAGAATTTTCTCAAACACTAAGTCTGATGTCTTTAATCTAGAGGGTTCCTACAAGGTTAATAAGCCCTGGCTGACCAAAGTGGACTACTTTTTCCGAGATAGCGACTACCTATTGACCGAGCAGCATGCAGAAGAAGAGCATGATGAGCACGTAGAGGAAGAGCACGGTGAAGAAGAGCATGAGGATGAACATCATGAAGAAGGTCCCACCATGTTTAAGAATGAAGCTAAAGAGTATGGTGCGGTCTTTGATCTAACCAACGATACTCTTTCGCAAAAACTGGTCCTCAATCTCACGCAAGAAGATATCTCCATTATGGGTGCTGAAGCATTTATGAGCCCAACAGATAATGAGGAGACATCTATTGGTTACTATCTCAGCAATAAGTTCGGCCCATTCCATGTGGATTTTGGTGTCCGTCATGACATGATCAGCAGAAGCGGGTCGTTAAGTCATGATGAACATGAGGAAGAAGGTGACCATGAAGAGGAGCACGATGATCACGCCGAAGAGGGCGATCATGAGGAAGAGTTGGAGTTATTTGATCGAGATCTAAACAATACCAGCTTTGCGTTAAGTGTTGGAACAGAGATCAATGCGCTTTGGGATTTCAATATTGGTCTCTCCAGAGTAGTAAGAGCGCCTTCAGCCGTAGAGCTGTTTATGAATGGTCCGCACCTTGCTACTGGCAGATTAGAGACTGGAAATCCAAACCTAAAAGCGGAATCCTCAAACAATATCGACTTAACTTTGAGTTATGAAAATGCTGGCTTTTACGGTGATTTCACTCTATTCCAAAATAACATCGATGATTACATTTACCTGATGGATGAGACTGAAGACGATCATGCAGGTCACGATGACCATGATGATCACGGTGGTTTGATTCTGGCAAATTATCTGCAAAGAGACGCAGAGTTTAGCGGTTATGAGCTCGAGTTTGGTCAGGTCTTCGAGCTGGATAAAGGAGAGATCTTAGTATCATTTGGCAGAGACTCGGTGACAGGTGAGTTCGCTGATGGCAGCAATATCCCAAGACTGGTTCCGGCAAGAAATATCTACTCACTGTCTTACTCTGAGAGCGATTTGGAACTGAGCTTGCGTTTGAAGGATGTTGAAAGACAAAACGATATTGGCGAAGGAGAATCAGTCACTGATGGCTTTAAGATGCTTAATCTGTCAGCTAAGAAGTCCTTTAACTTAAATGGCGAAGGTGATTTAACGGTTTCAGTGTTTGCCAACAACCTTCTCGATGAAGTTGCCAGAAATCACAGTTCATTTGTTAAGAACGAGGTTCCTTTAGCAGGTAGAAACCTTGGTCTGAAAATTAGAGCTGTATTTTAATTTTTAGTCTTAAGTCTTAATCATAGTTCTTAACCATAGTTCTTAATCATAGTTCAATAAGGTTAAGCACCAAATAGGTATTGAGAGACTGCGGTCTCTCAATACCTCCTTTCTAGTTTTATAGTTTCAATCTATACCCCGGTTTAACCAGCCAAAAGTGCAGATATCTAATTGTTTCGGAAATATAGAAAATTGCGGTTATAATGCCGCCTGTAAATAGTCTGACGTTGGAGAAAACCATGGCTGATCGCACTGCGACAGTGACACGTGATACGCTGGAATCACAGATTACAGTAACCGTTAATCTGGATGGAACAGGTAAAGCTAACTTTGCGACACCTGTGCCTTTTCTGGAGCATATGCTTGATCAGATTGCCCGCCACGGCCTGGTGGATCTGGATATTCAAGCCAAGGGTGACACCCATATCGACGACCACCACACGGTTGAGGATATTGGCATAACTCTGGGTATGGCGATTACTAAAGCGATTGGCGACAAAAAGGGACTGACCAGATACGGTCACGCCTATGTGCCACTGGATGAAGCGCTATCTCGTGTAGTGATGGATTTTTCCGGCCGACCCGGTCTGATTATGAAAGCAGATTTTGTCCGCAGTCATGTCGGCAGCTTTGATGTTGATCTGGTGCGTGAATTCTTCCAGGGCTTTGTAAACCACGCGCTGGTTTCACTGCATATCGATAATCTGCGCGGTGCCAATGCTCACCACCAGGTTGAGACCATCTTTAAGGCCTTCGGTCGCGCCCTGCGCGTAGCCGCAACTGCTGATGAACGTATGGCCGGTGTAATGCCATCTACAAAAGGTACTCTGTAACAGAGTGCCTTGATAGGCTCCCTTTATAAGGAGCCTTTTGTTTTTTTATCGACCAAAACGAACAAAATCTTATGAGTGATTTTCGCAGCCATATTGCCGTAATTGATTACGGTATGGGCAATCTCCATTCTGTTGCCAAAGCGCTAGAGCATGTCTGCCCCGGTGCCAAAGTTTCTATTACCGCCGACCCGGCTGTGGTTGAAGATGCCGATCGTGTGGTATTTCCCGGTGTAGGTGCCATACGCGACTGCATGGGTGAAATCCAACGGCTCAATGTCGGTGATGTGGTCAGTCAGGCGATGAAAAGCAAGCCGGTACTGGCAATCTGTGTCGGTATGCAGGCACTGCTGCAAAGCAGTGAAGAAAATGGCGGTGTCGACTGTCTGGGTCTATTGCCCGGTCAGGTAAAGTTCTTTGGCAATCATCTTGTCGATGAACAGGGCGACAAACTCAAGGTTCCCCATATGGGCTGGAACAATGTTCAGCAGTCTATAGATCACCCGCTCTGGCAGGGCATAGAGCAGGGCAGTCGCTTCTATTTTGTGCACAGTTACTACGTCGCTCCAGCAGAGCAGTCCTATATTGCCGGGCGCTGTGATTACGGGGTTAACTTTGCCGCAGCACTCAGTCATAAAAATCTATTTGCCGTTCAATTTCACCCAGAGAAAAGCGCTGATGCTGGCCTGCAGTTACTGCGCAATTTCTGTAACTGGAATGGCTAAGTAATATGTCGGAACTGACTGATAATCAGGAACTGATTGCACGTCTAAATGGCGAGACGGCAAAAATTGACTGGCATGAACTGCAAAAGCACTATGCTTTAGGTAATGTGCTGGCAGTTTCAGCGGCTGGCGATTTAATTCAAGTAGCCATAGCGCTGCATCAGGATAACGCCGCTCAGATTCAGCAGTGGCTGAGTGAAGAAGTAATATTTGAAGTCAGCGATCAACAGGCATTAGCTTGGTATGAAGCCAACGCCACTGTTTGGGCACTGGTAATACCGCCATTTATTTTGGTACAGGCGGTCAGTTAATAGATTCTTCACATAGGTTCATAATTTCGTCATCCTGAGCGAAGCCGAAGGATCTCAGCGGGTATCATGAGATTTTTGATATAGGTTTAGAATGACAGGAGTATGTCATCCCGACAGAGCGAAGCGACGAGGGATCTTTTAGTCTGCAATACTGGTTATTCCGCCATTTATTTTGGCGCAGTCAGTCAATAGAATCTAAAAAAATAGGGAATTAAATTTAGCAAAGGAGTTGCTGCATGCATTTACAGCTTAATGAAGAACAACAATTTATTCAGGATACGGCGCGCCGTTTTTCCGTAGACGAACTGCTGCCCGTTGCAGAAAAGCTCGACCTTGGCGAGGGCCGTCAGCTACTCTTAGACAACCTTAAAAAACTCGCCGAACTGGGTTTTATGGGCCTTAATATCTCCGCTGATTATGGCGGTACTGAAGCCGGCTCTGTAGCCTTTAGTGTCGCGCTTACGGAATTGGGTCGCGGCTGTGCCTCTACCGCAGTTACTGTCTCTGTTACTAATATGGTTGCCGAGGTCATTCAGGCCTGTGGGTCCGATCAACAAAAACAACATTACCTGCCTAAACTTTGTTCGGGAGAATATCCCGCAGCCGGTTTCTGTCTGACTGAATCTTCCGCCGGATCAGATCCAGCCGGTATGAAATGTCGCGCAGTTAAAGAGGGCGACAGCTGGGTGCTAAACGGTACCAAGCTGTATATCACTAGCGCCGAATACGCTGGCCTGTTTGTAGTTTGGGCGGTCACCGATTCGCAGGCACCCAAGGGCAAAGGCATTACCTGTTTTCTGGTGGAAGCGGATAATCCCGGCCTCTCTATAGGTAAAGCCGAACATAAAATGGGTCAAAAAGGCTCATCGACTAACGAAGTACTCTTTACCGATTGTCGGATTCCGTTAGATGCAGTTCTAAGTGCCGAGAGTCAGGGCTTTAAAATTGCCGTCGGTGAGCTTGCCGGCGGGCGTATAGGTGTTGGTTCATTTGCATTAGGAATTGGTCTGGCGGCAATGGATTACGCGCGACAATATATTACCGAGCGTCAGCAATTTGGTCAGGCACTCTCCAACTTTCAGGGGCTGCAGTGGATACTTGCAGACCGTTATACCGAGCTTGAGGCAGCGCGGCTGTTATTAATGCAGGCCGCCTCAAGAAAAGAACAGGGTTTAAGCTTTTCCAAAGAGGCCTCTATGGCCAAGGTATTTGCCAGTGAAAAAGCCAATGCCGCCTGTTACTCCGCGCTGCAAATGCTCGGGGGCAATGGCTACAGTGCCGAGTATCCTCTGGAGCGATGGTCAAGAGATGCACGTATCACCAGTATCTATGAGGGCACCAGTGAAATTCAGCGAATTATTATTGCCCGTGAATTACTGTTAGAAATTGTATAGCTAGAGATTGAATAGTCAGGAGTAAAAAATGGATTTACAGAATAAGGTTGCAGTAGTCACCGGTGGCGCCTCTGGTCTGGGTCGTGCGGCTGCACAGGCACTGGTAGAAGGTGGTGCAACGGTAGTTATCTTTGATATGAACTCAGAGGCAGGAGCCTTGGCAGTCTCTGAATTAGGGGCCGACAAGGCACATTTTATAAAACTGGATGTTTCTAATGGTGCGGATGCTGAGACTGCCTTTGCCAAGATTGTCGATGATTTAGGCTCTGTGGATATCTGTGTTAACTGCGCCGGAATTGCCGCTGGATCAAAAACCATCAATCGCGAAGGCGAGCCCCATGACCTGGATCTCTACCGCAAGGTTGTTGAAGTGAATTTAATTGGTACCTTTAATATTTCTCGCTGCGCAGCGGCAGCTATGGCCCGCAATACCGCCAATGAAAAATCCGAAAAAGGTGTGATTATCAATACAGCCTCAATCGCAGCCTTTGATGGACAGATGGGGCAGTGCGCCTATTCAGCAACCAAAGGTGGCATTGTCGGTATGACATTGCCTATGGCTCGCGATCTGGCCAGTCAGGGTATTCGGGTCAATTCGATTGCGCCCGGTGTAATGGCAACGCCTTTGATGTTGGGTATGCCGCAAAATGTGCAGGATGGAATTGTGGCGAATATTCCCTTCCCAAAACGTATGGGTGAGCCCAGTGAATTTGGTCAGCTAGTGGTGCAGATTGCCGAGAACAGTTATCTAAATGGCGAGACTATTCGTCTGGACGGTGGCGTGAGGATGCAGCCACGCTGACAAAATTTAATTTAGTAACCCGTCATCCTGAGCAAAGCCGAAGGACCTCGACCAGCACCAAGAGATTTTTCATATGCGTTCAGAATGACAGTGGTTTAGTGCTCGATCAAAATGACAACGATTTATTTTAGTAGTCCGTCATCCTGAGCGAAGCCGAAGGACCTCGTCCAGCACCAAGAGATTCTTCACATAGGTTCAGAATAACAAGTTAGGTAATCAATAACCTCAGAACGACTCCCCCGAAACACCACCAACTCTTTCTTCTTATCCAACTGATAACTGTACATAGGATCGTAGTACTCCTGAGTAAGCACAGTAAGCCAATGGCGATGACTGGCAAAATTATCCTGATGTTGCACCGCAATAGCATTTTCCATTGAGGCCAAAAGTTCTTGAGTGCGCTGGCCACCCAAACGCTTTCGTACCCGCAGTAAACTCTCAGTCAGATAATTGGCAAACTCTTGTTCACCGGTCGAACCATAAAACGCCATGGTCTTACGGTGGCGCTCAATCACATACTCCTGCCACAGTCGTTCCAGACGCTCCTCGAAATCCATATCTATAACCACAAAGGCACTCTGTGCCATCAGATCGGAAAAATAATGGGGTAGATGGCGGGCACCGATATTGCGGCTTTCATCTTCCAGAATAACCGTTTTATCGGGGTGCTGGTTTTGTACTTTTAACAGATCCAGAGCAATTTTATTTTCAAAATCAATTTGTGCCGGCTGGCAATCCAGTGGCCGGCCAAAGCTCGAGCCTTTATGATTGGCGGCGCCTTCAAGATCAATTCCAGTGGGCAATTGCTGAATAATATCGGTCTTGCCGGTACCGGTCATTCCAGACAATATGAAAAATTTATGGGACTGGCAGTAATCGTTTAGATAGTTAAACAGAAACCCGCGCAGGGATTTATAACCACCCTCGACCTTCGGGCATTCGATGCCAGCTTCAGCCAGCCATTCCTGACTTAACTGTGACCGCAAACCACCCCGCGCGCAGTACAAAACAGCATTGGGATTGGCAGCCATAAAATCCTGCCATGCCTTAATGCGCTGAGCTTTGAGGTCGCCGCTAACCAGCTGATGACCCAATTCAATCGCTGCCTGCTGACCCTGTTCTTTATAGCAGAGTCCCACCTGATGGCGCTCTTCATCGGCCATAAGTGGTAGATTAGCCGCGAAGGGCAGTGCGCCGCTGGCAAACTCAATCGGTGCCCGCACATCAATCATTGGCGTATCATCGAGCAGTAGCTGCCGGTAATGATTAACCAGTGGCAGGTTCATAAAATAACCCTGATCTGCGGGCTATCGGTAACAGCTGCCAGCTCGCCAATTGACCGATCATAACAACCGGCCTGTTTAAGTATTTGGCTCACCTTATCCGCATCTTTTGGTTCGACCGCAATTAACAGGCCGCCGCTGGTCTGCGGATCACAGAGCAATGTTTGGCTCTGCTGATTAGTGCCACTGATATACTGGCTAATACTTTCCCAGTTGCGGGTGCTGCCACCGGGAACGCAGCCCTGATTGAGGTAATCAATAACGGCATTATCTAACAGTGGAATTTCTTTAACATTAACCGTTGCCCTCAAATTACTGCCCTGACAAATCTCCAGCAGATGACCGAGCAAACCAAAGCCGGTGACATCGGTCATACAGCTAACCCCATCGACCTCTGCCAGATCAGCACCGATGGTGTTTAGCTTCATCATGCTTTCCACCGCGAGGCGCGAATGTTCAGGCTTTAATTTACCCTGCTTTTCAGCAGTGGTAAGAATTCCCACACCAATGGGTTTAGTCAGGAATAATAGATCGCCTGCTTTGGCAGTGCTGTTCTGCTTTAGCTTTTTAAGCGCTACCCGGCCGGTAACGGCCAAACCAAAAATGGGTTCCGGCGAATCAATAGAATGACCACCGGCCAGATGAATACCAGCCTCACCACAGGCATGTCGCCCGCCATCAATAACCTTTTGCGCCACCTCGGCAGACAGCAGATTGATCGGCCAGCCTAAAATCGCAATCGCCATCATCGGTGTGCCGCCCATGGCATAGATGTCGCTGATGGCATTGGCGGCAGCAACGCGGCCAAATTCAAAGGGGTCATCGACAATCGGCATAAAGAAGTCGGTGGTACTAATTACTCCGGTGCCATCGCCAAGATCATAGACCGCAGCATCATCTTTAGTGTTATTACCAACTAACAGGCGCGGATCATCGGGCGCTATGTAGTCAGTTTTAAGAAAGGTCTCCAATACGGCGGGCGCGATTTTGCAGCCGCAACCGGCGCCGTGACTGTATTGGGTAAGTCTAATTTTATTGTCGGACATGGGTTCTTTTATAGGCTATATATTTAGAGCTGTAGAGTACTTGTTTTGGGGGTGCTTTGCATAAGTATGTTGCGGTGTTTGGCGAGAGGAAATTATTCGGTTTATCTACAAGCGGCTACGGTCATAACACTGCGGTTACCAAATAAATCTCCAATAAAGGACTGAGATATGACTGCTAACAGTCAAATACAGCTATTCCAATCTGCCGATGGGAAGGTGCAATTGGAAGTTTCTTTAGAAAAAGACACTGCTTGGCTGACTCAGGCGCAGATAGCAGATTTGTTTCAGGTTAAACCGCAAAATATCACCATGCATCTCAGAAAAATATTTTCCGAAGGAGAGTTAATAGAGATGGCAACTTGTAAGGATTCCTTACAAGTTCAAAACGAGGGAGGTAGGAAGGTCCGCCGTACCCTCAAGCTCTATAATCTCGATGCCATTATATCGGTTGGTTATCGCGTTAACTCAGGCCGGGCCACGCAATTCCGTATTTGGGCCACTGAAATCTTAAAGAAGTATTTGGTGGAGGGTTATACCCTCAATCAGGCTCGCTTGCAGGAGCGCGGCGTTGAATTTGAACAAGCCCTTGACCTGCTCTCGGAAACCCTAGCTAACCAGCAGCTGGTTAACCCTGTGGGTGAAGCGGTACTGGCAGTTATCAATGATTACGCCCGCAGCTGGTCATTACTGCAAGGCTATGATGAGGGAAGTCTTTTAGATGCCTCTGGTAAGCAAGAAGGTATGCAGTCACTGGTATTAGATGAAACGCTAGTAGCTATAGATCAGCTCAAGCGTGAGCTAATCAGTAAAGGCGAAGCCACTAATTTATTTGCCCAATTGCGGAATGACGGTTTGGCATCCGCACTCGCAACTATTGAGCAGGGCTTTGCTGGTGGTTGGTTCTATCCTAATGTGGCTAGCCGTGCCGCACATCTACTGTACTTTGTGATCAAAAATCATCCTCTGGCGGACGGTAATAAACGCACTGGCTCGTTTTTGTTTTTATGGTATTTACGTAATAACCAGCATCTGTTGGCAAAGCCGGTTGAGCGTCTAATTAACGATAATACCCTAGTCGCCTTGGCTCTGTTGGTAGCAGAAAGTAAGCCTGAGCAAAAAGAATTGATGATTCGTTTAACTCAACAGTTTATTTTATTAAAGGAATAGTCGGTAATTAATAAAGATTTCGCCCCCCTATGTATTACAGTATCAACCATTCTGCTTGCAGTACTCTCTAGGTGTTAACCCTGTCCAGTGTTTAAACGCCCGTGTAAACGATCGCGATTCAGTAAAACCGACAATCTCCGCCACCCGTTCGACCGTTAGACCTTCATTGACCAACTTATTAATCGCCACTTCTCGTCTCAAATTATCTTTGATCTTCTGATAGCTAGTGGCACTCTCTACAAGTCTTCTATGTAAAGTCTGCGAGCTAATCCCCAGTTCGGCAGCAAGTTGGTGGATGGGCACAAATACCAGACGATCCGGATGACGCTGACTGATAATACGCTCGATCTGGGCTTCCAATGTGCTGTCAAAACCGGGGATAGTCATAATATCTGCCGGAGCATTTTGGACAAACTGTGCCAGTTCCTGATCGGTTCGAACCAGAGGTTTGTCTAGGTAATGTTCATCAAAGATTAAACGGTTGGCACTGCTATTAAAGTGCAGCCGGGCGGGGAACATAATCTGCAGTTCGCTTCTATGAGTCGGGGCACTAAAGCTGAAATGCGTTTCCTTTAATCGAATTGGCTGACCTATATACCAGCTGGGAAAACGGTGCCAGATCACCAGCCAGAACTCGGTCATAAAGTTTTCTGGATCCAGTTGGGGGTTGGTCATCTCAAAACTAAGCACCGCATTGCCCTTGCTGCGCTCTAGGCGCATGGGAATATCATTGCTAATTAGATTGTAAAAACTGACCGCTTTTTCGAGTAGTTCACCGAGATTGGTACAGCGACTCACCAGCTCTGTCATGGTAGCGAATATGCCGACCTTACAGTTGCTCTGGGTAAAGCCCATAAACTCGTCATCGAGGGTTTCCTGAACCGTCTTAAATAGCCGCGCCACCTGATCTGTATGAACCCGCTGACCCTCTTTACCCAATACCGCTGGATTGATTCCGGCGCGTTCCAGTGCCGGTTGTTGGGAGAGGTTTCTCGCCCTTAACCCGTGCATACAGCTGATCACATGATGGTGGCAAATTGTAGCCATTTTGTCTCTCTGTAATAGGATATAAATTGTGAGTTATAGGTCAATTTAACTCATATAGGCGAGTTTAATCTAGATAAAATGGCAATAAATGTGATTTTAGCTGTTAGAAATAGACCTACTAATAAGCCTGATGCTACTGCATAGTTTGCCAATCCAGTCAAAAAACGGAGAGGGTAATGGCAGAAAAGGAAAAGCCAATCATTGCTGATTGGCAGCAGCTTGCCGAAAAAGAGCGCAAAGGTCGCTCTGTAGATGAGCTGTTGTGGCAAACCCCGGAGGGTATTGAGGTAAAGCCACTGTACACCGCCAAAGATACGGCCGAGCTTAAATATCAGGATAGCCTGCCCGGTTTTGCTCCCTTTAAGCGCGGCCCCAAGGCAACCATGTATGCCGGTCGTCCCTGGACAGTTCGCCAGTATGCGGGCTTTTCCACCGCTGAAAAATCCAACGCTTTCTATCGCCGCAACCTCGCTGCAGGTCAGCAGGGTTTATCGGTTGCCTTTGATCTGCCCACCCACCGCGGTTATGACTCTGACCATCCCCGTGTTGAAGGGGATGTGGGCAAAGCCGGTGTGGCGATTGATTCGGTTGAGGATATGAAAATCCTCTTTGACTCTATTCCGCTGGATCAGGTATCGGTTTCCATGACCATGAACGGTGCTGTGCTGCCGGTCATGGCTAGCTATATAGTGGCGGCGGAAGAGCAGGGGGTTGCCCCGGAGCAGTTGGCGGGCACCCTGCAGAACGTTATTCTCAAAGAGTTTATGGTGCGCAATACTTATATCTACCCACCGCAACCCTCGATGCGCATTGTGGCGGATATTATCGCTTACACCGCCAACCATATGCCCAAGTTCAATTCGATCTCTATCAGCGGCTACCATATGCAGGAGGCCGGTGCGACCAATGTGCAGGAACTCGCCTATACCATTGCCGATGGTATCGAATATGTTCGCACCGCAATCGACAGCGGTATGGATGTGGATAAGTTTGCCCCGCGACTGTCATTCTTCTTTGCCATAGGTATGAACTTCTTTATGGAGATCGCCAAACTGCGCGCGGCGCGGATTTTGTGGGCGACCCTGATGGAAGAAAAGTTTGCCCCCAAAGATCAGCGCTCCCTAATGTTGCGTACCCACTGCCAGACCTCTGGGGTAAGTCTGACTAGCAAAGACCCCCATAACAATATTATGCGCACTACCGTCGAAGCGATGTCAGCGGTACTGGGCGGCACCCAATCTCTGCATACCAATGCCTTTGATGAAGCACTGGGCTTACCCACAGAATTTTCCGCTCGTATTGCGCGCAATATCCAGTTGGTGATTCAGGAGGAAACCGGTATTACCAATGTGGTCGATCCTCTGGCCGGTTCCTATTACATCGAAAGTTTAACCAATCAACTGGTTGAGGCGGCCACGGTGCTAATTAATGAAGTGGAAGAACTGGGGGGAATGACCAAGGCGGTTGAATCCGGTATGCCCAAGTTGCGCATCGAAGAGGCGGCGGCACTGCAGCAGGCCCGTGTCGATCTCGGTGAGCAGGTGATTGTCGGGGTCAATAAATACCAGCTAGAAGAAGAACCGGATGTGGATGTTGTGGATATTGATAACAGTGCGGTTCGGGATGGACAGATTGCTCGCTTGAACAAACTTCGCGCTGAGCGCGATCCCGCTATCTGTGAGCAAACGCTGGAGGCACTGTCTGTTGCCGCTAAAACCGGTCAGGGCAATTTACTGGCGCTGGCGGTGGATGCAGCGCGGGCCAGAGCTACGGTCGGTGAAATCAGTGATGCCTTGGAAAAACAATGGGGTCGTCACCGCGCACAGACCAGATCAATTAGCGGTGTCTATGGCGCTGCCTACAAGGGCGATAAAGAGTTTATGAATATAACCAAAAAAGTCGAAGAGTTTGAGCTTAGTCATGGCCGCCGGCCGCGAATGTTGGTGGTCAAGATGGGTCAGGATGGCCATGACCGCGGTGCCAAGGTCATTGCCACCGCCTTTGCCGATCTGGGTTTTGATGTGGATGTTGGGCCTATGTTTCAGACCCCGGAAGAGGCGGCGCGTCAGGCGATTGAAAACGATGTGCATATAGTCGGAGTCTCCTCTCAGGCCGCGGGTCATAAAACATTGGTGCCGAAAATGATCGAGTCTCTAAAGGCGCAGGGTGCGGATGAGATTCTGGTGATCTGTGGTGGGGTGATTCCACCGAAAGATTATGCGGCGTTAACGGCTATGGGGGTGGCGGCGATCTTTGGTCCCGGCACTAATATTCCCCAAGCGGCAGAACAGGTGCTTGAGCTTATTAAATAGAGGTCCACTTATTGTCATCTTGATCGAACGAAGTGAGTGGAAATATCTCCCGGAGTTATACAGAGATCCTTCGGTTCGCTTTGCTCTCTCAGGATGACAGGTGTGGGGGCTCAGGATGACAGATGTGGGGGCTCAGGATGACAGGTGTGGGGGCACAGGATGACAGGTGAAAGTGCTCAGGGTCGAGAAAAAGAAAAGGAATAACCATGAAAGAAATACTGGAGCAATTAGAAGAAAAACGCAGCCGAGCGCGACTCGGTGGCGGACAAAAACGCATTGATGCCCAGCACGCCAAAGGCAAGCTGACCGCCCGCGAGCGTATCGACCTGTTACTGGATAATGACAGCTTTGAAGAGTGGGATATGTTTGTCGAGCATCGCTGTACAGACTTTGATATGGACTCCCAGCATGTCCCCGGTGATGGTGTGATTATTGGCTACGGCACGATTAATGGTCGGCTGGTGTTTGTCTTTAGTCAGGACTTTACGGTTTTTGGCGGCTCGCTCTCCGAGGCCCATGCGGAGAAAATCTGCAAGCTGATGGATCAGGCGATGAAAGTGGGTGCGCCGGTGATTGGTCTCAATGACTCCGGCGGTGCCCGAATTCAGGAAGGGGTTGCCTCTCTCGGGGGTTATGCGGAAGTATTTCAGCGCAATGTTATGGCCAGTGGTGTTATCCCGCAGATCAGTATGGTGATGGGCCCCTGTGCTGGTGGTGCAGTCTATTCTCCGGCGATCACCGACTTTATCTTTATGGTGCAGGACAGTTCCTATATGTTTGTCACCGGCCCGGATGTGGTTAAAACCGTGACCCATGAAACGGTAACCGCAGAAGAGTTGGGCGGCGCTCTAACCCATTCAAGTAAATCCGGTGTCGCTGATCTGGCCTTTGAAAATGATGTCGAAGCACTGGCCAAGTTGCGTCACTTCTTTAATTATCTACCCGCTAATAATCGTGAAAAGCCCCCCCAATGGCCGACCGAAGACCCTGCTGATCGGGTTGAGATGTCGTTGGATACGATAGTCCCCAGTGATCCCAACAAGCCCTATGATATGCACGAGGTGATTTTAAAGGTCGCCGATGAAGGCGAGTTTTTTGAAACCCAGGTCAGTTACGCAAAAAATATTATTACCGGCTTTATTCGTATCGAAGGGTCGACCGTGGGCGTTGTGGCTAACCAACCACTGGTATTGGCAGGCTGTCTGGATATAGATGCCTCGAAAAAAGCCGCGCGTTTTATACGCTTCTGCGACGCTTTTAATATTCCGGTTTTAACCTTTGTCGATGTGCCCGGATTTATGCCCGGCACCAGCCAGGAATACGGCGGCATTATTAAGCACGGTGCCAAATTGCTCTATGCCTATGCCGAATGCACGGTGCCAAAAGTCACGGTGATTACCCGCAAAGCCTATGGCGGTGCCTACGATGTGATGGCCTCCAAGCATCTGCGCGGCGATGCCAATCTGGCCTGGCCCACCGCTGAGATCGCGGTAATGGGGCCGAAGGGCGCGGTGGAGATAATCTTTCGTAAAGATATTGGCGATGCTGAAAAAATTGCTGCGCGCACAGAAGAGTATCGCGAGAAATTTGCCAACCCCTTTATCGCTAGCCAGCGCGGTTATATAGACGATGTGATTATGCCTCACAGTACCCGTAAGCGCGTGGCGCGATCGCTGGCGATGTTGCGCAATAAAAGTATTGAAAACCCCTGGCGAAAGCATGGAAATATTCCCCTTTAGGAGTCTGCTTTTTGGAAAAGCTTGTCAGAAAAGCTTCTCAGGAAAACTTCTCAGAAAAACAGTGCAGAAAAACTTTTAAGGATAAAAGATTTATGTTGAAGAAAATTCTGGTGGCAAACCGCGGTGAAATAGCCTGTCGAGTATTCACCACTGCCAAAAAAATGGGTATAGCCACAGTAGCGGTTTACTCCGATGCCGACCGCGATGCGCTGCATGTGCAGATGGCCGATGAAGCTGTGTATATAGGTTCATCGGCTTCCACTGAAAGCTATCTGGCAATTGATAAAGTTATTCAGGCCTGTCGCGATAGTGGTGCCGACGCGGTCCATCCCGGTTATGGTTTTCTCTCCGAGAACAGCGAATTTCGCGATGCTCTGGATGTGGCCGGCATTACCTTTATTGGCCCGGGCAAAAAAACGATTGAATCCATGGGCGATAAAATCACCTCTAAGCTAATCGCAGAAAAGGCCGGTGTTAGCTGTATTCCCGGCTACACAGATGTGGTTCGGGACGCTGACCACGCGGTAGAGATTAGTGCCGAAATTGGCTACCCAGTGATGCTTAAAGCCTCAGCCGGTGGCGGTGGCAAAGGGATGCGTGTGGCCTGGGACGATACAGATTGCCGCGATGGTTTTGAACGGGCCACCAATGAAGCCCGTTCCAGTTTTGGCGATACCAGAATCTTTATTGAGAAATATATTCAGCAGCCCCGTCATATTGAAATTCAGATTATGGCCGATGGCCATGGC
This sequence comes from Porticoccaceae bacterium, assembly GCA_029238255.1. Classification (GTDB taxonomy): domain Bacteria; phylum Pseudomonadota; class Gammaproteobacteria; order Pseudomonadales; family Porticoccaceae; genus HTCC2207. The sequence continues at coordinate 57,633 of JAQWGK010000046.1, read as the reverse complement.
AATGTGATCTATCTGGGTGAGCGCGAATGTTCTATTCAGCGCCGCCATCAAAAAGTGATTGAAGAGGCCCCCTCACCCTTTCTAAATCCGGCCACCCGTCAGAAAATGGGAGAGCAGAGTTGCGCACTGGCGCGAGCGGTGGACTATCAGTCGGCGGGTACGGTGGAGTTTATTGCCGATGCCGATATGAATTTTTACTTTTTGGAAATGAATACCCGCCTGCAGGTCGAGCACCCAGTCACTGAACTGGTAACCGGACAGGATCTGGTCGAATTAATGATCCGTGTTGCCGCAGGTGAACCCTTAGCGCTAACTCAGGAAGATATCAGTCTTAAGGGTTGGGCCATGGAATCCCGGGTCTACGCTGAAGATCCACTGCGTAACTTTATGCCCTCCACCGGTCGCTTAAGCGGCTATGCCGAGCCTCAGGGGGATGGGGTGCGAGTCGATAGTGGTGTCTATGAAGGGGGCGAAGTGTCGATGTTCTATGACCCGATGATTGCCAAGTTAATTACCTTTGGCGATAGCCGTAATCAGGCCATAGAGCGAATGGTTGAGGCGCTGGATAATTATTATATCCGCGGGGTTAACCACAATATTAGTTTCCTTAATGCGCTGATGGTGCATCCGCGATTTATTGAAGGCCGCCTGAGCACCAACTTTATTGCCGATGAATTTCCCGATGGCTTTAATGCCGATCTGGTGGTGCAAGACGATCCATCCATTGTTCCGGTAGTGGCAGCGGCAGTCCATCAGCTGTATGAAGAGCGTGCCAGCTTGCTCTCCGGACAGTTGGCTGGCCATGAGCATGTGGCTGCGGTTGACTGGGTCGTGGTTGCAGGAGGTCAGCAGACCAAGGCGACAGTGGAGCTTATGGATAAGGGTTATTTAGTCAGCCTTGATGACAGTCAGAAGGGTTTGCAAAACGACTATCAGGTTGAAACCGATTGGAGTCTCGGTGATCCGCTATTTATTGCCAATATTAATGGCAAAAAAGTGTCTGTTCAGGTGGAAGCCACTGGGAGCTCCTACAGGCTGTTTTATCGTGGCGCTGAAATCACTGCTCAGCTGCTGTCGCCAAAGGCCGCCATGCTATCCAAACATATGCATATCAAAGAGCCAGAGGATATGTCGAGATTCCTGCTGTCGCCAATGCCCGGCCTGTTAGTCAAACTGGCGGTGGAATTGGGTCAGGAAGTCAAAGAGGGCGAAGAGCTAGCGGTAGTTGAAGCGATGAAAATGGAGAATAGCCTGCGTGCAACTCAAGATGGTACTGTGACTAAAATTTCCGCAACTGAGGGTGAGAGTCTTAGGGTGGATGAAATTATTTTGGAATTTGCCTAAGGGTTTAAGAAAAATTTAAAAAGAGTGCCTATGGTTGAAAATGTAGATATTTTGAGAGACCAGATTAGAGCCGGCGATCGCCGCGCTCTGGCTAAAGCGATCACGCTGGTTGAATCAACCCGTGCCGACCATCGTCAGCAGGCCAGTGTGCTGTTAGAGGCTCTAATGCCCGATACAGGCAACTCGATCCGTCTCGGTATCTCCGGGGTTCCCGGTGTCGGCAAATCCACTTTTATTGAAGCCCTGGGTAACTACCTGATTGAGCAGGGTCATTCAGTCGCTGTATTGGCCGTCGATCCAACCTCTGCGGTTAGCGGTGGTTCGATTCTCGGTGATAAAACCCGTATGGAAACTCTGGCCTTTGCGGAAAATGCTTTTGTGCGCCCCTCTCCGGCCGGCCAAACTCTCGGCGGTGTGACTCGCCGCACTCGCGAATCTCTACTGCTCTGTGAGGCGGCGGGATTTGATGTGATTCTGGTTGAGACTGTGGGTGTAGGGCAGTCGGAAACCGCCGTGGCGGATATGACAGATATGTTTTTGCTGCTATTACTTCCCGCGGGTGGTGATGAGTTACAGGGCATTAAACGCGGCATTATGGAACTGGCAGATTTAATTCTGGTTAATAAAGCCGATGGTGAGCAGGCTAATACTGCTGATCAAACCCTAAACGATTACCGCTCAGCCCTGCATTTTATGAAGTCACGCTTTGCCCATTGGCAGCCTTCGGTGATGGCCTGCTCATCACTGCATAATCAGGGCATAGATCAGGTCTGGCAGCAGGTCGAAGCATTTCGCAGTGCCTTAACAGAAGCTGGTGAACTGGAGCAAAATCGCGCCTTACAGGCTCGCACCTGGATGTGGAGTGAAACTGCCGAGGCTTTAATTGCCGATCTTAAAAATCATCCCCAGGTGCAATCGCTGGTGCCTGAGTTGGAGCAGGCGGTTACCGAAGGTAACTTGCCGGCAACAGTGGCCGCCCAAAGGCTGATTGAGCATTACAAAGCAGGCGACTAGGTTTATAATCCCGCGGCAAAAGATTTCTAAATTATCTCCAGAGGTGAACAAAATGTCTGACAATAATCTTCCCAGTAAAAATTTAAGCGCACTGATGGATGCCAATAAAGATTATTCCGAGACCTTTGATAAGTCAGGACTGGCATCACCGCCAGCCAAAAATTTTGCCATTCTTACCTGTATGGATGCGCGTATGGATCCAGCCAAATTTGCCGGCCTAGAAGAGGGCGACGCCCATGTGATTCGCAATGCCGGTGGCCGTGCCACTGACGATGCAATCCGTTCACTGATTATCTCTCACAAGTTTTTAGGCACACTGGAATGGTATGTTATTCAGCATACTGGCTGCGGTATGGCTACGGTCACTGATCAGAAGATTGCTGAGTTGCTTGAAGAGGATCTGGAGACAGCGGTTCATGATGGAGAGAAATGGCAGAATCCCGAACGCCAGAGTAGCGAAAATACCAAGCCCGGTTCTGCGGCGGGGAAGTCTATTGAATGGCACAGCTTTACCGATTTGCATCAGAGCGTTTTGACGGATGTGGAAAAAATTAAAAACCATGAGTTGGTGCCTAGCCATATTCAGGTGCATGGTTTTATTTTTGATGTGAAAACCGCAAAGCTAACACCAGTTACTGAGTAATAGATCCTTCATCGCTTCGCTCTGTCAGGATGACAGTTAAGTTAGCGCGGTATCCTGAATATTTATTTTTGTCATCCTGAGCGTAGCCGAAGGATCTTTTGCTAGCCCCTGAGATCTCTCACATTCGTTCGAGATCACATCGTTGTTGATTATCTCCAAACCTATAAATCAGCCCCCACTCGAAACTTTCAGGCTTTGTCCTCGCTCGGTCCAAAGAGATCCTTCGGCTACGCTCAGGATGACAAGAAAGAGTTGGGGGTATTTTTCAAAGGAAAAACATCAGACAATAAAAAAGCGACCCTAAGGCCGCTTTCTCAATACCACTAAATCCAATCAGGCGTTTAACTGCATTTGGAATCACCACAGTTCAGGCAGGTTATACAGTCATCTATCTGAATATTTATTTTGCGTTCTTCTACAATAAACTCCTTCGGCAATATGGCGGATCGTCATTTAATCTCTTTCGATTGTTCACCGTTGATAGATAACATCAGCTTGATATGGTTAGTTTTCTTTACTAGTTTAAGGGAGGTAATAGCAGAGCGTTTCGTTCTTTCTTTTTTTACAGGAAGTATAAAATGAAGATATTTATGATTGTTGGTGTTTTTTCTTTAGCATTGTTGGCTGCTTCTTGTGGTAAGCAGAAAACTCAAAATGCATACGATTTTATTGTGCTTGCCGATACAGCATATGTTATTCCGGATGACAATATAGCCTACGATGCCTTGATAAATCGGATCAACGAGGAGGCTTCTTCCTTTGCGATCCATTTGGGTGATGTATTAGGGCTTGCCGATTGTGGGGACGAGACCTTACAAAGAGTAAAGGGCGATTTCGGTAAGTTTGAGAAGCCTCTTATCTACACTCCTGGCGATAATGAATGGACAGATTGTCACAAAAAGCTCAACGGTGAATATGATCCAGTTGAAAGGTTAAAAGCCCTTCGCCACATATTTTTCAGCGCTGGCATAAGTTTTGGACGGGAGAAGCTGACTTTGCATCAGCAAGCCGGCGCAGAGACTGTTGAAAATTCTCTTTGGCAGAAGGGTGAGGTATTGTATGCGACGGTACATATTGTTGGTTCTAACAATGGTCTCAAAGAGAACAGTTTTCAGGATAAGAACTCAGAGTTTTATATGCGCAATGAGGCCAATAAAAAATGGCTGAGAAAAGTCTTCAGGCAAGCGGCTGAGTCTGGAGTCCAGGCGCTGGTTTTGGCATGTCATGCAAATATATTTATACCTTCTGGCACACAGGACGGTTTTGCCGATATGCGCACAATGATTGGCCAGTTGGGTGATGAATTTGATAAACCTGTATTGTTAGTTCACGGTGATCATCACCAATTCCTTATTGATCGCCCCTATTCGAAGAAACCTGGGAGATCATTTGGTGCAAATATTACTCGCCTGCAAACATTTGGTTGGCCTGATGCCAAGGCCGTTAAAATACATGTGGATACATCGACTGAAGCTGTATTTTCTTTTGCGCCGCTTTATGTTGGCGAGGGCCTCTATCCTAGTACTATAAGTAACTAACACCACTGTAACAGTCTGGTTTTGATAATGGCCATCGAAATAGAATCTTTTGATGTACTGATGCGCCCATAAAGGGATTTTTACGAGTAAAGTTACAGATAATTTCCAAGTATAAAAAAACGGCCCTAGAGCCGTTTTTTTATACCGCTAACTAAATCTAAATGCTTAACCACATTTAGAATCACCACAGTTAAGGCAAGTCATACAGCCATCCATCAGGATCACCGCTTTCACACTACACTTCTTACATACCTCTGCAGTGGGCGGAAAATCGGAACTTTCTGCCGCAGGCGCAGCAGCTGTGCCTTCAAACTCAGCGCGCTTCTCATCCAAAATTTTCTGCTGGTGCTCGGGAATCTCAGGCATCTTTAGAAGACCAATCTTCTGTAGGTGATCTTCAATCGCCCAACCAATCTCAGCGACCAGAGAGGGCATAAACTTACCGCCGGGCTTAAAGTAGCCACCCTGTGGATCAAATACAGCCTTTAGCTCTTCAACCAGGAATGTGCAGTCACCACCTTTGCGGAATACTGCAGAGATAACTCGGGTCAGTGCAACAATCCACTGGAAGTGGTCCATATTCTTCGAGTTGATAAAGACTTCAAACGGGCGGCGCAACTCATGGTCAGTGCCTTCGTTCAAAATAATATCGTTAATGGTCAAATACAGCGCGTGATCAGACATTGGCGTCTTGATCTTGTAGGTGCTGCCCGCCAGAGCCTCAGGTCGTGAAACCTTCTCGTGCATCTGGATAATATTGGACTCCGCTGTTTTGGCTTCGGCCTCTTTGGTCTGCTCTTCAGTGCTTACCTTGTAAGAGACAATTTTCTTTTCAATTTTCTTGCTCATTTTATTCCTCGTGCTATTCCGTGCTGGTTGCTACAGCATCTAATTAATGGGATCAGAATTTACCGTAGTAACCTTCTTTCAATGCATCAAACAGGTTGGCGGCGGTATGAGTTTCACCGTCGTATTCAACCTCTTCGTTGCCTTTAAACTCAACCGTTGAGCCATCATCCAGAGTAAAGCTGTAAGTGGTGTTCTCGAGATCTTTCTCGGTAACCAATACACCCTGGAACGCTTCTGGATTAAAGCGGAAGGTGGTGCAGCCTTTAAGGCCTTTTTCAGCGGCGTAGAGATAGATATCTTTAAAATCTTCGTAGTCGCAATCTGTTGGAACATTGATTGTTTTCGAGATTGAAGAGTCAACCCACTTCTGTGCGGCGGCCTGAATATCAACGTGAGCCTTGGGCACAATATTTTCTGAGCTCATAAAGTAGTCGGGCAGTGCTTCTTCTTCCGAGGTGCCATAAGGCATGGCTTTCTCATTAATCAGCGTGCGGTAAGCCAGTAGTTCGTAGGAGAAAACATCAACTTTCTCTTTCGACTTCTTGCCTTCACGAATTACGTTGCGCGAGTAGTGGTGAGCAAAGCTTGGCTCAATACCGTTACTTACATTGTTGGCCAGTGACAGCGAGATAGTGCCGGTAGGCGCAATGGATGAATGGTGGCTAAAACGACAGCCTTCTTCAATAATTGAGTCGATCAGCTCTGGGGCAACAGAGGCGATATTCTGCATATATTGGCTGTACTTGCCGAGCAGAACCTTGCCTTTGATTTTGCTGCCAAGCTTGATGCCGTCTTTGGCCAGCTCTGGGCGCTTAAATAGCAGGGCGGCAGTAACTTCAAAATCATCTTCCATAATTGGCGCAGGGCCTTTTTCACGGGCCAGTTCAAGACCGGCAGTCAGACCAGATACAGCCATATCCTGTGCTACGCGCTCGGTGAATTCCAGTGAGTCCTGCTCGCCGTACTTCATGCGCAGCATGGTCAGAGTTGAACCCAGACCGAGGAAGCCCATGCCGTGACGACGCTTGTATTCGATCTCTTTGCGCTGACCTTCGAGAGGCAGGCCATTGATCTCAACGACGTTGTCCAGCATACGGGTAAATACAGCCACTACTTCTGCGTACTCTTCCCAGTCGAAATAAGCTTCTGGGGTAAATGGATTGCGCACAAACTTGGTCAGGTTAACCGAACCTAGCAGGCAGCTGCCGTAGGGAGGCAGAGGCTGTTCACCACAGGGGTTAGTGGCGCGGATATCTTCACAGAACCAGTTGTTGTTATTTTTGTTGACCTGATCGATCAGAATAAAACCGGGCTCTGCATAGTCATAGGTGGACGACATAATCGCATTCCACAGCTTCTGAGCACGAATGGTTTCATAGATGCGACAGGCAACCAGACCATCTTTATTGGTGGTGTAGGCTTCGGTCGTTGGGAAGTGCTTCCAGACAACATCGTCGCCTTTCAGGTCGAGCCCGCCTTCGATCTCTTTGGCGCTAATCGGGAAAGTCAGATCCCAGGTGCTGTCGGCGCGAACTGCTTCAATAAATTCTTCGGTGATCAGCAGCGACAGGTTGAACTGACGCAGGCGACCGTCTTCACGCTTGGCGCGAACAAAGTCAAATACATCTGGGTGGCTGACATCAAAGGTAGCCATCTGCGCACCGCGGCGGCCACCGGCAGAGGAGACGGTAAAACACATCTTGTCGTAGATATCCATAAACGACAGCGGCCCTGAAGTGTAAGCACCAGCACCGGAAACATAAGCACCTTTAGGACGCAGTGTTGAAAATTCATAACCGATACCGCAACCGGCTTTCAGTGTTAGGCCCGCTTCGAGGTTGCGCTCGAGAATGCCCTGCATGGAATCGGGAACAATACCGGAAACTGTACAGTTAATAGTAGAGGTGGCTGGCTTGTAAGCCTGAGCACCGGCGTTGGAGATAATTCGGCCGGCGGGAATGGCGCCGTGCTGAAGTGCCCATACAAAACGCTTTTTCCACTGGTCGCGCTTATCTTTGGCTTCGACATCAGAGAGTGCCTTGGCTACTCGCTCGTAGGTTGCATTGATATCTGCATCTACAGGCTGCTCTTGCTTGTCTTTGAGTCGGTATTTTTTATCCCAGATATCCAGTGATGCATCTTGCATCTTGATCTCAGGAGTTTTTTTCGCGGCTTTAACTGATTTTAATTTTGGTGCGGTGCTCATTGAATGGCCTTTTAATCATCATTCTCGGCTAACAACAGATGCTTATGCATAGGATTGCCGACGTTATTTTAGGGACGTATATACTGTACGTTCTGTCTAAATTCCCGAATTTTTAATTTTTTTGTCTGAGGAACTGGAGAAGCAGTTTATCCTACATGGTGTGTCTTGCAAGCCCTAATCCACTATATCTTGTGTTTTTTTCTTGAACAAAAGGGTTTCCGGTTTGTAAGTCATTGAAAAACTTGTGGATAAGTCGCGCAGATCCCCACTGTTGGCGGCATCGGCAAAAAACTGACCGTTATCAATAAACCAGTCACGTGATCCTTGCGTATAGAAAAAGGATAAGAAAAATAATAATGCAACATTTCTAACTACTACGGCAAAAGCCGGACTGTGACATGAGGTGATTACATTCTGTTGCGGTTCAGGCAATTTAAGGGGTCAGCTATGATATCTGTAATTACAGTTATGGCAGTATTGTTTGGTGGTGTTATGTACGGCAGTTATTTGTTAGTAAGAGACGCAGAGATTAGATTCCATAAAAGGCGCCAAGCTAAACAACATTGAATCTGAACGTTGTGTCAGTCTGGTGACTTGGATAAACTAAGCACCTAATTTTGTTTCATCCAAAAAGCGGTCTCCTTCCGAGAAGTAGACCGCTTTCTATTGAGGTTTCCATGGATATTTTTGACTTCTCCGACGGTCGTGAAGGCTACTACGGGGAATACGGCGGCGTTTTTCTGCCTGAAATTCTACATGCAACGATTGAAGAGTTGCTGGTCTGTTTTCGCGAATGCAAATCGGATCCAAAATTCTGGCAGGACTATGTTGCATTGATGCAGAGCTACTCTGGCCGACCCACCCCGGTGACTCATTTGGAAAACCTGTCGCGCAAGTTGGGTGGTGCTCAGATTTATGTCAAGCGTGAAGATCTTAATCACACCGGTTCCCACAAGGTGAACAATGTGATGGGGCAGGGCCTCCTATGTCAGCGCCTTGGCAAGAGCAAGGTGATTGCAGAGACCGGTGCAGGTCAGCACGGTTTCGCGACGGCGACCATGGCGGCGCGCTTTGGCTTTGACTGTAAAATTTATATGGGTGCCGTCGATGTGGCACGCCAGCGTCCCAATGTGTTCTGGATGGAAAATCTCGGTGCTGAGGTTATCGCTGTTCAAGATGGTCAGAAGACCCTTAAGGATGCAATTAATGAAGCAATGCGCGATTGGGTAACCAATATGGCCGATACGCATTATATTCTCGGCACTGCCTGTGGCCCTCATCCGTTCCCGGAGATGGTCAGCTGGTTCCAGTCGATTATTGGCTTTGAAGCTCGCGAGCAGATGCTTGCTCAGACCGGCAGATTGCCGGATCGTGTCTACGCCTGTGTCGGTGGTGGTTCAAATGCCATGGGTATTTTCCAGGGCTTTTTCGACGATGATAATGTTGAGCTGATCGGCAGTGAAGCTGGTGGTGAGGGTGTGGGTACTTATATGCACGCTGCCCGTTTGGCCTATGATGATGCCACTGTTGGCGTCGCTCAGGGTTTTAAAACCTACTTCCTGCAGAATGATGAAGGCAATATGAATGAAACCCATTCGGTTGCCGCCGGCCTCGACTATATCGGCGTCAACCCGATCTTTTCTCATCTCCACGACAAGGGTAAGGTTCGCTTTGAAGCGGCCACCGATATTGAAGTGAAGGAAGCCTTGCGACTGACCATGCGTACGGAAGGATTGATTCCCGCGCTGGAGAGTACCCATGCTTTTGTAACGGCCATTAAAGAAGCGCCGACTATGGGTAAAGACGAAATTATTTTGATCAACCAATCCGGTCGCGGTGATAAAGATATCTTTACCATTGCCGATGCTTTAGATGATGCCAAGTGGAAGACCTTTATTGAAGGCAAAGCGGATCAGTACCGCGGGGAGAAAAACTAATGGGTCTGCAAAGCTTTCTTGCCGAACGTAAAAAAGATAAAGATCTGTTGGTCATGGCCCATGTGGTCTGCGGTTACCCTTCCTTTGAAGCCAATATGCAAGAACTGGAGATTATGGCCGAAGCCGGTGTTGATCTGGTTGAGTTGCAGTTTCCATTTTCTGAGCCCAGTGCCGATGGCCCGTTATTCGTTAACGCCAACGAACAGTCTCTAAAGGCGGGTACTACGGTTGAGGACTGCTTTGAGTTTATGAAGCAGGCTAGCGAACGTTTTCCTTTTCAGCTGCTGATGATGGGTTACTACAATACGGTCTTTAAAATGGGTGAAGAGACCTTTGTTAAGCGCCTTAAAGCGGCGGGTGGTGTTGGTTATATTCTGCCCGACCTACCGGTAGAAGAGTCAGCCAATCTTCATCGTCTCTCGGAAGAGGCGGGTATTGAGCCAATTATTTTGATGACACCGACCAGCAGTGATAAGCGTCTGGCACAGCTGGGTGCTGTTAGTCGCGGTTTGGTTTATGTGGTTGCCCGCAAAGGTGTGACCGGTTCTAAAACCAATATGGGTGATGATGTTCTGGCACTGATCGAACGCTGTCGCCAGCATACCGATGCGCAGATTGGTGTTGGCTTTGGTATTAGCGGCAAGGAAGATATGGACTTCTTGCGCGGTTCTGCAGATATGGCCATTGTTGGTACTGCGGCATTAAAAACTTGGGAACAGTCTGGCGCTGATGGCTTGCGCAAGTTCTTTGCCGAGTTGATGGCCTAGCGTTTTATTTAGCTTTCGGTTGCCACTGAAAAACGCCAGTCATTGATAAGCTGAGATTTTATCTCATCAATGGCTGGGTAAGTTCCCCAGTCTATTTTCTTTACACAGACCAGATGTGCGCCAATAGGCGAGCTTATTGGCCCTGCCCAGCAGGGTAGTGATTCGCTGTCTGCGATTAGCGACAGCAACTTGTCGGTAAATGCGCGGCCATATTTCTCATCTAACTCCGTCGATAATATAGCCCCGTAGCGATCGAATAGATCACCCTCTGGGGTTGAACTTTCAATAGCTAAAGTATCCAGTGCCTGCTGTGCTTTTTCGAAAACCTGACCCCCGAAACGAGCGTTGCTAAAGGTATCCACCCACAGCCAGAGTTTCGATGGCTCACGATAATTATCTTTGTTCAGTTGATAAAAACCTTCCAGTTGTGAAGCTGTAGGGATTTTTTCTGTAGTCACATTTTTGGTTAAGCCGGCCAGTTTGGCCTCCATGGCAGACTCATCTATGGTGTTGTCTATATCCGCGCCTATACCGGGCACATCGACCATTTTATCTGCAAATAGTTTGCTGTTTATACGGCTTTGCAGCTCGGCGTTATCCGGTTGAGTCAGCCGATCCATAGCCCAGTTCTCTTCGCTCTGATCAGTGTCTTTAAGCCAGTAGCCAAGACCCAAAAGTGCGCCAAAAATCAGCATTAGAATAATCAGCAGTAGAAAAAATTGTCTGGGGGTTTTAAGAGTCACGTGAGTTTCGCTGTAAAAGTTTTTACTGTTTAAAGATTTTTATCCAATCGCCGGCCACTGGCTCGCCGCTGGGGTAATGACCATTGATTATACGCAGATCATCTAATTCCGTGGCGTTAAGATTCAGTGCCTTGCCCAACGCGTCGAAGTTGGTGGCATTGGTGGCTTTCACATAGTGAATGGTTTTCGGTTTCTGGCCGGCGATTTCACGGCGTGAAATGGGTCGAAAGCTTTTAATCGATTCGACAAACAGTTTATCGGTGTCGGCAAACTGCGCCGGTTTATCCACTTCACCCTTAAATACAAAGGCATTGAGTTTGTAATAGATAACCGCAATACGCTGGTCGGGACCACTTTCACCACCGGGCAAAATGCCGCTAAAACCCTTTAGCCCGGCAGGGGAGATGGCGCTGCCCTGTTCGAGTTTTGCCGCCTTGAGAAAGTTGTAGAGATATTCTTCAGGACTCTGGGCGGTGCGCGCAATCGGTGTCATGCTGAGTTTGGCCTCTTTGCTCTCAGGCGTGCCCACCGAACTGCGTTGGCTGGCATTATTGGTCTGAGTCCAGTCTTTTGGGTAATCAAAGCGTACCCGCAGTTTCATATCCGAGTAGCGCTCGGGTTTTTTCTCTTTGGCGAGAAAGTTTTCGCCCCAGATTAGTCCTTCGGTGAGTTCCCGATATCTGGCGGCGCCATCGCCGCGGGTCTCGGTCGACTGCAGGCGCTGGGCCTTGCTGACCACGGTTCGCAGTCGCGAATCATTGCGCGGGTGGCTGGCAAAAATACCATGATAGGTCTGCTTGCTTGCTCCCCTGGCTTTGGCGCGATCTTTTTGCAGTATTTCGTAGTCTTTCATAATCGATAGCATGCTGATCATTTCGCTGGGCGAGTAGCCGAGCTTGGCCATATATTCGGCACCGGCTTCGTCGGCTTCGAGTTCGTTGCGACGACCATGGCCGCGGATAATTGAATTGGCGTAAGCCATACCGGCTTCGTAGACTTCACCGCTGCCGGAGAGCACGGCGGCGATGGTCGATAGAATCTGTGCACCGGTTGCCTTGCCCTCCTGGCCGGTGACATGTTTTCTGGTGATATGCCCGACTTCGTGGGCGAGTACCGAGACTAGCTGTGCCTCGTTGCTAACATAGTTGAGCAGGCCGCGGTTGACGTAGACATAGTTATCGCGGGTGGCAAAGGCATTGAGGTCTGGTGAGTCGAGCAGGGTAAAGGTAAATTCTTCGCCGGCCATTTCCGACTGGGCGACAATTTCATTACCGAGCTCTTTGATATAGCTATCGAGGACTGGGTCGTCGTAAATGGGCGTCGATTGCAGCACTTCTTTGTAGATATCTTCGCCGGTAGTTTTTGCCGCCAGTGGCACTGGCATTAAGGCAACTGTGAGCATTGATGCCCACAATAGAACAGAAAAAGTCAGCTGAAAATTTAAACGTCTCACTGAATCACCATTTACTTATCTGCTAGTTATCTACGCTAAAAAATTTTTTTAGCTGTTTGCCAAGACTGCTACAGGCATCTTTTTTGACCGGTGTTAAAAGCGGTATAGGTGCCACGGCGCCAATCAGGTACGAGGTTCCAGAGGAGTCTACACGGAGTCGGCCCTTTTCACTAAAGTCGTTCAGGTCCCAGACTATAGCTTCATAAATAGAGCTTTTTTCCCACTGGGCAAAGCCGAAACAGCCACCGGCTCCTGGGCCTATCGCGCAGCTAATGGAACCGCCCTGTTCAAGGGTTTGGGTTGAACCATCGAGCCATACCAGATAGCGGACACCCTGTCGGTCGACCTGACTTTTGATATCCGGGTCTTTCATTAAATAGGTTAAACGCTTTAACCCCTTGGGTGCGGTGCGTGGTTCAAACCAGGGGTAGATAGAGTCGATAAACTGCTGTTCGGGCATAACGCTAATATCCGCGCCCTGCATTTTCGATCCGATACAGCTGATAAATTCCCTATCCGTATCGTAATGTCCAGCATCTCTGCGCCCGAGGATAACCACCGATTCATCGCTATTAATTTCCATAATATTATTGTTTGGACGGTATTCATCGATGCTGGTGGTGGCACCGCAGCCGGTGAGTAGAGCGGTTGTTAGTGCTGCTATAAGCAGTGGGAAAAATTTATTCACTGTTCCCCTCCCAGCTTTTGCTCCCGTAGCATCCAATTGTAGATACTGGGGATACGGTAGAAGTCGAGAAGTAATTTGGCGCCGGCATCGCGCAGGGCGATAACGGCCGCTTCTTCAATGGCATTGGTTTTTGACAGCATAAAAGAGTCTGGTGTCTTGCCGTAGGCGGGCATAAACCAGCTGTCGATCTGATCGCCCTGTGAGTTTTCAATATCGAGGCTGTATTTGATCCACACTTCATAGACATTTAAATAGGTATCTGAGGGTGTGGAGACCTGAACTTCCTGAACCGATGGGGTGATTACCAGCGCATTTTCAAGGCTTACCTGATCTTTGGACTGAACAAATTCAATATTGCTAAACAGCCCGGCAAAGGCATTACCGAGCATAAGGGTTTGAGCTGCGCCTATATCGATAGTGGTTTTCTTGCTCGGTGTGGCTACATAGTCTTTAAATTCGTCGTTAAAAATAATCGAGGCGCTGACCGCTTTGGGTTTTGAGACCACGGTCGGGAAGTTTCGGTCCACCTGAACCTGTGCCGATGAGCTGCAGCCAGTGATGAATAGCAGGGCAAAAAGGCCGGTGATAATTGATAGTTTAGATAGCTGCATAATTATGATTCCTTTAATTAAGGCTGTTAAGGCCAATAAAGGTTCCCCCATTGTTATAGCTTAGTTCACGCATAAGAGCGGCGAACTTAATTGCTGAGGCGCTGGGAGTTCCGCCCGGTGGAAAGTGCACAGGAAAGCCTATGGCATGAATACGCACCAGCCGGTCGGCGCCGCGGTGGGCCTGATTTAACCGGTCGATGGCTTTGACTATATTGCGAATAGAGCGACCCTGAAAGTCATCGCCGAGGGTGTAGATACTGATCTTGCGGTCGGCTTTGTAAAAAGTCTGGATCGCTGCATTAATGCCCTCAACCGGACTGGAATTACTAAAGGGCGCCCAGGTGTTTAAAGTGGTGACGATGGTTTGACGCATTTCCGGGCTATCTGGTATCCAGCGTCCACGGTAGGCGGAGAACATATACTGGCCCATATCATTGAGCACCTGCAGGCCTTTAACATCCGGGTAAATATCGAGAATATTGATCATCTCTTTTTTGACCTTTTCCCAGGCCGCGACCTGCATACTACCGGAGGTGTCGATCACAAAAATAATATAGTCACTGTCGACTGGAATACCGCCAATCAATTTATTCTGCTGTTTAAACTCCGGGCCGAGCAGGCGCTCCATTTCTTCACTGAGAACCTGCATCACTAGCTGCAACTGCTTTTTTTCCCGCGCTTCGGACTGGGATATCTGCACGGACTGCTTTTCAACACTGGCCAGTTTGGCTTTCAGGCGGGCTACACGCTCGGTGAGATCGGAGAGCTGTTCCTTGCGGGATTTAAGCTGTTCGTTAAGCACGACGGATTCACCGCGCACATCAAACAGGCGCTCCTGATACTCTTTTACCGTGGCGCGCAGTTTATTTTCCGCCTGTTCAAGGGCGGCGGGATCGCCAACTCGGGCTATCACCAGCAATAGGACAATAGCGCCAAAGCCACAGCTGATAACATCCAAAAATGAAATGCTGGCTTCCTGAGAGGCTCGGCGTTGGCGTTTCATGGCCAGTCTCGCGAGGGGGCAATAAAGGCGCCCTGTGTATTTAGTGCCAGTTGCCAGAACATCGCGGCGGCTTCCGGGTCACCCTCCATTGGGAATAAGATCGTATTGACCGGAATACCTCGCGGCAGGCTATTCACTGCGGCGGCAAAGAAGTCGCGGCGCTGGCGGCCGCTGACCATATATTTTTTCGGTGCGCTGGCGCCCTGAGTAGGCAATCCGTCGGTGAGTAAAAACAGATTGTCCGGTTTGTTTTCAAAGTCATTGACTGCGGCAATAGCATTGATAAGGCTGGTGCCATTGCCCGGTGAATAATTGCGCAGTCCCTCGACGGCTTTTTCCAGTGCCAGAGAATCTGCAGCATCCAGCCACTCACCCTCAGTGCCGATAACTGCTGGCTCGGTGCCGGTGTTAAAGATATAGACCTGAAAGCGACTGCTCGGTGGCAGTTGGGCAAGCAGCCACTCGACGGTGCGCAGGGTCCATACCCATTTTGGCGACTGCTTTTTTAGGCTGTCATCCATATTGCGCCGGCGCACGGCATTGACCACGGTATCGGCGAGCATGCTGGCCGAACCATCCACAAGAATCATTACCCGCTCGCCACCGAGTTTAAGGCCGGTGAGGTACTGGCGATTGCCATCCCCAAGAAATTCGCGGACCTTGTCGCCAAACTCAACCTCTTCCATCTGCGCGGTTTCTTTTTCCAGTTGCTCTACTTGACGGCGCAGTTTGGCAATATCATCTTTGGGGTCGGCCTGAATGCTTTTTTCCTGCTCCTGAAGATCGGTAATCACTCTTTCAGAAGCACCCTGTGCAGTGACTAGCTGCAGTTGCAACTGTTCAAGGCTATTTAGTAGTTCGATCTTTTCCTCTTCCGCCTGACGAATATCTTCCTGCAGCAGATCGACTTCCGAGGCCAGTCTGGGGTCAGGTAGTTCAATTTCGGTGGCATTGTGGCGAAGAATTAAAAACAGCAGAGTTACCGCACCAAAGCCACAGGCCATAATGTCCAGAAAGGAGAGACTAAAGGCAATATTGCGGCGCTTCTTAGCCATTGCAGACCTCGATTAATTGCAGTCGAAAGTCACCGATAAAAATTTTCCCACCGGGTGCGGCGCTCTCTGGCAGTTCTATTGAAATCTGGTTGTCGCGATAGAGAATATTGAGGCTGTGGTTATTGATTGAGACAACCAGTGCCGCGCTGCTGTCGACTAACTGAGTAATATTCAGACGCTTGCCATCTATCCCAATACTGAGGGGCTCGTTTAGGGGCCAGGCTCGACCCTGATAGAGCAGATGGGTGGCCGGTTTTGGTGGTGCTATATCTGTTTTGCGCCTGCCGCTATAGGTAACTTTTTGCTCAAATGAGGTAATACGGTGAAGATTTTCGCTGTGCTTTAAAAGGCTGTCGTAAGACCTTAGGCAGTTATCAACCGCCTGAGTCTCATTGAGTTGTCGTGCGTGGCTAAAACCTGAGTGCAGGGCAGGGATCAATTTTGTGTTGTGGGAGAGGGTGATATCCGCGGCGGCACTGTTGCTGATCAGTCGAGTTAAGCTCTGCAGGCGGGGTTCCAGTAGCGCTTCGATTTCGCTCTTGCGCAGTAGCATCGGTAGATCTCCTCGCGGTGAGCTGAGGCTTAGGTCGCATTCAGAGATACCGCCAAAGCGCGCCACCAGACTGGGAAGTTGATCATAAATAGCCTGTTCGCCCTCGGAGGTATGCAGTGGGTCAAAGCGATGGGTTTTGATTGCCAGATCTCTGATATAGCCGGCGAGGGCATTGAAGATATGGCTGGCACCTAGATCCGGAATCACCTGATGAGCTTCAATACGCAGACTGTTGCGCTCAAAACTAATCTGACTGACAACCATTTGGTGCATCTGTAAATCAATATGCAGGGTCTGTTTTTCCGCTGCCTGAATAGTCTGAAGATTTTCAATATAGTCCTCCAGATACAGACAGTTGGCGAGACTGCTATCTATCACTGAGACTACGGTTGTGTTGATAGCATCTATTAAGCCAAGCAATAGTGATAGTTGCTGATCATCGAATGTACTGGGAACGCAGAGTACTAACTGCTCAGGGGTACCGGCTTTGGTCAGCAGACTGTGCAGCTGGGCATAGGCGATATCGGCGTGATGGCGGGCCCACTGCTGATCGCCAGACAGCGGTGCCTGATTGAGTTGTCGCCAGTACTCGCGATAGATATTTTGCGGCTGTAGCCAGGCCTGCTGACGGGCGGGAAGACCGGTGATAATGCCCTGTTCTGTATGCAGGGCAAAGCCCGGCTCGGAATAGACTTCACCGGCCTGAGTTTTAATCAGTAGCGCCTGATCATTAAGTTCGAGAACAGCAGTGCTCATGGTTTATTTCGCTTTTAAAAATCGCAGCAGATTGTTTTCACAGTAGGCGTGGGAATCCAGTACCAGTCGCTCCTGAATAAGTTGTAGCTGGTGCATAAAAAACATCACCACCATACTGATTAGCAGGGCGATAAAGGTTGAGTTAAAGGCTACTCCAAGGCTGCTGGTAACGCCGGCAATATTGCCTTCCATGGCTTCATGAGCCTGACCCAGTGCCGCACCTATACCGCGTACTGTGCCGATAAATCCAATCGAGGGAATTGCCCAGGTGATATAGCGAACCATCGACAGTTCCGAGTCGAGACGATCATTTTCATTGCTGCACACTGTATTGACCGCATCGGTTGCGGACTGAACACTGTCGGTCACCTGAAATCGGGTCAGGGCGGTTTGCAGTGCCCGGGGCAGTAGTAGCGGCCGTTGATCCTCCGGCAGAGATTGCAGTGGCCTTGCCAGTTGACTGGCATCCTCGGGCAAGACCCTCGAGCCCTCGCTAATTGAGACCAACTGTGTGGCGAACATTTTTTGTTCGTTCATGGCACTGCGGGTTTTGTAACCCATGATGGCCAGAGCCCAGAACATTAGAATAAAACAGGCTTCCTGCTCGAAGTCTTTGATCACAATAAAGAATGATCGCGGTACTTCGTAGGCTTCACCTGCGGCAGCCATCTCGGCGTGTTGGCGAATGGTGCTCTCGGCATTGGGGCGCACGACGGTGACAAAGATCGCGTGCACAACAATCACTGCCAGTAGCAGGGCGATTAATTGGAAGAACATCTCATTGGTATGACTTTTCATTTGAGTATTCCTAAGTTTGTAAAAAAGGGCTTGTTAGATATCTGATGGAAGAGGAACCGGGAAGTCTTCGGAGATCTCTTCGCTAGGCTTAAAGTCCTCAGGGGCCTCTGGCGGTTGTTCGGCCTGATCCCCCTGACTGTTATTTTCGGGCAATGACTCGGCGGGGTTTTCTCCGGTCTCTTCTGTCTCTACTGAAAAGGCAGTCGCTGGAAAAAAGACTGTCGCCAAGATAGAAAGTGCCAGCCAAAAACTGCAAATTCTGTTTTGATTTTTGCTGCAACCGATCATAGATCACTTCCGGGTTTATCAACATATCTGGCGATTCTAAAGCCCAGATCAATGCGTCCATCGTTGCCGGAATCTCGGTAGCTAAGACGCAACTCTGTGCGTGAGGCCAGAGCCCAGCTGGCACCGCGAATCACATGTTTATTGCCCTGCTGTGGACCCCGAGGATCGAGTTGAGGTTCGCCGCGGCTTGGGCGGATATCAAAGTAGTCATTGACCCATTCAGCGACATTGCCGCTGATTTCGTAGAGCCCTTTGCTGTTGGCTTCAAAACTACCCACCACCGCCGATACTGGATACTGGTCATTGTAGTTGGGCAGGGTAAAGGTCAGAAAAGCGCTGGCGCTTTTATCCGCGTAGTTGTCGGTGATCTCCTGCGGCGGATAGAGGTCATTGCTCCAGGGGAATATATGGCTTTTCGACTGCAGATCAATTTTTGCTGCCCAGGCCCATTCCGCCTCGGTAGGCAGTCGGTAGCCGGGAGCATCCCAGTTAAAGCTGGTAACCCGACCCTGCTCGACCTTGTAGAACGGTGCTAAACCCTCTCTGCGGCTCAACCAGTTACAGAATAGCGCGGCATCTTCCCAGCTGACTTTGACGGCTGGCTGATCATTCATATCCAGGGTCTGACCCTTAATGGCGGTAGAGCTGTGTTGCTCTTTCCACTGCCGGTACTGGGCATTGGTGGTTTCATGGGTGGCCAGATAAAAGGGTCGCTGCAGGGCGACGGAGCGCTCCGCTTCATTGGCTCGTCTGCCCGGCTCGCGTCGCGGTGCGCCGAGCATAAACGGCTGCTGTGGATCGGGGCGGAAGAGTTTTAAGTTGATACCCACTGAGCTCTTTAGCTGTGGCGGACGAGATGCCCAGTAGGCCTGCTCCAGCGTTAGCAGTTTGATGGTCAATGCCTGCTGATGGGCGGGTCTGGGGGTGATACTGATGGATTTGGTCTGGTAGCCGGGCTTTTCCACGCTAATGCTGTGGGGCTTGGCATTGAGAGACAGGGTCTGGCTGCCACTGCTATATGGCTTGCCATCTACTTTAACCACCGCATCTGCGGGACTGACTGTAAGCTGCACCGTGCCTATATTGGGTCTGAGGTCGACGCTGAGCTCCGCCTGCTGCTGGGGTTTTACCTGCAGGGTGCGGCTGGCTTTTAGATAGCCCTCGAGAAATAGCTCGACTCTATGCTTTGCAAAGGGGGCTACATCAACGGTTAAAGGGCTGACACCGGCGAATTGTTGATCAATGGTAATGCTGGCGCCCGCAGGAGAGCTGTTGATAGACAGGGTGCCATCGGCAACGATCATTTCGATCAATGGGTGTTGAGCTTTGCTGCCGGCTTTAACGGTTACCTGCTGTTGCAGGGTTTTATAGCCGCTGGCTTTCAGGGTTAGCTGACTTCCGGTTTCCAGTACTTCCGCTGAAATTGGGGTTGTGCCGATTAGGCGATTATCAATATACAGCTCTGCACCGGTCGGATCGGATATGAAATCAATATGCCCCCAGGCCGGTTGCAGGGAAATGTCGATGGCCTGAGTTTTACCCAGCCCTTCGATTTCGACTTCCTGTTGCAGGGGGAAATAGCGGTATTTTTTAAATTCGAGTTTGTGGGCGCCGCGGCTAATGCCTTCGAGAGTTCCCGGCACTGTGCCCGCTAACTGGTCGTCAATAAATACCTCTATCTCACTGAGGCTGGCATTGACCAAAAGATTGCCCGGCAAGGGCTGCAGCTCGACGTCGATCTCCTGGGTGGCCTGATCGGTGACCTCTATGGTTTTACTTAGAGGGAAATAGCCCGGAGCTTCGGCACTGAGTTGATGCTCTCCGCGTAACAGAAGATAGTTATCACCAATATGAAAGCTCAGGCCGCTAATATCAACCACCGCAGTGGTTGGGTCGAGGCGCAGGATAATGGCCCGTGCGGCAAATAAGAATATTAGAATTACCAGTGCGACCACGGTGAATAAGGTGGTTAACAGCAGTGCCGCAGACGGTCGGGTGCCACGCTTTTGCGCCTTGCTTTTTAGCGGCGTAAAGTCGGTTGCAGTCAGTGGTTGGGCGTCTTTTTTATCGACCATAGTTTGTAATTATATTTTTGTCAGTGAGGCTTGCGTGATATCAGTATGGCCTCTGATTCCCTTTGGTGTTTAAATTTTTCTCTAGAGCTTTTCCTCTTTATTTATAACCCATTAAATTCTAAATAGCCTCATTGCAGCTAATGCTGATCGGTGTGTCGAAGCCTTTGCCGGTGACGGTAAATTCAATCCGTACATCCCGATAGCCGCTTCTGGTGCCGGCGACTATATAACGGCCGGGTTTTAGGGCCACCGAGGTTTTATCAAAGGTGCCGAGCTTGGCGACTCTAAATAAGGTGACCTCTGTATTGCTGTCGGAGGTCAGGGCGATCTCTACCGGTGTTTGGGAGGCTTTAAGAATCTCCCTGAGACTGGCAATCTGTTGTTTTAACACTGGGCCGGGAGTGGCAATGCCCGAAGCATCTTGCAGGGCTTGCTGGGCTTTGCGAAATTGGCTACTAGCTGAAAGCGCGAGAGGGTCTTCGATAATAGCGTTGATACGCTTATCCAAATCGGCGCGCACGGCCACCGGAATCTGTTTAACTTTGGCATCGGTGAGACTGCTATCAGCGAGTAACAGTTTTTGATAGACCGTTTTGGCACGCTGCCATTGTTCCTGCGCTTCAAATTCCGCGGCACGGGCCATATTACTGGTCACCCAGAGTTGCGAGCGGCGTGTCTCTAGCTGTGCCAGTGCCTGCGCCACAGCAGGGTGGTCGGTATAGACTGTGGCGGCTCGATTAAATGCCGCTTTGGCTTCGACAAAGTTATCCTTATCCAGTGCGCTAAAGCCTTCACTCATAAAACCACGAAAGCGCTGTTCGGTGATTTTCTGGTTGGTTTTAGCCAGTGCAGCGGCGGCTTTTTTATGTTCTGGATCCAGTTTAACTGCGTTATTAAATGCTTCTTTGGCAGCGCTGAGTTGGCTGCGTGCGCTAAGCTTTTCGCCCAGTTGCATCGCTTCGATTAGCTGCGGCAAGTTGGCTACTCGCTGGCTGAGCTGTTGCACCTGCTTACTGTCGGGAGCCATGGCGTTGGCCAGTTCTATAGCGGTGGTAGCGGTGCTGAGAATATTTTCTTCAATGGCGCTGGCGGTGCTGTCTATAGCTTCGCTGAGAATCGTTTTTCCTCGGCCCTCAAGAGCGCTTAGCTGGTCGAGGGCGCTCTGGTAGCTGGCAACAGATTCAGCGTATTCGCCGTATTGGTATTGCTGATCGCCACGCTCTATCTGCATTATTCCCTGCTTGTATTCAAACTCTCCCCACAGCTCGACTCGCTTTTCCTGAAGGCGGTCGCGGTAGGCAATAATCTGCGCCAATAGCGTTTGCGCATCTTGCCGGTATTTAGTTTTTTCTGCCGCTGTCGAGGGACTGACTTCAGTAGCTGTTGGCTTAACGGGGGTATTTTCAGTCTGCGCCGAATAGTTAATCCAGGGTTCGGTGACGCCCCTGGGGAGGACAAAAATTACCACAGTGGCGATCAGCAGAAGTACAGAGATAACAATTTTTTGAACCCCATTTTGACGCGCGCCACTGTTCAGCGGTTTTTGCGGGCTGTTGCTGTGCCCGTTAAAAGCCGGATGTGCGCTGGTCGGTTTGGCGTTTCTGGTATCCATGGTTTAGGGTGTTCCGCGCTCTTGCTGATAGATCTTGCCGAGCAGTTCCTGCCACTGTTGATACTGGGCCTGAACCGTGCCGGTCAGGGTGACGGTGCGATCTTCCAGTTCGATAACCTGAGGGGCAATTTCCGCTTCTAAAGAGGAGCCCATCTCTGCTACCGACTCGTTGAATTCCGAGGCTTTCTGTTTTTTGTCGAGACCGGATTTAATCACAAAACCACCGACTGCAGCGGTGGCGGTGCCGGCATCATCAGCCATGCTGGTGCGGGCCTGAGAGCGGCCGTAAATTCCCGCCAGAATAGCGCCAATACCGGCGATAACCTGTCGGTTGCCCTGAGCATTTAGCTGTCGCGCTTTGACGACAGAGTCGTAGGAGGAGCGACGAAAATCCTGATAGGCCAGATGCATCTGCTGGGAGAAGCCGTCGTAGTAATCCTGCATGGTGTCGACATAGAGATAATCCCGCTCGCGAATTTTGCGTACGCGAATAAGAATGCTGTCGTTTTCGGCGGGCAGTCGCGAGATACTCAAAATACCCTTGCGGTCTTCCTCTACATAGTTGTCAAAAGCCTCTGGCGAGAATTTTTTGGCAAATCGCAGTTCAGAGATAGTGCGCAGTTCCTCCGCTCGCTGATCGCTGATTTTTTCACGATACTTGAGCAGGTCGTTGGCAATCCGGATAAACAGATTTTGGAAGGGGTCGCCGAGGCTTTTTAAGCGCCGGTCATAGGCGTATTTGCCGGTGGTTTGTTTATAGCGCTTTTTTAGCCACTGCTTGCCGCTGCTATCGACCACTTTAATTTCCAGATCCATGGTTTCCCCATCGGACTGAAAGATGGTGCCGGTGATATACAGATCCATAATCACATCACTGTTGGGAGTCACTCGAATAGCTCCCCAGGCGCCGCTTTTCTCTAAAACTTTGCCCAGCTGGTTGGAGAAGTAAATGGCCTCTGCATAGCGAACTTCGGGAAAAACTGTGTCGTCTTCGTCGGTGAGATAGAGCCCGTCATTAAGGGTTGGAATGCCCACATCTAACAGTGACTCTATGGGAAATGATCGCGACGGTGTTGCCAGTGTTAGGGTGGTTGAAGAGGTTATTTTATCTACGGCACCATAGGCTGTTGTTACTGGTGTGGTAAGCAGTAGCAGGGTTATTAGTAGGTTTAGTCCGCTAATAAAAGGTGCTCTAAAAGATTTACCGCTTCTCATAGTTAACTTCACTCTTGTCATTATTTTTCTACCCTTGACTCTTTATACGGCGGTATTCATCCCAGAGCTTTTCGCGGAGTACCGGATCTCGCTCTTTGATTGCTGCGTCACGAATTTGTCGTAAAACAATATCGTCACCCTGACCATCATCTATATCGTCAGGGATTGGAATAATCTCGCTGTCGACCTGTTCCGGCCCGGAGCTAGCTTGGCCGATCTGGCCTTCTCCATCTTCGGTCCCGGGTGGCGCTCCCTCCGCGGCTCGCTGTTCTATTGAGGCATTGCCCTGAGCATCGCCGCTGCCGGCTTCTTCAAACAGGGGTTCATCGCTGTCGATACCCCCACTGGTGCCGCTGGGGCTGAGGATATCTATGCTATCAGTACTGTTGCGATTGCCCTCGGCAAGCACGGCCTCATCGAAATCTTCCAGAGATTCATCGAGAGCTTCATCGAGCCCCTCTATAGACTCTCCTGAAGAATCATCGCCCGCCTCAGAGCTGTCACCCCCAGAGCTTTCATTACCAGCACTACCACCACCGCCACTGGGTGGTGGTGTGCTGCCGCCCGCATCCCCTCCTGGATTTGGTGCTCCCCCTCCCGGATTTGGCACTCCCCCTCCTGGATTTGAAGGACCTGCTGAGCCTCCACCAGAGCTGGGCATACCGCCGCTAGAACTGGAACCGCTATTAGTCGGTGATGGCATCGAACAGGCGCACAGGCCTAAAATTAAAGCGACAAGCAAACCTGTAATCACTGGCCTTTGCGAACCAGTTGTCAGGTTTGTGCTGAGTTTTTTATCAGTCATTATTTTCATCGCGGTTATTTTATTATCCCTGTGTCTTTTTGCTTGAATAGGGCAATACAAATTTACTCTCAGTGGTTATTCCATCTACAAGTCTGGGTCTAAAACGTTTGCTGCGGATATCTTTTAGAATTGAGCGAATCTCGCTCTTGGTAATATTTTCTGGCGGATTGAGAATTTCCATTTTAATGGGCACGCCAGTTTTAGTGACAGTCATAGATACCTGAAGATTTTTTTCTTGAGGTTCTATCCTTTCCTGTCTTCCCTCTATAGCCGTAAATTTAATAACACTGGGTTGATCAAAAAGAGCTTTAGATAGCTGCGGTGATTCGTCACTCTCCGCCAGTGTTTGGAAGGCAAGTTTGTAAGTCTTGGTGGCAGACATGCGCTGACCAAATGCCAGATACCAATCGCCGAGCTCTGCGATAGCTTTGGCTTTGTCGGAAGCGCTGCTGTTCGGCTGTTGATCAAGTGACTCAATGACTTTCTTTAGCGCCGTTTTACCCCGTTGATAGTGCAGGTGAGAGGTACTCCTTGGGCTGCTTGTGGTGGCTCCGGAGTTGATAGTAAAACCAGAATCCGAGGGCTCACCATACTCTTTGATATGTTTGGCAATAAAATAGTGTAGATGACCGATTTTGCGGTATCGCAATACGGCATCCGGATCGTCGATTGGCACATGGGTTTTGAGGATTTTAGAGATACGATTGCCCAAACGCTCGGACATCACTAAATTCTGATAACCGCCATCGCGGGTTCTCTCTTTGTAGGTATCCATATACCAGTCGAGAAGTTCGTCGAGTACTGGCAGCATTCGCGGATCAGTTTCACCATAGGCTTGAGAGTTAATAGAGTAGACATTTTCCAGCGCATCCTGTGATTCCTCCCAGTTGCCAAGAAAGCTCTCGGTATCGGCTATGGAGAGCAGATAGGGAGTTTGGGAGAGGCTGTTGAGGCCATAGTTAACCCGTTCAATCTGCATGCCCCGTTGATAGGCGCGACGTGCACTCTCATATTCACGTTTGGAAAAATGTGACTTCCCGAGGCCAAAGTAGAGATCGGAAAGTTCTGCAGAATAGGCGCTGGTCTCGGCCTCGGCTGTTTCTATGGCTTCCAGATAGTCGCTGATCGGGTCGCTTTCCGGAATCTCTGTAGTGATGGTTTGAGCGGCTGACTCGGCGCTTAGAGCTATAGCAAACATACAGAGAAACATAGTTATCACCAGATCTATGCTCTGCGGTGGCCTATAGTTGATCGCTCTGCTGCTGGGTCTCATATGGCGCTCCCAAAATTAGCTCTAAATATTAACGTTGAAAATTAGAGTAGGCATATCCCTGCCGGTTCCATTGTCGATATTTTTCAAAGCGGATTTCGTGGCTTTTTGTATACTCTCTTCAAAAACTGCTTTTAAAATAGTCTGCGGCGTTTATTTTTTTATTTTAGCTACTGTTGTTCTTTAATTCACAGGCGTACATCTATAGTTTATACCCTGATGAATAAGATTCCATTCCAATGGCAGTTTTTTAAAGTGACTGTTTAGTTCCGCTATTTAGGGCGTTATAAGAGTACAGAAATATGGGGGAGAAGGTGAATAAACCACTGCAGGGATTAAGGGTTATTGAATTGGGGCAGCTTTTAGCGGGCCCTTTTGCCGGCTGTATGCTCGGTTATTTTGGGGCTGAGGTGATTAAGGTTGAGCCTCCGGGTGGCGATCCGATTCGCAACTGGCGCGAAGTTAAGGATGGCACTTCCCTGTGGTGGCGGAGCCTGGGACGCAATAAAAAATGTATCTCTCTGGATCTTAAAACCCCTGAGGGGCGAGATCTGGTTAAGCAGCTGCTGAAGAGCGCCGATATAGTGGTGGAGAACTTCCGCCCCGGTGTACTTGAAGGCTGGGGTCTGGACCCAGAGTCACTGCGAGCGGATAACCCGGACCTTATCTATGCGCGAATTTCCGGCTATGGCCAGACCGGGCCCTATGCGGAAAAAGCTGGTTTTGCTTCCGCCTGCGAGGCGATTAGTGGTTTTCGCTACGTCAACGGCTATCCGGATCAGGCCCCGGTAAGACCTAATCTCAGTTTAGGGGATACTATTTCCGGCCTCCATGCCGTGCTGGGCATATTGATGGCGCTGCGTTCAAGAGATCGCGGTGATGGCGGGCAGGTTGTCGATGTGGCGCTCTATGAGTCGATGTTTAATCTTCTTGAAGCGGTGGTGCCTGAGTACGATGGTGCCGATGTTGTCCGTCAGCCCTCTGGCACCACAGTAACCGGCATTGTGCCCACCAATACCTATAGATGTGCAGACGATAAGTATCTGGTGATTGGCGGCAATGGGGATTCAATTTTTGCCCGGCTGATGACGGCTGTGGGTCGTGAGGATATGGCTGAGAACAGTCAATATGCCAGAAATGCCCAGCGGGTTGTCCACGAAGCGGAAATCGATCAGGTTTTAACTGACTGGTGTGCAGGCCAGTCTCTGGCTGGGGCAATGGAAATTCTTGAGCAGCACCGGGTACCCTGTGGTCCGGTCTACAATGTTGCCGATATGATGGTCGATAAGCACTTTAAACAGCGCGGTCTCTTTGAACAGGTGGAGATCAATGGTCAGCCCTTAAAGATACCGGCGATTATGCCAAAGTTGGCCAATACGCCCGGTAATACAGACTGGCCGGGTCCGGAGATTGCCAGCCACACTGATGAAATTCTGCAGGGGCTGGGTCTCGACTCAGAGCAGATAGCTGATCTCAAGAGCAGTGGGGTTGTGGCGGATAGTCAGTAGTTAAATAGCCAAGAGTTTAAACGGGATTAATCAGCCGGCATTAAATCCATCAGCGCTATCACCGTGGCATGAACCCCTCGGGTTACTGCGGGCTGAGGATCTATTTTAAACAGTGGGCTATGGTGTGAAGGGATAGCCGGGCCGCCATTGGATGCCGCTTGATAGTCGGCGATACTGGTGCCGCCAATGGAAAAATAGACACTGGGAATGGCCGGCTCGGTGGTGAAATAGGGGAAGTCTTCAGCCCCCATACCCTGTGAACTCAGGGAAACGACCTGATCATCGCCCAGCTCTTCCTGCCAGGCCGCTTTAAGTCGTCGAACCAGCGAGCTGTTATTGACGGTGGGGGGTGTCGATGATTTTGAATAGATTACTTCTGGCAACTTATCTTCGGGAAGTCCCGCCGCACGACCCAAATTCTCTGCAATACGTTTTATCCCTTTTAACAGCGTCTCGCGGGTCTCCAGATTAGTGTTGCGAACGGTGAGCTGCAGATGGGCGCGGTCGGAAATAATATTGTGCTTGGTGCCACTGTGAAAAGAACCCACGGTAACCACGCCCGGTTCACGGGGTGGCAGTTCTCGAGATACCAGCGTCTGCAGGGCGACAACAATTTGACTGCCCAACAGTATCGGGTCTTTGCCGGCATGGGGTGATGCGCCATGGGCACCGACACCGTGAACAATAATATCCAGACTATCCGAGCCGGCAAATGGCGATCCCTCCTGAACATTGACCAGACCTGCGGGCAAGCCTGCGGCAACATGAAAGGCGAGGGCATAATCCGGTTGCCCAAAACGTTGCCACAGATTGTCATCCATCATCGCTTTGGCTCCCTGAATGCGCTCTTCCGCCGGTTGGCCGATCAGCATTAATGTGCCGGACCACTGGTCCATACGTGCGGACATCTGTCGCGCAGTGCCAATAAGGCTGGTGATATGCACATCGTGGCCGCAGGCGTGCATAACTGGGACTTCAGTGCCGGTAACCGGGTCTGTCTGGGTCGCTGTGGAGGCGTATGCGAGGCCAGATTTCTCTTTGATTGGCAGGGCATCCATATCACCGCGCATCATCACCAGAGGGCCATCACCATTTTTTAGAATCGCGACTATGCCGGTGCCACCCACTTTTTCGGTGACCTCAAAGCCACTGCTGCGCAGTTCGCTGGCGAGTTTTTTGGCGGTTTTAAATTCAATAAAACTGAGTTCCGGATTGCGGTGAAAGTGGATAAACAGATCGCCGAGACGGTTGTTGTAATCGGCATTAATAGAGGCCGCTAGATCACTGTCTTTAAGGTCGGCATGGGCGAGTATGCTGCCCAGAGAAAATGTTAGTGTCAGGGCTAACTGGAAAAGCTGTTTTATTTTCATCACCGTTCCTAAAATTTTCTAATGAATTATTAAGCGGGCCTATTTAGCTTTAGTGTAAATCAATTCTACGAGTACATTGCCAACCTGCTGCAAACTTTTGCTACTGCAGCGCTCAATACTGTCTCCGCTGGTGTGCCAGGATTGCGGAAAGGGTGAGTGAATAAGATTGACCACTTTCAATCCGGCCTTTAAAAACGGCAGATGGTCATCATTGACATAATTGCCATCGATATCGACAAAGGCCTCTGCCTGCTGGCCTGCGGCAATATCCCAGATTTTATTCTGCAGTGCGGGGGCGCTATCGCGGGAATAGCCCTCTCGGGGAATAACCAGATCTCGGTCGCAGACCATATCCACTACAACCCCAGCTGCGGGGCGATAGAAGCGATTTTTTCGGACAAATTCAGTGGCGCCAATCGAGAATGGCAGATTATTAATTTCCCCCATATCTTCAAGATCAAAAAATACCAGATCTACAATAACGGGCGCACGCTGGTTGCTGAGTAAGCGGGCAATTTCCAAAAGTACCGCAACACCGGAGCCACCGTCATTGGCACCAATCACCGGCTCCGCTGCCAGTTTTCTATCGCTGTCTTTATCGGAGATAGGGCGGGTGTCCCAGTGGGCGCCGAGCATAATTCTTCGGCGTGCAGATGGGCTTTTATCAACGGGGTAGAAACTTGCCCAGATATTATTGCCGGTGAGACCGTGGCGCTGAAATGGCTGCACCACCAGTTTGTCGGCCTCGGGCAATAGCCGTTCGCGAATATAGTCGAGGGTCTGCTGTTTGGCCGGATGGCCGATAATTCGCGGCCCAAAATCTACCTGATTGGCAATATGTTGCAGGGCTAGCTCACCGTTAAAAACAGGGTTTTTTTCGGCTTCTGCTGTGCAGTAAGCGCTGCTTGTAAAACCCAGGCAACAGAGAGCTGTTATTAACCATTGCGCCGCGTTTGTCATGCTAGCTGTTCGCCACCGCAGTCTCTGTCTCTTTGTCTGTCTCTACGGGAAGCTTTATCTGATAGAAGCCATAGATAATCGCAATAATTGGGCAACAGATATTAAACACTGCATAGGGCGCATAGAGAAAGGTGCTGACACCCAGAGTGGCGGACATATAGGCGCCACAGGTATTCCAGGGAATCAGGGCCGAGGTCAGGGTGCCGGAGTCTTCCAGAGTTCGCGATAGGTTGATCAGTTTAAGGTTTCTTTTGCGGTAGGCATTGGCAAACATCTGCCCGGGAATAACCACCGACAGATACTGGTCGGCGGCGAGAATATTGGTGCCAATACAGGAGGCGACGGTAGTTGTGATAAGACCGCCGGCAGATTTAACTTTACTGAGAGCGGCCTCTACTAATCGTTCTAATAGGCCAGTGCGGGCCATTGCGCCACCGAAGGCCATGGCGTTAATAATCAGGCCGACCGTGGTCAGCATATTGCTCATACCCCCCTTGGAGAGCAGTGCATCCAGTGATTGGTTGCCGCTATCAGAGCTATAGCCGAGGAACATGGCACTGAGCAGGCCTTTAAAGCTTGCCGCAATACTATTAAGGCTACTATCTCCTGCCAGTTCGATAACCGCAGAGGATTGGAAGGCGACAGCAAATACACAGCCAACCAGTGCGCCGACTATCAGTGTCGACAGGGCAGGCTGTTTCTTGACGGCCATAACCAGTAGCAGTACCAATGGCACTAGCATTAGAGGGTTGATAACAAAGGCGTCTTGCATAGCTGTTTGCAACAGCTCTATATCTTCTACCTGAACAGAGGATCCACTGCCAAAACCGAGAATAAAAAATACGGTCAGGGCAATAATAAAGCTCGGCGCTGTGGTCCATAGCATATGTTCAATATGGGCAAATAAATCACTGTTTGAAACAGCAGCTGCCAGATTGGTGGTATCCGAGAGCGGCGATAGTTTATCGCCAAAATAGGCGCCGGATATTATCGCACCGGCGCTGATTGGCAGGGATAGATCCAGTGCCGCGGCTATACCCATAAAGCCGATGCCAAGGGTGCCGGCGACGGTCCATGAGCTGCCTATACTAAATCCGACCAGCGCGCAGACCAGACAGGAAGTGGCATAAAAGTAGTTGGGTGATATTAATTCAACACCGTAGTAGATCATGCTCGGTACTGTGCCGGCCAGTATCCAGCTGCCAATCAGGGCACCGACCATCAGCAGTATCAGTATGGCGTGCAGTGACATGGTGATGGTGTCGATCATGCCCGCTTCGATAACTTTCCAGCTCAGGCCATTTTTAATACCTATAAGTGCGGCTACTGCAGCGGCGAGAATCAGTGCAACCAGATTGGGACCAAAGGAGTCGAGACCAAATACATAGACGGTTCCGGCGAGCATGGAGATTAGGAGTACTACGGGAATAAGTGCGTCTAGAAGGCTAGGTTTTACAACGGCTCTGGTCATGGGCGGCTCTGTTTTTATTATTTTGAATAATTAGCTTTTAAAATTAATTCTATACCAGAGTGTAACCCACTATTGCCGCGCTGATCTATCTGACGTTAGACTTAAAGCTTACGTTTAAGCAGCAGACTATCAATGGCATTTTCAGACAGCTTGGCGCGGGCGCTGGCCATGCTCGAGGCATCGGTAAACGGGCCGACCAGAACACGGTGCCATTTCTCACCACTTCCAATACCGACGGTTTCTACCGTGGCACTTAGATTTAACAGCAGTAATTTAACTCGCTGGGCTTCTGCATCACTGGCAACTTTAAAAGAGCCCGCTTGCAGCAGATAGGTGGAATCCTCTTCGTTTCCAACATCCTGAGTCTCTGTGGATTCATCGTTGGGAACAATAATTTCAGTCTTTTTCAGCAGGGTGTAAAAGTCGAACTTCAGTTCAGAGGCTTCGGCTTTTACGCTTTCGGTCACGTCCTCAACTGCGGTGGTGGCAGTGGGTGCAGTTTTTAATAATGCCGGTGCAAAATTCATTAGCAGGGCTCCAAAAACCATACCAAATAGAAATGTCGGCAGCGACGAATTCTGTTTGGCTGGCTGCTTTTTGGTCGAGCGGCCAGAGGATCTTTTGTATTCTTGCGGCATTTATAGAGCTCCAATTAAGAGCTGGGATTGTAGGGGATTATTGTGCTTAGGCAAACCTTCTACGATTAAAATTAGCACTAAAATTACCCCCTAGAGTTCCTGAGGGTCAACATCTATAGACCAGCGCACCTGACGAGCTTCCGGAAGTCTCTCCAGCTGCGGGCAGAGGGCGGAGAGCAGTTGCTGCAGGTCTGCTCGGCGCTGGCCGCTAAGTTGGAATATAAAGCGAAAGCGCCCGGCGCGCTTTTCCATCAGTGCCGGAAGTGGTCCCAGATAACTCAGATTGGGTGTGGGTGGGGCAATCGTTTCGGCCAGATTGCGCGCTGCCCTTAAAAACTTTTCGGCCTGGTTGGGGTTGTTTGACTCAGCGCGAATAATCGCCATCTGATTATAGGGGGGCAGCTGAGTAAGCTGACGCTGGTCGAGCAGTAATTTTGCGTACTGACTGTAGCCTTCATTAATCAGCAGCTGCAAAAGCGGATGCTGGGGCTGGTGGGTTTGCACGATCACTTTACCGGCACTGGAACCGCGGCCACTGCGTCCGGCCACCTGCACCAGTAACTGACCCATACGTTCATGGCTGCGGAAGTCGGCACTAAATAGACCGCTGTCTGCATCCAGCACAACTACCAGAGTGATATTGGCAAAGTGATGGCCTTTGGCGAGCATCTGGGTGCCGACCAGTATGCAGGGTTCGCCGCTGTTGGCTGTGTCAAAGACCTTCTGCATAGCGCCTTTGTTGCGGGTACTATCGCGATCGACTCGCAGAACGGGTGTCTCTGGAAAACATTGCTGTAACCAGGCTTCGCTGCGTTCGGTGCCTTCGCCGGCGGCAATTAATTCTTTGCCCTGACAGCTTGGGCACTGGTGTACATTGCGCTGCTGGTAGTTGCAGTGGTGGCATATCAGGCGACCACGGGCGCGGTGAACAGTTAGCCGCGCATCGCAGCTGCGGCATTCGGCAACCCAGCCGCACTGGTGGCAGAGCAGGGTAGGGGCAAAGCCCCGGCG
Organism: Porticoccaceae bacterium; assembly: GCA_029238255.1. Classification (GTDB taxonomy): domain Bacteria; phylum Pseudomonadota; class Gammaproteobacteria; order Pseudomonadales; family Porticoccaceae; genus HTCC2207. The sequence goes on along the minus strand of JAQWGK010000046.1, from coordinate 25,452 downwards.
GTTGAGGAAAACCAGTACCTGTTGTTTTTTACTGATAGTCTCTTTGATAGCGGCCAGTGTTGAGCGAGCAATACCGCATTCGAGGGTTTCGGCTTTTAGATCCACCAGCGCCCAGCTTGGTGGAACAGCACTGCCTGCACGGGTCTCTAAAACCAGATGCTGATAGCGCTGCTGGTTGCAGTTATTCAGGGATTCCAGTGAGGGGGTGGCAGAGCCGAGAATAATCGGAATGTTTTCCTGTTTCGCGCGAATAACCGCGAGATCTCGTGCCGAGTAACGAAAGCCCTCCTGCTGTTTATAGGACTGATCATGCTCTTCATCGAGGATAATCAGCCCGGGATCTTTGAGCGGGGTAAAGATCGCCGAGCGCGTACCGAGAATAATCTGTGCCTCGCCAGATTTGGCACGCGCCCAAGCTTCGAGTCGGGCTTTATCGGTCAATCCGGAGTTAAGGGTTACCAGTGGCACATTAAAGCGATCGCGAAAGCGTTTTTCAGTCTGCGGTGTAAGGCTGATTTCGGGAATTAAAATCAGTGCCTGACGGCCATAGCGAAGAATTTTCTCAATTGCCTGCAGATAGATCTCGGTCTTGCCGCTGCCGGTAACCCCGTCTAACAAAAAGCTTTTAAAGCCGTGATATTCAATCGCATCCATCGCCTGCTGTTGCGATTTATGGAGTGTCAGCGGCTGTTCTCTGAGCAAATTGTTGAGCGCCACAGGTTCGGGCTTTTGCATAACCAGCTCAATCAGATCTTTTTCCCTGAGCTGTTTAAGGGCGGCGCGGTTATGGGTTTCAAGCAATAAGTCCTCGCGGATCAGTGGCTCTGCCAGCAGGTCGTCCATCAGCGCTCGCTGTCGCGGTGAGCGTTTTAGGGAGTCTGGACCCAGTCCTTTGCCTAATGTGGTGGCGCGCCAGTTGGCAATCTCTATTTCCGGCAGTTCACTGCCACTGCGCAGCAATACTGGCAGGGTGCTAAACAGTGCATCACCGATTGGATGCTGGTAGTAATTGGCGGCCCAGATAAACAGTTTAAACAGGGATTCCGGCAGCAGTGGCTGGCTGTCGATAATAGCGCTGATTGGCTTGAGCTTTTCCAGCGCAAAATCACTACTGTCAGTGCATTCAATAACCAGTCCGACCACTTCGCGCTTGCCGAACGGAACACTTACCCGGCAACCCCTTTGGGGCGGCGATTCTGCCAAACTGTCGGGAACCAGATAATCAAAGCTGCGACGCAATGGCGAGGGTATCGCAACGCGAATAATTAAAGGTTTTGAAGCCAGCATAATAAAGTTGAGAATTCCTTTTGTAACCAGGTCTATTTCTGCTAGAATCCGCGCTCTTTAGAAATGGCCTGCCGTGCCATACGTGAGTTGGATTGTTTGTTTTCTGGTTTAGTGGTTAATTTACCGGAACATTCTATCAGCTGATTGATAAGGTGGCGGCATGCAAATTGGAGTATATGATGAAAACAGAGATTCACCCAGCCTATCACGAATTAAAAGCGACCTGCAGCTGTGGCAATGTTATTGCTGTTGGTTCAACACGCGAACAAGCGCTCTACCTAGACGTATGTTCAGCATGTCACCCGTTTTACACTGGTAAGCAGAAAGTTGCTGATACCGGTGGTCGAATTGATCGCTTTAACAAGCGTTTTGGTTCTGCCAAGAAGTAAAGTTCTGGAAGGCTGCTTTCAACAGCAAAATTCTGGAATACAAAAAATGCGCTTCGGGTTTTTCCTGTGGCGCATTTTTTTTATTGTTTTTTAGTCAATTTTTCTGTGGATTTTTTGTCGAGTCGATGGCCAGCGAGTACAATGGCGATCAGATTATTTTGTACTACCTCTTTTAAATAAGAGGGTTAAGACAAAAAGGAGCTTTCGATGCGCGCGCTGTGGATGTTGATAAAATTTATATTGGTTCTGGCGATTATTGTTGTCGGTGCTATGTTCGCTATGGAAAATAACCAGCTGGTCGATGTGGACTTTATTGTTTTGCAGAGCCTGACCATGAGTCTCGGTCTGTGGTTGATGATTTTTTTAACCGTCGGCTGTCTACTCGGGCTATTAGCTAGCTCAGTACTTATTACTTACTATCGGCGCCAGTTGGCTCGCGCTCTTAAAAAGGACTAATTGGCTTATGGCCGCACTGGATTCCAACACTCATTCAAAAGTTATTGTTGCCCTCGATTTTGATAATCAGCAGGCTGCGCTGAGCTTGGTAGAAAAGCTCGACCCAACTCAGTGTCGAGTCAAAGTTGGTAAAGAATTATTTACCGCTGCCGGCCCGGTATTGGTTAAGTCTCTGGTCGATCGCGGCTTCGATGTATTTTTGGATTTGAAATTTCACGATATTCCCAATACTGCTGCCAAGGCGGTTTGTGCAGCGGCGGATCTGGGTGTGTGGATGACCAATGTTCACGCCTCCGGTGGCAGTCGTATGATGAGTGCGGCCAAGCAGGCGCTAGAGCAGCAGGGCAGTTCGATGCTGTTAATTGGTGTCACTGTACTGACCAGTATGGATGAGTCCGACTTGCAGGAGATAGGTATTCAGCGCAGCCCCAGTGAGCAGGTATTACACCTTGCCGGGCTGACCAAGAACTGTGGTCTTGACGGTGTGGTCTGTTCTGCCCGTGAAGCCAGTGCCTTAAAAGCCGCGCTGGGCTCAGACTTTCAGTTAATTACCCCGGGTATCCGCCTGCCAGATAGTGCGGCCGACGATCAGCGTCGAATTGTCTCACCTGTGGATGCAATTGCCCTGGGCAGTGACTATCTGGTGATTGGCCGTCCCATCACCCAGTCTGCAGATCCATTGCAGACCCTTATACAGATCAATAACTCCCTGTAATCCCGCTAAATAATATCTACTAAAAATTGACCCCTTTGGGGGTCTTTTTACGTACCTGTGATTAACCTATTCAGCGTAAATAAATATAGCTTTCAGCTTATTGTTTGGTGCAGAATTGCGCCAAATTGAAACAGGCTTATTTTTCGATTAACCGCTGCGCTGTTTTAAACGATCAAAGCAGTTAATTTGGGTTTTAGATTAGATTTTGGGTCAGATTATGGATCAGAAAACAAAACAACCCTGGCAGGCGAAACAGTCTGCTGATCTTTACGGAATTGAGCGCTGGGGAAATGACTATTTTGGTCTTTCCGATGCCGGTCATGTAACCGCAAAAACCCTCAACACCGAAGTTGCACTGGTGGATATAGTGAAGGGTATGGTCGATCGGGATTTACAGATGCCAGTGTTGCTGCGGGTCGAAAATATTCTCGATGCACAGATTCAACGCCTTAGCGAAGCTTTTTCTAGCGCTATAGCCAATGCCTCTTATACCCAGCCCTACCGTGGCGTTTACCCAATCAAGGTCAATCAGCAGGCGCAGGTGGTTGAAGAGATCGCCGACTTTGGTGAACGCTATCACCACGGGCTTGAGGTGGGCAGTAAGCCGGAGATGATTATTGCGCTCTCTTCTCTGGAGCCCGGTCGCTTGATTATCTGTAATGGCTATAAAGATGAGGAATTTATCGACCTCGGTTTGCAGGCCACTAAGCTCGGCTTTGAATGTTTCTTTGTCATTGAAACACCCTCTGAACTGCCGATTATTATTGAGCGCAGTCGGGCGATGAATATTCGTCCAATGATTGGTATTCGTATCAAGATGATCTCTCAGGTCAGCGGCCACTGGAATTCGACCAGTGGTGATAGAAGTATTTTTGGTCTCACTGCTACTCAGTTGATTGATGTGGTGGATAGCCTAAGACAGGAGCAGATGCTCGACTGTCTAAAACTGATGCACTGCCATCTGGGATCACAGATTCCCAGTCTCGGGGATATTCGCAACGGTGTGATTGAAGCCAGTCGCTACTATGTGGATCTGGTGCGCGAGGGTGCCGCGCTGACCCATATAGATTTTGGCGGTGGGCTGGCGGTGGATTACTCGGGTATTCAGAGTGAGGATAACCACAGTCGCAACTACAGCCTTGAAGAGTACTGCGAAACCCTTGTCGAAACGCTTAAGCAGACCCTCGACAATGAGTCTGTTGCCCATCCGGTGATTGTCACCGAGTCAGGTCGGGCGGTGGTGGCTTACGCCTCGGTGTTGCTGTTCAATATTCTCGACACGACGACTTTTGAATCGAGTAGTAAAAGTTTAGCTCAGGCGGATGAGCATCCGCTGCTGGCAAAGCTGCGCAATGTCTCCACTTATCTGACAACGGATAATATTGAGCAGAGCTATGAACAGGTTCATCTGTACCGCAATCAGATTCGCGATGGATTTAAGGCCGGACAGATTGATCTGCGCTGTCGCGCCAGCGCCGAGAATATCTTTCTCGATGTGCTGCACAATATTGCCGATGCCCTGGATACTATGGAACAGGTTCCGGAGAGTATGGCCGGGTTAAAACTGTCACTGGCGGATATTTACTACGGCAATTTCAGTCTCTTTCAGTCACTGCCGGATATCTGGGCCATCGATCAGCTGTTCCCGATTATGCCCATTCATCGCCTCGACGAAGAGCCGACTCGACAGGCGGTACTGGCGGATATTACCTGCGATTGCGATGGCAAGATCGATAATTTTATCGGTCTTACCGAGCCGGAAAAAACCCTGCCTCTGCATCCGTTAAAAGTTGGTGAGGAATACTATTTAGGAGTCTTTTTGGTCGGCGCCTATCAGGAGACACTGGGTGATCTGCATAATTTATTTGGCGATACCAATGTTGTCAGTGTGCGTTTAAACCGCGATGGCAGTTTTGATTTTGTTAAAGAGATGATCGGTGACACCATCGCGGATGTATTGAGCTATGTGGAGTATGAGCCGAAGCAGCTGGAGCTGAGTTACCGCAATACCGCAGAGCGGGCGGTGCAGCAGGGACGAATTTCGGTGGCCGAGCGCCAGCAGATGATCAAGGCTTTTAGAGCCAGTATGCAGGGTTATACCTACTACGAGCGAGAGAATTAGAAGAGAAAATTATGGCTAAAATTATCATTATTGGTGCCGGTGGTGTGGGTCAGGTTGTGGCCCATAAATGCGCGCAGATGGGCGATGTATTCGACCAAATAGTGCTCGCCAGTCGCACCGAGAGCAAGTGTAAAAAAATTGCCGAGCAGATTCATCAGAGCTATGGCCGCAGTATTGAAACTGCCGCTGTGGATGCCGATAAGGTGCCTGAACTGGTAGCCCTATTTGAGCGGGTAAAGCCTTTTATGGTGATCAATGTCGCCTTGCCCTATCAGGATCTGACCATTATGGATGCCTGTCTCGGAGCGGGCGTACACTATATGGATACCGCCAATTACGAGCCGCTGGACACTGCAAAGTTTGAGTACAGTTGGCAGTGGGCCTACCAGCAGCGCTTTGCCGATGCCGGTCTTATGGCGCTACTGGGCTGTGGCTTTGATCCCGGTGCGACCAATGTCTTTACCGCCTATATCGCAAAGCATTATTTCGATGAAATTCATACGCTGGATATTATTGATGTTAACGGCGGCGATCATGGTTACCCCTTTGCCACCAACTTTAATCCGGAGATCAATATCCGTGAAGTGACGGCCGAGTGTCGGCACTGGGAGAACGGCGAATTTGTTTCCACGCCGGCGATGTCCACCAGTCAGCCTTTTACCTGCCCTGAAGGGGTTGGTAGTTATGATATCTACCGTATGTATCACGAAGAGTTGGAATCCCTGACGCTTAATTTCCCAACGATTAAAAAGGCGCAGTTCTGGATGAGCTTTGGCGAAAGCTATTTAAAGCATCTTGAGGTGTTGGGCAATGTGGGTATGACCGGCATTGAGCCGATGGAGTTTCAGGGTCAGAAGATTGTCCCTATTCAGTTTCTCAAGGCGCTGCTGCCAGACCCCTCGACTCTGGGGCCGAGAACCACCGGCAAAACCTGTATTGGCTGTGTGGTAACGGGCATTTCTGATGGCCGCGAAAAAACCGTCTATCTGTACAATATTAAGGATCATCAGGACTGCTATCGCGAAGTGCAGTCTCAGGCGATCTCCTATACGACCGGTGTACCGGCCATGATCAGTGCCAAGTTAATGGTTCAGGGTCTGTGGATGAAACCCGGGGTGTGGAATATTGAGCAGATGGATCCCGATGCCTTTATGGATGATATGAATCAGCACGGGCTTTCATGGAAGGTGATTGAAGACCCTGATTTTGATTTGCTCTAACGGGAAGCCAAACGCCGATGATCAAGTGTAAAACCTTTGAAACCTTTGACCCCAAACGAGTGCCATCGCCCTGCTTTGTGGTCGACGAAGTAGCGGTTGAAAACAATCTGCGTATTTTGCAGCGCGTGCAGCAGGCGTCTGGTGCCAAGGTACTGTTGGCCTTAAAAGCCTTCTCAATGTTTAGTCTGGCGCCGCTGTTTGATCGCTATCTGAGTGGCACCTGTACGAGCGGCCTCTACGAAGCGCGCTTGGGTCGTGGTGAATTTAGCGGGGAGGTGCATACCTTCTGTGCAGCTTATAAAGAGGATGAGCTGGCGGAGATAATGCAGATTTCCGATCATGTGGTGTTTAATTCTCTGGGGCAGTGGCAGCGGTTTCAGCCGTTGATTGAGCAGGCCAGAGCAGAGCGTCCGGAATTGAAATTTGGTCTGCGCATTAACCCTATGCACTCCGAGGGAACCACACCGATCTATGATCCCTGTGCCCCGGGTTCCCGTCTGGGTATCCCTAAAAGTGAGTTCGCCGATCAGGATTTGACCGGTATTAGCGGGCTCCATTTTCACACCCTCTGCGAGCAGGATTTTGCGCCATTGGATCGCACGCTGGCGGTTGTTGAACAGCAGTTCGGCGATCTGTTGCACAAAATGGAATGGGTTAATTTTGGCGGTGGTCACCATATTACTCGCGCCGACTATCCAGTAGACGCACTGATTAAACGGATTGTGGATTTTCAGGAAAAGTATGCTGTACAGGTTTATCTGGAACCGGGCGAAGCCGCTGTTTTACATAGTGGGGTTTTGGTCACTGAGGTTTTGGATACCACTTTCAATGAAATGGCGCTGGCAATTTTGGATAGCTCGGCCACCTGCCATATGCCGGATACTCTGGAAATGCCTTACCGTGCCGATATTTTTAATGCTGGGGAAAAGGATCACAAAGCCTTTAATTATCGCCTTGGCGGCCAAACCTGTCTGGCCGGTGATGTGATGGGTGACTACAGCTTTGATGCGCCACTAGAGATAGGTCAGCGTCTGATGTTTGACGATATGGCCCATTACACCATGGTTAAAACCATGACCTTTAACGGTGTTGGTCTGCCCGCTATCGCCAGTTGGAATTCCCGGACTGACGAGCTGAGACTGGTCAGGGAATTTGGCTACAATGATTTTAAACAGCGTTTATCCTAAGCCGGTTTGCACCGAAAAAAATCACCTGAGAGAGATTTAAAAATGTCAGAGTTTGATCAACTAGCAGCCCCCGGTTATCCGATATTTTTGGGTTCGGAATTTAAGCATCCCAAACCTGAACAGGCTTTTTTCCATATCCTGCCTATGCCTCTCGAAGAGTCGGTTTCCTACGGTGGAGGGACGGCCGATGGCCCGGCCTCTATCCTTGAGGCCTCCTGGCAGTTGGAGACCTGGGACGGCAAAAGTAATCCCAGTGAAAAAGGCATTTACACCCATCCCCCTGTGGATGTTAGCGGCACGCCAGAGCAGGCGATTGATCGGATTGCTGCGGCGACGACAGCGCTCATTAAAGCCGGTGGTTTTCCGGTGGGGCTGGGCGGTGAGCACACGGTGACTTACGGTATTATCAAAGGGCTTATAGACGCGGGTATTGAAGATTTTGGTGTGGTGCAAATTGATGCCCATGCAGATTTGCGTGATGCCTATGAGGGCAATCCCTACAGTCATGCCTCGGTGATGAAGCGTATTGTCGATCTGGATATCCCGCTGTTTCAGCTGGGTGTTCGGGCGTTCTGTCAGGAGGAGAGGGACACTCGAAAGGTCTATGGGGTAGGGCATCTGGATGCGGATATTCTGGTACCCAAGAATATTCAGTCATTCGATCTGCCGGATGATTTTCCCGACAATGTGTTTTTTACTCTGGATATTGACGGCATGGATCCAACTATCTTTCCCTCAACCGGCACCCCTGTACCCGGTGGCTTGGGCTGGTATCAAACCCTTGGACTGTTTGAGTCTGTGGTTAAGCAGCGCAATATTATTGGTATGGATATCACCGAGTTTGCGCCTATTGCAGGCTTCCATGGCTACCAATTTTCCGCGGCACTGTTGGCTTATAAGATGATGGGTATAGTTGAGCGAGAAACCCTGAGATAAAAAAAAGCCCCTTATAACCGGCTGGCTGCAAGGGGCTTTCTATCAATCACTCTAAAAACAAGGGCTATTCAAATTCATCAGACCAGATCGGTGGAGCTGTAGAGCTGGCATTTTCTGAATAGATTCTGATGTAATCAATCTCCATGGCGCTCTGACTAAAGCTATTTGAAATATTGTCCTGTATGGCAACATTTAGTATTAGATACTGCTCTGCATCATAGGGCCAGGTGTCAGCATTTTTAACCGTGGGCGCGTATCTGTAGTGCTCATTACCATTCACACTAAAGATGATGCGATCACTGTTCCAATCCATTTCATAAACATGGAACTGTGTGGAGGCGGTGCTAATGTATTGTCCGCCATGGTTAATGGTACCGCCATGGCTAGATGGAGTGTGCATGGCACTCTGAACGTAGTTCTGGTTGTTGCCCCAGTGCTCCATAATGTCGATCTCGCCACAGGCTGGCCAACCGGTAGTGCCAAAGCCCTGAGTTTGCCAGTACGCACCGTACTCACTAATGTTTTTACCCAGTGTCCAGATTGCCGGCCAGGTGCCAGCACCCGTAGGCAACTTTGCTCTAACCTCTACACGGCCATATTTAAACGCGAACTTTGAATTGAGTCGTGCCGAGGTGAAATCTTTGGTGTGTCCCTGATCTCTAAAGCTCTCTTTAATGGCAACAATTTTCATGCTGCCATTGCTGACGTGGGAGTTTTCAATTCGGTCGGTGTAATGCTGTTGCTCATTATTAAACCAGCCCCAGCCATTGGGTAGGATAGTCTGATGGAACCAGTTGTTGGAGTTGATCGCTTTAACTGTAGCGCTGCCGCCACCAGTGGTGTTATCGCCACCTGTGTTGCCATTACCACCAGTATCAGCGTCACCTGGGTCATCGGTCACGGTGATGTTTTTAACAATAACCGGAGAGTCGCGCTCGACTACATACATCAGGAATGATGAAAAGGTATTAGTCTCAGGCTGGGGTGGAATGGTTACTGTGTACTCCAGCTCAGCTTCTCCACTGATCAGTACCGAATCCAGATTAAATGCAGGATCAACATCCGGGAAAGGTAAGCGCTCAAAGCGAAAGTAAACGCGGGTCGCACTGCTGCCAGCCGGGATGGCTGCTGTAAAGTTGATGGTGCCGCCATCAGCAAAAGAAAAGGGGTAGACATCAAAGTTCATATTGGCAAAACCGGCCCAATTTTCTGTACCCGATGGGAAAGTGTAAGTCGAGGTGTTTTCCTCATACACTGCACCGCCAAACCCTTCGATCATATTGATCTGACTGGGTTCGCTACTGCCGCCAGTATTTGATCCATTGCCAGAGCTGTTGTCAGGCGCCTGAATGATAACTGTTCGGGTAACACTGGCACTGTTACCAGCACTGTCCTGAACGCTATAAATCAGGGTATAGGTACCGGCTGCGCTGCCAACTGAACCTGTTGTGGTTATGCTTTGTGTAAGAAACCCATCAACATTATCGTTTGCAGTTGCACCCTGATCGAAGAAGGATTGTCCCGTTTCAAGAATAACTGTGGCTTCGCCGGTAAGGGCAATAACCGGATTAACAGTGTCTGTGCTGGTATTTCCGCCGTTATTGCTGCTACCGCCAGAATTGTTGTTACCAGTATTGTTACTGCCAGAATTGTTACTGCCAGAATTGTTGTTACCAGTGTTAGTGTTATCGCTGCTACTTCCACCACCGCCGCCACAGGCGGTTAGGGCTAGGGATAAGACCAGTAGTAACAGTATCTTTGCTTTGCTGTAAGCCAAAATGTTTCCCCTTGAACAATTTACCTATTGGGTAAATATTTTTTTTATTTAATATTTTCTCCAGATTTAGAATCAGAATCAGAGTCTGGAGAAATAGAGCGTTTTCGAGGCGGCAGATTACACCCCTTGCAGAAGAAATATATCCTTATACGTCGATAGGCATACTCTGTGCGATAAATGGGGCATTTAGTCTGTGTTTTAGCCTCTATATCCCATGGGTTTGGCTGAATTTCCCCGCATGTTCACAGCCAAAACCAAATCGTGCGCGCTCTAATTTATTGTGTTTTTTGACTATTATTTGGACTGCTGATTGGACTATTGGTTGCCAGACGCTGTTTAAGAAACTCTTTGGCGCTAATAGGGGGGTATTTTCCCTCGGGGCCATAAATCGTCTGTCGGCCATTGGCTTGACAGAAAAAAGCCATAGAATGCCGGTCATCAAAGGAGCCGCTGCCTTCGGGCATGGCTACTCGGTGGGGAGTGGAGCGCAATTTATCGTCACTCCAGCGCATTAACATATCGCCAATATTACAGGTGATTAGGCCTTCATCCGGGGTCACTGGCGCCCAGGTCTGGGTTTCCTGTTTTTCTTCACAGCAAATTTCCAGTCCGCGCTGATGATTGCGCTGGAACAGTAGGGTTAAGCAGTCATAGTCGGTGTGGGCACCGGCCCACCACTGGTGCTTAGGCTGAGAAGCGCATAGCTCTGAGTCTTTTGGCTCTGAGGCCCCCGGGGTTTTATCGCTACTGGCATAGTAGTGCAACAAACGCAGGGTACTCTGGTAATCGGACTGCTCTGGATTATGGGCCTGAGTAAAGAAATCTTTCTGCAGGCCTAATTTTTCAGCAAAGCAGCCCATCAGTTGCATACTTAAAAACCAGCAGGACTTTTCAAAGGCCAGTAACTGTCCCTTAAAACCCGGAAGCTGTGACTCAACTGGCCACAGGCCTCTCATTCTTGGCTGGATTATCTGGTAGGACTCTTTCTGATCTGCAACTCCGGTTGATGATCGCACCTGCTTGCGAGATTCCCAGCCAGCATTTTTAAATTTGCGCAGGGAAAATTTGGTTTTTTCACTCTCCGTTAAATCAAAAAATCGGCTCGCCTGAATAAAGGCAAAATCAATATCCTTGGTTGGGATACCGTGATTAACCAGCTGGAAGAAACCGTAATTGGTGGCCGCATCCCAAAGCTGTTTGCTGATCTCTGCTCTGCGCCGTGAAAAGTTGGACAGATCGATCAGTGGAATGGTGCGCTCAGATTGGCTTTTTCTGGCGGGTTTAACTGATACCGCTGAGTGGCTTTTCCGGATAGAATTTTTCTCTGAGCTGGCCATTACTGATGGGTCCTGACGTGCTGGATAAATTGATTGCGAAGTTGGTTGGATTTGAAGGTTATTCATTGGTGAATTAGTTTCATTTGGCCTGTAAGTTTGTATGCAAGTTAACTGCAAGTTTTGTGCCTAAACCTAGTATCTGCGGCACCTGTAGCTAAATGCCTTGATCTCCCTGCAGGGCTGCCAGTTAACTAGCCCTAAAACGCACCAATAAAATGCTTTTATCTCTTCAAATGGACTCTATTATTTTCCTTTGAACCATTTAAGTGCACTGGAAATACACTGTAATAGTAGCCTTAAAACTGTTTCAGTTTGATTGCGCTTATATGGATGATTTTTTGTCTGCATTTTGATCTGTTCGATATCTGCCGAAGCTATTCTTGATTTGTTACAATGCCTCGGCTAAATATCAGTCCAATAGATTTTGCTAACGCGGTAATATTTCCAAGGTAATTTATGTCCGAACAATATGTCTCCTGCGCACTCTACAAGTTTGTCACACTGCCAGATTATGCAGCCCTGCGTGAGCCTCTGCTGAACGCTATGACCGCGAACAATGTGTTTGGCACTTTGCTGTTGGCGAAAGAGGGTATTAATGGCACTGTCTCCAGTACCCGTGAAGGGGTCGACGCGCTGCTAAAGTGGCTGAGCCAGCAGCCGGGTCTGGAAAATATAGATACCAAAGAGTCTTACCATTCCGAGATACCTTTTTATCGCACCAAGGTTAAGCTTAAAAATGAAATTGTCACCATGGGTGTTGAGGGTATAGACCCCAAGCAGGTTGTGGGCACCTATGTGAAGCCGGAAGACTGGAATGCGCTGATTTCCGATCCGGATGTGGTATTAGTGGATACTCGCAATGACTACGAAGTAGAGATTGGCACCTTTGAAAATGCGGTGGACCCAAAGACTAAAACCTTCCGTGAATTTCCGGCTTGGGCGAAAGATAATCTCGACCCAGAAAAGCACAAAAAAGTTGCGATGTTCTGTACCGGCGGTATCCGCTGTGAAAAGTCCACGGCCTATATGAAAGAGCAGGGCTTTGATCAGGTCTACCATCTTGAGGGCGGCATTTTAAAATATTTAGAAAAGGTGCCGAAAGAGCAGACCCTATGGTCTGGTGAGTGCTTTGTGTTTGATAATCGCGTAGCTGTGGATCACGATCTGAAAAGAGGTTCTTACGATCAGTGTCACGCCTGCCGTATGCCAATTACCGAGCAGGAGAAAGACCATCTGCACTATCAGGAGGGGCTTTCCTGCCACCACTGTTATGGCACTGTGGATGATGAGCAGAAGCAGCGTTTTGCCGAGCGTCAGAAGCAGGTAGCGCTGGCCAAAAAACGCGGTGAGGAACATATTGGCAATGCCGCTCAGGAGGCAACTGAGCGTCGCAGAACTGAAAAGAAAGCGCTTAAGAATGCAAGTCGTGCGCGCTCTCAGGAATCTGATCAGTAGTTCTCTCTTAGGATTCCCTAACCAGCCATTTTAGTTTGTATCCCGCCTCGGGGGATTGACTGAGTGTGGTTGTCAGCCAGGGCAGAAGATCTTCCATCTGCTGCTTCAATTTCCACGGCGGATTGATAACAATCATTCCCGAGCCGGTCATCCCATAGCGATTATTGGCGGGCAGTACATTGAGTTCGATCTGCAGTGTCGCCGGCAATTCCGCGGCGCTGAATTTGCGCTCCAGAAAACTCACATCCTTGCTGTGAACCACCGGATACCAGATAGCAAAGGTACCGCTGGCCCAGCGCTTTAAACCATCCATCACCCCTTTGACCACATCGCTGTATTCATGGTCGAGTTCGTAGGGCGGGTCTATCAACACCATTCCCCGGCGCTCTATAGGTGGCAGTGCAGCTCTAAGGTTGGCGAAGCCGTCGATTTTAGTTATCTGTGTGCGACGATCTTGTTCAAATAATGATTGCAGGCGTGGAAAGTCTGCCGGGTGCAGTTCACTGAGTCGCAGTCGATCCTGACGGCGGCAGAGTTCTTTTGCCAGTAGTGGGCTGCCGGGGTAGCTTTGCAGTTGGCCATCACTATCATTGTTTAGGGCTTTAATAATAGCCAGATAGGGTTGTAGCGCAGCGGGGCAATCCTGCTGCCACAAGCGCTGAATGCCATCCAGATACTCGCCGGTTTTGTCCATCTCTTTAGAGTGCAGGTCGTAGCAGCCGGCACCGGCATGGGTGTCGATATAGACGAAGGCTTTATCCTTTACTTTAAGGGACTGCAGGATTAGAGACTGAACTGTATGTTTCAGTACATCGGCATGATTGCCGGCATGAAAACTGTGACGGTAAGACAACATATTTTAAGCTCTAGGCCTCTGCGCTATATGGGGGACAAGAGTATAAGGTTATTTAGTCGACAAGTACGCGCTGGATCGCATCGTTCCAGCCGGCGACTTTTTGATTGCGCTGTTGCTCGTCCATCTGTGGGTCAAAGTGTTTATCGAGTCGCCAACTCTCGGCGAAGCCTTTTTGGTCTGGCCATACACCGGCTCGAGATCCGGCCAGCCAGGCAGCGCCCAATGCGGTGGTCTCTACAATCACCGGACGATCAATGGGTGCCTGCAGAATATCTGCGAGTCGCTGCATGGTCCAGTCGCTGGCGACCATACCGCCATCGACACGGAGAACGGTTTGTGCATCCTGTTGCCAGTCGGCGTGCATGGCGTTGAGTAAATCCAAGGTTTGATAACAGACAGATTCCAGTGCTGCGCGAGATATTTCCGCTGGGCCTGTGCCGCGAGTTAAGCCGATTAATGCGCCGCGTGCTTTGGGGTCCCACCAGGGCGCGCCGAGTCCGGTAAACGCCGGGATCATATAGACATCCTGCTGTTCGTCGGCCTCTGCTGCCAGTTCACCAGATTGTTTGGCGGAGTCGATAATGCCCAGTCCATCGCGCAGCCACTGAACGGCAGCTCCGGCAATAAAGATCGAGCCTTCGAGGGCATAGGTGACTTTGCCATCCAGTTGATAGGCGATGGTGGTGAGTAATCTGTTGCTTGAGCTTACTGCAGTCTCGCCGGTATTGAGCAGTGCAAAACAACCGGTGCCATAGGTGGATTTAAGCATGCCTTTTTCAAAGCAGGCCTGTCCCAGAGTGGCGGCGTGCTGGTCACCGGCAATACCCATAATGGCAATCGGGCTGCCAAATAAATCCGTGCTGCCAAAATCCGCTGCGCAGTCTTTGACCTCTGGTAATACTGAGGATGGAATATTGAAAACCTTTAATAGCTCTGAGTCCCATTCGCCGCGATGAATATTGTAGAGCAGGGTGCGCGAGGCATTGGTGGCGTCGGTCGCATGGGATTTGCCGCCGGTTAGATTCCATAGCAACCAGCTGTCCATGGTGCCAAAGGCCAGTTCACCGCGCTCGGCTCTATCTCTAGCATCGGAAACATTGTCCAGTAACCAGGCGATTTTTGTCGCTGAAAAGTAGGGGTCGAGTAACAGGCCGGTTTTACTGCTGACCAGGGGTTCGAGACCCTGAGCTTTAAGATTGTCGCAGAGATCTGCGGTGCGCCGATCCTGCCAGACAATGGCATGATGGATTGGCTCGCCAGTTTGTCGATCCCAGAGCACAGTGGTTTCACGCTGATTGGTGATGCCTATGCTGGCAATCTGTTCAGGGCTGACCCCGGCGTTGGCGATCGCCTCTCTTGCCGTATCGAGACTGGTTTGCCAGATATCCTGAGCGCTGTGCTCAACCCAACCGGAATTGGGGAAGTGTTGTTTAAATTCGCACTGAGCCTGTTCGACAATTTCATAGTGGCTGTTAAATAGAATAGCTCGCGATGAGGTGGTGCCCTGATCCATAGCCAGTACAAGTTTGTCTTTTTGATTACTGGTTATTCTGGTCATGGCGATCCTCGTCGTTTATTTAGACAGCGCTATTTTTTTGTCGGTGGCAGTAACACCACTTCGGTGCCGCTATAGATATCATGGAGCGTGGCTTTGGCCGGTGGAATTAGACACCAGAGATAGCCGGCACCAAATATCCCCAGTGATAGGGTTGCCATAATGCTGCGTTTAATACATTGCTCGGGGGTGGCTGTAGAACCGTCCGGCTGTTGCAGTTTTAAGCGCCAGGATTTCATGCCCAGAGTCTGACCCTGTTTGCGCCAGCATACAAAGTAGTAGCTAGCCAGAGTGATTAGCAATCCGGCAGTAATAAGCCATTGCAGAATCGGGCCGGGCTGGACTTCTTCCAATCCTTCAGTGCCATTGAAAATAACTTTTATCAGTAGCAGGAAAAGTCCGTAGGCGAGGGTGATGGCAAAGAGTAAAAAAGCATCGTAGATCAGCGCTGCCAGTCGTCGGGCCAAATTGGCACTGGGCAGTTTTGAGTTGGTCTGGTGAGTCGGTTGATTAATTGTTTGTTCAGGGCTGTCAGTCATAAATTATTGCTTATCAATGGGATTCATCTTCGAATTTTGCCGAAAGCCAGTACAATGCGCAATCAATAGAAAACCCATCGGGAGAATTTAGTGGATTGGATTTACGGCATACATGCTGTTCAGACCATGCTTAAGTCAGCGCCTCAGCGAGTTGTGGAGCTTCATGTGCAGCGCGGACGACAGGATGATCGCCTGCAAAAGATTCATAAACTGGCGGAGCAGCACGGGGTAACTCTGCAGTGGGCGACGGTTAAAAATCTCGATGATAAGGTCGAGGGTCGCCATCAGGGGGTGATTGCGCTCTGTGAATCGGGCCAGACCTACGATGAAAAGTATCTTTTAAAACTGGCAGAAGAAAAGGCTGGTGAGGGACTGTTTTTGGTTCTCGACGGTGTAACCGATCCTCATAATCTTGGCGCCTGTCTTCGCTCTGCGGATGGTGCCGGGGTTCATGCGGTTATTGTGCCCAAGGATAACTCGGTGGGGCTGACGCCGGTGGTGACAAAAGTTGCCTGTGGAGCTGCGGAGAGCGTACCTCTGGTTATGGTGACTAATTTGACCCGAACGCTGGATAAGCTTCAGCAGCAGGGTGCCTGGGTGGTGGGTGCTGCAGGGGAAGCGGAGCAGTTTATCTATGATCTGGATCTGACAGGTCCGCTGGTACTGGTGATGGGTGCTGAGGGTAAAGGTATTCGGCAGTTGACCCGCAAGCAGTGCGACTTTCTGGCTAAGCTGCCTATGGCTGGAGAAGTCAGCAGTTTAAATGTGTCGGTGGCCACTGGCGTCTGCCTGTTTGAGATTGTGCGTCAGCGGCGGGGTTGATGTCGGTCAACTGATTGAAAGTTATTGACGATTTTTTTGTTTAGGCCAAATTTTCGTTGTTTTTAAGCTATGCTAATTATCGTAAATATGGAAAAGTATATAATTATAGATAAGCTGTAATATAAGCTTGAAATGTCAACAGGGAAAGTTAGTTAAGAGTCTATTGGACGAGGGATGGCAATGGATCGGAAAACAGAAACAATATACTCAGTGCCCAATATGCTGAGCATGACAAGGCTGGTGTTGGTGCCAGTTCTGATCGGTCTGGCTATTAATACCAAAGCGCAGGCCTTTTTAATGGTTCTCGCGGTCTCGTTACTCAGTGATGTCTTCGATGGTTATCTGGCGCGAAAGTTAAATCAAATAACCGATCTCGGCGCAAAGCTGGATAGCTGGGGTGATGTGCTGACCTACGGTGCGATGATTCTGGGGCTCTACTGGATCTGGCCTGAGGTGTTTGCTGAGCAGCTGTGGTTCCTGATCGCTGCAACCCTCTCTTTTATAGTTCCGGTCGTCCATGCGATGAACAAATTTGGTGAGTATCCCAGCTATCATACTCTGGGCGCCAAGACTGCTGCTGTGCTTATGGCGCCGGCCTTTTATACATTGATCTTGCTCGACTGGGATCTATTCTTTCAGGCGGTCATTATTTTTCATATTGTGGTGGCGTTTGAGGAGATGGCAATCACCTCAGTTCTGGAGCGGCCACGCACCGATGTTCTTTCAATACTAAGTCTTGGTCGCTATTCTGAATCAGTCGCTAATGCAGCCCACGAAAAGGCTGACAATCCTCGTTAAAGCTCCAGATAAAACTGTTCTTAAAAAAGCCCACAAAACAGGCTAAAAATGCCTGTTGCAACGGGCAGGGCAACTCTCTACAATAGCGCGCCTTACAGCGTCCGGGTATATATCCGGGCACTCCTTGCTTCACTACAGCGGCCTAATGTCGTTAGTGGGAAGCTTTTAACCCTTGAGGAGATACAATGCGTCACTATGAAATCGTATTTCTAGTCCATCCGGACCAGAGCGAACAAGTTACCGGTATGATCGAGCGCTACACTGCTTCTATCGAAGCGGGCGAAGGCAAGATCCACCGTCTAGAAGACTGGGGCCGCCGTCAACTGGCATACCCAATCAACAAAATTCACAAAGCTCACTACATTCTGATGAACGTTGAATGTGGTCAGGAAGCCCTCGACGAGCTTAACTCTACTTTCCGTTATAACGACGCTGTTCTTCGCAGCCTGGTTATCCGTCGCGATGAAGCGGTTACCGCTGAGTCTCCGATTATGAAAGCTGAGAATGCTGACAAGGCTGATAAAGAAGCCCGTGAGCGTCGCGCTGCTGCCAAGCAGAAAGCTGATGAAGCTAAAGCGGCTGAAGATGCTGCAGCCAAGGCTAAAGCAGAAGCAGAGAAGCCTGCAGAAGAAGCTGTTGAAGAGCAGTCTGAAGCGAAAGAGGGAGAAGAATAATGGCTAAGTTTGTACGTCGTCGTAAGTTTTGTCGTTTCAGTGCCGAAGGTGCTCCTGAAATTGATTATAAAGATTTAGATACGCTGAAAGGCTATGTTTCCGAGAGCGGCAAGATTGTTCCTAGCCGTATCACTGGAACCAAAGCACGCTATCAGCGTGAACTATCAGAAGCTATTAAGCGCGCTCGCTATATTGCGTTGCTGCCTTACACTGATAGTCATAAGTAATTAGAGGTTAGAACTTTGCGAGCCCTTGCTGAAATTATTATGCGCGGGCGTGCTCAGGCATGTGGTGTGGCTTTTTTTGGTTGGTTGTTGCCTCTGGTAAGTCCGGCAACAATTGGCCTGGTAGCACTGCGAAAAGATAGTTCAGAAAGTTTGATTGTTACACTTTGGGCAGTATTGCCCTGGCTGGCGCTGTATATGGCCAGTGATGTCAGCCCTCTGATCGTACTGGTACCCTTGGCGGCACTGGTCGTTATCTCAGCAGTAGCCAATGTGTTACGCAGTACCGCATCCTGGCAGTGGGCATTAATTGCCACAGGATTAGCCAGCGCATTAGCGGCCATCTTGTTTGGCGCTATTGCCAGTGCTGATGTAGATTTTGCAGTTGCCAAGATCGCAGAGTTTTTTGCACAGATAAGTGCACAGGCAGAAATATCGGATCAGCTTAACTTTGCTCCCGATAGAACTTTTGTACTGGGCTTGGTTGCCTGGTTAATTGGTTCCACTGCAGCCTGTGGTCTGTTTGTTGCTAGATGGTGGCAGGCGTTGCTATTTAATCCCGGCGGATTCCAAGAGGAATTTCACGGATTTAGATTAGATCAGCCGGTTGCCGTTATCTTAATTGCTTTAGTTATTGCTGGTGTGAGTTTGCCCATTGAGTACAGACCCTGGGTTGAGTTGTTGTCACTGCCGTTGTTAATTGCCGGTGTGGCTGTGGTTCACTCAAGTGTCAAATTGATGGGGATGGGCGCACACTGGCTTGGATTAATGTACTTCGGGTTGTTTTTTGTTGGCCCCACAGGTGCTGTGCTAGTCGGTCTTGGGTTGATTGATAGCATATTGAATTTACGCTCTAGGCTTGCGGCCTTTAAAAATCGCAACTCTTGAGCCAAGTGTGAAACGAGGATATAAAGATGGAAGTCATTCTTTTAGAAAAAATTGGTAAGTTGGGTGGTATTGGTGACAGAGCTAATGTTAAAGCTGGTTTCGGCCGCAACTACCTGATTCCACAGGGCAAAGCTGTTTTCGCTACTGAAGCAAACTCTGCGGCATTCGAACTGCGTCGTGCAGAACTCGAAGCCAATGCAGCTGACAAGTTGGTTCGCGCTGAAGGCCGAGCTAAGTTGCTCGAAGGCTTGGGTGCAATCACTATCACTGCAATTGCTGGTGATGAAGGCAAGCTGTTCGGTTCAGTGGGTGTCCGCGAACTGGAAGAGGCAATTGCTGCTGCTGGTGGTGATATCAACAAGAGTGAAATCAACATGCCAGAAGGTCCTATCCGTTTTGTTGGCGAGTTTACTGTTGAGTGTCAACTGCATGTAGATGTTGTTCAAAACATCAGCATCATTGTTGAAGCTGAATAAATCCCCGATAAATCCGGGTAAATTTATTGCAAAACGGCACTGCTTCTGAATAAGATGCAGTGCCGTTTTTGTATCTCCGCACTATTTTGTCAGCACAATTAGGTCAGTAATTTAAGAAATGAACGAAGCATTGTTTGCAGAGCCAGCCGCCAGTCAGCCTCTCCCTCATTCGGTAGAGGCAGAGCAGGCCGTGCTTGGCGGTTTGATGCTGAAGAATGATGCCTTCGATTCGATTGCTGCGGTTATCGCCGACAGCGATTTTTACAATACAGACCATCAGTTAATCTTTAACGCGATGACCAGCCTCGCCGAGGCCGGCCAGCCCTTCGATCCGATTACTCTCGGCGAATCACTGCAGAACAGCAATGAACTGGCCAGTATTGGTGGCGCTGAGTATCTGGTAGACCTTGCCAGCAGCACCCCGAGTTCGGCCAATATTCAGGCCTATACCCAGATTGTTCTCGAGCGCTCAATTGTCCGCCAGTTGATTGGCGCGGCCAGCGATATTGTTCGCAAAGGCTACAATCCGTTGGGTTGGGACAGCTCGAAATTGCTCGCCGAAGCGGAGAGCCGACTCCAAGAAATTATTGAAAATCGCCCCAAAAAAGGCGGTTTTAAAGAAGTTAACTCGCTGCTTAAAGAGGCGGTTGAACGCCTTGATGAGCTGTTTAAAAACGATGCTGATATCACAGGCCTGAGCACCGGTTTTAAAGATCTCGACGGTATGACCTCGGGTTGGCAGCATTCCGATCTGGTGATTGTCGCCGGTCGACCCTCCATGGGTAAGACCGCCTTTGCCATGAATATGGTCGAGCACGCCACATTGCATCAAGACCGACCGGTGTTGGTGTTCTCTCTGGAGATGCCCGCCAGTCAGTTGATTATTCGACTGCTGTCGTCGATCGGAAAGATAGACCAAACTCGTATGCGCTCGGGTAACCTTACCGAAGATGATTGGCCGCGCCTTAGCAGTGCCGCCCAGCGCCTTAAAGACCGTCCACTATTTATCGATGATACCTCTGGTATTACGCCCCTCGAGATGCGCAACCAAATTAAGCAGTTTACCCGCGAGCGGGTAGAGCAGCTGCGTCAGGCCTGGCATAAGGAGCACGGTGCGGATACTCCGGCGGATATGGAAGCGCTTAACAAGCAGGCTCAGCCGGGCATGATTATGGTCGATTACCTGCAGTTGATGAGTGGTAGTAACCCGGGTGAAGGTCGAGTTCAGGAGATCTCGCAGATTTCCCGTGAATTAAAGAATATGGCGCGGGAATATGAATGCCCGATGATTGCACTATCGCAGCTCAGTCGTAATCTTGAGCAGCGACCCAACAAACGTCCGATCAACTCGGACCTGAGGGAATCTGGTGCGATTGAGCAGGATGCCGATGTTATTGTCTTTCTCTATCGCGATGAGGTTTACAACGAAGATAGTCCCGACAAGGGCAGCGCTGAAATTATTATCGGCAAGCAGAGAAATGGCCCGATTGGCACCTGTCGTCTGGCGTTTCTGGGTAAATACACCAGATTTGAAGATCTGGCTGGCGATTACTTCGTCGAAGAATAACGTTTAACTCAAACCCTTAAATTAAGCCCACAATATAAGCCTCTATAGCTGAGATAGTTAATCATGAGAGTTTTTCACACCGTCAGTGGTCTTCGAGATGTTTTAAGAGTCAATCGACTCGATGGCTTGCGGATCGGTTTTGTGCCGACCATGGGCAACCTTCACGATGGTCATCTGGCGCTGATTAAACAGGCTCGCAGCAGTTGCGATATTGTTGTCTGCTCTATCTTCGTCAATGCACTGCAGTTTGGTCTCAATGAAGACTGGGATAAATACCCGCGCACCTACCAACTCGATTGCGACAAACTTCGCGATGCCGGTTGTGACTATCTTTTTCATCCCGACGATACTGAGATGTACCCCAATGGGCTCGATACTCAGAGTCGTGTGATCTGCCCGAGTATGACCGATGTACTCTGCGGTGCTAGCCGCCCGGGGCATTTTGAAGGGGTGACCACGGTGGTTACCAAGCTGTTCAATATTGTGCAGCCGGATGAGGCTATCTTTGGTATTAAAGACTATCAGCAGTTGGCGGTAATTCGCCGTATGGCTGAGGATCTGTGTATGCCGGTGCAGATCACCGCGGCACCGATCCATCGCGAGGCCGATGGTTTGGCGATGAGCTCACGGAATGCCTATATCACCGACGAAGAGCGACCCAATGTGGTTGTGCTCAAGCAGAGTCTGGAGTGGATTGCCGAGCAGATTAAGAGTGGCGCGCGCAACTTTACTGAGTTGGAGTCGACGGCAATTCAACGGGTTGCTGATGCCGGATTTAAAACCGACTATATTACAGTTAGCAACAGCAGAACTTTAAATCCCGCGGCTGAAGATGATCTTGAAATTACCATTCTAGGCGCCATTTTTACCAGTGCGGCTCGTCTGATCGATAATTTAAGTATTAATCTTTAATGCGCTGATGGTAGCTCGGGGATAATAGTTCGCTGATAATAGTCAGGCGACTGATCTAAATTTGCTTGATAAGCTAAAAGAAATTTAAACGGAGATTGTGAGTGTTATCTACATTTTTAAAAGCTAAATTACATATGGCATCTGTTACCCAGGCGGAGCTCTGGTACGACGGGTCCTGTGCCATTGATGCGGACTTACTGAAAATGTCAGGGATGCAGGAATTTGAACAGATTGATATCTACAACGTCACCAATGGCGAGCGCTTTACCACCTATATTATTGTTGCCGAGCCCGGGTCGGGCATTATTTCGATCAACGGTGCTGCGGCTCGCAAGTGTCAGGTCGGCGACAGAATTATTATTGCTACCTACGGTCAGCTCACCGCTCAGGAAGCGGAGCAACACAAGCCCAAGCTGGTCTATCTCAATGCCGACAATACCGTTGAGCGTTCAACCAATACTATTCCCACCCAGCTCGCCGAGTAATCCATCTATCGTTTTATCTGCCGCGGCAATTGGCTTTTAAGTACTGACGCATCTTAGAGATTTCGGCGAGTTTTTGACTATCGGGCAGATAGCGATACTCGCCACTCTGCTCGTCCAACTGTCGAACCCGTCCAGCATTTTCCAGTGCAGCTAATTTATTGCTCGCTTTAGCGCAGTTACTGCGCTGCAGGGCGAGCTTCTCTTCGCTGAGTTTTTGGGTTTGGGAGTTTTGTTGTTCTTGTCTGTGATCTGTTATCAGCGAATTTTCTACTAATGTACTTTGGCTGTTTTCAATCAACTCTGATGAGCTAAGGTTATCGGTTTTTTTGGCAGTACTGGCTTTTACCCTAATTAAAGTTGTGGCTGTATTTGCCGGCCTTGTTTCGCTGTAATGGGTGACCCCGTCTCTATCTATCCACTTGTAATATTTATCCCCTAGAGCGGGAATTGAAATACTGCTGAGCGCGATCAGGCCGCTGATTAATAAGGCTGATTTCATTCTCTATCCCTGTAAAAAGTCTATCCATAAAGGTTGTCCGTTAATTGAAGTATAGATTTTAGAATTGGGGTTATGCAGAAATTAATTCGTAGTGCTTTGAAAAATGTTCGAAAAGTGTTAAATTGCGCGAGTTCTGTGCGTATTGCTACAGAAATTTGGACAAAGTACCAGGTTGGCGTTACCCATGCCGCTGGTCATCAAGAGCGAAGGCACCAGTATCCAATGTGCCAGCTACAGTCAAAAAGCACTTACCCGTGTGACTGCAACTTGCCGCAATTGCGGCGTCTCTTCTGATGTAACAGCCTATTGCCACTGCGAAACGTCCCAAATATCATTATTTGTGAGGACTTATTGTGGAACTCTATTCCGGCGGTGAAATTTTAATCCGCGCGCTAAAAGATGCAGGCATCAAGAACGTCTGGGGCTACCCCGGCGGTGCTGCGCTGCATATCTACGATGCCCTGTATCGACAGGAAGACGTACATCATATTTTGGTTCGCCATGAGCAGGCTGCGGTTCACGCTGCTGATGGCTACTCTCGCTCTACCGGTGAAGTGGGTACCGCTCTGGTGACCTCTGGTCCGGGCGCAACCAACGCTATTACTGGTATTGCCACTGCCTATATGGATTCGATTCCTCTGGTGGTTATCTCTGGACAGGTTCCGCTGACCAAGATTGGTCAGGATGCCTTTCAGGAAACTGATATGGTCGGTGTTTCACGTCCTATTGTTAAGCACAGCTTTTTGGTCACTCGCGCTGAAGATATCGCCGAGACTATTGCCAAGGCCTACTATATTGCCTCCACGGGTCGCCCGGGGCCGGTTGTTGTCGACATCCCCAAAGATGTTACCGACCCCAGCTACAAGGTGCCTTACAGCTATCCGGATCAGGTTAAGATGCGCTCTTATCAGCCCACTGATAAGGGTCACCGCGGGCAGATTAAACGTGCGGTTAAAACCCTTATTGAAGCCAAGCGTCCGGTTATCTACGCCGGCGGTGGTGTGGTTCTGGATAATGCCTCTGAGCAGCTGACTGCTCTGGCGCAGAAGCTGAATTTTCCGGTGACCAATACTCTGATGGGTCTGGGTGGCTACCCGGGCACTGACCGTCAGTATCTGGGTATGCTCGGTATGCACGGTACTTTTGAAGCCAACACGGCAATGCACCATGCGGATGTTATCTTCGCCATTGGCGCGCGCTTTGATGATCGTGTTACCAACGATCTGGATAAGTTCTGTCCCCATGCGACGATTATTCATGTGGATGTTGATCCGACGTCAGTATCGAAAAATATCGAAGCGCATATTCCTATTGTTGGAACCTGTACGGCGGTTCTCGATGAAATGAACAGTCTCAGTGAGCAGATGGCAATTGAGCCGGATGCAGAGGCTATAGCCGAGTGGTGGGCGCAGCTCGATCAGTGGCGTGCGGACAAAGGTATCTATACCGCGTCGCGCTATGAAGAGAGCTCGGGCAACTGCATTAAGCCTCAGGATGTGATCAAGATGCTTTACAAGATCACTGGTGGTGAGGCGATTATTACTACCGATGTGGGTCAGCATCAGATGTTTGCCGCTCAGTATTATCTGTTTGATAAGCCGCGTACTTGGATCAATTCCGGTGGTCTTGGGACCATGGGTTTTGGTCTGCCTGCCGCCATGGGTTGCCAGTTGGCATTTCCGGATAAAGCGGTTGCCTGTGTAACCGGTGAAGGCAGTATCCAGATGAATATTCAGGAACTGTCCACCTGCAGTCAGCACAATCTGCCGGTAAAAATTATCAATCTAAACAATGCTGCTCTGGGTATGGTTCGTCAGTGGCAGGATATGAATTACAGCAGCCGCTACTCCGAGAGCGTCTACGAGGATTCGCTGCCAGATTTTGTCAAGCTGGCCGAGGCCTATGGCCATGTGGGTATGAAAATCACCCATATTGATGAGCTCGAAGAAAAGATGCGTGAATGCTTTGCGATTAAAGATCGGGTGGTATTTATGGATATTGATGTTGATCGCTCTGAGCACGTTTACCCGATGCAAATGCCCGGTGGTTCGATGCGTGATCTGTGGTTGAACAAGACGGAGAGAACCTAATGAAACGGATAATCTCTATTCTTTTAGAAAATGAATCTGGAGCTCTTTCAAGAGTTGTCGGTCTATTTGCCCAACGCGGTTATAATATCGACACTTTGACGGTTGCCCCTACGGATGATGACACTCTGTCGCGTTTAACACTGACTACGCAGGGTGATGATCATATGGCCGAACAGATCGTCAAAC
>JAQWGK010000039.1 GCA_029238255.1 Porticoccaceae bacterium | reverse complement strand
TAGGTCGGCTTATCATCGAGGGGAATCTTATCGATTTCCAAGGGATCTTCACCGGCAGCCCTGCGATCGGCATTAATCATCTGCACTGCCCAGTCGATAATGGTCAGCGTGCGCAGTCCAAGAAAGTCGAATTTAACCAGTCCGGCATCTTCGACATCATTCTTATCAAACTGAGTGACAACACCGGCACCGGCATCATCACAGTAGATTGGTGAAAAGTCGGTGATCTCGGTGGGGGCAATCACCACGCCACCAGCGTGCTTGCCGCAGTTGCGGGAGACCCCTTCGAGCTGCAGGGCCATGGACCAGATTTCAGCGGCCTCATCATCCTGCTCGAGAAACTCTTTCAGGTTTTCTTCCTGCTCTACCGCTTTCTCAAGGGTCATGCCCACTTCAAAGGGAATTAGCTTCGAGAGTTTATCGGCGAGACCGTAGGACTTGCCCTGTACCCGAGCCACATCCCGAACCACCGCCTTGGCGGCCATCGTACCGAAGGTCACAATCTGGGATACCGCATCGCGGCCATACTGTTCCGCTACATAGGCAATCACCTTATCGCGGCCTTCCATACAGAAATCGATATCGAAATCCGGCATCGAAACCCGTTCCGGATTAAGGAATCGCTCAAACAGCAGATCGTATTCAAGGGGATCAAGATCGGTAATTTTTAACGCGTAGGCGACCAGCGAGCCGGCACCGGAACCGCGACCGGGACCCACGGGAATCAAGTTATCTTTGGCCCAGCCGATAAAGTCCATCACAATCAGGAAGTAGCCGGGGAAACCCATCTGAATAATAATCTTGAGCTCAAATTTAAGCCGCTCGGCGTAGCGCTGTTGAACTTCCGGAAAGTCTTCGGCGCTGGTGTCATAGAGTACCTCCAGACGCTCCTGCAAACCCTTCTCTGATTCGAGGGTAAAGAACTCATCCATAGTCATCCCCTCGGGAATCGGATAGTCCGGCAGAAAGTATTCGCCCAGACGAATATCCAGGGTACAGCGTCGGGCAATCTCAACACTGTTTTCCAGCGCTTCGGGAATATCTGCGAACAGTTCACACATCTCTTCCGGACTGCGCAGATACTGCTGTTCTGAAAAGCGTCGCTCACGACGTGGATCGTCCAGTGCCCGTCCCTCATGAATACAGACCCGCGCCTCATGGGCTTCAAACTCATCGTCGTAGATAAAGCGCACATCGTTAGTCGCCACTACCGGACAGTTTTTCTGTGTCGCCAATGCGACAGCGGCATGGAGGTAATCCTCCTCTTCCGGCCGGCCGGTACGCTGTAGTTCAAGGTAAAAACGGTCACCAAAAAGGTCGATAAATTCGTCCAGAGCCACTGCGGCATCGGCGAGACGGCCTGAGACAAGTGCAACACCAATCTCACCGCAGCGACCCCCAGACAGTGCAATCAAGCCATCACTAAACTCTGTTAGCCAGGATTTCCTGATATAGGGAACACCCTGACGCTGACCCTGCTGATAGGCTTTGGAGATCAGCTTGGTCAGGTTGGCATAGCCGACCTGATCTTTAACCAATAACACCAACTGAGTGGGACTGCCCTCGCCGCTCTCATCGAGAACCAGCATATCCGCACCAATAATTGGCTTAACCCCGGCCGCCTGAGTCGCCTTATAAAACTTGACCGCCGCAAAGAAGTTATTAAAGTCGGTTAGGGCCACTGCGGGCATACCCATTTCGGCAACTTTTTTCGCCAACGGCTTTATTCTCACCAAGCCATCGACTAGTGAGAATTCGGAGTGAAGCCTTAGGTGGACAAATGCCGGAGCAGCAGGCGTTTCTAATTGAGTGCTTATTGGAATAACCCTTTAATTAAAATCTATTTTTATAATCTATTTTTTAAAAGCTTTAGCTAACTATTTAGTTAAATTTTTACTGAGCAAATCTGTAGCATCGACACCGTAGTGGACAAAGCTATCCGCCATCAGATCAAACACTGTGCCCTCAAAGTCGGCAACCGAGGCATCGGAAATCCCCAACGGTTGGACTCTATCGCCCCACTGGATAATACCGGCGCCACAGGTAAGGCCGGCACCAAAGGTCGCGGTGAGAATTGTCATACCGGGCTCAACCCGCCCCTGCTCCAGTGCATCGCAGAGTGCCAGCGGAATGGATGCCGCTGAGGTATTGGCATATTCATCGATGGCGACAACCACTTTTTCCATGGGGAAATTAAGTCGCTTGGCCAACGTTTGAATAATTCGAATATTGGCCTGATGGGGAATAAACAGGTCTATATCATCAGCGCTTAAATTTTGCTTTTCAAGCACATCGGCAATCGCATCAGACATCCCCTTTACAGCACTTTTAAAAATCTCCTGACCTTCAAAATCCAGTGAGATAAAAAAGTCTTCCGTTAAATGAGCCGGTGACAGCCCCCAACCGGGAAGGCGCAGACATTCGCGGCTATCGGGAACACAGCTGATTTTTGAGGCGAGCAGACCGGTCTCTTGTTCGGAGGATTCAATCACTACCGCGCCAGCACCATCACCAAACAGAAAGCAGGACTCGCGCTTTTGCCAGTCCATCGCCAGAGAGATGCGCTCAGAGCCTATTACCAGTGCCCTATTGATAGAACCGGCTCTGATCATATCTGAAGCCGCATTTAGTCCGTAGAACCAGCTAGTACAGGCGGAGTTAATATCAAAGGCGGAGGCTTTGGTGGCGCCAAGCTTGTTCATAATATAGCTGGCGGTATTCGGACAGATCTCTTCGGGCGTTGTCGAACCGAGCACAATCAAATCTATATCATCGGCATCCAAACCTGCTGCGGCCAGTGCTTTTTCGGCCGCTAGCCAAGCCATATCACCAGTGGATATATGGCTGTAGTGACGCTGGCGAATACCAGAGCGGGAAAAAATCCACTCATCACTGGTATCGACAATCTTAGCCATATCATCGTTGGTCATTAGCAGCGGCGGCGCATATTTACCCCAACCTGTGATCTGTGCATATCTCAAAATAATACCCTCGATTACCGCGCTATTTTTTAATCTTCGCCAAGGGCTTACTATCTCACAATTAGCCTTAGATTTTAATCAAAAAGACCGCTCTGAGTGAGTTCGAGCTGCTCGCGAACCGGGGCAAAGGTTCTGCGATGAATCGGTGTCGCCCCTTTGCGCGCCAGCGCTTCTAAATGCTGGGCTGTGCCATAACCTTTGTTTTTGGCGAAACCGTAACCCGGATAGGTTTCCTCAAAGGCTTTCATCTCCGCATCGCGGACAACCTTGGCAATAATCGATGCCGCGCTGATCACTTCAACCCGTCCGTCCCCTTTCACCACAGCTTCCCCGCGATACTCCCATTGGGGCAGTCGATTGCCATCAACAGCGACAAAATCAGGCTGCTGAGAAAGCCCCA
Organism: Porticoccaceae bacterium; assembly: GCA_029238255.1. Lineage (GTDB taxonomy): Bacteria > Pseudomonadota > Gammaproteobacteria > Pseudomonadales > Porticoccaceae > HTCC2207. Next base: position 44,857 of record JAQWGK010000039.1, on the reverse strand, counting down.
TCACCGCACGGCGCATCGCCATCAATGTCGCCTGCAATATATTAAAGCGATCAATTTCAGCTACTGTGGAGCGGGCAACACACCAGCAACTGGCACGACCAATAATATCTTTGTAGAGGTTTTCCCGCTGCCGCTCAGAGAGGGCTTTGGAGTCGGCCAGCCCTTCGATACCGTGGTCGGCGGGCAGTATTACTGCGGCGGTCACTACATCACCGGCCAGCGGGCCACGCCCGACTTCGTCGACACCGGCGAGAAATTTAACCCCTGAGGGAGGACTCCATGGTTTCATACTCAGCTTACCCCTGAACGGCAATCAAATTGGCAATGGCAGCCGCGGCACAGTCACCAGAATTTAAATTGATCTGCTGGTGCAATTGATCAAAACGCTGCTCGAGTTGCTCGCGAGTATTTCCATCGAGGGCTTTAACCACCGCATCGGTTAGATGTTCCACTGTCGCCTGCCCCTGAATCAGTTCTGGCACCAACATCTGATTAGCCAGCAGATTGGGAATCGAAATATAGGGGGTTTTTATAAAGGGGCTAAGCAGCCTATAGGCAAGGTTGCCCATTCGATAACTGACCACCATCGGCTTCTTTAACAGCATAGCTTCAAGGGCGGTGGTTCCCGAGGTTAGCAATACCGCATCGGCAGCTTCCATGGCCAGCAGTGACTGCTGCTCAATCAATTTAATCTGTAACTCAGGACGGGTCGCTAGCATCTCTTCGAGCTGCTGATGGCGATTAGTATTGGCCGCAGGAATAACAAACTGTAGCTGTGGGTGGCTGACCAGTAACTGTGCCGCGACATCGAGAAATAGCTCCGCCATCTGCTGAACTTCACCCGCGCGACTACCGGGCATCAGGGTCAACAGCGGTCGATCCTGATCAATGCTCAGGCGGCGACGCGCCTCAGCGACATTCGGCCGCTCGGCTATCTGTCCGGCCAGCGGATGGCCGACAAAGGCCACCGGCACACCGTGCTCAAGATAAAAGGCTTCCTCAAAGGGCAGCAGGCAGAGCATAAGATCAACACAGCGTTTGATATTTTTTATCCGCCCCTGACGCCAAGCCCATACCGAGGGGCTAACATAGTGAACAGTTTTAACGCCGGCGCTGTGCAGGGCTTTTTCAATACCCAGATTAAAGTCTGGGGAATCTATACCGATAAAGGCACTGGGAGCTGTGTTTTTGTAACGCTGAACAAGCTCACGACGCATTCTGAGCAATTCCGGCAACCGCTTGAGGGGTTCAATTAAGCCCATCACCGAGAGTCGATCCATCTGATAATGGGAGACAAAGCCCTCGGCAATCATTTTAGGACCACCGACACCTTCGAACTGGGCTGTGGGGAAAATTCGTCTTAGAGCACGAATTAAATCTGCACCTAGTGTATCCCCAGAGGCTTCACCGGCAACCAGGGCAAAAACAGGTCCACTAGCGTCCACTTTCGCCGACACCTTATTATCACTCTGGACGCTCATGATTTAACGGATAATGCCGCGAGTTGAATTCTCAAGGGAAGTTAAGAACATCTTAATGGCCGGGTCATCGCCGAGTTTGGCAATCGCTTTAATCGACTCATCTAACTGCAGTCCACGACGGTAGAGCAACTTATAAGCTTGATTGGCAAGAGCAATCTGATCGGCGGTAAAGCCTCGGCGCTTAAGACCTTCACGATTAATCGTGCGCGGCTCTGCGGGGCTGCCAAAGGCAGTGACAAAGGCCGGAATATCGTGATAGACAAAGGCTGCCGGACCAACAAAACAGTGCGCGCCTATATGCACAAACTGATGAACCAGCGCATAACCGGAGAGTATCGCCCAGTCACCGACATAGACATGGCCGGAGATACTGGCGTTGTTAACCAGAATTGCATGGTCGCCGATAACGCAGTCATGACCCACATGGGCATAGGCCATCAGCAGATTATTGTTACCAATAATCGTCTCGCCCTTATCCTGAATGGTACCGCGGTGAATAGTCACACCTTCGCGAATCACATTGTTATCGCCAATAATTAATTTAGTCGGCTCATCTTTGTATTTAAGATCCGGCGTACCGTCACCAATGGTGGAAAACTGAAAAATATTATTTCCAGAGCCGATAGTAGTGGGACCTTTAACAACCACATGGGAGGCGATATTACAGCCTTCACCAATCTCAACATCCGGGCCAATCGTTGTCCACGGGCCAATCGTCACGTTATCGGCGATCTTGGCGGAGGGGTCAATTATGGCATTAGGATGAATCACTAAACTTTATCTCTATCTTGGTAGGCACAGAGCAGAGTCGCCTCACAGACGAGTTTGCCATTGACTGTTGCACGGGTCTGGAAGCGCCAGATATGACGTTTAACAGCAACCACTTCCGACTCCAGCATCAGCTGATCACCGGGTACTACGGGCGCTTTAAAGCGCACTTTATCGAGACCGGCAAATAGATACAGCTTGCCATCATCGGCGGTGGTATCGGTGGTGACAAAACCGAGAATACCTGAAGCCTGAGCCAGCGCCTCTACAATCATTACGCCGGGAAAAATTGGCGCGCCGGGGAAGTGGCCATTAAACACTTCTTCATTACCGGTAATATTTTTATAGGCGACAATTTTCTCGCCCTTAACTAACTCAACCACTCTATCGACTAAAAGAAACGGATACCTGTGCGGTAACACATCCATAATTTCAGTAATATTCATTGCGCATTCCATTTGAATTAATAATTAATCTTGTCAGACACTTGCTACACACTTGTTAGACTCTTGTTAGACTCTTGTAAAAAGTAACTCAGCTAAAACCACCAGCAGCGGCTTTTAGACGTTCTTTACTCTTATTTTTTTTCTAAGGCTTTCAGCCGGCGAGCCATGCTGTCCAGCTGCGAGATTCTAACAGCATTTTTACGCCATTCCCGAGTTTCCATCAACGGCATAACCGCTGAGAAGCTACCCGGCTCGGTGATCGATTTAGTCACCAGCGAACGCGCCATAATCTGCACATTATCACAGATATCCACATGGCCGACCACACAGGCATCACCGGCAAAAATACAGTTACGACCGATGGTCGCGCTACCAGCCACTGCAGAATAAGCTGCCATAGCAGTGTTATCGCCAATAACCACATTGTGTGCAATCTGCACATGATTATCGATAATCACACCGTTACCTATACGCGTATCACCCAGCGCCCCGCGATCAATGGTTGAACAGGCACCGATCTCAACATCGTCACCGATCACCACACCACCAATCTGATAAATTTTCTGCCAGCTTCCATCGCCCGTTGGCGCGAAACCAAAGCCATCGGCACCAATGACAGCACCACTGTGAACAATCGCCCTGCTACCGATACTGATATCGTGATAGATCGAAACATTGGCCGAAATTCGCGCGCCCTCACCGAGTTGGCTGCGAGCACCTATAGTGCTGCCTGCACCCAGAATCGCGTCAGCACCGATAATCGCATCGGCTTCGACAACCACATGGGGACCAATAGCGACATTGGCACCTATCTGTGCACTGGGATCAATAACCGCTGAGGGATGAATACCTGCGACTGGCGCAGGAGCGGGATCAAACCATTGAGAAATCTGTGCATACCCCAGATAGGGGTTATCCAGTAATAGCATGGCACCGCTATAGCCACTAGCGCCATCGCTATCAATAGAGGTACCACTATGTTTGGCAGAGAGAATAACCGCTTCAGCACTACTGCCAGCCAATTGGCTTGCGTACTTCTCATTTGCCAAAAATGCCAGCTCACCAGAGCCAGCATTTAACAGGGTGTTTAAACCACTTATTCGCGTTTCCGGATCGCCACGTAGCTCTGCATTGAGAAACGCAGCGATTTCGCCCAGCGAAAAGCTTTTACTCATGGGGTTTTACTTTGTCATCTTGTTTAGACGATCAGCGACCTTGGCAGTGAGATTGCTCTCCTGACCAGCGATCAAAACTGCATCAGCGCGAAGAAGAATAGTAACGCCCTCTTCCTTAACTACTGCGGTTAAAGCTTCCTGAGCCACAGGACCCAGTTCCTGCATAATTTGCTGCTCTAACTGCTTCTGCTCACCCTGGATTTTTTGACGGGCTAATTCGGCATCGGCTTTAGCGTATTCCATTTTTTTCTGGTGGCTTTGAACCTGTTCCTGAGACCAGGTCAGACGCTTGGTTTCAGCTTCTTTCGCCATCGACTGGAGATCAGCAACTGAGCTTTCAAATTTTGCTTTAAGGGCAACAAAATCAGCATTGGTCTGGGCCTGTTTAATACTGTTCTGAGCCGCATTAGAACTAAAGATTGCCGTGGCAATATCAACAACAGCAACTTTATCTGCAGCTACGGAAGCGACAGAAAAACTGGCAGCCATCGCCGCGATTAGTACCAAACTGATTGCTTTAAAATTACGCAAAATATATCTCCCTACTATTTATAATTAATAATTAAAATTGATTACCCAGCGAGAACTGGAACACTTCAGTCTCATCGAATTCATTTGAGTTTAAGGGCTTGGAAAAACTAAAGGTAATTGGACCAAAACCACTTAACCAGGTTGCACCTACACCAACAGAATATCGTAACTCATCAAAATCTGGCTTAAAGCAATTGGGCTGTGAGTCACCGCATTTAGTGTTAAATATATTACCAGCATCGAAAAAGAATGTGGATTGCACTGAACGCTGATCTTTAATAAATGGCAGCGGGAAGATAACTTCCGCGCCAAATTCGATCTGTACATTACCACCAATTGGATCGGGATCATCGAAAAAGGCCGTGGTGCACGGAGGATCCATCAGGTTACAGGGGGTATCCTGAGGGCCGAGCGTGTTGCGTTTAAATCCACGTACCGAGCCAAAGCCACCGCCGTAAAAATTCTTAAAGAATGGCATCTGAGTGGTATCACCATAGGACTCACCATAGCCGAGATCGGTTCTTAACTTAAGCGTCAGACTGCGGTACAGAGGACGTAGATGCTGAGCAGAATAGGTGGTTTTGAAATACTCCAGTCCGGAACCCGGTAGGGTAATATCCAGGCCAACGCGCTGGGAAGTACCTCTGGTAGCAAATACACCGCGGTTAAGCGTCGACTTAACCCAGTTAATATTGGCATTAAAGACATCGAACTGCGAACCATTGTCGGTGACAAAATCGGAGATCTCTTTTGAGGCAAAGGAACCGGTTTCCAGATCCAGATTCTCGTAACCCAGACCAAAGCCGATACGCTGTACTTCAGAGACAGGGTAACTCCAGTTAACCGATGCACCATAGGTATTGGTGGAGAAGCTAGCGACATTGATCTCGTCGTAGTCGGTTTCACGGGCAAACAGACTGTAGCCCACACTAACCCCATCAACGGTAAAATAGGGTTCAGAATAATTAAAGTTGAGTGAGCTCTGGTAGGTGCTTCGGTTAATACCAACACCGACTTTCTTACCGGTTCCAAGGAAATTATTTTCGCTGAGGTTAGCACCGATAATCAGGCCCGTGCCCTGCGCGAAACCAACACTGGCACCGATCGAGCCCGACGGCTGCTCTTCAACCGTGTAGACCACATCAATCTGATCATTGGTTCCGGCAACCGGGACACTTTCAACATTGACCTCTTTGAAAAACCCGAGGCGCTCCAGACGTACCTTGGACATTTCAATCAATGCATTATTGGCTGAAGCCGACTCCATCTGACGCATCTCGCGACGCAGTACAGTGTCTGCCGTTTTGGTATTGCCACGGAACTCGATGCGTCGAACATAGGCGCGCATACCCGGCTTAACCAGATAGGTGACCTTGGCAGTATTATCTTCTTCATTGACCTCAGGAAAGCCCTGAACCTCAGCAAAGGTATAACCTTCGTTGCCGAGACGGCGAGTGATATATTCATTGGAGGTCGTCATCAATGTCTGGGAGAAGGTCATCCCCTCTTTCAGGATAATCATCGCTCGAATATGATCTTCCGGAATAACCATTTCACCAGCCAACTCAACTTCATTAACTCTGAAAACATCGCCCTCAGAAATATTGATAGTGATATAGACCGACTCTTTTTCCGGACTGATCGAAACCTGAGTCGACTCAACGGCAAACTGCAGATAGCCACGATCCAGATACCAGGATTCTAAAGTCTCCAGATCACCAGAGAGTTTCTCACGGGCGTATTTATCATTGCTGCTAATCCAGGACCAAAAACCGGTGGTTTTTTGCTCAAAGGACTCAAGTAGCTCCTCTTCGCTGAAATGCTTATTACCCACTATATTGATATGTCTGATTTTGGCGACATCGCCCTCATCAATATTAATATTGACCGCAACCCGATTGCGCGGCAACTGTTTGACCTCAGTCTCTACCAGTGCGCCGTAGCGTCCCTGGGAAACATACTGACGCTGCAATTCCTGAGTCATACCCTCAAGAATAACCTGGCGAAATATCTGGCCTTCAGCCAAACCATTGTCACGCAGTGCGCTGAGCAGCTGTTCGGTTTCGATCGCCTTGTTGCCATCCAGATTAATTTCAGTAACCGCAGGACGCTCTGCCAGAGCGATAACCAGTACTCCGTTCTCACGGGCCATTACAACATCTGAAAAGTATCCGCTGCGAAACAGTGAGCGGGTTGCATCCTGAATAGCCGGCTGATCGACCAGATCACCGACACTAATGGGCAGTGCAGCAAAAACAGTACCGGCAGAGACTCTCTGCAGGCCCTCGATACGAATATCATCAACTTGGAAAACCGCCCCGTAGACTGATGCGGAAAAGGCAAAAAGGGCAATAAGAATGCCACTCAAAAATTGCTTCATGTAATTATTAAAATCCAATTTTTAGTTATCTTTAAGCGACTCTAAAATGATCGCATAACATCGTTATATGTAGCAAAAACCATTAACCCCATCAGCATAAAGAAACCCACTTTATACCCCACCAGTTGCACAGCATCGGAAACTGGAGAACCCTTAACTATCTCAATCAGATAGTAAACCAGATGACCGCCATCCAATACTGGAATTGGCAAAAGATTCATTACGCCGAGCATTATACTGAGAATAGCGATAAAACGAATAAAATTGTCGAATCCAGATTTAGCCGTATCACCGGCAACCTTGGCAATGGTAATTGGGCCGCTAAGATTCTTTGGCGAGAGCTCGCCCACCACCAGTTTACCTATGGATTCGAGAACAAAGAAACTGGTATCCAGAGTCTCACTGGAAGCGCGAAATAAAGCGCTTAGAGGGTTGTGATCGATACTGCGCAATAACTCTTCAGGATAGCGACCCACCGAAGAGAGCTGAACACCCAACTGCCCTACCTGCTGGCCATCTCGATCAACCAGACGCGGAGTCACTGGAATAACTAGCTGCTCGCCGCCGTCGCGTTCAACCAGCAACTCAACATTGCGACCGGCACTATCGGCAATGGTATCGATAAATATTCCGATACTGGTGATATCAATATTGTTAATCGCCAACAGACGATCTTCTGCACGCAAGCCTGCACTGTAGCCAGCGCCATCTTCAGAGACCGCAACCAGATACAACGACTCGAGTTCAAAAGCCGGCTGAATACCCAGCTCACGGAGTGGCGATGGCTCTTCGGCATCGCGCAGCCATTTATCGACGGGAACCAATAGCTGGTATTGAATAGTGGAATCCGGGTAAGTCACGGTAAAGGGAATATCGCCACTGGTACCGATAAAGCCAAATAGCTGTCGAGTCGCCGCACTCCAGGTCGCCGTTGGAACACCATCCACGGCAATAATCTCGGTACCAGATTCAAACCCGGACTCAGCGGCCAGCGAGTTAGGTTTAATATCTCCGGCAACCGGGGCAAGTCCGCGCTCACCGGATAAAAATACAATCCAAAAAGCGACGATAGCGAGCAAAAAATTAGCGGCAGGACCGGCAGCGACAATAGCGATTCGCTGCCATACAGTTTTGCGGGAAAAGGCATAGGGAAGATCTTCTTCTGCAACATTGCCCTCACGCTCATCAACCATTTTGACATAGCCGCCAAGGGGCAGCGCAGCAATTACAAACTCAGTATCCTGAGCATCGCGCCAGCGCAACAGTGGCGTGCCAAAACCGATTGAGAATCTCTGCACCTTGACACCGCAGCGGCGCGCCACCCAAAAATGGCCGTACTCATGAAAGCTGACCAATACACCCAAGGCGATGAGTGTAAAGAAAATTGTCTGTAGGATATCCATAAGTTACTTCTCCAACCTTTTTATATAGGCACTACTATACAAGCGCGCCTGCTCGTCGGACTCTTGGACTGCAGCCAACGATTCTGGTTCAGTTAAAACCTGAGTATTTAATGTTTGCTCGACCACCGCGGCGATCTGCATAAAGTTGATACGCTGGTCGAGAAATGCCTGCACGGCTATTTCATTGGCGGCATTTAGAATTGCCGGCGCATTTTTACCGGCAGCAGCTGCCCCTTTGGCTAAGGCCAGACAGGGAAAAACCTCCAAATCGGGCTTTTCAAAATTGAGCTGGGCAACCTCAAATAGGTCCAGATTTGCGACACCGGCCTCTATTCGCTGCGGCCAGGCCAAAGCATGGGCAATAGGTGTACGCATATCCGGATTGCCCAGCTGGGCCAATACAGAGCCATCCACATACTGTACCAGCGAGTGGATAACACTCTCGGGATGAACCACAACCTCAACCAGAGAGGCAGGCATATCAAATAACCAACAGGCCTCAATAAGCTCAAGCCCTTTGTTCATCAAGGTGGCCGAATCAACCGAAATCTTGCGCCCCATACTCCAGTTGGGATGGGCACAGGCCTGATCTGGTGTCACAGACTGCATCTGCTCCGCTGACCAGCCGCGGAAAGGGCCGCCAGAGGCTGAGAGCAGCAGTTTCTTAACGCCACCTTTATTGGTCGACGAATGAAAGTCTTCCGGTAAACACTGGAAGATAGCATTGTGCTCACTATCTATTGGCAGCAACAGAGAACCGGAGTCAGCGACCGCCTGCATAAACAGACCACCCGCCATCACTAGAGACTCTTTATTGGCGAGAAGGATTTTCTTGCCGGCCACAACCGCAGACAGGGTTGGCAGCAAACCGGCAGCACCGACTATGGCAGCCATCACTGTATCCACCGCACTGTCGCTGGCTACGGCACAGAGAGACTCCCTACCCCATAAAACCTCGGTTTTAGTGTCGGTGTTTTGCAAAAGAGTCTGCAGGCGAGAAGCAGATTGAGAATCACCAACCACCGCATACTGAGGCTTAAACTGCTGGCACTGAGCGGCCAGCTTATCAACTTGACTGTGAGCCGTTAGGGCAAAAATAGAGTATCTGTCCGGGTGACGGGCAATAACATCCAGCGTGCTTACACCAATCGACCCTGTCGCGCCTAGCAAGGTGATAGTTTGCATAGATTAGAGCGGGCTCAGCAGCAGGAGCAAGAGAATAAATAACGGCAGTGCAGCCATCAGACCATCGATACGATCCAGAATGCCACCGTGCCCGGGAAGAATCTGACTGCTATCTTTAACACCCTGATGGCGCTTGAGCATACTTTCAAAAAGATCGCCCAACACCGAGTAGAGGGAAACCGGAATAATCAACAGAATAAGCATGGCCAGTGAAGTACTCGCTGGCATTAACAGCATCAATAGAGCAATCAGCAGCAACTGAAAAGAAAGCCCGCCGAAGAAACCCTCCCAGGTCTTGCCCGGACTGATAACAGGCGCCAGCTTGTGCTTGCCAAATAGATTACCCGCCACATAACCGCCTATATCCGCCAGCGATACAACCGCCACTGCCAGCAACAATAACCATTGGCCCTGTGGCTGATGGATTATTAGCACTATAGATAACCAGGTAGCGGTCAACAGCAGTAGTCCCAGTAAAGCCAGCACTGGCCTGGCAGCCCAGATTATGGCGCTAGAGGGATAACCCTGAACCCAGAGAAAGATAATCGCCCACAGAATCGATGCCAACAGCATCAACTGCTGACCCCTGTGCATATCCAGTGATTCGAGAGTATCAGGGGTATTCAATAGATTGAGCCAGAGCCCGGCACCAGCCAGACTCAGCGCCAGCGCCGACAGATAAAAGAATTTACTGGCAGCGGTCTTAATTCCGTTGAGATTGGTCCACTCCCAACCGGCCAGCATCACCACAGGAACAACCGCCAGAGAGAACCACAGTGCATTCAGATTAAAAAGCAGCAATAAAAAACCAGCCACCAGCATGACTGCGGTCATTATGCGCTGTTTAAGCACGGAGTATTTCTCCTCGGGTAGGCGCTTTCTCTTCTGGAGCAGAACTGTCGCGGAGACCGAAACGGCGCTGTCTTGAATAGTATTCATCAATCGCCAAATCGAGCGCGGCGGAATCAAAATCAGGCCAGTAACAGTCGGCAAAGTAGAGTTCGGTATAAGCCATCTGCCAGAGCAGGAAGTTACTGATACGCTGTTCGCCAGCGGTGCGGATACAGAGATCGGGATCTGGCATCCCCTCGAGCTGCATATACTTGCCGAGCAGAGCTTCATCTATATCTGAAGGCCTTAGCCGTCCAGTTTGAACCTCAGAGGCAACCTTTTGCGCAGCACTGGCAATATCCCAGCGTCCACCGTAATCGACGCAGAGCACCAGCGTTAAGTCGCCACTGGCGGTCATGGTTTCTGCATCGTCAATTAATTTTTTGAGTCGATCGCTCAACTTGCTTCGGTTGCCGATAACTTTAAGTCTAATACCGTCATCGCGAAGCGCTTTAGCTTCTTTTTTTAGGTAGGAGGAAAACAGCGACATCAAGCCGCGCACTTCCAGATCCGGGCGCTTCCAGTTTTCACTGCTAAAGGCAAACAGGCTGACAACTTTGACACCGCGCTCTTTGGCAGTTTTCAAAATATCGCGAATCCGTTCAACACCCGCCTCATGGCCGCCAATACCGCCGATGCCCCGCTCCTTCGCCCAGCGATTATTGCCGTCCATAATAACGGCAATATGTCTTAGGGGATGGGTTGAGCACTCTGTTGAAGTGTCAGCAGCAAGATCGGCCATGATCATCAATACCGAGGAGATTAAATCTCCATCAGATCCTTTTCTTTAGCTGCCAGCGCCTCGTCAATACGTGCGATAAAGCTGTCAGTAATCTTTTGGATATCGTCCTGACCTTTGCGCTCTTCATCTTCGCTGATCTCTTTATCTTTGAGCAGCGATTTAAGACCGGAAAGTACATCACGACGGATATTGCGCACCGAGATTCGGGCGTTTTCAGCTTCAGCCTTAGCCTGCTTGCCGTAGACCTTGCGCGTCTCTTCTGTGAGAGGCGGCAGAGGGATACGAATAACAGTACCAGCCGTAGAGGGATTTAAACCCAGATCGGATTTCATAATCGCCTTTTCGATAGCCTGAACCAGACTCTTTTTCCAGGGCGTTACCGAAAGCGTACGCGCATCTTCGATAACAATAGAGGCAGCCTGGGCCAGCGGTGTAATAACACCGTAGTAGTCAACAGTGATGCCATCCAGCAAACTTGGGTGAGCACGGCCAGTGCGAATTTTATTAAACGCATTGCCCAGAGCATCAACAGCCTTGTTCATACGAACATCGGCTTCCTTCTTATATTCATCAATCATTTTTAGCACCCTCTTCTACCAACGTACCTTCGTGACCACCGACAACCAGGTTGAGCAACGCGCCCTGTTTGGACATACGGAATACTCGCAATGGCATATTGTGTTCACGACAGAGACAGATGGCGGTTAAATCCATAACGCCAAGCTTTTTATCCAGCACTTCATCATAGGTCAAACGATCATAGAGTTCGGCATTTGGATCAAGCATAGGATCGGCACTGAATACACCGTCGACCTTGGTCGCCTTTAAGACAACATCGGCTTCAATTTCAATGCCGCGCAGACAGGCAGCGGAGTCTGTAGTGAAAAATGGATTACCGGTACCGGCGGAAAAAATAACCACCTCACCTTCGCCAAGATAGCGCATGGCACGGCGACGATCGTAATGTTCCACCACACCGCTCATGGGAATTGCCGACATAACATGGGAGGAAATATTGGTTCGCTCCAGTGCATCGCGCATCGCCAGACCGTTCATCACGGTCGCCAGCATACCCATATGATCGCCGGTAACTCGATCCATACCAGCTTGACTCAAGGCAGCGCCACGGAACAAATTGCCGCCGCCAATCACCAAACCAACCTGAACCCCAATACCCACCAACTGACCAATTTCAAGAGCCATACGATCGAGAACCTTGGGATCAATCCCGAAACCCTCTTCTCCCATCAACTCCTCACCGCTGAGTTTTAGCAGAATTCGCTTATACTTTTTCTCTTTGCCAGTCGGCGACATATTGGATCCTCTTATATTTAGCTAATTAGTCTTAGCCTGCACCCTGAACCTGGGCTGCTACTTCAGCAGCAAAATCGACTTCTTCAACTTCGATTCCATCACCCACTTCAAAACGTACAAAACCAACAACTTCTGCACCGCCGGCTTTAACCAGCTTACCAACAGTTGTATCTGGATCCTTAACGAAAGGCTGGTCAATTAGACTGCTCTCTTTAAGGAACTTGCTGACACGACCTTCAACCATTTTAGCGGCGATCTCTGGTGGTTTGCCACTCTCAATTGCCTGGGCAGTAAAAATATCTCTCTCTGCCTGAATTACTTCAGCAGGCATCTGATCAGAGCTAACAACTGCAGGGTTAACCGCTGCAACGTGCATAGCCACATCTTTAGCCAATTCTTCATCACCACCGGTTAGGCCAACGACAACCGCAATACGGTTGTTGCTGTGAACATAGCCACCAACAACGGCTGCTTCAATACCTGCAGCGCGACGCGGTGAAATATTTTCACCAATTTTCTGAACCAGTGCTTCACGGGCAGAACCGAGATCACCGTCCAACAGTACGCTAACGTCAGTTTGCTTAGCGGCAAATGCGGTATCCAGAACTGCAGATACAAAGCCTTTAAAGCCTTCGTCGCGGGCAGCGAAATCAGTTTCACTGTTAACTTCCAAAACCATGCCGTAACCATTTTCTGCTTTTACCGCAACAAGGCCATCAGCTGCAGTACGACCAGCTTTCTTAGCTGCTTTCATACCGCTTGATTTACGTAACTCTTCAATAGCTTTATCAATATCTGCTCCAGACTCAGTCAGTGCACGCTTGCACTCCATCATTCCCAAACCTGTGCGATCGCGCAGCTCTTTCACCAAAGATGCTGTTACCTGTGCCATTGTATTCCTCTCAAAATCATAAAATTATTTTTAAAAAAGGGGGCACCGGCCCCCTTTGTCTTAAACTGCTGTGTCTCTCTAGCAGTTACTCTGCTGCAGCGTCCTTTGCAGGCGCTTCTTCAGCGGCCGGAGCTTCTACTGCTTCAGGAGCAGCGGCTTCTTCAGCGACTTCAACAAACTCATCCTTGCTAGATACAGTTGCTGCCTGAGCCTTGCCTTCCAAAATAGTATCGGCAACTGATGCGGCGTAGAGCTTGATCGCACGGATCGAGTCATCGTTACCCGGGATCACATAGTCAACACCGTCAGGGTTGCTGTTGGTATCTACGATGCCGACCACTGGAATACCCAGCTTGTTAGCTTCGTTGATAGCAATACGCTCGTGATCAACATCGATAACAAAAATAATGTCCGGCAAGCCGTTCATATCCTTGATACCACCAATTGAATTTTCCAGCTTGGCTTTCATGCGCGCACGCATCAGAGCTTCTTTCTTAGTTAACTTCTCAAAGGTGCCGTTAGCTTCCTGAGTTTCAAGATCGCGGTAACGACGGATTGAGGCACGGATAGTCTTGTAGTTAGTCAACATACCACCTAACCAGCGGTGACTAACGAAAGGCATACCACAGCGCTCAGCCTGTTCTTTGATGATTTTTTGTGCAGCACGCTTGGTGCCAACAAAAAGAATTTGGTTGCCCTTGGCAGCTTCAACACGCAGAATTTCCAGCGCTTCATTGAAGGCAGGTACTGTTTGCTCAAGGTTAATAACGTGGACTTTGTTTCGTGAGCCGAAGATAAACTGGCTCATTTTTGGATTCCAGAAGCGAGTTTGGTGACCAAAGTGAACACCAGCCTGCAACATTTCGCGCATACTTACAGAAGACATAATTTTTCCTTTTAGGGGTTAAGCCTCCACGTACCCCAGTGATCAACCAGCAAAGCTAAAACAACGCTTTTCAGGCACCCAGATCGCTGTGTCGGAACGTGTGTGTCATTAAAAAAAGTTAAGTTAAACTATTGGTTAAATAGCCGGTCGCCGAGACATCTCAGTAACCGGCGCGCTTTATAACATAACGGCAAGTCCAGTTAAAGAAAAAGCTGCGTAAAAAGAGCGATAAAAAGGGATTTCAGAATAAACAAAACCACAACCCACATCAGCGCTTGCAGATAGTTTGCGAATAACCGCCAAAGGCACTCCCTCATTAAGCCATAGATGCGTACAATAGCGGCCAAATATCGGACAGAACTTTATAAAGCGTTTTTATACAGAGGATTATTATGACAATACAGTTACGATCGGCGGAAGATATCGCCAAGATGCGCGAAGCGGGACGACTGGCCGCAGAAGTTCTCGAGCTAATCGGAGAATATGTCGTGCCCGGAGTCAGCACCGAAGAGCTGGATCGAATCTGTCATGATCATATAGTCAATGTACAAAAAGCCATCCCCGCCTGCCTCGGCTATCGTGGATTCCCCAAATCCGTGTGCACATCGGTCAATCAGGTAGTCTGCCACGGCATACCCTCAGAGAAAAAAATCCTTAAAAACGGCGACATAATCAATATTGATGTCACGGTGATTAAAGATGGCTGGCATGGAGATACCAGCAAGATGTATACCGTCGGCAATGTCGCCAGTCATGCCCAGCGCCTTATCGACATCTCTCAGGAATGCCTCTATCTGGCCATAGACAGGGTCAAACCCGGCGCAAGACTCGGCGATATAGGACACCATATCCAAAAGCACGCAGAAGCCAATTACTACTCGATTGTGCGCGACTACTGTGGGCACGGCATAGGCCAAGAGTTCCATGAAGAGCCACAGGTATTGCACTACGGTACTCCGGACACCGGCCTGGAACTGGTTGAAGGTATGACATTTACCATCGAACCCATGCTTAATGCCGGCAAGCACAGCACCAAATTAAAAGCCGATGGCTGGACCGTTGAAACACGGGACGGTCGACTTTCCTCGCAGTGGGAACACACCCTTGCAGTTACCAGCAATGGCTGTGAAGTACTCACCGCACGTCACGAAGAACCTTACAAACAAAAATAATTTATGAGCTCAGACGTTACTACCGCACCCCTGTTTTTTGATCAAAAACGCTTTCTTAACGATATTGAAACCGGCGACCCAATTGAGGTCTTCCGCAAGGTATTAAGCGCCGCTCGCGACCACTTCAATAATCGTTTCCACGAGGGTGAAGAGGTTCACCACTTGGTCAATGAACAGTCGCTGTTTGCCGATGAAATTCTTCGCCATGCCTGGCAGCGTTTTGAATGGGACGAGGATATCAGTCTGATTGCCGTCGGCGGCTATGGTCGCGGAGAGCTCCACCCGCACTCAGATATCGACCTGCTGATACTCATGCGCCGCAACAAACCGGAAAAGTACCGCAGCAGTATTGAGCAGTTCCTGACCTTTCTCTGGGATATCCAGCTAAAGATTGGTCACAGCACCAGATCCCTCAGCCAATGTGTTGACGAAGCCAAGGGCGATATCTCGGTAGCCACTAATTTAATGGAAACCCGCCTTCTATCTGGAGATCCAAAACTACTGGAAAAATTGCGCGCCAAAACCGGACCGAGAAAGATATGGTCATCGGCAGCATTTTACAGTGGCAAAATTAACGAGCAGAAAGAGCGCTATCGCAAACACGCGGATACCGAATACAACCTCGAACCCAATATTAAAGAAGCTCCCGGCGGCTTAAGAGATATCCAGGTGATTAACTGGACCGCCAAGCGTCACTTTGAAGTGGATCGTCGCTCTCATTTGGTTCACAAAGGTTTTCTCTCAGAGGAAGAGTACGCAACCCTGCGTCGCGACGAAGAGTTTCTCTGGAAAGTCCGCTTTGGACTGCATCTTATTGCAGAGCGCCCCGAAGAACGACTGCTGTTTGACTATCAACGCAAGCTCGCCGTTATGTTTGGCTACACCGACAGTGACGGCCGCCTAGGCGTAGAAAAGTTTATGCAGCGCTACTATCAGGTGGTGATGTCGATCCGCGAACTCAACGATGTACTGCTGCAATATCTCGACGAAGCGATCTACCGCAAGAACAAAACCAAGTCCGTTATAAAGATCAACGAGCGCTTCCTGATTCGCGACAACTATCTGGATACCACTGATAGCTCAGTGTTTGTCGAGCACCCCTCCGCCCTGCTTGAGCTATTTGCAATCCTTGGGGAAAACGACCAGATACAGGGTATTCGCGCCTCGGCAATACGTCAGATACGCTTGCATCGCAATCTTATTAACGACCAGTTCCGCAGCAGCGAAGAAAATCGCGCACTGTTTATGCGCATTCTGAAAGCCCCCTACCTGCTCTCCGCCCAGCTCCAGCGCATGAACCGCTACGGCATACTCGGCAGCTACCTGCCCGAGTTCGGCAAAATCGTAGGACAGATGCAACACGACCTTTTTCATATTTATCCGGTCGACGTTCACACGTTGGAAGTAGTGCGCAATATTCGCCGTATGGTCATACCTGAAGTTGCCGAGCGCTTTCCTGTGGCGGCGCATATCTTTAAGAACTTTCCAAAACCGGAACTGATTATTATCACCGCCCTCTATCACGATATAGCCAAGGGCCGCGGCGGCGATCACTCACTGCTCGGGTCGGCGGATATTGAAGACTTTGCATTGCGCCACGGCCTTAAGCCACAGGAGATCAGCCTGCTGAAATGGCTGGTGGAAAATCACCTGCTGATGTCGAGCATCTCCCAGCGCGAAGATACCTCCGATCCGGATGTTATTCACAAGTTTGCCAAGCACGTCGGCGATCTTATCCATCTCGACCATCTCTATGTCCTCACCGTCGCCGATATCAATGCCACCAATCCGCACCTGTGGACTGACTGGAAAGGCTCGCTGATGCACAACCTGTACTTTGAGACCAAGCGCGTACTGCAGCTCGGCGTGTCAGAGCCGACCGCAAAATCAGCCTGGCTTAGAGACGCCAAAGATGCCGCACTGCGGGCACTGGCGGCAGATAATATAGAAGCCTCTCAGGCCACCAATGTCTGGGGCGATGTTAACGAAGAGTTTTTCCTTCGCGAGCGAGCCGAAGATATAGCCCTGTTTACCAAGGCCATTATCAATAACACCGAGCCACAAAAGCCGGTTATTCTTCTCAATGATGTGGGTGTTGAGATATCTGTAGCAACCCAGGTTTTTGTCCACTCCAAAGACCGTGAGAATATCTTTTCCATCACCGCTGCCACCCTCGACAGGCTAAACCTGACTATTCAGGATGCACGCCTGCAGTCGGACAGTGACGGCACCGCCTTCGATGTGTTTTATGTGCTCGACGACGCCAATCAGCCGGTGGGTAAAAACAGCATATTGAGCAGTAAAATCACCAAAACTCTCAACGAGGCGATTATCAATCCACAAAATATCGACTTTGATATTCAGCGACGCACCCCTCGACAGTTAAAAAACTTCGCTTTGAAAACCATCGCCTCACTGCGCAATGACAGCGAGACCGAAACCACGGTTCTGGAAATTATCACCCCGGATCGCCCCGGCCTGCTGGCTCATCTAGCCCGAATATTTATGCGTTTCGAACTGCGTGTTCTCAATGCAAAGATCTCAACGCTGGGCGAGCGCGTAGAAGATATTTTTTATATAACCGACAGACATTCGAAGCCGATTACCAATGCCGGCCTGATTAAAACTCTAAAAGAGACGATTTGCACCGAGCTCGACGAGCGCAATCAGGAAGATGGCAAGGAATACCAGCTGCGAAAGATGAAAGTCTGGCAGTAACGGCCCAGCGCATTAACAGGAAAAAGTACTGACCATGAATCCCAATCTTGATCTACTGCACCGCTACCCCTTTGAGCGGCTCAATGAGCTTAAAGCTGGAATAACACCACCAGCCCATCTAAAGCCTATAGCCCTGTCCATAGGTGAGCCCAAGCACCTGTCACCGGCCTTTGTAAAACAGACGCTGGTCGACAATATAGATCAGGTGGCCGTCTACCCTGCTACCAAGGGGGGGCAGCCACTGCGCGAAACCATCGCCAAATGGTTGCAGCAGCGCTTTAATCTAAATGCTGAGGGAATCGATGCGGATCAGCAGGTACTGCCCGTTAACGGCACCCGCGAAGCCCTATTTGCTTTTACTCAGGCAGTTATAGATCCACAGGGTAATCCCACAGTGGTCTCGCCCAATCCGTTCTATCAGATCTATGAGGGCGCCGCCCTACTTGCCGGTGCAGAACTGCACTATCTGGACTGCACCGCAGAGAATAACTTTATTGCCGATCTAAGCGCAGTTCCCGAGCAGGTCTGGCAGCGCTGCCAACTACTGCACCTCTGCTCGCCGGGCAATCCCACGGGCGCAGTTATCAGTATTGAACAGTTTCAGCAGGCCATAGCACTGGCCGATAAATACGACTTTATTATCGCCAGTGACGAATGCTATTCCGAAGTTTACCTCAGGGAAGACAGCCCGCCGCCGGGTCTATTACAGGCCTGTGCTGAAATGAATCGCAATGACTACAGTCGCTGCGTGGTCTTCCACAGTCTCTCGAAACGCTCCAACCTGCCCGGTTTACGCTCAGGATTTGTCGCCGGCGACAGTCAGCTACTCAAAGCCTTTCTGCGCTATAGAACCTACCATGGCTGCGCCATGTCAACTCCGGTGCAAATCGCCTCCGCAGCCGCCTGGGCCGACGAAACTCATGTTATTGACAACCGCAGCCAGTACCGGGAAAAGTTTGCCGCTGTCACCGAGATACTGCGACCGGTACTCGACTTCCCCGAGCCGCAGGCAAGCTTCTACCTGTGGCCAAAAACCCCTATTGCAGATACCGACTTTGCCAAACAGCTATTTGCCGAGCAAAATATCACCCTGCTGCCCGGTCAGTATCTGTCCCGAGACACTGCCAGCGGTAATCCCGGTGAAAACCGCGTGCGTCTGGCACTGGTCGCAGAGACCGAAGAATGTATTGAAGCCGCACTGCGGATCAAACAGTTTGTGCAGGGCTTGAGTTAACCCTAGCCGGTTAAGCTATAAAGGAATCAGGATGCTAAAAAAGGAAAGAGCTGAATATATTCTGCAACGGCTAAGTGAGCTGTATCCGGAAACGCCCATCCCTCTGGACCACAAGAATAATTTCGAATTGCTGGTGGCTGTTCTACTCAGCGCCCAGTGCACCGATATCCGTGTCAATCAGGTAACCCCAGCGCTATTTGCCGAAGCCGACAATGCTTTCGATATGCAGCATGTCCCACTGGATACCATCTACAATATTGTTCGCCCCTGTGGTCTGGCACCACAGAAATCCAGCGCTATATCAACCCTCTCCAAGATACTGGTGGAAGAGTACGACGGTGAAGTTCCGGATGACTGGAAAGCGCTTGAATCACTGCCCGGCGTTGGCCATAAAACCGCCAGCGTGGTGATGTCACAGGGCTTTGGCCACCCCGCCTTCCCCGTGGACACCCATATTCATCGCCTCGCCCAACGCTGGGGTTTGACCAAGGGCAAGAGCGTTACTCAGACCGAAAGAGATTTAAAAAAGCTTTTCCCCCGGGAACACTGGAATGCCCTGCATCTACAGATTATTTTCTATGGTCGGGAATTCTGTTCCGCGCGGGGCTGTGATGGCCGCGTCTGTGAGATATGTAGCACCTGCTATCCAAAGCGGAAAAATCCATTTGTTGCCCATAAGCCCTAACTCTTTTGCTATGCTTAGCGGCTTTAATATAAGCATTTAAAACAAGGCTTTAAATCAAGGAAGGAAAAACTGTGACCACTCTCTACGGCATCAAAAACTGCGACACCATTAAAAAAGCCCGCAAATGGCTAACCGATAATGGGATTGAGTATCAGTTTCACGACCTTCGCGGCGATGGCATCGATCAGGCCAGTATTGAAAACTGGATCCAACAGGCCGGTTGGGAGACGGTTTTAAACCGTCGGGGAACAACCTGGCGTAAACTGGATAGCAGCATTCAGGAGAGTACGGATCAAGATAATGTCAGTGCCCTGTTAGTTGAGCATCCGGCAATGATAAAACGTCCAGTACTGGATGTAGATGGCACTATTACCATCGGTTTTAAGGCAGATAATTATCAGGCCATTTTTAAATAAAAGCTTAAACTTTAATGTTAAATTAAAACATTAATAAAACACTTTAACCTATTAATTTATATCAATAAAAGAGCAGAATAATGAGCAATCTTTACAGTTTCGCAATCGGTGTTGGCAGCAAAAATAGCAAAGGGGAATGGCTGGAAGTTTTCTACCCGGCACCGCTTCTAAATCCAGAGCAAACCCTCGGCGATATAGTTACCCTAAGCCTAGGTATAGAGTCTGGTGAAATCGAGCCCAGCACTGAACAGCTGGCCGCTCTGCAATCTGCGCTCAACCACAATGGCTATTCGGAACTGGCTCAAACTATCGAGCAGCTTGCCGCATCAAGTCGACCCGTGGTCGCGGTATTGATGACAGATGATCTGCCGCCAGTATCTGTGCCTCAGGGCTACCTGAAGTTACACCTGCTCTCCCACCGTCTGGTCAAGCCCCACGGCACCGATCTAACCGGTGTATTTGGTGCTCTAAAAAATATTGCCTGGACCAGTGCTGGTGCCATTGATATTGAAGAGTTGCCCGATCGTCAGCTAGCCGCTCGTATGGCGGGTCAGCCCCTAACGGTTAACTGCGTAGACAAGTTTCCGAAGATGGTCGATTACGTAGTACCGAACGGTGTGCGTATTGCCGACACCTCAAGAGTCCGTCTCGGCGCCTATGTCGGTGAAGGCACTACGGTTATGCACGAAGGCTTTATTAACTTTAACGCCGGTACCGAAGGCCCCAACATGATTGAAGGCCGAGTTTCTGCAGGCGTATTCTGCGGTGCTGGAACCGATGTCGGTGGTGGTGCGTCAATTATGGGCACCCTCTCTGGTGGCGGCAATATGGTTATCTCAATGGGTGAAAAGTGCTTGCTCGGCGCCAATGCCGGTCTCGGCATCCCACTGGGTGACCGCTGCACACTGGAATCCGGCCTCTATATTACTGCGGGAACCATTGTCACAATGCTCGACGACCAGAAGCAGGCCACTGGCAAAATGAAAGCGCGCGAGCTGGCCGGCAAAAGTGATCTATTATTTAGACGTAACTCGGTCACTGGCACGGTTGAATGCCTGACTAATAAGAGCGCCGTGGAACTCAATGCAGAGCTTCACGCCTCCAATTAAAAAAAACAGACGCTAAAATCTAGCATGGGGAGAGCGAAAAATGAGCCAAATAAAAAGAGTCGCAATTATCGGCGGTAACCGCATCCCCTTTATGCGCAGCAATACCGCCTACAGCAATGCCAGTAATATGGATATGCTGTCGGCCACACTACAGGGTCTGGTAAAGCGTTTCGGGCTTGAGGGAGAACGCCTAGGCGAAGTCGCTGCTGGCGCGGTGATGAAACATTCACGTGACTTTAACCTGGCTCGTGAAGCCACTTTAAATTCAGGTCTCGCACTGGAAACCCCCGCCTACGATATTCAGCAAGCCTGTAGCACTGGTCTTGAAGCGGCTATTCTGGTGGCCAATAAAATTGCTCTCGGGCAGATTGATGCGGGTATTGCTGCGGGCACAGATACCGCCAGCGATGCACCCATAGCGCTAAATGAAAAATACCGGCGCATGATACTGGACTTAAATAAAGCCAAATCGGTCGGCGAGCGACTGAAGATTTTACTGCGCTTCCGCCCCAGCTTTATGCTTCCCTCACTCCCCGCCAACGCCGAGCCACGCACCGGCCTATCTATGGGGCAGCATTGTGAACTGATGGTAAAGGACTGGGCGATTAGCCGCGAAGATCAGGACCAACTGACCTGGAATAGCCATCAGAATTTACTGGCGGCCTACAATGAAGGCTTCTTTGACAATCTGGTCAGCCCCTTTAAGGGTGTCGAACGCGACGGCATTATGCGCGACACTCCAATGGAAAAGCTGGCCAAATTAAAGCCCGCTTTCGATAGGGAAAATGGCACATTAACTGCCGCCAATTCAACCACCTTAACCGATGGAGCCGCTGGGGTTTTATTAGCCAGTGAAGAATGGGCCGCTGAGCGCAATCTGCCAGTTATGGCTTACCTATCCTTTAGCGAAGTGGCTGCGGTGGACTTCTATTCTCAGGGGCAAAACAGTGAAGGTCTATTAATGGCCCCCGCCTACGCCGTGCCACGAATGCTAAAGCGCGCTAACCTCAGCCTGCAGGACTTTGATTTTTACGAGCTTCACGAAGCCTTTGCGGCACAGGCGCTGTGCACGATGAAAGCTTGGGAAGACGAGGATTTCTGCAAGAACAAGCTGGGTCTGGATGCTGCACTGGGCAGTATTGACCGTGCAAAATTAAATGTGAAAGGCTCCAGTGTCGCCACTGGACACCCCTTCGCAGCAACGGGGCCAAGAATAATTTCAACCTTGGCAAAATTATTGGAACAAAAGGGACAGGGTCGTGGTCTTATTTCCATCTGTGCAGCTGGCGGCCAAGGTGTCACAGCAATACTGGAAAGATAACCGACTTTTTATTTAGCTAAAAACAAACGGGGATTGAGTACAGGGCACTAACCTTCTCTCCCCAGAGGGGTCTTACGATTGTTTATGTAGGGCCCCTTTTTAATTTAACCAGCTGCTATTAACCACCTTCTATCAATCAATGCCTAGCAATCAGTTCGGCAAACTTAGCTAAAAGCGGCTTTGGCAGGTTATGGCCCATCCCCTCAAACAAACAGAGTTTGGCATGGGGAATATACTTGGCCGTATCAATACCACCACTGACCGGCACCAGTCGATCCTGCTTTCCATGAATAATCAGCACCGGTACTTTTATTGATCGAAGTAACTCAATGCGGTTGGGCGCAGCTTTAATCGCGGCAATCTGCCGCATATAGGCGGCGGGGTTATTTGAACGCTGCTGCTCTGCCTGGAGAATCTGCCGCGCCTCCTCGTCACTGACTGGGTAGGCTGGGCTGCCAATCATGCGCCAGATATCCACTGAATTATCCAGCGCCGATCGGGTTTTGGTCACCGGTTTAATCATCTGTAGTGAGACTGGAATCGAGGGCACGCCCTTACCTCTAACACCACTGGTAGACATAATTGAGGTCAGGGAGAGAATTCTCTTCGGGTAGCGAGCGGCAACAATCTGGCTAATCATGCCACCCATGGACATACCGACAATATGCGCGGCCTGAATATTCAGGGCATCCATAAGGCCAATGGTATCCTCGGCCATATCATCTAGGGTGTAGGGTGTTTTAACCGGAACAGCAAACTGGGATACCAGAAACAATCGCAATAGCCCCGGAGCTCGGGCACCGTCCATTTTATCGCTGAGCCCAATATCGCGATTATCAAAGCGGATGACCCTATAACCTCTAGCCACCAGCAGTTCACAGAGCGCGACTGGCCAGCGCACCAGCTGATTAAACAGGCCGGCAACCAGAACAATCGCAGGATCGTTGGGGTCGCCAAATTCCTCATAGGCAATTCGCAAGCCATTAGCTTGAACAAACCCTTGAACAAATCTGCTGTTTTTATCCGGGCTCATAGTAACCCTCTCAATTTCCAAGCTCTCAGCACAGTCATTTCGCGACTAAGCCTTAAAGCGATTTATCGTCGATATTACTGCAACAAAACCACCGCAGTTTCAGGACTCGTGTTTATTTAAGCGCACAACCCCAATCCCCTGTTCACCTCCACCCACATAGAACAGGTACTGTTGGCCCTTTTCGTCAACAAATAAATCCGGATCTCGCACATCATTGATCCGCACGCTAGTTTCACCGCGAAGAGATTTTAAGGGTGCCAGATCTGCCCCCTCCCAGCGGTTCTCAGCGCGAAGAATCTCCAGAGCCTGAGTGGGCTGCCAATCATTCCAATCGGCCTTGGACAGATCGACAGTAGACAGCAGCAGTCGCTCTGGGGCATCACCCGCTCTTGAGAACACTACGGTTAATCTATCGCCGTCACGAAAAACCGCAGAATGTCTGATATCAGTCCCAAATAGAGATTGGCTGCGAGGCTGATAGTCACCGAGAAGACGATCACTGCGATAGAGAATTCCCGGAGCTCCCAATAAGTAGTGATTATCCTGATAGTCAAAACTGCGTAGATAGACTCCGGCAATCCGGTTATCAAACACCTTAAAATTAATCCCATCCTCAGAAACCGCCATGCCGCTCACCTGAGAGAGACTATCGCGCTGCCCATGGAAAAACATAACCAACTGCTTTCGCTGCTGATCGATAACAATCTCGGGGCTGGCAATATGCCCTCTAAGGGGCTGAGGAGGCTTTAATCCTCGGGCTCTGCGCAAGTCCTGATCGCCCAATGACTTATAAACAGCTAACAATGAATCCCTAAACAGATAAATAGACACTGAATTCCACAGCTCCGCAATACCAGCTTTAAGACTTTGGTTAGGTATTGCCGCGGCGGGAAAACCAGAAGCCGGCAGACTTAATGCCCCGGGCTCGAAGACTTTCCATGGCCCCTCTATTTGATCCGCGTAAGCGAGTCGAATGGAGTCACCCCGATGATGCGCAAAATACAGGTAGTATTTACCCAGTGGGTTCTCAACCCAGTCCGGCACAGAAATGACCGATGGGCCATTGATATTGATATAGCCCTCCTCCTGCGCCTCCAGTGTCAGCTTTTCACCAAGGGAGATATCGACTATCGGACCCTCGGCAAATCGCTCTACAGAGAAGTTAAGAGGCTCTGCGGGCAGGTAGTCATAACGCGGCCATAACCAGACCAGTGCCACGGCGACTAAAATGGAAAGTGCCAGAGAACCGAGAACAAATATCTGGATTATTTTTTGTACAAGAGAATTAATTTTTTGCTTCATTGAGAAATCTATAAGGGCTTTTAAGAAAGCATTCCTTTCACGAGTGATTTTTATACTGATATTTATTTTGCCGCGCTATCTTAAGGCAGCACTATTCTAGGGCAGCACTATATTAAAATCATCCTGCGCCGCGCCCAATAGGGAAAAGAATTTTATTAATTTCAGCACACTGCCATCCACCGACAACTCATCGTCGCTTATCAGGGATTTAATGCCCGTCTCACCCAGTAGAATTTCGACAAATAGCTTTTGTGTCAGGCTTAAAGTGACATCCGCACTACTGTCAGCAGGCAGCTGCTTGAAATACATCACCGAATTTCTAACCGTCAGTACAAAGTTGGTATTACTGTCGCTGAACAGCAGATTAACTTTTAGCTGCACGCCCTCAGCTTTTTCTGCATCCAACTTGACTGTCAGCGCCTTCATAAATTCCTTTAACGGCACCTGCTCTAAAAAAGCTTTTGAAGACATGGCCACATTATTGACCTCAACGGAACCGCGAATTAACTCCAGGGCTGCGGATAAATAGATATCTCGCCAGGGCCCCGACTCCGCCTGATAAGCCATCTGGCGATAGGCCTCGGCAAGCATTTCACGGGCGGCGATATTATCCGGCTCAGCAAACACCAGATGATTGAGTACCTCACCCACCCAGCGATACTCACCCTTAGCCTGATAAGCCGCAGCCTTTTCGAGCAGCGCCTCAGCACCGCCCATAAACTCCACATAGCGCAGGGAAGACTGCTCCGGTGGCAATGGGTTTAAATGGGCCGGATTGCCGTCATACCAACCAAAATAGTGCTGATACACTGCCTTGCTATTATGACTTAGGGTGCCGTAGTAACCGCGAATATGAAAATTTCCGGCGAGGGTTTTAGGTAGTTTTAAGCGCTCAGCAATCTCTCTTGGGGTATAACCTATATTGGCCAGACGCACAGTCTGGTCGTGGATAAACTTATACATATCCTGCTGCTGTTGCATCTGGGTAATAATTCGCTCATGACCCCAGGTTGGCCAGTGATGGCTATTAAAGAACAGCTCAACATCGTCTAAACGATCAATAGACTGACCAATATAATCACTCCACAACAGCGCATCGCGAACCTTGGCTCCGCGCAGTGTCAGTACGTTATGCATAACATGGGAGAGTATCTCGGCACCGCAAAAGGCTTTGCGCTGAGGCAGGTAAAAGGTTAACTCCGCCGGCGCTTCACTGTTGGGCATATTGTAAAACTCGAAGTCGACACCATCGATGGTTAAATCAACCTGCGGCTGATCTATCACCAGCGTTGGCTGAAGTATCGAGGTGCTACCGAAAATCACCTGCTTACCCAAACCAGTATCCACATGGCCGGTAGCAGAACGATCCAGTGCATTGCCCATCATATAGGCACCGCGGCGCATCATCGCCGGCCCGGCAACTATATTCTCGCTGACCGCTTCGTGCATAAAACCGGAGGGAGCAATAATTGGAATATTGTTTTCCGCGGCCTGCTGAGCATCAATTAACGACAGCACACCACCAAAATGATCTATATGACTGTGGGTAAAGATTACGGCTGAGAGATTTATCTCACCCAGATGCTGTTCGGCAAAAGCCATGGCCGATTTAGTTGTCTCAAGAGTTGTCAGCGGATCCACAACAATCCAGCCGCTCTGCCCTTTGATCAATGTGGTATTGGCCAGATCAAAACCGCGCAACTGATAAATACCCTCGTCAACCTCAAATAGCCCGCGGATATTATTGAGTTTGGCCTGACGCCAGAGACTGGGGTTTACCGTGTCTGGCGCATCCCCCTGAATAAAATCATAGGCACTGGCATCCCAGACTTTTTGGCCATGGCTATTGGTAATAATATCGGCTGGCGCAGAAGCCACTAGCCCGCGAGTCGCATCCTCAAAATCCTGCTGATGATCCAGATCGAGACTCTCGGAAAATTTCTGATTGCTGGCAATAGTAAATTCACTGGCCGCAGACTCAGCGGAATCACGTTCAGCAGCTTTATCACAGCTACTAAGTAAAAAAGACACAGCCACCAAACTTAGCAATAAAAGATTTTTAGCGATTATCTTTAAGATCATAGTTATACCGCCCGCTATTTATTTTTATATTAACCAGCAAAACCCAAAGCCAAAAAAACACTAAAGAACTTCAAATAACCCAGCAGCCCCCATACCACCCCCAACACACATGGTAATAACCACATACTTCTCACCGCGGCGCTTACCCTCCATCAATGCGTGCATCACCATCCGCGCACCACTCATACCAAAGGGATGGCCAATGGAAATAGAACCGCCATTCACATTTAAACGCTCCATAGGAATACCCAACTTATCGCGACAGTAAAGCACCTGCACCGCAAAAGCCTCATTCAACTCCCACAGACCAATATCATCAATGGTCAAACCATTGCGCTGCAACAGCTTTGGAATAGCGAATACAGGACCAATCCCCATCTCATCGGGCTCACAACCCGCAACCGCCATCCCGCGATAGACACCCAGTGGCTCAAGATTGCGCTGCGACGCCAAGGTACCGTCCATCAACACCACCGCCGCCGCACCATCAGACAACTGTGAGGCATTACCCGCAGTAATAGTGCCGCCATTGCGAACCGGATTTAGACCCGCCAGATTTTCAAGACTGGTGCCGGGACGATTGCCCTCATCCTTAGTGAGAGTCACCTCCTCCTTCGTCACCTCACCAGTCTCACGATTAGTTACCAACTTAGTCGCGGTAACTGGCACAACCTCATCGGCAAACAGCCCTGCTTCCTGAGCAGCGGCCGTGCGCGCCTGAGACATTACCGCGTATTCATCCTGAGCTTCACGGGAAATACTGTAACGATTGGCAACCGTCTCAGCAGTATCCAACATCGGCATATGAATCAATGGCGCGTGCTTCATCGCCAGCGGATCCGCAACACGGTGGGCATTAAAATGCTCATTTTGAATCAGACTGACAGACTCACAGCCACCGGCCACAATCACCTGAGAACCATCATTGGTAATATTGTTAGCGCCTATAGAGATCGCCATCAGACCCGAAGAGCACTGACGATCAACCGTCATACCAGAGACCGTAATAGGCAGACCTGCCGCCATAGCCGCCTGACGACCCAGATTCATGGTCTGAGTCCCCTGCTGCATGGCAGCACCGATAATGCAGTCATCAATCTCCGCTGGATCAACACCAGCCCGAGCAACAGCCGCATTAATAGCGTGCGAACACATTGAAGGTGATTCAAGGTCGTTGAATGCACCGCGAAAGGCTCGTCCAATTGGCGTGCGAGCGGCTGAAACAATTACGGCTTCTTTCATAACAATATCCTTTATCAATAATTTTTTAGCGCCTTGTTAGACAGGTCTTGGCTATCCCTGCAGGGCCGCCATCGCTTTCATGAGAAACTTTTCAGTTTGCTTGGAACCTGATTCCAGAGCCTTATGATCTGAGATATCTGACAGCTGATCCCACTGGGCTTTAATCTCATCCGGATTTTGCTGCTCCGCTGGGACAAAGATGCCATCACTCTCATACATACTGGACGTGGCATAACCGCCAGCACCAGCGCAGAGAATAGTTCGGGTTGGCGCACTCTCATCACAGAGAACCAGCGCACCGGCAGTCACAGACTCCGGTGTCAGCATAGCCAACACTGGTGGTGGCAAAAGATCTTCGGTCATACGTGTACCTGCGGTCGGTGCCAGCGCATTGATATGAATATTATTCTTGCCGCCCTCGAGCACCAGAGTATTCATAAAGCCGAGTACCGCCATCTTCGCTGCACCGTAATTGCTCTGACCAAAGTTGCCATACATACCACTGGAAGAAGTGGTCATCACAATACGACCGTAATTCTGCTCACGCATAATGTCCCACACCGCTTTGGTGCAGTTGACCGAGCCCATCAGATGCACATCCATAACCAGCTTAAAGTCCGCCAGATCCATTTTGGAAAATGACTTGTCGCGCAAAATACCCGCATTGTTTATCAGAATATCTACCCGACCCCACTTATCCATGGCCTGGGCAACCATATCCTGCACCTCATCAAAATTGGCCACATTGGCACCATGGGCAAAGGCTTCACCCCCAGCGGCTTCAATTAGGCTGACCACTTCCATGGCCGCATCAGACGAGGCGCCGGTTCCATCGCGAGCACCACCCAGATCATTGACTACAACCTTCGCGCCGCGCTCTGCTAGCGCCAGTGCATGAGAGCGTCCCAGTCCATTACCGGCACCAGTGACAATGGCTACTTTCCCTTCAAAATTAATGCTCATTACTTACCTCGTTAAATTCGATCTATTTAGAATTCTTTATTGATGGCGGGTTCAACAAACCCTTAGTTAACCATCTGAACCGATAACCACTCGGCAACCATTGCCGGCTTATCACCACCTTCAATCTCAATGCTTACGCCAATTTTGAAGTCGTACTGACCGGGGCGCTTTTCACTGATATCGAGAATAGTCGCATGACAACGAATCTTGCTGCCAACACGGACTGGCGCCACAAAACGGACCTTATCGAAACCCTTGTTAACGCCCATATAGATACCCTCAATCACCAGAGTAAAGCTCTCGGCAAAGTGAGACAGCATCGACAGAGTCAAAAATCCGTGGGCGATAGTGCCACCAAATGGGGTCTGCGCAGCGGCCACCGGATCTATATGGATAAACTGGCGATCCTGAGTACAGTCGGCAAAGACGTTAACCTGATCCTGAGTCACCTCAAACCATGGCGTTGGCTCACAGGTATGGCCAATATACTGTTCAATTTCTTCTTTTTTGATAAGTTGCGGCATGGAAAACACCCTCCTGTCTAATCTTGCTATTTATAGTTTTTATACACTGGAATATCAGCTTTTAATACGCTGATTCTGACCAACAGTATAGGCAATAACCATGACATCCTATGTCCGGTCGAAAAAGCCTCATATCATGGGCAAAAACCCTTTATCCTTTTGGCCCTGACAGCCGGATGGCTATTGTGATTAGCCCTGCAGATGACTACCATAAGCTGAGTCACCATTTATATAGATATAAATAAACTAACAAGAAGCTCACAGGGATTACTTTAAGAGCCTATGACTACTCCCAAGCCAATTGAAAAGCCTATCTCAGATGCCAATTTTGCTTTTGGTCGCTTCCTAAAATTTTGGCGTGGCGTGCACAACCTTAGCCAGGAACAACTTGCGGATCTAATCAACAGCTCCCCCAGGCATATCAGCCGTCTGGAAAATGGCAGCAGCAGACCTAGTCAGTCTATGGTTGCGGATATCACCAGCGCCTTTGAGTTGGGACAGCGCGACAGCAATCACCTGCTGATTGCCGCTGGCTTTGTCCCGATCACCGGAGAACTGGACTTTCATAAACCGGAGCTCAAGTGGCTGCGCAAAGCGATGACATTATCCCTAAAGGCACTGGACCCCTACCCGGCCACACTGGCCAACGAATCCAACGATATTCTAATGGTCAACCGCGGCTGGGTCGGATTATTTGGTCAGAACATCGATAAAGCGACCCTTGACCGGGTGACCAATAACTATGAATTTCTCTTTAGCCGCAAAGGTGCCGGCAACTTTGTCAGTGGCTGGGAAGATACATTGTCAGTGATTTTGATGTCTCTGGAACAGAAAGCGCTGTTTGGCAACAATCCTCGGGATAAACAACTGCGTGATCGCCTTGCCAAGCGCACAGAGGTTCCCAGTGACTGGCGGCAGCGCGCCGCGGTGCTCGAACCTATGTCGAGCTTTCGTATACAGATTAATCTCGATGGGGATCTGCACAAGTTTGTCAGCGTGCACAGTACTGTCAGCACCTTAGGCCCAGCAGCACTGCTCTCGGGCCCAAGCCTAAATATGAATACTTACTATCCGGAAGACGAGAATCTCGATCTCTCCAAATACTGTCAGGGGCAGCTTAGCCACCCCCTGCTATTCTACTAATCAGCACCACGCATCATCTTGCTCACCAGCGGCGACAATAACAGCATAATCAACGCCAACCCCAGCGCTATATAACCAACCTGAGAATAGACCTCGATATAACCGGCCTTGGCTGCCGCGATATTGGTCATCTGCCCACCGATAGTTTCAGCCCCTGTGGTGCGCGCAATCACCCCCGCCAAATAGTTGGAGAGACCTGAGTAGAGGAACCAGGCACCCATAGTCATACCAACCACCCGCACCGGCGCCAGTTTGGTGACCACTGATAAACCTACTGGCGAGACCAAAAGCTCACCCATGGTGTGAATCCAATAGATCGCAAAGATAAATAGCACCGGCGTTAAGCCCACCGCACCAGAACCTTTCATACCGGCCACCAACACTAAAAAGCCCAGACCGGCCATTGCCACGCCCAGTGCAAACTTAACCGCTGTAGAGGGGTTTAGCTTGCGTCTCGCCAGCCATATCCACAGCCAGGCCAATAAAGGGGCAAAGAGGAAGATAAAACCAGCATTTAAAGACTGAAATACCGGCCCGGGCACGGACCAACCGAGAATCTCCCGATCTACCAGACGAACGGTTAGCAGGTTAAGTGAGGAACCGGCCTGCTCGAAGAGTGCCCAGAAAGGAATCTGCGCCAAGACAAAGTAGATTGCCGCTAACATTCGCGAGCGTTCATCCCACTTAAGCTGGGTAAAGGCATAGCTGACTAGCAACACAAACATCAGGATGCCCAGAGGCCCAAGAATGCCGCCAACCAACTCCTCATTCATTACCAACAACATGGATAGGCCGATAATCCCCAAACCAATCAGATAGCAGAACCACTCCAGATTGATAAACAAAAATACCTTTTCCTTAAGTTTCTCCATCGAAGGCGGCTCGGCCTTGCCCTGCAACCAACTCTGGCAGGAAAGGAAAATAATCAAGCCCAGCAACATCCCTACACCCGCCAGACCAAAGCCGTACTTCCAACCGTGGACAATACCCAGATAGCCACAGAAGATCGATGCCAGAAAGGCACCGATATTGATGCCCATATAAAAAATCGTAAAACCAGAGTCACGGCGTGAATCACCAAAGCCATAGAGCGAACCCACAATAGTTGAGATATTGGCCTTAAGGAAACCCACCCCGGCAATCAGCAGTGCCAGTGATAAGTAGAGAATATTCAGGTAGAACGCTTCGCGCTCAACACTGATCGAAAATTGATCCCTCGGAATGCTAGCCGGAAGCCCGACTAACGCCGGTTCGGCAATATCCATATGGGTTTCGGTAAAGCTGATATAGGAAATACCCTGCTCAGTAATAATCTGCTGACGGGCATCACCGCCACGGGCATCGAGCTTTATCTGATACTGGCTGTCATTAAAGGTAATCAGCTGTTTGGAACCCTCTCCCTCAAAGCTCATACCAAAATGGCCCAGAGTCAGCAGAATGGCACCAAAGGTCACCGCCTTTCTCGCCCCCAGATAGCGGTCAGCCAGAGAGCCGCCAATAATCGTCATCACATAGACCAGAGCGGTATAGGCACCGTAGATTAAACTGGATTTTTCATCGGAGAACAGAAAGTGCTGAGTGAGATAGACAATTAACAGGCCGCGCATACCGTAGTAGGAGAATCGTTCCCACATCTCGGTAAGGAATAGAATCAACAACCCACGGGGGTGTCCCAATAGTGTTTTATTATCGACATCATTCATTGAGGTTTTCCTTTAGCGAGCTCACCAAAGACTCTAGCATACCCTATTAAAGCAAAGGTCTCCTATCTGTGCTGCGGGTAGAGACTGGCTAGTAAATAGTGTAATCTGCGCCACATAAGAAAAGCACTATAACCCATAATTTCCCGCCAACTTTTGAACGATTATTGATTTCATGCAAAGCTTAAAATTTCTCTTTATTGCTAGTTTAGTCGCTCCCTTTGGTCTTCTACCCCTGCGCTGGTCTCAGGCAATTGGTAGCCGACTGGGCTTACTATTAATGAAATATAATCGTAAACGCGCTCATATTTCCCGCTGCAATCTAAAGGCCTGTTTTCCTGAAAAAACAGATGCTGAACGAGAAGAGCTATTAATTGCAAATGCCAAAGAAACTGGAAAGTGGTTTTTGGAATCCGCCTATGTCTGGTTTGGCAACCCAAACTATCTGAGTAAAAGGGTCAGCGTTAGAAACCCCGAAATACTTGAAGCCGCTCACCAACAAAAGCGCGGCGTTGTGGTGGTCTTACCCCATCTGGGTAACTGGGAATTAGTGAATTTTTACTTGCCGCAGAACTATCCCTTTGCGGCCATGTACAAACCCATAGACTCGCCGGCCCTTGAGAATATTATCTTTAAAGCCCGCAGCCGGGTTGGCACAAAAATGTTTTCCACCAATATCAAAGGTGTTAGGCAGGCGCTAAAGGGTATGCGCAAGAATAATGTACTAGCAGTACTGTCAGATCACTTACCCACCAAAGAGGCCGGTGTTTACGCGCCATTTTTTGGGCACCCCGCACTAACCGGAAAATTAACTCAGGCTCTGGTGAACAGCAATCAATCCGAAGTGCTGCTCTCAACGGTTATTCGTAAACCTAAAGGACAGGGGTTTGAGATTGTTTTCCACAAGATAGAAGGAATGCACACAGAAGATAATGTGGCCGCCGCAACCGCATTAAACAAAGCCATAGAAAAGAGCATTCTGTTAGCCCCGGAACAATACCAGTGGGTCTATCGACGCTTTGCCAGCCCCCCTGAAGGCGCACCTAATATTTACGCTTTAGAACAGCCCTTAGGAACAGCGCTTTAAAAATGCCTCAATCTCGTCAAAGGCCTCAATAGCCTCAGGTAGATCCGGATAGAATATCTGCCAGACATGGGGAACATTCTGCCAGCGCTGCAGAACAGCATCAGTCCCCGCGGCAGCCGCCTTATTCACATAGCGACGACCATCATCGAGCAGTATTTCACTATCGCTAACCTGCACCAGAATCGGCGGCAGACCAGAGAGATCACCATGCAGTGGTGATACCACCGGATCTTTGGGACTCTGACCGGTAAATAACCATTTGCTAACAACGATTAATGGTCGCGGAATCTTACTCAACCCCTTAGCTAGAGGCTTGAGAATAATGTCAGTCTCCAAATTGCGCTTAATACTGGGACTGCGCATACGCGCATCGGTGACCGGTGATAAGGCCACTGCCCCATTGGGTAATCTGCACCCTGTATCTCGCAACCAGGCTAAAAGAGAGAGGGTTAAATTGCCCCCGGCGGAATCACCAGCCACAAAAACAGCCGCGGCCTTTGCCCTACCCTGAGGCCCATTATCAAGCAACCAGCGGTAAGCGCACCGGCAATCTTCAATACCGGCCATACGCGAGTGTTCAGGCATTAGATGGTAGTTGATAGCCAATACCGCACAATTGCTAATCTCGGAGAGTTTACTGGTGATTACGCGATGACTTTTGGCACTGCCAACATAAAAGGCGCCGCCATGAATATATAACAGGCGTCGATTGCTATCAGCACCGGGCGCTATAACCCACTCGGCATCAACACCACCGGCATTTACCGGTGTAATAGCGCTGACTATAGGCACATCGGCAAAAAAACTATCCATATTTTTACGGATAGCCAACATTCGCTGTTTTAGACTCAGGCCAATATTTTCACTGTGAACAGCGCTAATTTTTGTGCGGATAGCCTTGAGAGATGCATCGGAATCGGCTGAGGCAGGAAATAACTTTCCCTTAGGTAAGTCATGCTTTGCCAATGGATCAGGCCACAGATAATAAAATAACAGCAGGGCAAGAAATACTCCCCCCGCCACTAAAATACCTATCATCAGGCTAGTCATTGTTTCGGACTAGAGACTTGAATAGCTGAGTTGATTAAACTTTTTTTGATGAAAATCTGCATCGCCAAAAGTCACGTTAATGGTCATCAGGCGTTTTACATAATGACCAATATTTAACTCATCAGTAATACCAATACCGCCGTGAATCTGAATCGCCTCTTCACCGATCAGCTTGCCATACTTAGCCACAGTCGCTTTTAGCGCATGAACTGACTTTAGCAACTCTGCCGTTCCAACCGAGGGATCAACTGCAACTTTATTGGCATCGCAGAGACCGCGATAAAGCAAGGATTTAGACTGCTCACAGGCCATAAAGGTATCAACCATACGGTGCTGCAGGGCCTGAAAAGAACTAATGGGTGTACCAAACTGTTGACGAGTTTTGGTGTAATCCACCGTAATCGCATTGAGGGTAGCCATAATTCCCAGCGCCTCGGCACTCAGTGCCAGAAGGATATTTGGCATCACCTGATCAACTATCTCCATACCCTGACCCGCAGCACCCAACAGCTGACTTTCAGTAACCAGTACATCATTAAAGCTGATAGTCGAAGCACTCTGACCATCCATAGTTTTATAGCTATGGATACTAACGCCCGGCGCATCTGCAGCCACCATAAACAGGCTGATACCGTCGCGATCAAACTGCTCACCACTGGTGCGAGCAGCCACAATTAGACTGTCAGCACTGGCGCCATTAAAGACCACGGTTTTGGTACCGTTAATGGCGTAACCATCCTTACCCACTGTCGCACTAGTGGCTATATCGGCAATTTCAAAACGCGACTGGGGCTCCAGAAAAGCAAAAGAACCCAGACAGCTACCATCAATAATTTTCGGGATATATGTCGACTTTAAATCGGCATTGGTCGCAGCGGAAAGCAGGCCGCCAAAAATTACCACCGTCGACACATAGGGTTCAACAACAATCCCCTTGCCAAGCTCTTCCATCACAGCAACCAGATCTTCAACGGAACCACCAAAGCCGCCGTACTGCTCCTCAAAGGGAACTGACAGCCAACCCAACTCGGCAAACATAGTCCAGAAGTCACGGTTGATACCCTCTTCTGAATCAATAATCTTACGTCTGGTATCAAAGTCATACTCGTCGCGGACAAAGCGTGCAACGCTGTCTTTAATCATTACCTGTTCTTCGGAAAACTCAAAATTCATCTAACCCATCTCCAACAATATTTATTTATAGAGGCCTTACTAGAGACCTAGTACAGCCTTGGCAATCACATTGCGCTGCACTTCATTTGAGCCACCGTAAATACTCGCCGCACGACCATACATATAACTTTTACGCGCCTCAGCGGCAAACTCGTGACCCAACTGCTGATTACTCAGATCCCCCTGCAGAGCACCGCCGTAATAGGCAGCCAGTTGCAGTTGCAGCTCGTGAATAGACTGAGAAATTTCAGTGCCTTTGATTTTTAACAATGAGGATTCAGGCCCCGGCATTCCACCGGCGGCCATAGAGGCAAATACACGCAACTCGGTGTACTCCAGCGCCATCAATTGCATTTCAATATCGGATAGACGCATCTGAAACACTGGATCAGCAATCATGGGCTGACCGCCATTAACCTCTGCCGCAGCACGCTGCTTAAGATTGGCCAGCATACGTTTGGAATCCGCCACCTCCGCCATACCGGTGCGCTCATGGGCGAGCAGTGCCTTGGCGTAAGTCCAGCCCTTGTCCTGTTCACCAATTAAATTTTCTCGGGGTACCAGCGCATCTTCGAACAGCACTTCATTGAGGCTGTGCTTGCCATCGATAGTAGGAATTGGCTTTACCGAAACACCCGGGGTATTCATATCGATTAACAGAAAACTAATGCCCTGCTGTTTGCGCACATCTTTGGATGTCCGCACCAGACAGAAAATCCAGTCGGCAAACTGAGCAAAGGTTGTCCAGATCTTGCGACCATTAACAATATAGTTATCACCGGCATACTCAGCGGTTGTATTTAAGGCCGCCAGATCGGAACCGGCACCGGGTTCAGAGTAACCCTGACACCACCAGTCTTCGCTGGAGAGAATACGGGGTAAGAATTTGGCTTTCTGCTCTTCGCTACCAAAGGTATAGATAACCGGCGCAACCATTTTTAGACCAAAGGGAACCACATCCGGTATACCGGCTGCACCGCGTTCGGTTTCATAGATAAATTTCTGGGTGACTGACCAACCGGTGCCGCCGTATTCTTTGGGCCAGCCCGGGGCAATCCAACCCTTGGCGTGAAGCTTTTTCTGCCAGGCGACAATCGCTTCTTTGTAATCTTCACCCTGACCGCTTGAAAGACTCTCCGCTACCTTGGCGTCGTATTCACTGGCAAAAAATGCCCGCACCTCATCTCGAAACTCAAGATCCTGTGCTGAAAAATTAATATCCACCGATTCACCCTCTGACTAAATTTAAGCTGATCACATTAAGTTGTGGCACTCCATATGTCAAAAAATAAGGCGGCCGGCTAGTCACGCTTCCGCTCTAGGCAGATAGAGGCATAGAGAAAACAGGGAATGCTCAGCGCACCGCAGATATCGGCCAGTAAAAGCGACCATGTATAGGGGTTTGCAACCGCCGCCGCCTGAAATAATTCCTGAGCAACACCGGTCATAAAAGAGCCGAGACTAAAACCGAGTAGATTGCAGGCAACCAGTAATACCGCGGTCATAACCCCGCGCAGACGGGCCGGCGTTAGGTCTTGAACTGTTGAAAATGCCGGCCCATAAAAAGAGCTAAGACTAAATAGCGCGAAACTCATGCCCAGAAAAAAGAGCAATGAGTCCGGCGAGGCAAACCTGTAACCCAGAGTTAAGGGAGTCACCGCAATCATCAATAGCGCCAGGAAGCGAATTCGCCCACCTCTGAAACGACGCTGATACCAGTCGCTCATAGCGCCACCAAACAAGGTACCCAGAGTGCCGAAGACCAGAAAAATAGTGCCGAACAGAGCGGTGATATAGCCCTGTTCAAAACCGCGCTCGGCGATCAACCAGGGAATAGCAAAGGCACCTGCACCTATTGGAATATGCAGCATAACTGCACCGAGCATAATCCATATCAGCACCGGCGAGCCTTTTAATACCTGCTTTAAATC
The DNA here is from genome assembly GCA_029238255.1 of Porticoccaceae bacterium. Taxonomy (GTDB): domain Bacteria; phylum Pseudomonadota; class Gammaproteobacteria; order Pseudomonadales; family Porticoccaceae; genus HTCC2207. Next base: position 6,878 of record JAQWGK010000039.1, on the reverse strand, counting down.
TGACAGCCCTTCTCGCCAGCTTACGGCTGACTCTGATTCACTGGAAACTGTGGTATTTTCAATCTCCATAGCCCCACGAGGAGGATCCCTTAACAGCAGCAATCCCAATGCCAGAACTATTCCCAATCCACCGAGCAGCAAGAAACAGTTGCGCCAGCCAATCTCAACCCCCAGAGAACCGGCCAGAATAAACGCCAGGCTGGTACCCACAGGCACACCCAGATAGTAGAGCCCTACCGCTGTGCCCCGCTTTTGCGCGGGAAATAAATCCGCCAGCATCGACATCGAAGTTGGGGTCATGGTCGACTCGCCAATACCGATAAATAATCTCGCCAGAGCAATTTGAGTAAAGTTTTTAGCGATGCCGGAAACCGCCGTTAGGGCACTCCACAAAATAAGACCTGCGGCAATAAGTCGCGGACGGTGAAAGCGATCGGCAAGCGCCCCCATAAACAGCCCCATCACCACATAGCAGACCGTAAATACCCAGCCATTTAAGAGTCCAAGCTGTGAGGGGCTAAGGTTGAGATCATCCATTATTGTCTGAGAAAAGGCCGCAATAAGACTGCGATCGAGCATACTGAGAATATTCAGCAGCATCAGAAACATTAAAATACCCTTCGCGCGGGGCGAGGATTGAGTAGCCTGCATAATTTATTAACCTCTTCTACATCTTATAAACTTGTGTAGTTATTTCAGGTCTTGGGTTTTCTAAGCCTCTGCGACTAAAGAGCTGACTTGGCGATCAACTGCCGACAGTATCCCCCCAGATGAGTGACTGCCTGACCATAGCTCGCAAAGCGCTGATCCTTGGTCATTTTGTTGGCATAGCGGTAGTAGAGCTGCTGTAAAATCCCCACCAGCCGCCAGTAACCATAGACCTCATAGAAATCCCACTTCGAGACATCAAAGCCAGTCTGCTGACCGTAGTAAGCGATTATCTCCTCACGACGCATCATACCCGGCGCATCCGAAGGCTGAACTTTCATTGCCTGCAGTGCAGGCGCATCATCTGCATGAACCCAATAGGCCAGTGCGTTAGCCAAATCCATTAGCGGATCACCCAGCGCGGCCATCTCCCAATCCATTACCGCGATCACCTTAAACGGATCAGCGGGATCGATCATCACATTGTCGATTCGAAAGTCACCGTGAATCAGCGCAGCGGGTGTATTGGAACTATTGGCATCCGGGATATTGGCCTCCAGCCATTCACGAACATCTTCAAATCCCGGCACATCTGCAGTCTGAGCATTGGCAAAACGTTTATTCCAACCCAGTATCTGACGTTCCGCATAGCCTGTGGGCTTGCCAAACTCAGCTAGCCCGGCGGCAGCATAGTCAACCTGATGTAACTGGATTAACTTATCGAACACCGTCTTGCAAAATTGATAGCGATCGGCATCACTAAAATTCCATGCTGAGGGCAAGCTGTTTTTGACCAGTACACCCTCAATCTTTTCCATCAGATAAAACTCGGAACCCAGTAGAGACTCATCATCGCTGTAGTAGATTGCTTTTGGCACTGATGGATAGGATGACTCCAGTGCACTGATAACCCGATACTCGCGAATCATCGAATGGGCACTGGCGGCTTTTGCCCCCGGCGGCGGTCGTCGCAATACCAGCTCGCGATTACTGTAACTAATTAAGTAAGTGAGATTGGAGGCGCCAGAAGCGTACTGCTGAATAGATGGAGTGCCCACCAGTTCAGGGACGATCTCTTTAAGCACAGCGTCCAGACGCAGAGAATCTAGCTCTTCGCCACTGCGCACATCAATAGTTGGATTAGAAAGGGTCATTGCGTCTCCATTTATTATTATTGATTATCTGACGTCTCAAAATACGCTTATAGATAAAATACACTGTACCTGTAAAACCACAGCCCTGCTGTGGCAAAGGTGACAAAAGTTGCCAACCAGCGCTGATATTATCTTTTGGCACTCATTATGTCTTGATTTTTTAAGCGCAGATTTTTAAAGTAGATTATCAAACGACTATAACGAACCCTAAAACAGGGTCGTTATACATAAAAATAAAAGAGGTATACCCATATGTCATTGCAAGCGGTAACAGCAGGTTTAAAAGAAAAGGTAGGGGAAGATTGCGGTTTGGGTTCAGTTTTGAAATTTGATTTTGGTGACGATGGATTCCTCACCCTGGACGCGACTCAGGTTCCAAATGTAATTAACAATGATGATGTAGAAGCACAGTGCACCATGGTTATCAGTCTGGAAAACTTTATGGCGATGGCTGAAGGCAAGCTCGATGGCACCTCTGCCTTTATGACTGGCAAGCTAAAGATTCAGGGTGATATGGGCATTGCGATGAAGTTGGGCCCTATTCTTTCATAGCCCTATTTGCAGCATCAGTCTAAACGAAAATCCAGAAATGCCCTGCAGTTGCAAAACAGCGGGGCATTTTTTTGCCCAAAATATTTCACCTAAATACAAAGAGCACCACATACACTGTTTCCGATCTCTTCAAAGGCAATAAATAGTTCTTATAACAGCGGTTATTGAGAACTCAAACCGCTATCGATGATTTTCAAAATCTACCCTTAAAAAAGAACAGTATTTTTATTAGCTGTCATTTGACAACCTTTAATTTATAACCTAGTCTAAGGGTATTAAGCAATGAAGCACCCCAATAAGGAAATCAACAAAGTAGTCCAACACGCAGTTTCAAACGGCTGGACTTTAAAAGCAGCAAAAGGACATGCATGGGGTGTTTTGCGTTGCCCGAAAAACAAACCGGACTGTCGCTGTGCACTATTCTGTCAAATATCCGTTTGGAGCACACCGAAAAATCCTGGTAATTACGCTAAAAGACTAAAGAAAAGCGTTGATGGCTGCATCTATCCAATCATCAAGCTATACGAGGTAAAAAAATGAATAACTATGAATTTACACTAAGCTTTTCTCTACAAGCTGCTTCTCTACAAGCGTCTGATAACTGCCCAGAAGCCTATCTGGATGCATTGTTTGAAGCCGGATGTGACGACGCAATCATCGGTGTCGGCGCAACCAGCGCTATCGCGCTCGACTATGCTCGTCAGGCGGAATCAGCCGAGAGCGCAGTTCAACAGGCTATAGCGCAGGTGCAGTTGGCCATACCGGGTTCAGAACTAATAGAACTTAAACCTGATTTGGTCGGCATTACAGATATTGCCGAACTGGCCAACTGTTCTCGACAAAATATTCGCAAATTTGTCACCGATTCAAAAACACTCTTTCCACAGCCAAGCGTTTCTGGAACTGTTCCTCTATGGCACTTTTATGAAGTCGCTAACTGGCTTATCAACAACCAACGGGTTAAATCAAAACCTCAGCCAGAATCTGTTGAGATCGCTAAAATTGCTTTTGAGATTAATATTGAAGCTCAGAGAAAACGCTTTAATAGATCCATTGCTGAAGCCAAGGCCGACTATAAACCTTAATAAAAACATCTCGATTTAAACTTCCTCAATCTCCAGTCAAGAAAGCCCCCCCCCTGCCCCTTGAACAGTCCAATTAAACCCTTGGCACGATTACTGCAACACTCAGTTTAAAGATGACATAAACCCCATTGTTTAATTTGGTGCAGATGCACCAAAGCCGTCATCAGCGCAGTTTTAATAGGAAATAAAGGAATTTTAGCCAGTGATTCAGGGGCAAAAACATAGCGACAACACGAACAGCTGCACCAAGACGGTGCAGTGGACGAATTTCTATTGGGCACGCCTTCTCAATGTTGATACCAAACTACAGCTCTCGGGGTTTAGAAACAGTGAATAAACCCTCCCTTGCAGCAAAACCTTTTAGCCTCCCGGTAAAGCTTATCTTCACTGATCTGGATGGCAGCCTTCTGGATCACCATAGCTATAGTTTTCAACCGGCAGAAAAAATGCTCGTTGAACTGGAACAACTAGGCATACCGGTGATACCGATTACCAGCAAAACAAAAGCCGAACTGCTGCCACTGCGAAGCCAATTAAATAACCAGCATCCGTTTATTATTGAAAATGGCGCAGCGATCTATATTCCCTGTGGTTACTCTTCCCAACAACCGGAAAATTCCAAAATTGTTGATAATTTCTGGGTTATTGAAAACGCCGCGTCCCGTTCAACATGGCAGGCATTATTAGAGAGCGAAACCGCGGACTTTTCATCCGAATACCAGACCTTTGACTCGGCCTTTAAAGAACATGGCCCAGCGGGTATTAGTCAGCTAACTGGCTTAACTCATCAACTGGCAACCCTCGCCAACCAGCGTGATTACAGTGAGCCCGTCCACTGGACTGGAACCCCTGAGCGCAAAAAGCTGTTTGCCGAAAAGATGCAATCTCTTGGGGCAACTGTTCTGCAGGGTGGGAGATTTTTAAATATTGGCGGTAACACAGACAAGGGGCGAGCCCTTTTACAGCTTGAAGCACTCTACTTGCAGGAGGCAGCTCAAGAAGCCTGTCAGACCCTCGCGATTGGCGATAGTGGCAATGATATTTCCATGCTTGAACAGGCTTCAGCAGCACTGATTATCAAATCAGACCACCATTCAGCACCCACATTAGCCCGCAGTGAAAATATTGCTATCAGCACAGAGACCGGCCCTCAGGGTTGGGCATCTGGTGTTGCTGATTGGCTTCAGGTTCACCGTTAAAAATCAAAACAAAATTGTTCGATAAACATTAATAATAAAAGAGAATTAAACATGGGTGACTTCCACCAAAATGGCGTTATAACAACTTTACACAACCTCTCCAACCGATCAGTTGAAGAGATGGAAACCGAGCTGCTCGAGTTCTCCAAAACCCGACCCATGGCACTGATTCTGCCATCGCTCTACTCTGAACTTCAGGGCGATGCCCTGCCGGAAATTATCAATCATTTGAAACAGATGCCCTATCTCAACCAGATTGTTATTGGTCTGGATCGCGCTGATCAACAGCAGTATCGCGACGCGCTTGGGTTTTTCTCCGATCTGCCCCAGCATCATCGAGTACTGTGGAATGACGGCCCGCGACTAAAAGCTCTGGACGCAAAACTTCAGGCTTTAGGTCTGGCGCCCAAAGAGCTGGGCAAGGGCCGCAATGTCTGGTATTGCATGGGCTATACCTTAGCCTCTGGCAAAGCTGAATCTGTGGCACTGCACGACTGCGATATCACTACCTATGACCGTGAACTATTGGCTCGACTGATTTATCCGGTGGCCAATCCGCGCTTTAACTATGAATTCTGTAAAGGCTATTACGCCCGAGTTGCCAATGGAAAAATCAATGGTCGTGTCTCGCGATTATTAGTCTCACCGCTGTTGAGCGCACTCAAGAAAACCGTTGGCCATACCGACTATCTTAACTATATGGGCAGCTTTAGATATCCTCTCGCCGGCGAGTTCTCTTTCCGTCGCGACGTTCTCAGTGATCTGCGTATTCCCAGCGACTGGGGTCTAGAAATTGGCGTTCTTTCAGAGATGCATCGCAACTTTGCCAGCAACCGTCTCTGTCAGGTGGATATTGCCGATATCTACGACCATAAACATCAGAACCTCTCTCTCGACAATGATCAGGATGGCCTGTCAAAAATGTCGATTGATATCACCAAGGCACTGTTCCGCAAACTGGCGACTCAGGGCGTTGTCTTTAGCCATGAAGCATTCCGCTCCCTAAAAGCCACCTACTTCCGCATGGCGCTGGATATAGTCGAAACCTGCCATAATGATGCCATTATGAACGGCTTAACACTGGATATTCACGAAGAGGAAAAAGCCGTAGAAATGTTTGCCGAAAACATTATTAAGGCCGGTGAAGTCTTCTTTAACAGCCCCATGGAAAAACCCTTTATCCCCAGCTGGAATCGCGTTAGAAGTGCGGTGCCAGATATTTTTGAACAACTGACCGCGGCGGTTGAAGCGGATGCTGCTGAATTTGGCGGGCAGCAATAATAATCATGACTAAAAATTCTGAAAATTCCACCCAGTTATTTCAAAGCGTCAGACACCATATCGAAGCGATCTACGATGGGGTTGAGTTGGTTGACTACAGCAGGCTCAGTGATGAGCTGATTGAGATTATGCGACTGCAGGAGATCGACACTGCGCCGACTCGTTATATCAATCACTGGGATGAAAGTGACTGTCTGGTAATTAGTTACGGCGACAGTATTTTGCAGGAGGGTGAATCCCCTCTTCACAGCCTAAAACACTTTCTCGACAAACAGGTCAAAGGCCGTATTAATGGCGTGCATATTCTGCCCTTTTATCCCTTTACCTCGGACGATGGATTTTCCGTACTCGACTACTCGAGCGTCAATGAATCTCTAGGCGAATGGGCGGATATTGAAGATATAGCGGCAGACTATCGGTTGATGTCGGATCTGGTTATTAACCACTGTTCCGCCCGCAGCCCATGGTTTGAGAACTTTGTTAAAGGTCGCGACCCCGGTCGAAACTTCTTTGTTACCGCCAGCCCCGACGATGATCTAAGCAGCGTTGTTCGTCCGCGCACCAACCCGCTTTTGCGCGAAGTGGAAACCGCCGATGGTACCCAGCATGTATGGTGCACATTTAGTCATGATCAGGTCGATCTAAACTTTCGCAACCCGGAAGTCCTAAAACAGTTTGCCAGTATTATTCGTCAGTACCTCGACAGCGGCGTGCGGATATTTCGCCTCGATGCCGTAGCCTTTTTATGGAAAGAGCTGGGCACCAACTGCATCAATCTCGACCAGACCCATGAGGTTGTGCGGCTATTACGTACACTGATTGAACATGCTCAATCCGACGCTGTGATTGTAACCGAAACCAATATTCCCAACCGCGAAAACCTCGCCTACTTTGGCAATGCCAACGAAGCCCACTGGGTCTATAACTTCTCCCTGCCCCCTCTTCTGGTCAACACGTTG
>JAQWGK010000029.1 GCA_029238255.1 Porticoccaceae bacterium | reverse complement strand
ATAAACATAGGGTGAGCCATGAACAAAGGTGGCATCCATCACTTGGGTAGCACCAGATTTCCACTGTACGGTCACTGAGCCATCGCTGTGATCCGCAACATAGGCATCCATATTGCTGTAAGCCGAGTTGGCAATTGCCACGCCTTCAAACACTTCATCAAAGGGCACTGGGCCTTCATATCTTGGGAATTTATTGCCGAAGTCTTTAAAGCCACTTGGAATACCGTTGATACGCGCGCCTTTATTGGAGATACGCGCTCTGATTGGATCTGGTGTGATATAGGCTGCTTTGCTGACATCACCAATGGTCATCTCACCCACAAATGAAACCGATCCCCACCACTTGTGGGTTGGCACTGGCTTATTTAGAGCTTCACCGGTCAACTGTGGAGACAATCTTGTAGGTGTTCCTGTAGGGATTCTTGACTCTGCATCACAGGCGGCAATAGCCGGCTCTGTAACACCAGCATTGTAAATCCAGTTGCCGTAATCAACTGCACAGCGGTAGCTGGCAACATTGATGGTATCGGAAACACTACCGGCGCCATAAGGAAGGGCCGTATAGTCAGTCGTACTTGGCGGTAATGGCGTACCCGGATTGGGTTCTGCCTGGCCAACATCATCCGTCACCACGATATCTTTAACGATAACCGGTGAATTTCGCTCAACCACATACATCAGGAATGATGAGTAAGTATTTGACGCACCCTGTGATGGAACATTCACAGTATATTCCTGCTCAGCTTCACCGCTGATCAAAATTGGCGGCAAGTCAAAGGCAGGCTGAACATCCGGATAAGGCATACGTTCAAATCTGAAATAGACATTGGTATCACTGCCGCCCGGTGCAACCGCTGCCGTAAAGGTAATCGAACCTGCATTGGCAAAGGTGAAGGGATAGATATCTTCATTGAGGTTAGCAAAGCCAGCCCATTCGTCTGCGACGGATGGGAAGCCATAGGATGAGTCTGCTTCCAGATACACTGCACCACCAAAGCCTTCGATCATTTCAACCGCACCAACTGCGGTTGAGCTACCATCTGTAGACCCACCATCAGTTGAACCGCCATCAGTAGTCCCGCCATCGGAAGAACCGTCTGTTGAACCGCCGTCAGTTCCACCCGAATTATTACTGTGTGTAGTCACGACAATATCTTTGACCATTATCGTCTGATCTTGATCAACCACATACATCAGGAATGATGCGTAAGTATTGCCTGCAGCCTGTGCAGGAATAGCGACTGTGTATTGCTGCTCAGCTTCACCGCTGATAACCACAGAATCCAGATTAAAAGAGGGGTCGACATCTGGATGTGGCAAACGCTCAAATCTAAAGTAGACACCGGTATCACTGCCGCCCGCTGCGACTGCGGCTGTAAAGGTAATCGAACCGCCATTGGCAAAGGCAAAGGGATAGATATCGGTATTCAGGTTAGCAAAGCCAGCCCATACTTCTGAACCTGCTGGATAGGTAAAGTTATTACCATCAACAATTGCGCCACCAAAGCCTTCGATCATTTCAACCGCACCAAGTGGGGTTGAGACACCATCGGTAGAACCGCCATCCGTAGAACCACCATCAGTTGAACCGTCAGTTGAACCATCGGTAGAACCATCAGTTGAACCATCAGTTGAACCATCAGTTGAACCATCAGTTGAAACATCAGTTGAACCATCAGTTGAACCATCGGTTGAACCATCAGTTGAACCATCGGTTGAACCATCGGTAGAACCGTCAGTTGAACCATCGGTTGATCCGTCAGTAGTTCCACCATCAACAGAGCCACCATCGGTGCCGCCAGGAGTGCTAGGAGTGCCCGGATAGATACTCTCGCCACCGCCACCACAGGCCTGCAATGTTAAAGACATGATAAGAATGCTCAATGGCATCAGGTTTTTTATAGTCACAATTTTCCCCAAAATTTGATCGGATTATATCCGGCCAGGTAGTTATTTTTTTACTGAGTTAGCTCAGCTTATAGCTTTTAATTATTGAGAGGATAATACCCCAAGCAGCATACAACCCAGCGTTAAATACGGTCACTCGCCCTATTTCTGCGATAAGTTGCCTCTTGAAGACAAAAAAAAGGCCTCTAAAAAGAGGCCTTTAAATCTAACCAGGTTTTTCACAAACCTTTAATCAATTTCAGCTGTACTACCCGAATCATCGGTAACAACAATATTTTCAACCATAACCGGTGAATCCTGATCAACCACATACAGCAGGAACGACTCGTAAGTCGTGCCAGCAGCCTGAGGAGGAATAGTGACTGTATATTGCAGCGCCGCTTCACCAGTGATAGTTACAGGATCCAAATTAAAGGCAGGATCAACGTCTGGATGCGGTAGACGCTCAAATCTGAAGTAGATATCGGTCTCCGATCCGCCTGATGCAACCGCCGCCGAAAAGGAGATAGTTCCGCCATTGTCAAAAGTGAACGGATAGATCTCAACATTCAGGTTGGCAAAGCCAGCCCATACTTCTGCGCCTGAAGGGTAGGTAAAGGTAGTGCCATCAACTAGCGCGCCGCCAAAACCTTCAATCATTTCAACAGGGCCATCAGTAATGTCTCTACCAGTTGCGCTTCCACCGTCTGTAGAGCCACCGTCTGTAGAGCCACCATCTGTAGAGCCGCCATCTGTAGAGCCACCATCAGTCGAACCACTAGCACTGCCATCTCCTCCACCGGTAGTGCCATTATCATCAGCTACAATGATATTTTTAACAATAACCGGTGAATCCTGATCAACTACATACAACAGGAATGAAGAGTAAGTATTTGCTGCCTCCTGGGCAGGAATAGTGACGGTGTATTGCTGCTCAGCTTGACCGCTAACCACGATAGCATCCAGGTTAAATGCTGGATCAACATCCGGATGGGGCAGGCGCTCAAATCTAAAGTAAACGCTAGTATCACTGCCACCGGTTGGAATCGCGCCAGTAAAGGTGATGGTGCCGCCATTTGCAAAGCTGAATGGATAGACATCTTCATTTAGGTTGGCAAAGCCAGCCCATACTTCTGCGCCTGAAGGATAGGTAAAGGTAGTGCCATCAACCACTGCGCCACCAAAGCCTTCAATCATCTCAACATATGGTGCTTCTTGTGCGCCACCGTCAGTGCTTCCGCCGTCTGTGCTTCCGCCATCAGTAGTACCGCCGTCAGTGCTGCCACCATCGCCAGAGCCACCATCAGTTGCTCCACCACCAGTGCCGCCATCAGTGCTGCCACTGTCATCAGTAACAACAATATCTTTAACCATTACCGGCTGGTCTTGATCAACTACATACATCAGGAAGGACGAGTAAGTTGTGCCAGCAGCCTGAGCTGGAATCGTGACTGTATATTCCAATTCAGCTTCACCAACAATCAACACAGAGTCGAGATTAAATGCTGGGTCAACATCCGGATGCGGCAGACGCTCAAATCTGAAATAGATATTGGTATTTGGGCTACCGGCAGGAACCGCTGCCGTGAAGGTGATCGTGCCACCGTTATCAAAACTAAACGGATAGATATCTTCATTTAGGTTGGCAAAGCCAGCCCATACTTCTGAACCTGAAGGATAGGTAAAGGTAGTGCCATCAACCACTGCGCCGCCAAAACCTTCAATCATTTCAACAGGACCAGTGCCGGTGCTACCGTCAGTGCTTCCACCGTCAGTGCTTCCGCCATCAGCTGAACCATCAGTAGTGCCACGGTCTCCGCCTGTGCTGCCACTGTCATCAGTAACAACAATATCTTTAACGATAACTGGCTGATCTTGATCAACCACATACATCAGGAAGGACGAGTAAGTCGTGCCAGCAGCCTGAGCAGGAATCGTGACTGTATATTCCAACTCAGCTTCACCAACAATCAACACAGAGTCGAGATTAAATGCTGGGTCGACATCCGGATGCGGCAGACGCTCAAATCTGAAATAGATATTGGTATTTGGGCTACCGGCAGGAACCGCTGCCGTGAAGGTAATTGAACCACCATTATCAAAAGTGAAGGGATAGACATCTTCATTCAGGTTAGCAAAGCCAGCCCATACTTCTGAACCCGCAGGGAAGGTAAAGGTATCGCCATCAATTAATGCGCCACCAAAGCCTTCGATCATTTCGATGCCAGCAGGTGCTGTAGTGCCACCATCAGTCGAACCGTCTGTAGTACCGCCATCAGTAGTACCGTCAGTAGCACCGCCATCTGTGGTGCCACCGTCAGTAGTACCATCAGTAGTACCGTCAGTAGTGCCGCCATCGGTAGTTCCACCGTCAGTGTTGCCCGAAGGAGGGCTGGCAGGATCCGGCTCTGGAATAATACCAGCACCGCTTCCGCCACAAGCCTGTAGCGTCAGCGATAAAACCAATACGTATAAAGGTGCTAAGCTCTTAATCTTCAAAATTTTTCCCCTCAATTGATTCGGGTAACTACCCGTTTTTTTTAGCTTTTCCCCAGTAAAATAGCCCTGAGAAACTTTGTTATATTTTTCTTAAGAGTACACCTGTTTAACGCAAAACCAACCCACTACGCGTTCACAGGCTAAAAATATGCGACCAATGGGGCTTTAGAGACGAAATACCAACCAGAACAGGCAAAGCTGCGAACCCTAGATGGCTTGCCCCAAGCTTGACGGGCTCGATACAACCCTTTTCCAATGGGGGGCTGTATAAGCTGCGAGCCGTTACTTTTAGATAAGCCGCATTATTTTCAGGCAAAAAAAAAGGCCCCTTTCGGGGCCTTTAAAACTTATCGAAACATTTTTAGCTTACAGAGAACCTTCAATCACCCACTCGCTGTACCATGGCGTAGTTCCTTCTTTAACCGCACCAACAAAGTCAGTTGAGTCAAAGACGAAGCCAGAACCATTGTCCAGAGCAGTAATATCTGTAGCTGGCACAGAGGCACTGTCGTTAGTGATGGCATAGTTAGCATCGAGAACAATCACTTCTTCAGTTACCGTTGAACCTGCAACTGGCTCTTCCTTATTAAAGGCAACACCCACAGTGTCACACAGGAAGTTGTTCAGAGTGATAGGTGTATCGATCTTCGGCGTATTTGAATCACCGTCGTTATCTGAATCATCGATACGGGCACAGGTTACATCGTAGCCAGTGACCGCTGAGTTGTGGATTGCAGCCGTTACCGAACCGCGCAGACGCATACCAAACTCACCCGCTGAGTTAGCTGCATCACCACCAATAATAGTAACGTTGGCGATAACACCAGCAGTCTGAGGTGTGTAGCTGGCATCAGAAGAGTTTAGCTCGATACCGCGGGGATCATTTGAACCCACTGGAACAGCACCAGGAGTTTGATTCTTAATGATCAGCGCGTACTGGATATTACCCATATAGCCTTCGTCAAAGTCGATATCATCATCGTCATTGTCGGTAAGAACCGCGTGAGTCACATTTACAGTACCACCGAACCACTCGATACCATCATCCTGGTTACCGTGAACCTGAACATAGTCGATCAATGTACCGTGACCAACACCTTGCAGAGTCAGACCATTGATCTCGTTGTTTGGACCAGCGATCAGACCACCTTCAGCGATACGCACATAACGGATAATACCGCTGTTGTCGTCGGCAATAGCACCACCGTACTCTTTAACAAAGTCTCCGCCTTCACCCTGTACGTTACACCAGGCTTCGCCGTCGGCATAACAAACACCAGTGTCGCCCTGACCATACTGTGGTGCGAAGCCCTGAACGATTACACCGCCCCACTCGCCAGTACCATCATAGCCAGTATCAAGGCTGCTGAAAGTAATTGGGCTTGTAGCAGAACCGTTAGCAATCAACTTGGAACCACGAGTTACCAGCAGAACGCCGTCAGCAAATGCGTTGACATCAACACCAGCGCGGATCGTCAGGGTTACACCCTGAGCAACACTGCGTCGTAATCTTCAACAGACGTGATCTCAACATTACCGTTACCCACTTTAACAACACCTTCTAAACGGTACTCAACACCAGCAACCATTGTGTAGTCTTTGTCGATAGTGCCGCTCATAGTGCAGACAGTCTTAGAGGCGTTACATACTGCAAAGCTCTCTTCCTGTACTTCTTCCTGGAACCCAACAGAACCGGGAATTGTCCAGTCAGCCCACCAAGGCATTGAAGCAGAAGGATCTACAGCACCAACAAAGTTAGTTGAGTCGAATACAAAACCTGAACCGTTATCAAAGGCGGCAATATCAGTTGGAGCGCCGAGCATTGCCGATGAATTGATAATGGCGAGGTTGTCGTCAAAGTTGATACCTTCTTCAATAACCGTTGAACCAGCAACTGGATCTTCCTTATTAAAGGCAACACCTACAGTGTCACAGAGGAAGTTGTTCAGAGTGATTGGTGTATCAATCTTAGGCGTGTTTGAATCACCGTCGTTATCTGAATCATCGATACGGGCACAGGTTACATCGTAGCCAGTGACCGCTGAGTTGTGGATTGCAGCCGTTACTGAACCGCGCAGACGCATACCGAACTCACCTTTAGAGTTAGCTGCATCACCACCGATAATAGTAACGTTGGCAATTACACCAGCAGTCTGAGGTGTGTAGCTGGAATCAGAAGAGTTCAGCTCGATACCACGTGGATCATTTGAACCAACAGGAACAGCACCAGGGGTCTGGTTTTTGATAATCAGCGCGTACTGAATGTTACCCATGTAACCTTCGTCAAAATCGATATCATCATCGTCATTGCCAGTCAGAACAGCGTGAGTTACGTTAGCTGTACCACCGAACCACTCAATACCGTCATCCTGGTTACCGTGAACCTGAATGTAATCAATCACAGTACCGTGACCAACACCTTGCAGAGTCAGACCGTTGATCTCGTTGTTTGGACCAGCGATCAGGCCGCCTTCAGCAATACGTACATAACGGATAACACCGCTGTTATCATCGGCAATATTGCCGCCGTATTCTTTAACGAAGTCACCGCCTTCACCCTGAACGTTACACCAGACTTCACCGTCGGCGAAACAAGCGCCAGTGTCGCCCTGGCCATACTGTGGTGCGAAGCCCTGAACCACTACGCCACCCCATTCGCCCATGCCATCATAGTCAGCGTCGAGGCTGCTAAATGTAATTGGGCTGGTTGCTGAACCATCAGCAATCAATTTAGAACCGCGAGTTACCAGTAAAACGCCATCAGCGGCAGCTTTAACATCTGAACCGGCTTCTACTGTCAGCTCAACACCCTGAGCAACCACTGCGTCGTACCCAACCTGAGAAGCGATCGCTACATTGCCGTTACCAACCTGAACAACACCGCTGAGGATGTAGTTAACTTCTTGCAAAAATGTGTAATCAGTGTCGATAGTGCCTGTCACTGTGCCCTGCGAGCAATCATCGTTGAAAGCAACAAATGCTGCTTCTTCAACCTGAGCACAGAGACCAGTTACAACTGGCGTTTCAACATCTGGCGTCTCTGTTGTTGTTACGCTGTTATCAATAACATCGCCTTCAACGTTTACCGTAATGTCACCTGCGCTCTCGCTGCTGCCATCGCAACCTGCGAGTGCCATAGAGGCTAGCAGGCACCCTACATATAGATTAGTTCTCATGTTTAGCTTTCCTATTTAATGTGTTTTAAATTTTTTTAGCGAAATATCCCAAATGGTAAATTCCGCTTTACCTACTACCGATTTGTAAAATTAAAGTCTGTAATCCAGAGATAAACTGATCGATGTTCCGACTTCATAAACCTCGATTAAGTTATTGTTTTGCGTATAGCTGACTGGCTCATCCGTTAGGTTTTTAAGCTTGAGTTTTACCGTCCACTGTTCTGAGAAGGACTTCTCGTAATTCATATCAACAAGGGTTCGCCCAACTTCAACAACCGGCCCCAGTGCAGCGCCTCGCGCAGTGCGGAAGATTCGATCGTCAAAATAGTTAACCAGCAGAGTGACCTTCTGCTCGGATGGATAATGGTCGTAACCAATCTGCAGGTTCGCCAAGTATTCAGACTGGCCCTGCAGCTGACGGCCATTGGAACCGGCACCTTCAAGCTGCAGCGACTTGGCGCCCAGAGTTACGGCAGAATCGATAAATGTAATATTGCCGTTGACGAAAACCGAGTGATCATCGCGATCAAATACCACGCTGTTGAAATCAAATTCGATGCCATCGAGTTCTGCGGCTTCCTGATTTCTAAAGGTAATACCATCGGCAGCGGAACCAGAAGCGTCTGGAATTGCACGCTCTACAGGATTGATAATTTCCTTATTGAAGAGTGCCAACGAAACACTATTGCTCTCACCAAAGTAGTACTCCATACGTAAATCGAGGTTATCGATCTCGGAAACCATCAGCTCCGGTGTACCAAAAATGGGGTCATCGGTTGATGGGTCATAAGACTGTGATGCAGAGCGCTCGATAAGACCGGGGTATGAAACTGTCTGGCTGTAACCCAAGCGCAACTGAAGCTCTTCAGTAGCACGCCAAGACAGGTTAAATGCCGGGTACCAAGCTTCATGTTCCAGAGTGCCAGCCGCAGCTGATGAGGAATTAGGGTAGCTAATGTCCTGACTAAAGCTTTCAAAGCGCGCACCCAATTCGGCTGTCCAGGCGCTGCCCAATTCATTGATCGCTTTTAGGTAATAACCCTCTACTTTTTCTGCTGACGCGTAGGAGTCGGTCGATCCAGTCGCTGGTCGCAGTCTAAATGCATCGGCGGCAAAATTTTCAACCGACAATAGAGATTCAATGCCATCAGTTACATTCAGGGAAATTGGATCATCACCCAGTCGAATACCGAAACGGTAGAGATCAACGGTTCGCTCTTTATTCGATGCCAGTGCACCAACTACCAGAGAGGTGAAATTTTCAGCGCCCCACTCGAAAGAGCCGGTATAGTCAAAACCAATATCATTACTGACTTCATTCAGATCTGACCAGCGACGCTCAAGGGACGATGTTGCCAGACTGCCGTTCTGTAAGAAGTACTGACGACGATCAGGTTCGATACGATCAGTTTCCGAGTAACCTACACGCCAATCGATCTTGCTCTCCAGATCACCCAGATAAAAATCATAGAGACCACTAACGCTCTGGGAGAACAGCTGGCGCTGCACATATTCTAAAATTGTCTTGTCGCGGTTAACGCCTTCAACATCCACAGCAACGGTGTTTCTCGAGGTGTCATCTGTAGAGCGCAACAGAGTTGTCTTGGAGAGAATTTCACCGCGGTCAAACTCATAGCCAACCACGCCGTAGCCATTCACAGAAACGGTGTCCTGTGTGCGGTTATACATACCGGTCAGGTTAATTGGGTTGCTCAGGCTTGCGTCGCCACGGTAGCCAGTGGTGCGGCCATAGGAGGCGGCAACAAAGTAACCGAGCTCGCCTTCAGCAAACTCAAAGCGATCACCAAAGTCCGCATCAAAGCCGATATTTGGATTGGCATTAACCGGTTCCAGATCATAGTCGGGCTTAAAGGTAAGCGCGTAGGCAAGTGCCACTTCAGGGCGAGTACAGATATCGGCTATATCAGGATCACAGATAGTCAGTGAAGTACCGCCGTTTGTGGCTTCTAATACACCGCTATGAATATCTCTTAAGCCGCTGTCAAAGCCAGCCCACTCAGTAACTGAGTCGCGATAGCCCTGCACATCATCACCGGTAAAGCTGCTGTTAAACCCGGTGGACACTGACAGGCTGCCAACGCGTTCATCGGGCAGGCCTTTGGTTTTTACAGCGATCGAGCCACCGGTTGTGGATGCCAGCTGATCTGCTGAAAATGATTTTTGAACGGCAATCGATTCAACAATATTAGACGGGAAAAGATCGAGCTGAATATCGCGGCGCAGTGGATCGGTACTCGGCATCAGAATGCCATTAAAGTTGGTAGCGATATAGCGGCCGTCGAGACCACGAACATTGGCGTACTTGCCTTCACTGACACTAAGGCCAACAATTCGGCCAATCGCCAGTGCCACATCACTGTCACCAAAGCGGGCGATCTGATCAGCATCCATCGCGCTGACAATTGACGAAGCGTATCGCTGAATATCACCAGCGCCTTCGGTTGGGTTAAATACACCCAGAGTAACTACCTCTTCCAGACGTGGGGTTGGCAGTGCAATCGCGGAATCCGCTGGCGGCTTTTTCAATAACTTAAAGCGCGCATTAACACCCAGATCAGCAAATACTCGAATAGCATCAACACTGGAAGTTCTGTATCCATCTCTGGTGATTTCAACACTGTGCACACCACGGGGAAGCTCAAGGGTATAAACACCTTCAGCGTTGGTCTCTGTGGATAATTGAATATCGACAACTTCAACAGTTGCACCGACAATTGGCAGTCCAGACGGCGAGGTAACCACACCGGCAATATAACCAGAGGCATCGCTGTCAGCAGTAAAGGCCTGGCTTTTTACCACCGGCTCAACACCCTGCTCTCGGCTGAATACAGCTGATACTTCAACTTCGCCGTTTTTGGGGATATTAAATCTAACCGGAATCGCCAGATCGTCATCGATCAAATAGAGCTTGTGGGCACCAGGCTTCAATGAGGCCTGAATCAGACCCTTGCCATCAGTGACGCCAACAATCTTGCCATCGACAGCAACTTTGACGTGTCGAAGCGGTGCATCTTCAAGAAACACAAGGACAAAAAGGTCCTCAGCCAACACTCTGGGCGCTATAAATGAAGCCACCAAACTCAATACAAAAAACCATTTTCTGGCCATCTTCCACCCAACCTCGCGTCATGACTGTTAAATTCAATTATTTGAGGCGCACGTAAATGCGCCTTGCATCAATAAGGATGCAAATTAACAGTCAAAAATGACGATGGCGTGAATGTTTAATGACAGAAAAATGACTTAAATATGACAGATTTAATTACTTCTTACCTTGCGCAAGAAGCATCAGCTAACCACAGAAAAGGGCTTCTATGGTTAGCTAATTTTTAGACTATCTACTGATGTCTAATATCTTTACCTTTAACAACAAAGACAATTTGTTCGCAGAGATTTTTCGCGTGATCGCCAATGCGCTCCAGGGAACGAACTACCCAGAGAATATTAATCGCACGGCTGATGCTGCGAGGATCTTCCATCATGTAGGTGACTAACTCGCGCAGGGCTGTTTTGTAGTCGAGGTCGATCTGCTTGTCTTCTTCTATAGTGCGCATTGCAGCATCTACATCAAAACGCGCAAAGGCATCCAGTGCATTGGATAGCATGCTGACAACTGACTGACCCAGGTGACGAACCTCAGTGTAACCTTCGGATGTCTTGCTTTCACCGGCGAGGATAACCGCGTGATTGGCAATCTTTTTCGCTTCGTCGCCAATACGCTCCAAATCGTTTACCGCTTTGGTCACCATCATCACCAGACGCAGATCGCTGGCCGCAGGCTGGCGACGGGCAATAATAAGAATACAGGCTTCATCGATATCGACTTCCATCTCATCAACGAACTTCTCTTCCTTAATCACCTCTTCGGCCAGTTTGCTATCTGCATCACTGACGGCGCGAATGGCGTTTTGCAGCTGCTGTTCGACTTTGCCGCCCATCTCCATTAGACGGGTGCGAATCTCTTCGAGCTCCTCGTCGAACTGCTTCATGTAATGATTTTCGAACTTCATTTTGTCCATATTGCTCCCCTTACCTCCTGTCTATTAATTCTAGCCGAAACGACCAGTAATATAAGCTTCAGTTAACCGGTGGGCAGGCATAGTGAATACCTGCTCGGTTGGGTTTACTTCAATCAAACGACCGAGATGGAAATAGGCTGTGCGATGAGACACTCGTGCCGCCTGCTGCATCGAGTGGGTCACTATGGCAATAGTGAAATTCTCGCTCAGCTCTTCGATCAGCTCTTCAATTTTTGCCGTGGCAATGGGATCCAGTGCCGAACAGGGCTCATCCATCAGGATCATCTCTGGGCTAACGGCAATAGCTCTGGCAATATAGAGTCGCTGCTGCTGACCACCGGAGAGACCGGTACCCGCCTGATGCAGACGCTCTTTAACTTCGTCCCAGAGGCTGGCTTTGCGCAGGCTTTTTTCAACGATCTCATCGAGATCCACACGGCTGTCGGCCAGTCCGTGTAACTTTGGACCATAGGCGACATTGTCATAGATAGATTTTGGAAATGGGTTTGGCTTCTGGAACACTATGCCCACTCTGGCTCGCAACTCAACCACATCGAGCTTTGGCGCATAGAGGTCTTCACCGTCCATGCAGATTTTGCCCTCGACTCGACAACCATCAACCGTGTCATTCATACGGTTTAACGAGCGCAAGAATGTTGACTTGCCACAGCCCGAGGGGCCAATCATGGCGATCACTTCATTCTTGGCGATATCCACACTCACGTCGTGAATGGCCTGCTTGTCTTCATAGAAAACATTGACGTTGCGCATGCTCATCTTTGGCTTGTCAGTAAAACACTGGCCCACCGTCGCTTCATTATCGGTTAACTCGAGAGTCTGCATAGCTTCAGGCTTTGCGTCCTTCGCAGGCTTTGTACCTGCAGTTGAGGCATTCTGGTTCATAGTTAATTCCTTCCTACCAACGACGTTCGAGGCGCTTGCGCAACCATACGGCTGATGTATTCATAATAATTAAAAAGCTCAGCAGCACCATAATGGCAGCCGAGGTCTTTTCGATAAAGGCTCGCTCAGGACTGTCTGCCCAGAGGAAAATTTGTACCGGCAACACGGTTGCCGGATCGCTAAAGCCGCCGGGAATATCGACGATAAAGGCGACCATACCAATCATTAGCAGCGGTGCTGATTCACCCAGCGCCTGGGCCATACCAATAATTGCGCCGGTCAACATACCGGGCAGTGCCAACGGCAACACATGGTGCAAAACCATCTGGTACTTGGAGGCACCCATACCCAGCGCCGCTTCGCGGATTGACGGCGGTACTGACTTAATCGCCGCACGGCTGGTAATAATAATCGTCGGCAATGTCATCAGGGTTAATACCAGACCACCGACGATCGGCACCGACCTTGGCACATGGAAAAAGTTAATAAAGATTGCCAGACCCAACAGACCAAAAATAATCGATGGCACAGCAGCCAGATTATTAATATTGACCTCAATAAAATCCGTCCAGGCATTTTTCGGCGCAAACTCTTCAAGATAAATCGCTGCGGAAACACCAATCGGAAAGGACAGCAGCAGGGTCAGGATCAATGTCAGCAGCGAACCCATAACGGCACCGCGAATACCGGCCTGTTCTGGCTCTCGGGAATCACCGCGGGTAAATAGATTAGAGTTGAACTGCAGGCGTAACTTGCCCTGATCGTGAAGCTCGTGAATCCATGCGACCTGCTTAGCAGTCAGCCTTGCATCGTAGGGCTCACCATCCAACCAGGATTTGTAATAGGTGTCGATATCATCGTCAGCCAATACCCACAGCGTCTCACTATCACCCAGGAGTAAAGGATTCTCCAACAGACGATCCTTAAGATCGAAGCCGGCACCATTACTGACCAAGCCATATAAGCTGCGCTTATCTTTACGACCGGAAACATCGGGGAACTGATTACGCAGAGCGACTTTGGGCATTGCCTGCCAATTGCCCAGCGCTAACTGCTGCGGATCAGTCAGATTATCTATACCGATCAGATCCTGATCATAGGTGATATCGAGCTGCAAATAAGCGATGCGAAAAGCGCCGTGACCTTTGCTGACAATGTCGGTAAATAGCAGCATTACCGCTGCCAAACCGATTAATACCGCGGTAACACCGTACAGGCGAAAACGCTTTTCTGCGCGGTTGCGGCGACTCAGGGACTTCCTGATCTTTTCTAAGTTATCTACGGACTTACTCATACTGCTCTCGATATTTCTTAACTATATGCAGGGCGAAAATATTTAGTAACAGGGTCACGGTAAACAGCATTAAGCCCAGGGCAAAAGCTGCCAGGGTTTTTGGACTGTCAAATTCCTGGTCACCGGTCAACAGGGTAACAATTTGCACCGTTACTGTTGTCACAGAATCCAGCGGATTGGCCGTTAGCTTAGCCGCCATACCGGCCGCCATCACTACAATCATGGTCTCACCAATAGCGCGGGACACCGCCAGCATAATACCGCCGACAATACCCGGGAGTGCTGCGGGGATAATCACCCGGCGCACAGTTTCAGATTTGGTCGCACCCATAGCCAGAGAGCCATCGCGCATAGACTGGGGTACAGCGGTAATCACATCGTCGGCAAGAGATGAGATAAAGGGAATAATCATCACCCCCATCACACCACCAGCGGCCAGAGCACTCTCCGATGAGACCGACAGACCAAAGCCTTCACCCAGATCGCGCAAAAACGGCGCGACGGTTAAAGCGGCGAAGAAACCGTAAACAACAGTGGGAATACCCGCCAGCACTTCAAGGGCCGGCTTGGCGTAACTGCGCACTGTCTTGTTGGCGTATTCGGCAAGGAAGATAGCTGACATCAAACCAATCGGCACGGCAACCACCATAGCCACCGCGGATACCAGCAGCGTACCGACAAACAGCGGCACTGCACCAAAGCTACCGGAGGAACCTACCTGATCTTCGCGAATAGCTGTCTGCGGGCTCCAGTCCAGACCAAAGATAAAATCAAAGGCCGGCACCGAGCGGAAGAACTGTATAGACTCAAAGAGTACCGAAAGTACAATGCCGAGGGTGGTAAAGATCGCCAGACAGGCGCAAGCCAGTAAGCTCTTTTCCGCAACAGCTTCAACCACTGGACGCGCTCTAAACAGTGGCGCGGTCCGCGACCAACCCCAGGCCATTCCGACCAGAGACAGGGTCAGTATCAGCGCGGTCAGCGACCAGCGCGAGACCACCCGATAATTAAGCATTTGATCGGCAGCCGACACCAGAGCTGCGCTCTCACCACTGCGCGGCAAGATGCCGTCGGCTAAATTGGCGATTTTGTTGAGCAGCAGATTGTAACTGGCCGAATCTGCCGGAGCACTTGCTGCAGGCAGAGCATCCATCACCATACTATTAATTAGCAGATCATCAAAAATCATCCACAGGCTTAACAGAAACAGAGAGGGAAGCGCGCACCAGAGTGCTGCGTGAAATCCGTAGTAGGAAGGCAGGGAGTGCAGATGGCGCACGCCACCTAGCGGCTTGGCAATTGCCAATGACCGTCCACGCCCGAGATAGAAGGCAAAACAGCCCAATCCGAGTATTAAAAAAAGAATATTTGTCGCTTGCATATCGCTGGCAGAATCTCGTCAGATAAAAAAACAGCCCGGCTTATTCAGCCGGGCCGTACTGTGACAACTTCTGGGCATTATTTCAATGCTTCTTTTCCTGACATAGGCACTAAATTTCTAGTGTTTGCAGCCATCACCTTGCGCTCGGCATCTGGCAGCGGGATCATACCTTTCTCAGCAAGATATCCCTCTTCGCCCCAAGCCTTCTCGCTAGCGAACTCATTAAGGAAACCCTGGATACCAGGCACAACACCTACGTGGGCTTTCTTAACATAGAAGAACAGCGGACGTGATACTGGGTAAGACTTGTCAGCAATTGACTCAAAGGTTGGTTCAACTGATTCAATCTGTGAACCCTGAACCTTGTCGGCATTCTGGTCGAGGAAGCTAAAGCCAAATACACCAAGGGCAGCCGGGTTTGCTTCAAGCTTCTGAACGATCAGGTTATCGTTTTCACCAGCTTCGATGTAGCGACCGTCTTCACGTACTGTGTGACAGATAGCCTTGTAGGCGCTCTTGTCTTTCTTTTTAAGTGCCGCAATCCAGGCGATTTTCTTACAGCCGCCTTCCATTGCCAACTCGGCGAATGCATCGCGAGTACCAGAGGTTGGCGGTGGGCCAAGTACTTCAATGGCAGTGTTGGGCAGTGAAGCATTAACCTGCTTCCAAGTGCTGTATGGGTTATCGACCAGCTCGCCTTCTTTTTCGCCGGGAACCTGAGCAGCCAGCGCAAGGAAGATATCCTTACGGGTAAGCTTCATTGGCGCTACCTTTATAGAGTTAGCAATAACGATGCCGTCATAACCAATCTGAACTTCAATAATCTCTTTAACGCCATTGCTCTGGCACAGCTTGTACTCAGAAGCCTTCATGCGACGTGAAGAGTTAGTGATATCCGGGTAGTTGGTGCCAACACCGGAGCAAAATAATTTCATGCCGCCGCCAGAACCAGTAGATTCGATTTTTGGAGTAGGCTTGCCACTGGCACGACCGTAACGCTCAGCAACGACAGTTGAAAAAGGGTATACAGTTGAAGAACCTACAACTTCAATGCTGTCACGAGCCATTGCAGATGATGTAGCTGTTATTGAAGCCACTGTGAATAAGATGGCTGTGATTATTGTACGTTGGGTCATATAAACCTCCACATTCAAGCACGGTAATGTGCTGTTGATTAAACTAACTTTGATGACGGAAATGAGGATATTGAAGTTATATGACACAAATATGACAGAGGGCGCTGAAATAACAATTTATGTAATTTTTATGAATCTATTATGTAAATTTTATGACTGTCATATGAATGTCATATTTAATACATAGAGTTGTCATGTGGCTGTCATATTTCAGCCTTGGTTTTTAACCATATAATTGTCAACTGACTTTAAAATTTGGGGAATTTGTATGAAAAAATTACTACTTAGCGCCGCTATCGCTTCAACTATGGGTTTTGCTTCTCATGGTTTTGCCGCCGGCCCTATCGACGGTACTGTTTACGGTAAAGTAAATGTCTCTCTGGTAAATGCAGACGACGGCAGCAACGACGAGTGGAAGCTAAACAGCAACGCTTCTCGTCTTGGCGTTAAAGGAAAGAGCGAAATCGCTGAAGGTCTTACACTTGTATACAAGGCTGAATTTGAAGTCTGTGTCGACGATGGCGACTGTAAAGGTCAAACCTTTACCCAGCGCAACATTATGGGCGGCATCAAAGGCTCTTTCGGTACAGTGTGGGCCGGCAAGCACGACACCCCGACCAAACTAGCACAGAGCAAGATCGATCTGTTCAATGACCTTGAAGGCGATATCAAGAATACCTTTGAAGGCGAGAATCGCGTTTCCAATATCGTTGCCTACAGCTCACCAGAAATCAACGGCTTCTCTTCTACTGTAGCTATGATTCCCGGCGAAGACGCGGAAAACGATAACGGTGGTCTGGCTGACGGCGTATCTTACTCTGTAAGCTACAAGCAAGACGACCTCTACCTCGCCCTTGCTGGCGATCAGGATGTTGACGGCCAGGATCTAATGCGCGCTGTTGCTCAGTACAAGGTAGACGCTCTGAAGCTAGGCTTTATGTACCAGCAAAATGAAGACACTGCCGGCACAAAAGATGAGTCAGGTTACTTTATTAGCGCAGCTTACAAGCTCGACAGCGCTGTTACACTGAAAGCCCAGTTTGGTTCTATTGAAGACGATGCTGATGGTGATGAAGAAGAGACTTTCTCTCTAGGTGCCGACTACAAGCTGGCTAAAAGCACCAAGCTGTATGTTTTCTACACTGATAACACAGACTCATCAGTGGGTTCTACGGACTCAGAAAACAGCGCATTTGGTCTGGGCATGGAACACAAGTTCTAAGCTCAATGCGCTGACAATGCATTAATAATGCAATGCGTAAAAAAGGGTGCCTAGGCACCCTTTTTTTATATCTGAAAATTGTTGTTAGCTTGTAAGTCTAGTCTATTATTTTAGCTTATTGAGACACCGGCAGCCGGCAGATAAATTCCGCACCCTGCCCCAATCTGCTATTGATAGTCAGCTGCCCACCGCAGCGCCCCAACGCGT
>JAQWGK010000058.1 GCA_029238255.1 Porticoccaceae bacterium | reverse complement strand
CACCGTCAACAACCCACAGGTACTCCATATTATCAGTCGGCGCTGGATCAAGGGTGACTGTCCAAGTGCCGTCATTATTGTTAACTGCTTCTGGACCGCCGTTTGGATCCCAGCTCCACCATGGACCTGTCATACGAACAGCGTCACCATCGGTGGTTACAGTTAGAGAAACATCTTGCGCATATACACTTGGTGCTAATAGAGCAAGCAAGGATAAAGATAGAAGACGCTTGGTTATAGGCCTAACTAATGACCTAGACTTAGAGAGCGCTCCCCAGCTGAGGCGTAAGGGCCTCATTACTGTTGAGCCACACGCTCCTAAGGACCGTAATTTCGTGTATATATTCATTAATTCCCCCGGAATTTCTTTTATTAATCTCACTTCAACGAATAGTTGTTGCTTATAAGTATGAAGTAACTTTTTTTTCATTATTTTGCAGCCTAAATTAACGAGCAGTAACTGACCTGCAAACCAACCTGACCACTTTATTTTTATACAACTTTTATCATCTAACAGTACTGCAATACTTCTATAAACTTCGGCAAATTACTTAAATAATTTCCCCGAGCTTATAACAACACCACCCCTCAAGTCTGAAGAAATGAGTTGAGTGGTATTTTTAGCAGGATGAATAGTGTTTTAAATTCAAACAAAAAACAAGTGCTTTATCTAAATTCATTTAAATCTTTATATACAGATTAAACCCTTATTCTTCCTATTTATTAAAAGCTCATCAAAATCTATTTAATATCAAATAAACCCGTCAACCGGGCGCTTAACCCAGACTTCACGACAATTGAGTTGATGGGAATTTATTTAATTCACAAATGCATTAGCTGCAGCTGTATATTGGCCTCCGTCCTCTAGCATGAAACCAACATTACAATAAAAATAATGGGGCATAAAAACGATAATTAACGGAGTGAACCCTTGAGAAACCTTAACGCTACACTGGCATCCCTAACCCTCTTTGGCTTTGCGTCGGCTACTTCAGCAGCGACCCCAACCAATGAAGAGTTATTCGAAATGTACAAAGCGGCTTCCGAAAAGCTTGCAGCACTTGAAGCGAGCATCGAAGAAGGTACTGTAGAAACTACTATAGAAGCACCATCTAACGGCCTAGTCGGATCAAATAGCGCCTATAACTTTAAAGTTTTAGACCACTCAAGAGACACCAATACAAAACAGCTTGTTCAGCTACAGGCACTACGCGACGGTGAGCTCAAGCAAAAACTGACTCTCGGCGGCCAGATTACAGCTCTGGTGAACTATCAGAAATCAAATATAGATACCAAGTTTGGCTGGTTGGTTCGTCACCCCACCTCATCAAATCAAATCGGTAAGACTGTCTCTGAAGCCGTTATCCATTCGAGCAACCTGAATGTAACCGCACGCTTGACTGATAACCTAACTGGCTATGCTGAGCTGCTTTACAATCCCGAGCAAAACTTTGCCTCTGGCTCGACCATTACTGGCTTGCCGCGCAACAATATCAATATGCGTCGCGCCTACCTACTCTACGGCAACTTGGCAAATTCAAATGTCTATGCATCTGTTGGTAAGATGGATATTCCCTTTGGCTTAAACGATACCGTCAGCCCATTTACTAACTCAACAAACTGGCACTCATTTGCTGGCCTCGCCTATGGTGGCCTGCTGGGCTATGCATCAGATAAGTTACATTTGCGCGCAATGGCAATTCAGGGTGGCGCACAGTTTAGAAATGCCAACACACCTGTTGGAGACACTGCCGTTCCCTCTCTGGTAAATAACTTTGCAGTAGATGCAAACTATACCTTCGCAGTTAATGACGGCACTCTGTTAGCTGGTGCTAGCTACCAGTACGGAACTGCCTACTGTCAGGAATATGTGGTTAAGCATTTCCGTCCCTGTGAAGATAACGTAGATGCCGCTTCTATTTACTCTCGCTATGAGAACGGTCGCTTAACACTGCTTTCAGAATTTGCCGAAACATTAAAAGTTTGGCCTGGCACAGCTAACCCTAACTTCCCTGCCTATGCTGGATTTGAAGCAGTGAAGAACTTCACCTGGACCGTTGGTGGCAGCTATGCCTTCGACTTTGGTCTTGAGAAGAATGTAGACCTCTCAGTTGAGTTCAGTGAATATGTGGCTGGCGATAAAGGCGCACCCTGGGAAAAGCAGGATCAGCTAGTGATCGGCGCATCCTATATGCCAACGAGCAATGTTAAGTATTTTGCTGAATATGTTCAGGCAGTTGGCTGGGTTCCACTTAACTTCCTGAGTGGCGGTCATATGGATCCTAACAATGCACAGCCTGATATGCCTTTCCTGCATGAGTCATGGTCTGAGAGCGACGCCAAGACCGAGGTAATTGTTTTTGGTGTGCAAGCGGCGTTTTAAACAATGCCTAGAGAGCGAATACGAAAAAGCCGTGATTTATCACGGCTTTTTTTATGGGCAAAAATATAGACGATCAAATAATTGATATTACTGACTTTGTTAATTCTTAAGCATACAGGCCATTAACTGCGCTTCCCATTGGCTATCAATATTATCAGAGATAATCTCAACACGACTTTCTATACAGTCATCCAATTCAAGTTCCGTCAAGGTATCGGGCGTTAGGTTATAGCCGAATACACCGCTTTCAGTAATAAACACCGCCTTCATTCTCTCGGCATTTATGCCACTGAGAAATGAGAATAACTGTTTGTGATTAAACACACGGCTTGGTGAAAAGCGCCAACCAACACTATGGAAGCCTTCACCCTTATTGACCGCTTTAATATAACCACAGTCGGGGATAGGCAGCTCGGAGAGCAGGGGCTTCTCTTCGCCCGAATGGTGATGATGAGCTTTCGCTTTGGCGGCAGTTTTACCCTGCAAGTGCTCAGGCGCTATCTGACCATTCTGGGTAAATAGCACCATAGCGCCGGCTGTCCCCTGCTGCTTCACATAGGTTTCAAGGTTGGCTTTATCCTCGCGCTGATATAAATCCTGTTTGTTACCCAGAATAATATCCCCAATGGCAATTTGCTGATTGAATGTTTGATGAGAGGTGTAGCGATCATCAGAGAGTTTACGAGCGTCGACCAAAGTGAGAATTTTCTGTATCTCAAGGACAGACTGGTAATAGTCTGCAGAGAGCACTTGCAAAACCTCTTTGGGGTGCCCGAGGCCAGTTGGTTCAATCAACAAACGATCCGGTTTAGCCCGCGTGATCAATTGATTTAAGGCAACCTGCATAGGCAGCCCTGCTGCACAGCACATACAGCCACCGGGGACCTCGCGAATAAATACGCCTTGCTCTTCACTGTGCTGACCTTCAAACAGGCTGCCATCGACCCCGATCTCACCAAATTCATTGACCAGAACGGCCCAGCACTCATCCGCAGGCTTGGACTTCAGAAGATGCAAAATAGCGGAGGTTTTTCCGACCCCTAAAAAGCCAGTAATAATATTGGTAGGTATAGCCGAAAGATGCGTACTCATAGAGACTTCGCAATCGCTTTTGTCACCGGCAATATCTTTTGCGCAAATAGAAGCTCAGGCATTGCTAAGCGGTCATCGCCGAGCAGTTATTACACAGGCACTGCAGCTCTATTTGCGGATTGGTAAGCCTGTAGTCTGCTTTACCCACCAGATCGCCCAACTCATCGATAATGCTTTTGGAAATTGCGATTTCTTTAGTGCTTTGGCATTCACCGCAGATTAAAAATTGCGGAATTTCGTGGGCGTGATTACAGCTGATATGAGAGCAGGCGACGTATTTATTGGTTGAGCTAAGCTTGTGGACTAAATCTTCCGCTTCGAGAAATTCTAAAATGCGGTACACAGACATTGCCGGCATGGATTTTTCAGCAACCTTTTTGTAGGCATCGGTAATTTCATAAGCCGATAAAGGCGTATTGGAAACTAGCAAAAGCTTTAAAACCCCTTTGCGCTTTTCGGTCAAACGTCCACCAGAGCCTGCACAAAGGTCCTCTGCTTTTGCGATAACGCGATTGAGTTGCTGTTCATTCATTGGAAGGACCTACTCTGTGCCTTTATTTAAGCCTTATCTGACCAGCTTACGCCGCTGCTGATCAACCCCACCGGAAATCTGTTTAACGGTGGCCACTTTCTTCGACATCAAGAATACTGCACTACTTCTGGAAGTCAATGATATAGAGCCCTGGCTGATTTCTGATGGCGATAAATCAGCCGCTAAAATCAAGGGTTAACAACAGGCGACTTTCACCCACCGGCAAGGCGGGCGAACGATGAACCAGCCCCGCCTTTTCATTGCCTTCCCAGAGCTCCCCTTTTAACAGGGCAACCTCGCCACAACTAAGCTGCTGAATATCGTGGGGGTTCTGATAAAGACCTGATTCGCTATCGGGTTTGCCATTGCTGCCCAGACCCAATTTTTCACGGTTAACCTTTTGATGAGGCAACCACTCTGTAGCAATACCCTGAAAAGTTGTAATCAGACGAGTGGGCACCCTGTCGACATGAAACTTGGGACACATTGCGCGATTAAGCACGGTTAAACGCAAGCCCACACGCTTAAGCTCAAACAGACAACAAAACATTTCTACCAGTTCAGCAATGTTTTCACTAAGTTCCTGCTGAGCCGTATCACCCAAAGATTGACCAATACTTGCAAGCACAGTTTGGGGTGTGACGGTCATAGAAGCTTGGAATGTTGGATTGGCCTTTACAAAGCTATCGACAGAATTTTTAAGGGTTTCAGATAACTCGCGCTTCCAGATAACCATATTGGTTTCTTCGAGGTATATATCACCCAAAACCTCCGGCTCGCTGCCTTGAGATGCACGACGAACTTTTATCTCACTGTTATTCTGAGCATTGTTATTCTGAGCATTGTTATTTAGAGCATTGTTATTCAGAGCATTAAAACTGGATGCCTGAGCCAGACCTATACTACTCATGCTTGCTCCCACACAGGGAATGGATCCTGCAATGTCGCCCAGTACGCTTTGCCACGCAATACTTCATCTTCACTTAACAGGCACTCATCAAGGGCTTGAGTAAAGCCGCTTTGATCCAGACCCTGACCGATAAATACCAACTCCTGACGCATATCACCGAAGGGTTCTACCCACTGCTTTTCAATGGAAGCCAGATATTCCTCGTCTGTGGGCCAACTTTCTTTCGGCAGCGCCTTCCAAAACATCCCCGCGAAACCGTAGCGAGCAATGCCCCCCGCCTGACTCCACTGACCGGCAAATTCAGGGCGGGAAGCCAACCAGAAATAACCTTTGGAACGGATCAGCTTGCCGTATTTATCGGTGCTATGCAGAAACTGATGAAATTTTTGCGGGTGAAACGGTCGCCGTGCCTGATAGGTAAAACTGCCAATGCCATATTCTTCCGTCTCCGGAACATGCTCACCGCGCATCTCTTTAAGCCAGCCCGGCGCCTGCTGGGCACGCTCAAAATTAAATAAGCCAGTGCTAAGCACCTCATCGATATTCACCTGTCCCTGAGAAATCGGAACTATTTTGGCATGGGTATTTAGGGTTTTAAGAATCGCAGTTAAGCGGTCTATATCAGCCGAACTCGCCAAATCAGTTTTGCTGACCAGAAGAACATCGGCAAACTCAACCTGATCGACCAACAGATCAGCGACACTGCGCTCATCTTCTTCACCTAGAGACTCACCGGTATCCTGAAGGTACTTGGCCTCGTCATAATCTTTTAGAAAGTTGACCCCATCGACCACTGTAACCATTGTGTCCAGGTCGGCAACATCAGATAGTGAGACACCCTCCTCATCGGCAAAGGTGAAGGTTTCTGCTACCGGCAGAGGCTCTGAAATCCCCGTCGATTCAATAACCAAGTAATCAAAACGTCCCTCTTGAGCAAGATTATTGACTTCCTCCAACAGGTCTTCCCGCAGCGTGCAGCAAATACAGCCATTGCTCATCTCAACAAGCTTTTCTTCACTGCGATTTAGGGAAACATCGTTCTGAACTATGGCTGAATCAATATTGATTTCACTCATATCATTGACGATAACAGCGACTTTCTTGCCTTCTCGATTATTCAGAATATGGCTAAGTACGGTGGTTTTACCGGCACCTAAAAAACCTGAAAGTACGGTGACAGGGAGTTTTTTTGTATGGACCATTAGTCTCTCCAGCTTGAGAATGCTTGACCACTGGGTGATCAAATAATTAGGCATTATGATATAACATATCATTTATTAATTAAAACTATTTCCTCAGTATGGGCTTTGATTTATGGGGTTGGAATAGGGTTTTCGGAATGGGCGTCTTTATGCTCTGGGCCACGCCAATGCTGGTTATGGCGTTAGTAAGGGCTGAGATTTAGTGTGAAAGATAGAGGGTTATAAATTTAGTTTGTTGAGAGTGATTAGGGTTTAGCTTAGGGCTTTTAGTATTGGGAGTATTGCTGCATAGGGTGCATGGGGCTGAAAAAGATGGGGGTTTTAGATTAACTTGGGCAGTGGTTTTAACGTCAGGGATATTATGGTGCCCGGGGCCGAAAAAGATAGGAGTTTTAAATTAACTTCGGCGGCGGTATTTATTTCTCGGATATAAATGGTGCCCGGGGCCGGAGTTAATCAAATCAGCCTTTGGGCTGCTTTGACCCCTTTGGGGCTTCGTCGCGGTGCGACTCGTTCAAAATGCTTCGCATTTTGTGAACCTCACCGCTTCAAGTCCTAAGATAGGAGTTTTAAATTAACTTCGGCGGCGGTATTTATTTCTCGGATATAAATGGTGCCCGGGGCCTCCATCATTGCCTTATATAGGCACTATACTCACTACCAAACCTAATGAAATCATATAGTTACAGACTATTAGTTCATAGTCAAAGGTATATTTATGTCTACTGTTTTGTCTACTATTGCCAGTAGTTCATGTGAGGCGCCCTCAAGCTCCCTAAGACCCATCAGACTCAAGCAGACCCAACTCTTATTGTCTCCAGCTAGACAATGATAACTATCAACTAGAGGCTTTAAATGCAAGCCGATCTACTGTGCTATAAAGGCTTATTGAGGGGCCTTAGGGCGGGTGCTAACACGTATATAGTCACTCGAGATTGACGCTTAGATAGTGCGCTATGGAGGGGCTCGATGAAATAGCTAGCACTGTGTTGTTAGCTAACCTGGTAGACAGTTACTGTTATTTGGATGCAGCTGATGCCTCAAGAATCAGGCTACATAATGATAATGGTAATCACCCAGTGGTCTAATACGCAAACATTGAGTCTTAGTCGCTCTACTGGGTGGTTACCATCTAGATTATGTAACACTTAATCAATTTTTGGCATGTGATCCTCGAGGTAATCAACAATCGACTGATGAGTATCTCTTTTGGCATTTGGACCAATAGCGCCCTCTGTGAGTGTGCTATCTGTTATACCAAACAGATAGCGAAGCAGTATGAGCCCATCGGTCAGGGCGTTAACTTCGCCATCATCATCTATGTCTGCAATGGTCATTGTGTTTTCCATATTAGCTTCGATATCTTCAAGTTTCATACTTGAATCAGCTGCTGATGTTCCATTGATTAACCCTTCGCCAGCAAACCCGAAAGATGCTTTCATAAGCATTAAGCCGTCAGTAAGCGCGTCTGCTCTACCATTACCGTCAATGTCCCAAGTCGCATTGAAAACTTCTTCAGTAAGTGCATCAGCCTCACCATCAAAGGACGCAATAACTTCTACTGCAAAGTTTTCTGCAGAGAACGAATAACCTGCGGCTGTTTCGGTCGATGAGAAATTGATTGGTGTTAACTGCAAATTAGTTTGCTCGGTAACATTAAAGCTAATTGAAGCTAATGATTGTGGTAAAAAACCTGGCCATGTTGAGAACAATGATGCCCAGCCAAGAGAAATGTATTTGTCAGTAGTACTATCATTATCAAGGTCCCCCACATCATCAACTGAAACACTTGAGATAATCGAGTCATCAGCCAGTAGATAGATAAATTCATTAAAAGAAAGTACGGAACTATCATAATGAATATTAAAACCTAGGCCTGAAAGGCTATTGTTATCGTCAGATACGTCATAACTGATAGAAATATCTAAGATGTCATTTAGCCGTGCTGTTGAATTACCTTCCACTGATACTATTTGATAGCCTAATTCAGGTTCTGTCGTGGTATCTGAATTTGTTTGTGTTTCTGTTTGTGAACCTGCACCTGTCTCTGTCTCTGTTTCCACTACTTCCGTTTCTGTTTCTG
>JAQWGK010000051.1 GCA_029238255.1 Porticoccaceae bacterium | reverse complement strand
ATCGGCAACGAGGCTTCAGTCAGCTGGACTGATCATATGGTCACCACCGAAAGTCTGGTCAGATATGCGCGACTCTTGAAAGAGGGTGTATCCCAGCCGGTAACTTTCTGTGAAAACTATGTGCCCTGGCTGGATAAGCTTCAACCTCTTGCTGAAGAGCTAGATGTTATTGCTATCCACACTTACCCGGTCTGGGAATACAAGGGTATAGAAGAAGGCCTTGCCTTCACCATTGAAAATTACAAATCAGTCGCTGAAGCCTATCCCGACAAGCAGGTTATTATTACCGAAGCGGGCTGGGCGACTAAAACCAATGGCTTGGGTATAGAGCCCCACAGAGTCAATCAGGAATTCCAAAAGCAGTACTACGAAGAGCTGATGGGCTGGGCTGAGAAGGAACAGGTATTGGTTTATTACTTCGAGGCCTTTGATGAAAACTGGAAGGGTTCGGATGATCCTCTGGAACCAGAAAAACACTGGGGACTTTACACAGCAGACAGGACGCCAAAGCTAGCTTTACAAGCCTAGCTAGATGTACTTTTTATCACCTGAATTTTTAATTTTAGCGTTTGCAACAGTTCTACTCTACTACCTGGTACCAGCCTCCTATCGCCGGATAGTTTTGCTAGTCGCAAGCCTGATCTTTTATGCTTCAGTGAAGCTGGAGTACTTGGCGCTAATAATCACATCGTCTCTGATCGACTATTTTGCTGCCTTGGCGATGTGCCGATACCCGCAGAATACAAAGCGCGGTTACTTTTTGGCGGTGTCTGTTGTTCTTAACTTATCACTGCTAATATCGTTTAAATACTGGAATTTCTTTTCCAATAGCCTTGGAACCCTATCTGATACCAATACTTTTGTTCACGACTGGATTGTGCCCGTCGGGCTATCGTTCTATACCCTTCAGACGATGGGCTACAGCATTGACGTCTATCGCGGCAAATTTAAAGCTGAGCGAAGCTATGGTGTTTTTCTACTCTACACTGCGTTTTTCCCGCAGCTAGTCGCGGGACCTATTGAACGAGCATCAAACCTGATGCCTCAGCTTAAAAAATTGACGCTACCTTCCACCACGCAGGTTCAAGCCGGAATACTACTGATCCTCTGGGGTCTTTTTATAAAAACCGTGGTTGCCGATAATCTAGCCCCTGCGGTACAACAGGCTTACACGGGAAATCAGGCTTCGCTTTTATTATGGGGGTTCTCTGCTGCAGGCTTGATTCAAGTCTACTGTGATTTTTGGGGATACACTGAAATTGCGCGCG
Source organism: Porticoccaceae bacterium (assembly GCA_029238255.1). Classification (GTDB taxonomy): domain Bacteria; phylum Pseudomonadota; class Gammaproteobacteria; order Pseudomonadales; family Porticoccaceae; genus HTCC2207. Next base: position 29,078 of record JAQWGK010000051.1, on the reverse strand, counting down.
GCATTGCAAAGCTGTTTAACGTGCAGCTGAGCATTAACTTCCGCCAACCATTTTTAGCCAAAAATTTAGCCGGCTTCTGGAAGCGCTGGCATATAACATTGACCCGCTGGCTGATGGACTATGTTCAGGTGCCTCTCATGAGACGCTTCCCTGAGGAGCCTCTGCGTTCATTTGTTGCCATATTCACTCTGGTGCTGATTGGATTTTGGCATGGCGCATCATGGAATTTCATATTATTTGGATTGTTTCAGGGTGTGGTATTAACCCTTTGGCGACTTTGTGAAAATATAGTCTGGTTAAGGAAAATCATCCTGAATCAATGGGTGAGCAGAAGCCTTTTATTTATCACTATGAGTCTTTCGCTGCCAATGTTTTACATTGTTGATATGCAACAGTTGCAGCAAATTTTGACATCGATGCTTAGCTTTCAAAGTTTTGAAGTCGCACCTATAGACCATTTCAGCTCTCTTATCATTGCACTGTTAGGTTTCACTGTGGTTTTCAGCTATGACTTGCTCGCAGAATATCGCGGCTTCAAAATCGAACAGCTGGCTGAAAAATCACTCTCAACCCGCATACTTGTGGGCAGTCTGCTCTATGGCGCAATCTTGGTAGGTGGAAAATCCGGTGGAGGTGAATTTGTCTACTTTGCGTTTTAACCTCCTCAAAATCTGGTTGCTGTGCCTATCTGTGGTTATTTTGACGATCCAAATAATCGCCTGGGGACTGCCTGAAGATCCCTATGATGCCAAGAAAAAAGACTTTGAGTTACAGGCGGATAATATTGAAGCACTGGTGATGGGGGTCTCTCATGCAAGGGCCGTTCATTTTCAATCAATGGGAATACCCGGCTTTAGCTATCATGATCCAGGCTCTGATCTGCAAACGGTTTTCGAAAAGTATCGAGCTATTTCGCCCCTAACGCCAAATCTCAAGTATGTGCTTCTGCCCCTTAGCCCATCCTATTTGTACGTTGTCCGCTCAGATATGCAAAGAACCGCACGGGAATCGGTCTATTTCAGAAACTATCCCAAATACACTAACTTTCAAGGTTCTTTATATTGGACCCTTTTATTGCAAGAACCCCAGTACCTGCTGCAAAAGCTAAGAAAAAGTCTTAAAAAACAATTCAAGAAGCTGATATCCAATTCACACACCGCAAGTAAGTCTCCCTCTTGCACGCCGGAAAATTCAAGAGATAAACCACAGCAAAATGGATTTATTGGTGGCTACTTCGATATTTACGCCGAGGGGGAGTGCCTTAAAAGCTTGGCTATGGTTTCAATTAAGATGCACCTCGACCTAACACTGGAGAAAAATGGTCCTGAGGGTAATTTCGAAAAAAATAAATTTATAATGAACAAGCTGATTACTCAAATAGCCGCCAATGGACATCAGCTAGTACTTTTTATCCCTCCATTTACCGCTGAATATTACGAGCACAGCACCCGGGATAAAATTAAAACAGAGCAGGTTGGATATTTGAAAGAGTTATCACTGCAGCCGAATGTACAGTTTCTGGACTACCACGATCTATTTTATCAACGCAATTATATCGAGCGTAACACTCTATTTTACGATGATAATCATTTGGGTCTAAGTGGTGCTATGGAATTTTCAAAACTCTTCGGCGAAGCCATTAGAGACTTCGATAAGTATTAATTATTTCTGGCAACATCTGAAAAAAATAGAGCGCCAAAGTTGCCCTTACAGTTTTAGTTTTTCCCACCAGAATTTTCAAAAACGTTTTACTTAAAACAGCGTGTTTAGCCAGTTTCTAAAAACCAACTAAACACACTGTGATTTCAGCTATTTAAAACACTTAATCAGCGGCACTGTAAAACAACTACTCCACCGCCTTGATAGAGTAGTTATCGGTCACAATTCCAAAGGTACCAAAGGAAGCACCACCCACTCTAAACAACAGGTAGTAGGTTCCCGCAGTGGTAATATCGAACTGTCCGGGGTTTGCAGACGCATCACAACCCGAAGCGGTAGCAAATCCGGAATAGGTGATCTTGCCAGTGCAGTCCCAGGTATTGAAGACTTTGATCACCTGCTGATCGCCATTGTATTCGCTGCCGGCAACCGGCTCAGAAGCACCAATATAAACCTCACCCCAGATATCACTGGTATTGGCATAGACCACAGACATATCGAACTGATAGGTACCCGACTGTAAATATACTGATGTATAGAGACCAATATGCTTCCAATTACCCGGAACATATGTCTCTGTTTCAACCAGCATTGCCGCACCATTGACAAAATTCACACCGCCCATGGTATTGGCGGCCTCATAGTGATTGATCATCGTCCAGCCAGTAGCATCATCCAAATCGCCGTAGACAAGCAGATTATCCCCAGTGGTCACCGGTGGTTCTTCCGGCGGTTCTTCTGGTGGCTCCTCGGGAGGAGTAATTACAGGCATCGCCATAGGGTCAACTGTGGAGGTGTATCTTATTTCCGGTGCCCCATTCAGATCTGTGTCAGATTGCGATGACCTTAATACATAGGCATTCCAGCCATTAACAAAGGCATTTTCATCACCTCTGTTAACACGGAAGAAGACATATTCGCCTACGCCATTACCACCGTCGTAGCGAGCATTCAGATAGTCGATCAGCTGCTGATTGGCATCCGCTGATGAGGTAATCATACCCACCTCATTTTCCGGGCTGAGGTAGCTGCTCTGGATTAAGCTTCCCGCTGCAGCAACACCCGCATCAGGACCTACATACCAGTCGCTTAACAGCAACTCTGGACTGTTTGATGAACGCACGGCCCAGAGATCGGCGCTAAAGTTGAGGGCATCGCCTTTCTGCTCCAGAACCACCTCAAATTCGGCACTCAGGAATGGATCGCTTACCTCACCAAAATTAGGCATCTGGAAGACCATCATACCTACGGTCATACCGTAATTTCCGCTGGCGCCGCCGTACCATTCACCGATATTCAGCTTCCAGGAGTCATTACCCGACAGGTTGTCACCGTGGAATGAAAGCGAACTGCCCGCGGCTGAGTTGGCAATGCCATCCGCCAGTCCCGGCGTATTGAAAATATCAGTGGCTCGGGCTTCGAGCATGCCGTCATTCTCCAGGGAGTACATTGAGAATGTTCCCTCTGGATTTGGCGGTGTAAATACCGGCTCGTCAAGGAACGTCACATCATCCCAGTAATAGGTTTCACCATTGCCCGCCGAACCATAGTCAAAGTAGACCGATAAGCTGTCATAGCTGTAGCTGGAATCCAGAGCTGCGGTCCCGGCGACCTGATTGCTAAAGTCGAAGATAATCACTTCCCATTGATCAGCAACCGTAGTGAGCATTTCAGCTTCAACACTGTGTGAAGCATTGCCAGACTCTTCGAGCTTGATACGTACAGGAACCCCGACCAATGGCGAGTAAACTCGCATCGAAAGACGGGTTAATGTATCCGTCAGAGGATAAGTAATTATGCCGCGAGCCAGAGTTGTGCCTGCATTGAGATCGCTAACTTTTGAGGATGAGACAACTGAGTTGTCAGTATCTTGAGGGTCGGCGGTTATCTGGCTTGCGTTGTCACCAGAATCAACCAGACCATAGTCAACGATTTGATCATTAAAACTAACTGTCTCACCAATATTCAGCACTGTATCGCTGCCAGTCCCTATATCACCGGTACCAGTTCCATTACAGACACCGGCAACATCACCAGTGACATTGCCTGCGCCATAAGCCCAGGTTCTGTTAAACCAGGTGTTATCGTAAGCAACAACATTATCAAACGCACAGTCACCGGCATTGTAAGCGGCAGAAAAGTCTTCTTCAGTACCGTCGACAATCCACTTGTACTCCATACCCTGACTCAGGCCTGGATCAATGGTGGCTGTCCAGGTGCCATCACCGTTATCAACCGCGGCCAAGGCATTGGCCAGATTCCAGCTGAATGCACTTGAGTGCATTGACACTGAAGTAGCACCAATTGCACTTACTGTATAAGTCACAGCAGGTTCTGGCGCAGGCTCAACGGGTGCAGCATCAGCAGCGGCATCAGTTAGAGTCAGCCCTATCCAGTTGAGATTAAAACCACCCGACTTAGCTTCGAGAGAAATACTTCTGCTACCCGCAACCAGCGCCACAGTGCGACCAGTTACGGTCTGCCAATTCTGCCAGCCACCTGTTGAAGAAAGCCCTGCAGCATCGACCCAGACATCATCAACATGCAGTCTAAGACCTGGGAGACTACCGGACTGACTGGCAACACGATACGTCACTCTGTAGTTGCCATCGGCAGGGACAGTAATCTCGTAAGTCATAACGTCGCCGGCATCAATAAAGCCAACATTTTGACCGCCACCTTCATCAGCTGTAGTTTCATTGGTCACTTCACCGATAACAGCGGTGTGGCTTTCCGCTTCGATAACAATGTTATTAGGATCAGTTACAGGATCGGGATCAGTCCCAGGATCAGTCCCAGGATCCGTTCCGGGGTCGGCTATAGGATCAACCGTCGAGGTGTACCTTATTTCCGGAGACTCAGCGTCGCCGGCCTCGGTTTGTGAGGACTTTAATACATAGGCATTCCAACCATTAACAAAGGCGTTTTCATCACCTTTATTAACACGGAAGAAGACATAGTCTCCTACGCCATTGCCGCCGTCGTAGCGAGCATTCAGATAGTCGATCAACTGCTGGTTGGCATCCGCTGATGAGGTGACCATACCCAACTCAGTTTCAGGGGTGAGGTAGCTGCTCTGGATTAAGCTTCCCGCTGCGGCAACACCTGTATCAGGACCTACATACCAGTCACTTAACAGCAGCTCTGGACTGTTCGATGAACGCACGGCCCAGAGATCGGCGGTAAAGTCGAGAGCATCGCCCTTCTGATCCAGAAGCACTTCAAATTCGGCAGTCAGGAATGGGTTGCTTACCTCACCGAAATTGGGAATCTGGAAGACCATCATGCCCACTGTCATGCCGTAATTTCCGCTAGCGCTGCCGTACCACTCACCGATATTCAGCCTCCAGACATCATTACCCGACAGGTTATCGCCATGGAATGAGAGTGAGCTTCCCGCAGCCGGATTGGCAATGCCATCAGCCAGCCCCGGGGTATTGGCAATATCAGTGGCTCGAGCTTCGAGCATGCCGTCATTCTCTATTGAGAACATTGAGAATGTTCCATCTGGCACGGGTGTCGTAGGAGGTTCTGGCGTTTCTGGCGCTGGTCCAGCTGGCTCATCTGTCGGCGTAAACTTGAACCAGTTGAGGTTAAAGCCACCCGATGGCGTTTCAAGACGCAGGACATAGTCACCGGCAACTAAACTGACAACCGCGCCAGAAAAGGTCTGCCACGTCTGCCAATCGCCGGTACTGCCTACCGCTGCAGTGACTAGCAAGCTGCCATCAAGATAGAAATTGATACCCGGGTTACTGCCAGATCGGCTGGCTGCTCTAAAGGAAATCTGGTAATTGCCGTCCTCCGCTACAGTGAAGGCATATTCCATCCAGTCACCCGCATCGATCCAGCCGACATTGAGACCGCCGCCTTCATCCTGGGTACCTTCGGTACCAATTCCTACGATAGTATTTCCATCGATCAATGGGATTGAGTTGTTATACCCCTCGGCTTCGATGGTAATAGCACCATCATCTAAACACTGCTCGGGATCGGCTTGGTTAAACTTAAACCAGTTAATATTGAAGGAATCACCCAGTGCGTCAAGGCGCATGGTTTGAGCCCCTTCACTGAGCTCAATACCACGCTGGAAGGTAACCCAGCTTGTCCAGCCACCGGTCCGCGGCACAGTAAAGCTGTCTTTCACTTGGCCATCAAAACTCAGCTCAAAACCCGGGCTGCCGCTCTCGCTGGCAACGCGGTACTCTGCGATGTAACAGGCATCAGCGGGCACATTGATAGCGTACTCAATAAAGTCGTCCTCATCGAAGTTACCGACAAAGTCACTGAGATCGCTATCTGTGGTGGCACCAATACTGACCGTGCCATCGGGGGATCCAATTACATCGATCCACTCTTCCGCTTCAACGAAAATATCATCGGGTTCCGGTGGGATCCACTCACAACCTGCGCCGAAAGCGCTTCCACCTTGACCACCCGGCTGAATATCCATATTCATCAGGTTCATATTGCCGCCACTGACCACGCGCAATTTCTGCACACCGGCTTTCAGGGTCACATCAACGGTTTGGTCCTGATAGGTATCCCAGCCATTGGTATTTGGCGTTGCAAGATCACCGGTGAGCTTGACACAGTCAGACTCAAAAGAGATAGCACCGCCGACACCACTGCCCGACGCTGTGCGGTAAGTGATCTGGTAGTTGCCGGCGACCGCCACATCGATGCTGTACTCCAACCACTCATCTGGCTCAAAGAATCCAACGGTGGTATAACCTTCACCACTAGACTGGACATCCACTGCTTCATCCGCACGGTAAGCTTCACCGAGGTTTACCGCACCGTCGTCGTGATAGGCAACGCCCTCACCACCATAGTCATAGTCCGAAGCCCAGAGACGGCCGTTGGGTGCCAGAGTATCCAGAACATGCGTGCCCTCACCGTTGGTCGGCACTGGCATTGGGCTGCCATGGAAGGGTCCCGGTGGAATTTCCGGTAGATCTTCCAGCGGTGCCAGAGCGCTGGTATAGCTTGAAGCTACACGGTAGGTATTGGCGCCATTGCGCTCTACACCTTCACCGATAACACCCGTCATACCATAGTTTTCACCGTCCGTTGCAGGCAGGCTTCCAATAAGGTGGGCAGAGCCACTCCAGGGGCGCAGTGCGATATCGCCGGTGGGCAGTTCAAGCCACTTGAATTTTTGATTGGTGCCAATTTTATTGGCTGTAGCAAGCAGCGGCTGACCGTAGTCGCTAACCGTAAGGTACTTGCCATTTGAGGCGCGCAGGGCAATCGAGCCATCATCACCGGCATCGACAACCACAAATTCATCGCCGCCAATACCATCGTAGTCACGGTCATCGGCAATCACCTGAAGAAATTCATCCAGTCTCAGGAAGGCTTCATCGGCACGACTGTAGAGACCTATTGTCTGGTCAAAGGCGATAGTTGGCGAGCCATTGGCCGGCCAGGTAGTGGTGGGATTTTCCGGGCGCCAGGTGGTGCCATAGCTATCCAGATAGCCTTTAAAGCGATCCAGTTCGAGATCATTGGCACCCAACCATTCAAACTGTGTCCAGCCAATATGATGGCTTTCAAATACTTCGTTGTAACCATTTTTGGTGTCGCCCGGATGGAACTCGGTACACATCAGTGCCGGGTATTTTGTGCTGGTTTCAAAGGCTGCGATAGTGCTCTCAACCTCAGGCAGATTCCAATAGGCGTGGAAAGCAAATCCGGCGTTATTCCAGATACCGGGAAATTCCTCAGCCAGGCCGTCGGCGCCAGCGATTGCCTGGGAGCCACCGAAGAACGACATAAATGAGCCCAGCAGAACCATGGTATCCGGTGCCACAGTGCGGATAGTTCGGTACATATCCGCCTGTCTTTGCCAGTCCTCAGACGTAAAGTTACCGTTAACACCAGCCACCGGCTCATTGTGCGCCTCGAAGATTACATGGGTTTCGTCGGCATATTTTGCGCCGTAGAGTTCCCAGAATGCGAGGGTCTTTTCCATGCTGTGAATAGCGCCGTTCTCACCGTTATTACCCATGGTAATAATCAGGTACATTTTGGCATCGCGGGTCAGTTGCACTAGCTCGTCGGCGAGCGCTTCATTGATTCCCGCAGGGTCGGGATTCTGCGCGGCATCACCCTCGAGATAGACGTGAACTGTATTAAAGCCGTAGTCTGTGACCAGTGATTCCATCTGCGCAGCAGTGGGCATATTGGCCTCAATACTGCCGTAGGGGTCACCGCCATCAAAGGACAGGCTGACACCGCGCAGGGCGGTATTCAGGTCTGTGCGGATCACGTTGTAACCCAGCGACTTGTCGATATGCGGACGACCGCGAACAGTGACATCGTCCAGCGTTAGGTCAACAATTTCACCCAGAGGGCCATCATTAACATCAGCGCTGGTATCAATGATATTTTCAGGCATATCCAAAAATTCATTGTTATTTTTAACGCCACAACCAGCCACAGCCAGTATGCCAACGGCTAATAGGGAATTTCTGGCGATGATGCCGAGCCCAAAAGCTCCAGGTTTATTGTGATTGTTTAGCATTAATCTTCCCCCAAAATGTATTTGTGGCCTTTTGCTGGCCATCTCAGCCCTAGGGCTTTAATTTTTTATTCTCGCGCGCTGGATCGTCTTTTTAGAATGAGTAGCGCATACCAAAGTTGTAACGTGCATGACCGACCGCATATTCCCGCAACTGATAGGTAGAGCGGCCATGGATGCGCTGATCTTCCTCAGTCAGGTTAATACCCTCGATAAACACCGAAAACTGGTCGCTGATTTCATAGCTAACATTCATATCCAGCTGGTAATACTCTTCAACAAACATCGGATCGCGCGCCGCTGAAGAGAGGAACTGTTCACGCCAGTTCAGGGCCATTCTGGCCTGCAGACCGTCTTTGTCGTAGAACGCAACCAGGTTGGCGGTATTGCTCATACCGGGAACAACCCACTGCTCTTCGTTGAGATTGATATCGTATTCAAGGTCACCATCAACAATGGTGTAGTTGGCCTGAAAACCAAAACCGCTGTCGCCAAAGGTGTGCTGAGCCATTAACTCCAGGCCTTTTACCTTGGTCTCGCGCTGATTTATCGGAATGGTGATATCGAAGATAGCCACCGGATCACCTTCCAAGCCAGTGACAACTACCTCGAGATCCTCGCCCTCACCGGTCACTACAACGCCCGGCTCAGAGGCATAATTTTCCGCGTAGTACTCATTCAGATCGCCGAGATCAAAGTCAAATCGTGGATCACCACCAGTCAAATCCTGAACCGCCTGATTGAAAAGATCACTATCGATTGGCGTATAAAGATCGCTAAACAGAGGCTGGTTTTCAAAGGTATTGCTGACAATAAAGTTATCTACATCCTTGGCCCAGAAACCCGCCGAAATGTAGCTGCCCTCGTCGTAGTACCACTCCAGAGAGAGATCGAAATTGGCCGATTCCATAGGTAATAGCTGCGGGTTACCTCTGCGGCCACCGCCACCATCTGCACCCAGATAGTCAATAATCAATGCGCCCTTCAGGTCGTTATAGACCGGTCGGGTAACAGATAAACTGTAGGAGGCACGTAGAATCAGGTCATCGACAAGCTCAATATCAAAATCCATACTCGGCAGGAGCATGCTGTAAGCACCGTCAATTTCAGAGAATCCGCGGATGGTATTACCGGCCTCATCTTTCTGCTGGTAGAGATTAAAGCGGTTGTCGACAATGCTCCACTCAACTCGATCATAGAGTGGTACCAACGCCTCGGAGTGAACCTCGGTCTCTTCATAGCGCATGCCGAAGAAAACATTCACCGGTCGATCGATAAAGTCGCCAACCCAGTGAGTCTGGAGATACATGGAGTTGGAGGTTTCAACGGTGATCTCATCGAGATCAAAATTATAGGATGGGCAGAATCCGGTGAGACAGGGACCGCCATCATCAACCACATCACCGTGGGCGCCATCGCGCAATAACTGCTCGGCGCGATCAATCAGTTCTTGGAAATCCCAGGTGAAAAATTCGGTTACCTGACGTGGGTCATCGCTACCCTCAATGCCATTAAAGACACCATCGATAGTATCAACGGTCAGCAGGTCGGCAATATCACCGGGCGTACCAACACCACTCCAGGCATTACGGCCAACCCCTTTGGACTGTCCGCGGTTGGTCACTTCCACAGTGGCTATACCGAAGCTGATGCTGTGTCCCTGATCAAAGATATATTCGCCATCAAGCTGCAGCTGCTCAACATCCATACGGTTATTAAAGCTGCCAAATGAGCTGCCCGAAAGCTGCATATCATTGGCGTCTACCTGATCGATTCTGGAGATCTGGTTATAGGAATTTCGCTCACCCAATTGCACTTCCAGAACCGGCATACCCGTGGCACTAAAATAGCCTGAAGTGGTAATACGGTTGAGGGCGGCAACGGCCATAGAACCGCCGGAGCCATGCTTGCTGTTGGGGCGCGATTCACCGCTGGATTTATGGTAATCCAGATTTAGGGTCAGGTGATCGCTGGCCTGCCATTCAAGGTTAAAGCCGGCAGATTTATTTTCATCAATCGAGGCGTAGAGACCCACACCCTGCAAATTGTCCTGCGCGCAGCCAACCTGAGTGTAGCTAGTTGGCGACCAGATATTGCCCTCTTGAATCCACTCGCTCTCTCGGGTGGCACAGCCGGGATCAAACCAGGCCGACAAATCCTGATGCTGGGTATTAATCTGATTCTCAGCATAGGTGTAGTCCAGTGTTCCGGTCAGTGTTTCCATGGGTCGCCACTGGAAAGTCAGCTGGCCATTAACACGCTCACGGTGAAAGTCATCGAGGTTGTACTGAATATTGGTGGGGATTGCATAGATACCATCGGACACTTGATCGGGGAAGTTAATCGCCGACGGATCACCGACCGGGATCGAGCCCCATTCAGCATCTCTCACTTCATTATCCATATCTTCCTGAGTAACAAAGTTTCTGCCCATAAAGCTCTGGGTCGTCGCTGACTGGGTGCCGCCGTCGCGCTGCTGGCTGCTCAATGACAGCGATATACCCACGGTGTCCTCAGCAAAAGTCTGGCTAAACAGACCGGCAAATTCCGGATTGACGCTGCTGCCATTGCGCGTTCCGGGATCGTGAACGCCCTTGGCGCTGACCACCGCACGCAATCCTGGCATCTCCAGTGGCTTGCTGGTCTTTACATTGACCACCGCACCAATACCGCCAGTGGCAACATTGGCTCGGCCAGATTTATACACCTCAACAGCCGAAATACCCTCGGAGGCAATATTGCCAAAATCAAAGGAGCGGCCACCGGTGGTGGGCATTTGGCGACTGTTAAAGGTAACAATATTAAAGTCCGGGCCAAATCCTCGAACCGTGATCTTGGAGCCTTCACCGCGATCACGCTCAATAGCAACACCGGTAATTCGCTGCAGGGATTCAGCCAAGTTAGTGTCGGGGAATTTACCAATATCTTCCGCAGAGATACCATCGACAATACCTTTGGCATCGCGCTTGATATCCATCGAACGCTGCAAGCTCGCTCTGATACCGGTGACCACAACCTCTTCCATCAATTGATCAGAATCGTTCTGGTTGTCTGTATCAGTTTCCTGAGCACTGACGCTCGCAGCTACTGCCAGGGCAATACTCCCGGCCAGTAACTGTCGCTTGAATTGCGCTTTATGAATCATAATTTTTCCCCACTAGTACTACTTTTTTTATCGTTATATTCTGTTTTTTTGCTGCCGATTATTTTCTTGTCAATCGAATCCAGTTGATATTCACCGGCCCACCAAGGAAGTCGAGGCGCATAATTTGATCACCTGCAACCAGTTCCACTTCCGCGCTCTGGGTTATCCACTCCTGCCAACCGCCGGTTCTCAGCAGTGTCTGGGTATCGACTACGACACCGCCAATAGTGGTATCAAAACCGAGAGAATCCATATCACTGGCCAGTCGGTACTCAATCAGGTAGGTGCCCGCAGAGGGAACATTAAAGCTGTACTCAACAAAGTCGCCTTCATCGATATAACCAATATTCTGGCCATCATCGTCGGTGGTATCTTCGAGAGAGATACCACTCTCTTCGTCAAAATCTTCCGCTTCAACAAAGATTTCGGTAATTGGCGGCAACAGTTCGAACCAGTTTAAATTCTGCCCGTCACCAAGGAAGTCGATGCGCAGAGTGTAGAGACCTACCACCAGATCAAATTGTGTCGAGGTGATAGTTGTCCAGTTCTGCCAGTCACCGGTGTCCGGAATCTCCTGCTGATCGACCACCACACCGTCGATAGACACCTCAAAACCTGCACTGCCGCCGGCGCTGGCAACACGATAGTCGAGGCTGTAGGGACCAATGCCCGGTGCGTCGATGCTGTAGACCAGATAATCACCGGCACCCACAAAGGCTATATTCTGGCCGCCACCCTCATCGAGGGTATCCTCAACACCAGCACCAGAAGCACTGAGATAAGCTTCCGCTTCGTAGCGAATGGGTTCGGCCTTTGGCGCGGCCTCAGACTGCAGACCCAACGGGCCCTGCACACAGCCTTCAGAGTTGATACAGCTAAGCTGAATATTATCCAGATGGATAAGCGCGCCGCCCTCTAAATCGAGCGTCATCAGCGAGGTAACCGCTTTAATATCCAGAGGCATTTCCACCCCCTCAACGACCGCGGGATTATTGACCAGATCGACCACTGGAACGCTATAGCTGGCCCATTGGTCGAGAGTCAGTTCAGTCAGATAAACACCTTTGCCATCAACGCCGGACTGCATACTGATTTCGAGGCTCTCAACACTGGTTTTGGCGCTATCGATATACATATCAAAACTTAAAGTAACGTCCAAACCGATCAGCTCAACAGCTTCTGTGGCTATACCTATACTGGCTGACCCTGAGTCATTGGTGATCTCCAGAACATTGCCCCGCTCATCATCAGTGGACAGGGAATCCACATCGGCGGCACTGGCATTGGAGATAGTCAGCTCTTTGATTTCATCGGTGTGATGCCACTCGAGTGGCGGCAAATCAGAAATTTTGGCGCCAGTCACTATGTCGTAATAACCGTCTGTGTAGATCTCAGTTACCACCGGGCCAACGGTTTCAATTCGGTCTGAGGCCTGTTTGCTAACTTTGGTTTTTTCGCCGGACGCACAGTCTTCAACCGACAACTCTACTGAAGGGTCGCAGGACCAAACCTTAATCTGATCGACAATAATAGAGGCTGGCAGATTGTCGGTGCCTGCAGACAGCTCGAACACAACCTGCATATCCTGATTAAAAGGCCCATCATTGTCGGTGACAACATCGCTGCCAGACATATTGTAGGCCCAGGTGTGAAGCGTATTCACTGTATGAACATGGACTCCATCAATATACCAACGTATCTCGTCTTCGCCCCACTCAATAGCATAGCTATGGAAGTCACTGGCGACCGTCTCGACTACATCGATATTCATGGAAATGCCACTGGTCAGGCCCAAGCCGTAATGAGTACCGGCAATGACCGCGCCATTGTCAGTTTCAATGGCGGCAAGAACATTGAGGCCGTCGTGCATATCATTGACCGGCGCCAGCTTAAAGGTGGCAAAAACATCGTCTCCTGCCGGAGCCCGAACAATTGCCTCGACGCGACCGTATCTAAAGCTGTTGGAACCAACCGCCGAGGAAACCTGCCCCTCTTGGGCAGCGATAACCAGATTACCGCCGGCAACGCTGGCGTTAACACCGCTCCACAGAGCGCTATCAAATTCCCCTGAGTTGAAGTCATCAGCCCAGACCAACTGCCAGCCATACTCTTCAATCAGTTCGAAATCATTCTCGACACTAATGGTCAGGGTAGCCGTATCTGTCTCGCCAGATGTCGGATCAGTGGCCACATAGTCAACACTATCTGTGCCAAAAAAGTCCGGGTTAGGTGTATAGATAAAAGAACCGTCCTGATTAAACTCTAGCGCGCCATTGGCCATGTCGGCACCAGAGGCCAGGGCGTAGGTGAAAACGCCGCCGCGATCATTAGTGCTGACATCACCCTCTACCGAACCACCATCCTCTACCATCTCGACAACATCGCCAACGGCAAACAGAGTACGCTCAACATTTTGATCTGCGTCTCCACCACTGCCGCCCCCACCGCAGGCCGTCAAGCTCGCAGCTAGCAAAAAATACAGCGCGGTATGGAATTTATGGTCAATCATGGCAGTCCCCTATCTCTCTTATTATCAAGCGGTCAGTCGCCGCTTATTTCCGGTCGCTGATATCAATTACATTGATTGATTTCTAACGCCTGGTGATTCTATGTTTTTATAGCTTTGCTGTAGCGAAAGCTTAATTTGTGAGCTTAAATTACAAATCAAAGGTGAAGTAATCGTCCGACTAACGTACTCGGACACCAAAACTCTCTAAAAAAGCGATTTTTAGTGCAAATAACTGTTCGGACAACTCCCGAATATACTCTGGTTAGAAGCTAAAAGGGAACTTTTGTTATTAGATAAATATTCGCACACAGATAATCAATCTAAGCCATAATGTGCGGCGTAAAAAAGAGATCGAATAAGTGTATTTATGCCTCACTGTGTTTATCAGGACGATTACGCAAAGCATTCCATGCACAATCAAAACGCATTTTCCGGTCACGGCTAAAATATCGATGCATTGCTAATCTACAGAGACGCTTGATGGAAGCTCCCAAACTCTACACAGTGCTGTTTAATTTCCACGACGTTATCCTTTTGATGACGGCGATGCAGTGCCTGTTCTGCTTTCTGCTGCTTTCTGCCACTGCTTATCGCAAAAGCATGAGCATAATATTCCTCGCCCTGTTTCTTTTTGCCCACGCCCTGATTCCGATCAATGAAATGATGATGTGGGGCGCAGAATTTAAGGATATTGCTCGCGAGAGACTGACAAACTTCTATTTTATACCGGCAATCGCCTATTACCTGGATGGCGCGCTGCTCTTTTTATGTTTCAAGTCACTGGCATTCAAGGACTTTTCCCTTACCAGGTTTGACCTGTTGCACCTAGTTCCCCTGACAATCTACATTATTTTTATCTGGACCACCTTTTACAGCCAGCCCCAGGAACTGCGCCTGGAAATGATTAATTCCGAGACCTTTGTCTACAGCGCCAACTTTGTCTCTATGGAGTTCTTCAGTAAATGGGTAAGGGTGCTCTACGGTATCGGCTGCTTTGTGCTGATCAGCCGCTATAGCAGCCTGCTGCAGAACACCAACTCGAATATGGAGAAAGTCCATATCTCCTGGCTGAGAGCCCTGGTTATCGGCTTTCTAATGGTTATGGTTTCGGAAACCTTGCTGATCGGCGCCAAAATCGCCAATGTCTTTACCGACTTTAGCTTTGCCCAGGCACAGCTCAGCAATATCGGGCTTACCGGTTACTACATCACCTTTGCCCTGGTAAATTTGCTGGTGTTTACAGCGGTTCGCTATTTCGGCGCCTTTGAGCAGGTCACTGAAATTGCTGTCGACAAGAAATCCAGTGATGAGGAATTCCTGCAACCGGAAATGGCTGCCAGGGTTGATGGAGAGATTCGCAAGCACAAAATATATATGGAGCCGGATATTACCCTCGACAGTCTGGCCGAAGCCCTGGATATTATGCCCCGCGACCTGTCGACACTGATCAATCGTCACTTTGGCATCAATTACTACGAGTTTATCAACCGCTATCGCATCGAAGAGGCCAGACATATGCTGACCTCCAGTGACTACAAAAACACCACCATAACCGATATCTATCTAAGGGTAGGCTTTAACAGCAAGTCGGTTTTCTACACTTTCTTTAAGAAAATTGAAGGGGTAACACCCACCCAGTTTCGCCAGAGTGCCAATCTTGCCTCAGAGAGCGACGATACCCGCGAATAGCTCATAAAAACAGCCCATAAAAACAGCAAAAAAAAACCGGCTACCCAAGGCAACCGGTTCAATCTGTGTAACAGTTTTTATAGTTATTATTATTTAGTAAACTAGGGTCTGCATTGCCCTGGCCGGAATAGTCAACCTGGTCTGCTTATCACCTACATGGAAGTTATAGAGAATGGCTTCGTCTGTGTGGTTCATCACAATGGTTGCCATCTGGTTATCCTCATTGATAAATGAGGTGGCCAGCAGGAAGCTGCGGCTGGCACTGGTGCTCATACGCTGGGCTTGCGGGCGAACAAATTTGGAGAAGTGGCCCAGGTAGTAATAGGTGGGCGTGTAAATCAACTCACCGGTTCGCGTATCAGCGTGAACTGGTGCAAAACAGAGGTTCTGCACATGGTTGGGGCCGCCGGTATGGTCGAGCAGGATATTCCAGTCAGTCCAGCCCACAGTACCGCGGTTAAAATCGTTGATCATGGAGTGGCCATAGCGCTCGGCATTTGGCCAGTAGTGGTAGCGATCTGCCCTAAAGCCCTCGTTAGTACCCTCGGTAAACAGCAGGTTTTTGGTAGGGTACGACTCGTGGACCAGCGCCAGGTTATCGTGCATGGTCTCGCCACCGGCCCAGGTTTCATACCAGTGGAAGCCGATACCCCAGGCATATTTGGCCGCTTCCGGATCCTCGAAGATCACATTGGCGCGGCGGGTAATCAGGTCGCGGTTGTGGTCCCAGACAACGATCTTCTTGTCCCCAAGTCCTTCGCGCTCAAGCACTGGACCCAGGTGGTTCTTGAGGAAATCGCGCTCTTCTTCCGCGGTATAAATCATCGATTCCCAGCGCTGGACAGCCATGGGCTCGTTCTGGATGGTGACACCCCAGACCGGAATGCCCTCGGCCTCGTAGGCCTTGATAAACTTGGCAAAATACATTGCCCAGGTTTCATAGTACTCTGGCAGCAGCTTGCCGCCACGCAACATATTATTATTGCTCTTCATAAAGGCGGGTGCGCTCCAGGGGCTTGCATAGAAGGTTATTTCACCCCCTGCCGTTTCTGTCGCGCGCTTGATCAGCGGAATCCGGAACTGGCGATCCTGCTCAATACTGAAGGTCGATAGGCTCTTGTCGCCCTCTTCAATATAGGTGTGACTGGCGCTGCCAAAATCGGAGCTGTGGATAGAGGTACGAACCAGTGTATAACCAATACCCTCTTCTTTATCAAAGTAGGCTTTTAGCAGCTCTTCCTGCTTCTCTTGCGAAAGCTTGGCAAATACCTCGGAGCTGGCATCGGTGATTGCACCGCCAAAACCAAGCACTTTCTGGTAGCGCTTATTCGGGTTTACAAAGACCGAGACTTCATTTTCATAGGGCTGCACACTGGGCTCAAAGGTCAGCTGATCGGTAATGGTTAACCGCTTGTCTGTATCCTTGGCTGTTGTATAAACAGTCACTTTATCCACGCTCACAGCCCCCAAACCTGACTCTTCTTCTGGATTGCTTTTATTTTCCTGGCACCCGGCTAAAAGGGCGGTCAGCATTAAGCCTGTTATTTTAATATTTTTCATCAGCTGTACATCCGATCTTTTTATTTTTTTACCCTTTTACTCCTCTCTCCTGTCAGGGAGAAACGGGCAAGGGGTATTTCGGAATTTTATTCTAGGGATATCCGGCAAGATGTTGTCCGTCTCAGCGAAAATGTATGGAGACGAACCCTTTTTCCTACAGATAACAGGACTGGGGCAGGTAAAAAACTATTTTTTATCCGCAGGCTGCTTTGGTTATTTGTTTATTTGGTTAGGACATAAAAAAACCCCAACCCTGGTGAGTTGAGGTTTTTATACAGCAGTTTTTTAATCTATTTAATAAGCTCAAACCCGCTTTCGTTTTCCTCATCATGGGCATGACTGGAAACCCAGAGCTTGAATTTACCTGGCTCAACCCTGCTTTCAATCTTTTGGTTGTGGAAGCTTAGGGTATTGGTATCCAGTTCAAACTCTACCGTCCTGGTCTCTCCCGGAGAGAGGGACAGTCTCTGGAAGGCTTTCAATTCCTTCACCGGGCGGGTGACATTGCCAATCAGGTCGCGCACATAGAGCTGGACTATTTCGGTGGCCTGCCTGTTGCCGCTGTTTTTGATTTGAATTGAAACTCCAAGGGTGTCGCCAACAGCCAGCTTCTGTTGTTCCAGCTCAAGATCGCTGTATTCGAAGCTGGAGTAGGTGAGTCCAAAGCCAAAGGGAAACTCCGGTCTGTGGCCGTAGTCCAGCAAATTGGATGAATTGCCGGGGGCATGCTGCCATGTGGTCGCGGGGTCAATCGCCTGGATTCTGGTGTAGTTATCATCCGTTGGCGGGCGGCCAGTGGCCTTGTGGTTGTAGTAGATAGGCAACTGTCCGCTGGACTTGGGCCAGGTAATAGGCAATTTGCCCGAGGGACTCTCTTCACCATAGATAATATCTACCAGTGCCGGTCCCGCCATGGTTCCCGGATGCCAGGCCATTATCAGGCCGTCGACCTTATCCACAACGCCTTCCAAAGTGTTCGGTCTGCCAGAGAGAAGTACCAATACAATAGGCTTATTGAGCTTTGCCAACTCATCAATCAATTCTTGCTGTGCACCGGGAAGACTGATATCCCCTCGGCTGTGCCCCTCACCGGTAAGAACCGCTTCCTCACCGCCAAAAAAGACTATCACATCAGACTTTTTAGCCGCCCTGATGGCCTTTTTAAAGCCGGCTCTGTCTTTGCTGCGGCTGTAGGGCAGGCCCTCGGCATACCTGATATTGCTACTCTGCGATCCAAGGTAGCTTTCAAGTGCCGGCAGCAGTGTGCGGGAGTCCTTGGCCTCGCCCTCGTAAATCCAGGTACCCAACTGCTGGTAGGGCACTTCAGCCAGGGGGCCGATAATGGCCACTTTCTGTTTTTTGTTTAAGGGCAAAACACTGTTTTCGTTCTTCAGCAGAACAAAGGATTCAACCGCTGCCTGTTTCGCCACCTGCAGATATTCATCCTTTAGGAATTCTTCCTTTTCACTTGAATAGGGTGTTTCAAACAGACCCATGGCGAATTTCACCCGCAGCAATCGCCTTACGGCAGAATCAATCCGCTCCTGACTAACTTTCCCTTCAGCAATCAGCTGCTGCAAATTGTCGCCCAGAGCCGTGGAGTGCATTTCAAAATCCAGGCCAGCATTGGTGGATAACTCAGCGGCATCTTTGTCGCCCTCGACAAAACCGTGCATGACCATCTCCATCACAGAGTTCCAGTCACTGACCACAAAACCGGTAAACTCCCACTGCTCTCTCAATACATCTGTCATCAGGTGGTAGTCAGCGGTTCCGGGAACACCGTTGAGTTCACTGTATGAAGTCATAACAGAAACCGCACCCGCATCAATAGCGGCCTTAAATGGCGGCAGGTGGTGATCGTACAATTGGCCCATGGGAATATTGGCCACATTGTAATCACGACCCCCTTCCGCAGCGCCGTAACCGGCAAAGTGCTTGGCACAGGCGGCAAGGGAATCAGGACTGCTTAAATTATCACCACGAAACCCCTTAACCATGGCCGCCCCCAGAGTTGATGTCAGAAATACATCCTCACCGAGGGTTTCAGCAATTCGACCCCATCTCGGATCCCTACCGATATCGACCATTGGCGCAAAGGTCCAGCGAATACCTGCGCTGGTGGCTTCCTGGGCGGCAATACGCGCACCCTGCTCTACCGTAGCCGGATTCCATGATGCGGCCTGACCCAGTGGAATCGGGAAGATGGTTTTGTAACCGTGGATAACATCGTGACCAAAAATTAGCGGAATACCGTTTTTACTTTCGGTGACGGCAATTTTTTGTATCCAGTTAAACGCCTTTGGCGCATCACTGTTTCGGGGGATATTCAAAAATCCACCGATTCTGCCGGCCCTAATCTCTCCAGCGACATAATCCATATCTTTGTGTCTAAAGTCGCCCCAATCCCTGAGCGACATCTGACCAATTTTTTGCTCCAGGGTCATAGAACCGATAATTTTATCAATACGCTGCTCCACAACCGGATCCAGTTCGGACTGAAGAAACGCAGAGGTACTCTGGCTGCCTGCAGCTAACCCGCTAAAGGGAAGCGCGGCCAGAGCCAGTAGTATCGGGTAGATAATTTTGCTGGTGTGATTATTTGTAAAAAAGTTACTTTTAACCAAAATCATAATTTTTATTCTTATTTGTAAGTTAGCAGTGGCCTGACAAAATATTGCAATCGCATCTCAACGAAAGCACACGTACTTATGCATGCCTTAATACTAATGAAAGTAAAATATAAGTTGTCCGTGTAAGCGAAAATACATAAACCCGAACCTTTGCAAGCTTGAATTTAAGTCCTGTAAGCGGATTAACTCTATTTTTACAGCCTCAGTACCCCGGCAGAAAATTGCAATCGGAACCCGCAATAACAGGCTCCGATTAAGCAATTGGTTAGTCTCTCTTTTTTATGCGCTATTTTCTATGGTGCAACAACTGTCACATCGGAGAAGCGATAGGTACCTGAATTCCATTGCGCCAGACGAACTTCAGTAATCTGGGTTAAATCAACAGTACTCTGAGCAGCACTGTAGTCAAACTCAATGGTTGTCCATATATCCTTTACTGTTGGCGTAGCGCTATCAGTCCAACCACTCCATGTAGCACCGGATGCATCGACAAGGGTTACATAAACAGTATTTGAACCCTGCTGATCCAGCACCTTGAACGCCAGCGACGAGCCGCTGGAAAAGTCCTGTTGCTCTGGGCTGAAGCCAACATATGCCTGCTCAAAATCGCCGCTTACAAGAACTTCCAGCTCAACAACATCTTTGCCTAGCTCATCATCTGCGACAACTGTGAGATTGGCATTTGTGCCGAAGGTATATTGACCATCGGTCTGTTCATCACCGGAATCTTCAGTGGCGTCCTGGCCAGAACCTGAATTATCCACCACAATCTCGCCCGAGGATAACAGCAAAGCCAAATCAGAGAAGCGATAGCTGCCCGAGTTCCACTGCGCAAAACGAACTTCTGCAACCTGGCTTAAATCAATAAAGCTTGCTGCGGCAGTGTAATCAAACTCAATCCTGACCCATTCATTGAGTACTGTTTTAGTTGCATCACTACTCCACGCGCTCCACTCAAGACCGGCACTATCAACCAGGGTGACCCAAACAGTATTGGAGCCCTGCTGATCCAACACCTTAAATTCAAACATGGAGGCTACGGTGAAATCTTCCTGCCCAAGGGGAAATCCAACATAACCTTGCACAAAGTTCTCACTCTCCAGAACTTGCAGCTCAGCTACATTTCGACCGAGTTCAGTATCTGTGACCATACTGGCTATGGAGTTTGTGCCATTGGTTAAGCTTTCAGGATTTGCTATGGCATATTTCTCTTCATCCGGCGTTTCTGCAGAATCCTCGCCTGCAGGCGGCTCCTCTACATCCGGAACTTCTTCATCTGGAATTGAATCTGGATCACCGAATGATGTAACCACTATATTAGAGATCGCAACAGGTATATCGCGACCCACTACATACATAATCATCGAGCTAAATGATTTGCCACCCTGGGGCAGGATAGGAATATTGTAGTTGCTCTCATCAGCACCAGAGACTATCACTGACTGGGTATCATAGGCAGGATCGACATCTGGGTGGGGCAGATATTCAAATCTGAAATTAACCTCAACAGATTCCCCAGAGGGCACAGAACCTGTAAAGGTTATATAACCGCCATCGACAAAATAGAATGGATAAAGACTGCTGTTACCATTGGCAAAACCGGCCCAATCCTCGGAACCTGACGGGATTGTGAATATTCCCTCTTCAAACAAAGCACCACCAAAGGCTTCAGTCATCAATGCCGCATCAGCGGCAGGCACATCTCCATCGCCCTCTCCATCGCCCTCTCCACCGGACTGGGAATCCGAATCCGAATCCGAATCCGAGTCCGAGTCCGAGTCTGCACCTGAACCTGAACCAACCCGCTCAAAGTCGACCCAGTTAAGATTCCACTGGTTATCCAGGGAGTGCAGCCTTAATACAGAATCACCCAGTGGCAGCTCAACCTCAATACTGACAGTTTTATAATCCTGCCAACCGCCCGTCTCTGGAACAGTGACTGTACCTACAGTTTCGCCATCAATTCGAACTTCAAACTGGACATCACCCACCAGGCTGGCCAGCCGGAAGTCTGCCTTGTAGGTGCCCGGCTCGATTACAAATACATTGTATTCAACCCAGCGGTCGGTCTCGAAGTGGCCAATATTGAATCCACCACCGAGAACATCGCCTACAGTTTCAATTTGTACACCTGGGTGAGCAGCAGCAAAACTCTCCGCTTCAAATTGACCTGGAATCAGGAAAATGGCCTTGCCGGTTGCCTCTACATCGCTGGCGTAACTCTCATCAGTGCTGTTAAAGCTGGTTAGGTAATAGTAGTAAGTCACCTCTGGATCCAACGCACCCTCACCGTAGACATCGGAGAAGGAAGTAGCCGTTGAGTCCAGTTCGGCAACCACTATAAAGCCGGTGGACGATGATGTTGACCTGTAGACTCGATAGCCATCTACCGAACCTTCAACCGAACCTTCAACCAGCTCCTCAACCGGGTTCCAGATCAGGTCATTTGAGGCATCGGTGACCGCTATTCGGAAACCCTGCGGCGAGTCGGGAATATTACTGTAAACCTGTGCTGGTGATTCCCTTGTCAAGGCATCCATCACCCAGTGGTTTAACACATATTCCATATCTGCAAACTGTGTAAAGAATTCTTCGATCTCTTGCTGCGAAGAGTCATAGACATTGATTGGGCTGAGCACAGTTCCCTGTACATCCACTCCCTGTTGTGGCTCTTCAGGTACAAGGTAAACCTCGGACCACATCTGGTTTCCTGAGGCGCCAAGATCCTTAAACTTGCCGGAAATGGTGTAGTTGGCACCTGGTTCTACCTGAACTGCCTGGTAGACAGCAACATTGTGGTTTCCATTGGGTGCAGATATACGCAATGCAGTTCCAGTATCGCTACCGGCAAATTCACCCGCAGGATAGTCAAATTCAACTGCCGGTAGATCACTCCACAGGGATACCATTTGCCAGCCGCTGTCATCATCGAAACTACCGTTGACAACAATATTCTCGCCGGTGGCATCATTGGTCAGCTTGATTTCATCGAAGACAACATCCGTTTCACCAAAAGATCCTGACTTGAGAACCAGGTACATGGTCTGGGTTTCCGTGCCATCATTAGGCATGGTGCTTCTGGCGGAAACATCACAGGCATCAGCAAAGGTCGATTCCCAGTCATCACAGGCCCAGGTACTTCCCTTGATAAGAAGCTGATCGCCAGGGTTTGTCATCAGCCCCCAAGGGCCTGCACCAAGGCCACCAGCGCCGGAGACGGTCTTCAGGGACCAGGCCGTAGCAGCCCAGTTTAACTCGTTGTAACGATCAAAAGTGGCTCTGGTAATTTCACCGCCCAGCTCACCCAGGCTGGTCCAGGGCTGCATCTCACCGATAAGGATTGGTGTATAGACATCCCGCAGTCGGCCAGCCCAACTACAGACACCTGTATCACCCATCGAACCACAGGTTAGCCAGTCGCGGTGGACTTCGTAACCTATATCTCCCCAACCGAAGATACCGGGATAAAAGTGCATTTCAAAGGCAACATTTTCCATACCCAAGTCTGCAGGATCACCATAATCAGTGAAACCGCCGCCCTCACTGTGGCCAGGCAAAATTACAATATGTTCATCATCATATCGGCGAACCGCGTGGTAGAGCTCTTCCCCAAATTCAGCCATAACAGCCGGACTCGCACCCCAGGGTTCGTTTAGAAGACCATAGCCTGCAATAGCCTCTTCGCCCTTGTATTTTTCAGCGATTCTCTCCCACAACCAGATTGTGCGATCACGGTAAGTTTCACTGTTCCACAGTTCATTCTTTCCTGCACAGCCTGAGTGATGCTCCCAACCCTGTCGCCCTGCAGCACCGTGCAAGTCGAGCACAACATACATCTCGCGCTCTTTGGCTTCAGCGATGGCCCAATCCAGATAGTCCCAGGCATCCTCTTTCAATGTCTTGGGGTTGTCATCGTCTTCAATCAGATCATAGGGGAATGGAATTCTTATCAGGTTAAAACCCGCGTCGTTCATTACGTCCCAGTCTTTTTCGGTAATCCAGCTGTCACGGTGGGCTTTGAATATTCTCTCTACTCCTTCCTTATCAAAGCGGTTTTCAAGGGCAGCCTCAAAGGTGCACTGGTCAACAATTCCTTCACCAAAGACTGAGTCGCCACCAAACATCCACATTTCCATCATTAACCAGTTACCCAGGTTAATGCCGCGCAGGGATACTTTTTCATCCTGCTCATTCATCCAGATGGTTCCCTCTGCCCTGAGCAGGCTAAAGGTCTCAGCTTGTGGGGCAGGCTCTGTAAAGGCTGGCGGTGCCGGTGTAGGGTCTGCTGGCCCTGAAGTCATACCGCCACCACAGGCGGATAAAACCAGGGATGTCATCAATAGTGCAGCTATATTTTTCATGGATAAACCTTTTTATTCTGTCTTTTATATTCTGTTTTTTTTATTCAGATTATTCTTTAGAAATTCATATTCAGGCGCAGGCCCCAGGTACGAGGGGATGCGTAACGCCCAGGGAACCCGGCAGATGTATTGTTATCTACAGATGAGCTCGATCTGGTCATTTCATTTGTTGCGTTATTGAGGAATAGATCTACCAGCAGCCCATCCTGGTCAAAGATTGTGAGGCCCAGGTTTACCTTGATATGGGCATCCTGTCCGGCGGGGTTGCCGCTGTAATAACCGGTCTGCTCAACATCATTGATAAGGTTGTTGATCTCTGCGCCATTTTCGTTGTGATCCCTAAAATAAACTGTATCCACATAGCGAATATTTATACGTGGTGCTAGATACCCGGCTTCGGTTGCAAATTCCCAGCGCAATGTCGTGTTAAAGGAGAACTCCGGCGATTGCGGCATGGTATTGCCGGCAAGACTGTAAAAACCGGTTGGCTCGCCACTCTCGTCAACCAGGGCTGGAATATTGGTGCCAAATCCAGGGCTGTCTACCAGGTAGTCGGTATATTTGGCATCGAGATAACCACCGCCAAACTCAAGTGTTCCACCGTCGCCAATCAGCCAGACTACTTCCGCCTCGAAACCGTTGATCTCAGCTCCTGCAACGTTGGAAGTAACAATCTGGTTTTTGTCTTCATCAAAACCTGAACGAATCAGGTCTGTGTAATCAACGTAAAAAGCGGCGGCATTGAATCTCACATAATCAGTATCAAACTTATAACCCAGCTCATAGCTGACACTGTTTTCGGGGTTGGTAACATCGCCACCATCCTGAATCTCACCTGCACGATAGCCACTGCCGACGCTTGCGTAGACCATACCTGCATCCCACATGTAGCTGGCTCGACCCAGGTAGGTGACCTTTTCAGTATCGGCTTCAACATCGTTGCGCAGGGTTGCCCCACACTGGCCCCTGGTACGCTCGCCACCTGTCACATCGTCGAGGCCATCAGCACCTTCAGCACCCGTTCGATTATCAAGGAAATCCTCATAGATGCTCAGGTTCGAGCCGCCAAGGTCCGGCTGAATAAACTCGTTTCCGCAGTCCATAATATTTCGACCGCCGCGATCGTATTTGAGATCGTCGGTGTAACGGGCACCGGCGGTAAGAACAATGTTATCCGTCAGGTCATAATTTAACTGGCCATAGACAGAGGCTGATTCGGCTCCCCTGGCTGGCTGTATAAATGTAGCGCCACCCTGCAGCCAGGCACCCTGGCCATCAAAGTCAAATCGTATCTCGGTCTCTTCCCTGAAATAGTAGAGACCAGTGGTCCATGAAAGGCGCGCATCACCAACATTTTGCAATTTGATTTCATGGCTGAAGGAAGAGGTGTTCTGGTATTCCGTTCGCGCTTCCTGGAAGCGGGAAGTTACACCGGCATCCTGGTCGACAATCTGCTTTCTGCTGAGGTCTGCAGAACCAACAATATATTCCACATTAACCAGGTCATTTATGTCGTAACTAACAGTCGAACGAAATACATCGCTTGACAGGTCGAGGAAGATTGGTGAATCGATATATGCCTGGTACCTGCCGGCCTCTACATCCACAGGATTCAGCAATATGCCGCCATTCCCCTGATCCGAGAACGTTTCAAATTGAGCTGTCACACTCAATTGATCGGTTGGCTCCCAGAGACCTGTGATTCGTGCAGAGTTTACTTTGGTATTGTTTAGGGGGATATCAGTGATAGTCGTACGTCCCGCAACACCACTGTAGCTATGGTCCTGTCCGCGCGGATCCTGGTTTAAAGCTTCAACCCAGCCATCATCAGTATCCATATATCCTGCGATACGCACACCAAGGGTATCGCTCAGAGGCAGGGTAACCCCGCCGGACATCTGGTAGCGATTATTGCTGCCAAGGGTCATCTGCGCATCCGCTTCAAATTCGCCCTGGGGCTTTTTGGTCTGCAGCAACAGCGCACCACCGGTGTTATTCCTGCCAAACAGGGTTCCCTGGGGACCCCTGAGTACCTGCACATTTTCCAGATCATACATAAGAGCCAGCGCACCCTGGGCACGGGCTGCATACACGCCATCCACATAGACACCAACGCCCTGGTCACCGGTTTCCGTGGGGTTGTTGGTACCTACACCACGAATAAAGATTTTAATATCTGACTGATCTTCCTGCCCTGAAACCACCAGGTTTGGCACAAATCCGCTCAAATCCGTAACATCGGAGATATCATTTTCCGTCAATGCCTCCTGGCTCAAGGCAGTGACTGCCACCGCAGTACTCTGCAGGGAAGCGGCACGACGCTCGGCCGTAACAACCACCTCTTCCAGTACAGGTCTCTCGTTACTCGCCTCTTCGGCTTGCACGAGGCAACTGGCCACAGTAAAAACTGACAACAGACCGAAGACAGCTGGCAATCGAATAAAGTTAGACATTGATGTTCTTCCCCTTGAATTATGTAATTTTTTTATAATTAAAATGATATTCAGTCAGGTACTGGCTAAAACCAGATCTCCCAAAAGGCTTCCTGTAAGCCAGGAAAACTTTTACATAATAAAACCGTTTTCGACGCCCAATGGTCGTCCTGATGAATGCAAAACTGGTTCGGATAGCTGTAAATCAGGTTCTGATTATTCAAATACCTGAATTTAAGGCTTTTAGATAAGGGTATGTGGATTTCTTCTACATTATGCTGAGGCTAACAATGACACCCGACGACACAATATGATAGGGTCGCCAAAAAATTATAAGGTAGACGCAGTAAATGGACGCCATTCTTTTCAACTTCCATGACTTGATACTCGTCATCACTGCATTTGAGTGTGTTCTTTTCGCGGCATTAATGGGAACCATCTCTACCAAAAACCTGAAAACACTGTTTTTCGTGGGGTTTTTACTCTGCCACGCCCTGATACCCATTCACGAGCTGGTTTTTTGGGGTGAACGTTTTCGTATCTGGGTGCTGGAAATATCGCCAAACCTGTTTTTCCTGGGCGGCTATGCCTACTTTATTGAGGGCGCTCTGTTATTTCTGTTTGTGAAATCGCTGGTTATTAAAGACTTCACAATAGATCGCAAGTCTCTCTACCACCTGCTGCCACTGTTAATTTATATTTTTTATATGGTGTATTCGTTCTACACCCTGAGTCACACCGAGAAAGTAACCTTAATCCATACACAGCACATCGCCTATTCGGCTCCCTATCTGTACTTTGATGCCCTGGGCCGGTTTGTCAGGCTCTTCTATGCATTCGCCTGTATGCTGATCATTTTCCGATATACACAGCTGCTAAAACAGACATACGGGACACTGCAACATACAACCCTGATTTGGCTGAGAATAATTGTTATAAGTATGATGGCCCTGTTTGGCGGGGATGCACTGCTTCTCGCGCTAAAGCTCTATTACTTGAATATCGACGACTTTGACCTGGATCTGCTGCAGATTCTTGGCACAAGCGCCTATCACCTGGGCTTCATAGTCTTTAATCTGTTGATTTTCCTTCAGTTCTCCATATTCAGGAATGTAGATCTGGTGGAGGACTTTGAGCACGAAGAACAGTCGGCAGTCGGCGGGGAAAATATAAATCCAGAGCTGGTAGCACAGATAGAAAAAGTTATGCAGGAGACCAGAATATACTGCAATACCAGCCTCACACTTGACGATCTATCCAGTGCGGTAAATATTCCCCCCAGGAAGCTCTCTCAAATAATAAAGTCGAGATACCAGAAAAACTTCTATGAGTTCGTCAATGGATATCGTGTTGAAGAAGCGAAAAGAATGCTGAAATCGCCGGAATACCGTTATAGAACAATTATGGAGGTCTATCTCGATGCCGGCTTTAATAGCAAATCCGTGTTCAATGAATTTTTTAAAAAAGCGGAAAACATGACGCCCTCACAGTACAAAAAATTGAATGGGGATCAGGAAAAAGTTATCAATAAATGATTTTTTGCTGATCTGGATTCACTACAAATTCGACTAAATAACCAACCTCAGTCATTTGGGGGCGCCGTCGCTGCACTCCCGCGTTGTCTCGCCACTGCGTGGCTCGGCTGAACCCGCTCCGCGGGGTAACCGTCGCTCCGCTCCGGCCAATAAAAAACCCCCACCACATAGTGGAGGGGGTTGTTTATTGGTGGAGGCGGCGGGAATTGAATTTATTGTTTATCTATTTGTTTTATATAGATTAATTATATTTACACTAAATTGGATGTGACTATTAGTGTTACTAAAACATAGAGTCATGGAATATAGCTTATTCCATCCTTACCAAAATAAAGCAGAACATTAACCTACCAAACCACATTCTGGTTCGCGATAGGCTTACTATATCCCTGAGTCGCTTTAATCAATGGCCGAAAACACTACCCCCCCATCCCGAAGGTCAATCTTCTGTGAATGTATATGTCTAGCTCAAAAAAAATGCTCTAGATACATTTAATGCATCCATTCGACACAGCTGTTTGAATTTAACACCCTTGTAAACTGAAATTAAACTTAATAATATCAATTGGTTAGAAATTAAGTGCTTTTTTAAACTAGAACCATCACCACCAATTAATTAAGGCCCCACTAGTTAGGGCCATATTAAACTAAGTTATTTACAGCAGGCTACCGGCCTTATTTGATTACAATGACCACCTCTGGAAACCCCACTACTTGAAATTACATAACTAACTCCGCTGGTAGTACAGCCTTGTATTCTTTGATTTCTTATTGTTGTGCTGCTTGTACTAGTTTTATAGCTAACATCTTGAATTTCCACATTTATCCAAGCCGCCCCGTCTGGAATAGGTGCCTCTGGATTGTATGGTGCTGCACTTAATTCAACATCCGTACATGCATGACTGCCAGCCGAGGTATTATGGCAAGCCTGCTGCCAAGAATTAAAACCACTATTGCCCAGAACCTGCTCAGTAGAAAAACCCACGAATACTGGTCGGCTTTGCGACTGCAATCCTTCCTGAAGGCACT
>JAQWGK010000019.1 GCA_029238255.1 Porticoccaceae bacterium | reverse complement strand
GAACCGGCACGGCTTTCGCCACTACCCCCTCAAGATAGCGTGTCTACCAATTCCACCACTTGGGCATATAACATTTTAACTCTCTTACCTTAATTGCTTAGTGCCAAAACCAGCAACACGCTTAGCGTGGTCGCTACCGGCGTCCTGCCTATCGCGACACTTGGGCTCCTGCCCATCGTCTACCAATTCCACCACTTGGGCTATAACTCTAAAACTAAACGAGGTTTTTACTGAGGAACTTCAGAAGTCTCTTCTGCACTGTCATTAACAGCAGGAACATCAGTCTCTTGCAGCGCTTCAAAAGGAATCGCTTCAAGTTCTGGCAACAGTTCACTATCAACAACAGTTTTGTTCTTGGCAACCACAGCCAGGCTGATGCTGGTAACAAAGAAAACTGTTGAAAGAACTGCAGTGGCTTTGCTGAAGAAATTCCAGCTGCCGGCGCTGCCAAAGACTGTCTGAGAAGCACCAGAACCAAATGAGGCTCCCGCTTCTGCGCCTTTACCCTGTTGAAGTAATACCAGACCGATCAGAACTACTGCGATCAGGAAGTGAAAGATTAAAATAAAATTTTCCATTATTAAGCTTCTATAAGTTTTGCAATATTTAAAAATTCAACTGCCTCTAATGAGGCCCCACCAACCAGTCCACCATTGATATCCGGTTGGGCAAACAAGTCTGCAGCATTCGCTGCATTAACACTGCCACCATAGAGTAGCGGTGTTGCTGTTCCCGCTTCACCAAGCTGAGCGCGTATCGCACTGTGAACTTGCTGCGCCTGTTCAGGAGTGGCTGTCTCGCCTGTACCCACAGCCCAAACCGGCTCATAGGCAATCACTGCCCGACAAACATTTTGCAAACCTGCGCGCTCAATGACTGCGGCTATTTGCCCTGAAACCACTTCGACCGTCTGATTATTCTGACGCTGTTGAAGGGATTCACCAACACAGAGGATAGGTATTAAACCCGCATTCTGTGCTGCTATAAACTTTTCTGCGACGGTTTCGCTGCTTTCATTTTGCAACGCTCGTCGCTCTGAGTGTCCTACTAAAGCGTACTTACAACCTTGGTCGACCAGCATCTCTGCCGAGGTCTCTCCGGTGTATGCACCAGCTGAGTACTCAGATACATTTTGCGCACCAATACTGATAGCGCTTTTGGCAACCGCGGCCGCCACTGCTGAAATATGCACAAAGGGTGGAAAGACTACCATTTCCACTTCATTATCAGCATTCCAATCTTCGGCGAGCTGAGTGGCTAAATTAACTGCCGTCTGCGCTGTGCCGTGCATTTTCCAATTGCCCACAATTAGCGATTTAAACATCCGTTTCACTCCTCTCAGAGCTGCCTTGCGAAAGGGCGCAAATCCTACCCGACTAGCGGCTAAGATACAATAAGCAAATCAGCTTTTCGATCAGGCAATACGCTGCTTTACAATTTCAGCTATATCGGCTGCCAGACTATTCACCAGCACGCTGTCTTCACCCTCGACCATAACTCGAATTAGCGGCTCGGTTCCCGATGGGCGCAGCAGCACACGGCCGCGGCCATCCAGTTTCTTTTCGGCATCGGCCACCGCTTGATTAATCACCTGATCACCGCTGATATCAATTTTCTTTGGCAGGCGAACATTGATCATAATCTGAGGAAACTTACTCATGCCGGATTTTAATTCATGTAATGTTTTGCCACTGTCGAACAGCGCTCGAAGTACCTGCAGTGCGGAGACTATGCCGTCACCGGTACTATTGAGATCGCTGCACAGCACGTGGCCAGAACCTTCACCACCAAGATGCCAGTCATTTTCTTTCATCGCTTCTACCACATAGCGATCACCGACCTTGGTTCGTGCAAAGGGAATATTCATTTCGGCCAGTGCCAGCTCTAACCCGAGATTACTCATCTGGGTTCCGGCAACACCGTTGCAGCCACCCTGAGATTGCTGGCGGTGCTGGGCAATAATAAAGATAAGCTCATCACCATCGACCAGCTGACCCTGATTATCGATAAACAGTACCCGATCACCATCACCGTCAAAGGCAACACCCAAATCCGCCTGCTCGTCGAGCACTGCTGTCGCCAGCCCTGCGGTGTGAGTGGAGCCGCACTGATCATTAATATTAAAGCCATTGGGTCGGTTGCCCATGGTAATAGTAGTAGCACCCAGCTCTTTAAATACCTTAGGTGCCACGTCATAGGTTGCACCATTGGCGCAGTCGAGAACCACTTTTAAGCCTGACAGGGTAAATCCTGACGGCAGTGTTCCCTTACAAAATTCGATATAGCGGCCAGCCGCATCTGTCACTCTGCGTGCCTTACCCAACTGATCGGATTCTTTAGTCACCAGAACCTGGTCGAGCAGGGCTTCAATTTCCAGTTCAACCTCGTCGGGCAGCTTGTAACCGTCGGCGGCAAAAAACTTGATGCCATTGTCTTCGACCGGATTGTGGGAGGCGCTGATAACAATGCCGGCAGCGGCACGGAAGGTGCGGGTTAGATAGGCGATAGCCGGTGTTGGCATGGGTCCGAGCATATCCACATCGACTCCTGCGGCGATCAGCCCTGCTTCGAGGGCCGACTCAAACATATAGCCGGAAACCCGAGTATCTTTGCCGATCAATACACGCTTTTTACCTTTGGCATTGCGAGTTAATACGGTGCCTGCTGCCCACCCCAGTTTAAGGAAAAATTCTGCGGTAATTGGCGTTTCGCCGACTCGACCGCGGATGCCATCAGTTCCAAAATACTTTCTTGTCATATTTTCTCTATCTCATCCTTAAACTTGTTAACGCTCTGCCAGACGGTCAGTGCCTGCACAGTTTCCAAAACATCGTGCACTCGCAGTATTAAGCCCTGAGAATTGCTGTTTTGAGAAGCTGTCTGAGCGGCCATTAGCGCCATGGTAACACTTCCAATTAGTCTTTGATCAACATCTGAATCAAGTAGCTGGCCGATCATTGTCTTGCGCGAGACACCGACCAATAGCGGATGGCCAGTATCATAAAACTGCTCTAGCGCACTAAACAGTGCCAGATTGTGATCCAGAGTTTTGCCAAATCCAAAGCCGGGGTCGAGCAATATCTGATCGCTAGCGATACCGGCTTTAAGGCAAGCCTGTTTGCGCTGCAGTAAAAAATTAATAACTTCAGCTACAACATCGCTATAGCTGGGGCTGTCCTGCATATTGTCCGGACGGTTCTGCATATGCATTAAACAGACCGGCAATCCACTCTGTGCGGCCGCCTCAAGCGCACCTTCACGCTGCAGTGCACGCACATCATTGATCATATGTGCACCCCCACTGGCGGCTTCACTAATAACCTGCGCGGTACTGGTGTCCACTGAGATCAATGCATCAAAACGTTGGTTTATGCTCTGCAGAACTGGCATTACACGATCCAATTCCTGCTGCTGGGAAACCGCGGCTGCACCGGGTCGAGTAGATTCACCGCCTATATCAATAATATCCGCGCCATCTGCCAGCATCTTTTCTACCTCGTGAAAGACTTTATCGAGGTCGAGAGCGCTTCCGGAATACAGCTGCCCACCATCGGAAAATGAATCCGGGGTGATATTGAGAATACCCATTACCGCAGGACGCGATAGGTCGAGGTTTTTGCTGCCACAGTTTAATGTCATTGATGTCATAAAAACAAAAGCCCCGCAATCAATCTGACAGCGGGGCTAATCCTGAATGAAGAAATTTAGAGGTCTTCGACCGGGCCGCCAATCGGGCCTTCGCCTGCCGACTCTTTAGTGCCGCCAGAGTCTGCACCGGAACCTGGATCGTTGTCGTCCCACTGATGAGGCGGACGCACTTTGCGACGGTGCATCAGATCATCGACCTGATCCGCATCGATGGTTTCGTACTCCATTAGCGCATCTTTCATCGACTCGAGAATATCGCGATTATCTTCAAGCAACTTCTTCGCCTGAGCGTAGGCATCGTTGAGAATCTGACGCACTTCCTGATCGATCTCTCTGGAGGTATCTTCCGAGTAGTGGGTGTTGCCGCCACCGGGCGCCTGAGAATCATCTTCACCGTAGAGCACTGGACCCATTTTTTCATTGAGGCCCCACTTGGTTACCATATTGCGCGCCATCTGTGTGGCTCGCTCAATATCGTTTGAGGCACCGGTGGTGACACCATCTATACCACCGATCAACTCTTCTGCAATACGTCCACCAAACAGGCTGCACAGTTGACTAAACAACTGGCGACGACTCATGCTGTAGCGATCTTCCTCGGGTAGATACTGAGTAACACCCAGTGCGCGACCGCGGGGAATAATAGTGACCTTGTGGACCGGATCATGCTCTGGCACTAGACGACCAATAATGGCGTGACCAGCTTCATGATAAGCGGTATTGGCTTTCTCTTTGTCGGACATCACCATTGAACGGCGCTCGGCACCCATCATGATTTTGTCGCGGGCTTTTTCAAACTCTTCCATAGTGACAACACGGCGGTTGGCACGGGCTGCGAACAGTGAAGCTTCGTTGATTAGGTTGGCGAGATCAGCACCGGAGAAACCCGGGGTACCACGGGCGAGAATACCCAGTTCGACACTTTCGTCGAGAGGTACTTTGCGGCCATGGACTTTAAGAATCTGCTCGCGACCACGGATATCTGGAAGACCCACATAAACCTGACGGTCAAATCGACCCGGTCTCAAAAGAGCCTTGTCCAGTACATCTGGACGGTTGGTTGCGGCGATAACAATCACCCCTTCATTACCTTCAAAACCGTCCATTTCAACCAGTAGTTGGTTGAGGGTCTGTTCGCGCTCATCGTTGCCGCCGCCCCAGCCACCACCACGGTGCCGACCAACAGCGTCAATTTCATCGATAAAGATAATACATGGAGCCTGCTTCTTGGCCTGCTCGAACATATCGCGAACTCGAGAGGCACCGACACCGACAAACATCTCGACAAAGTCGGAGCCAGAGATTGAGAAGAATGGCACCTTGGCTTCACCGGCAATCGCTTTTGCCAGCAAGGTTTTACCGGTACCCGGAGGTCCGACCATCAATACGCCTTTGGGAATTCGACCACCGAGGCGCTGGAACTTGCTCGGGTCGCTTAAGAACTCAACCAGTTCACCCACATCTTCTTTAGCTTCGTCGACACCGGCAACATCGGCAAACGTGGTGTTGATTTGATCACTGCTCAGCAGCTTGGCTTTACTCTTGCCAAAGCTCATCGGGCCGCCTTTACCACCGCCACCGCCCTGCATCTGGCGCATAAAGAATACGAAGATAGCGAGAATCAGGAGGATTGGGAATGCCGCCAATAATAGCTGGGAGAGCAAACTTGGAGTCTCTGGCTCTTTACCCACCACTTTGACATTGTGATTGAGCAGATCGTCCATCAGACCGGGGTCCTGAACATTGGGACGTACAGTCTTAAATTCTGTGCCGTCGCGTCGAACGCCTTGAATAATTAAGCCGTCGATAGCGACACTGGATACCCGCTCGTTCTGAACTTCCTCCACAAAGTCTGAATAGACCACTTCATTGTCTACAGGCTGAGGTGTAAAGCTGTTAAAAACAGATAAAAGAATTGCGGCCAGTACCAGCCATACAATTAAGTTTTTCGCCATATCGTTCAAGTTTGTATCCTCTGTGTCAGGCCTTTAGGCCCTTGGCAACCAGGTAGACTTCGCGAGACTTGGCTCTTGAAGCATCGGGCTTTCGCATACTGACAGTATTAAACAATGTTCTAACATGTCGCACAAATTCATCGAATCCCTCTCCCTGGAATATTTTGGCAACAAAAACACCTTCGGGTTTCATTACTTGGCAGGCTAAATCGAGAGCCAGTTCTACCAAATAGATACTGGCGGGCTGATCAACTGCCTTGTTACCAGTTAAATTGGGGGCCATATCTGAAATTACAAGGTCTACCGGACGATTATCGATCAACTTTAGCAGCTGCTGCAAGATATCGTCCTCGGTAAAATCTCCGAGAATAAAGTCTACACCGGCGATTCCATCCATCGGCAGCAGATCAACCGCATGAACCCTGCCCTCATGACCCACCAACTCAGCGGCCACCTGTGACCAACCTCCAGGGGCTGCACCTAAGTCTACGACCGTCATTCCAGGACGGATCATACCGTCCTTGCCAATAATCTCGAGTAATTTATAGCTTGCACGTGATCTGTAACCATCTCTCTGTGACTGTTGCACATAGGGATCTTTTACATGTTGTTTTATCCAACTACGATTTTTAGATTTCGCCATGGTGAGGTTTTCGCTAGAATAGCCGACCTTCAAAAGGACCGCCTTTTAAAATGAGACCATATTATGACAAGTTCCAACGAGGATAAAAAACATTTACGTCGATTAGGCCATAATCTTAAGCCTGTAGTGACAGTTGCAGGAAATGGTCTCAGTGAAAACGTGAGTGCTGAGATTGCCCGAGCACTCAACGATCACGAGCTAATCAAGATTAAATTGGTCGCCGATGATCGCGATGCCAAAAAAGCGCTGACAGACACTATCTGTAAAGATAACAATGCCCAACTGGTTCAATCCATTGGTCATGTGATTCTGGTCTACCGCAAGGCAAAAACCCCAGACCCAAGACTTTCCAATCTATTGCGCAAATAAACTCTTCTGTCTGAATATGCACTTAAAAGTGCCCTTTGGCAGAGTGCGCAATAAAAAGTGTGCCATAATCAGAAGCAGTTAAAAGCCTTGGCGGGAAAGAGACCAGCATGATAAACAATCGCACAATCAACGTTGCTGTAGGTTACATCGGCAAGCCAATGCTGGTGGGATTGTTTGTTGCAGCTCTGTTGCTGGTGGTTTTTCCGGAGTTTCGCCAACAGCGCAATAGCGCTGATCAGGCGCTTATGGATTTACAGCAAAACGGATCATCTAATCAATGGTCCGGACCCGCTTCCTATTCTGATGCAGTCAACCGCGCAGCACCCTCAGTGGTGAATATCTATACCCGCACAGTGACTAAATCGGCCAATCATCCTCTGCTGGATGATCCCTATTTTCGCCGCCTTTTTGATAAGCCTAAGCAACGGGTGCAATCCTCTCTCGGTTCCGGGGTAATAATGCAGAGTGATGGATTTATCCTCACCAACAACCATGTGATTGATGGCGCGGACCAGATACTGGTGCTGCTCTATGACGGCACTGAAGCGGCCGCTGCCGTTGTCGGCAAAGACCCCGAGACCGATTTAGCCGTACTTAAAATCGCCAGTGACAACTTGCAGCCGATCTCAATTGGCGAACCGGCACAGGCTAAAATCGGCGATGTGGTATTGGCGATCGGCAATCCCTACGGTGTCGGGCAGACCGTAACTCAAGGCATTATTAGCGCCAAGGGGCGCAATGGTCTCGGGCTTAATACATTCGAGAATTTTATTCAGACCGATGCAGATATTAATCCGGGCAATTCTGGCGGCGCACTGGTCGATAGCTATGGCAATCTGCTCGGCGTGAATACCGCCATACTTAACCAGTCCGGCTCAGCGGGAATCAGCTTTGCTATTCCGGCGGACACCGCGGCAAAGGTGCTTAAGGATATTATTAGTTACGGCTACGTGGTGCGCGGCTGGGTTGGAATGGAGGCCTTTCCGCTGACCCCGCAAATTGCCAAGCGACTGAATTTAAATATTTCCAACGGCCTTTTAGTGCGGGCTATCTACAATAGCAGTCCGGCACATCTGGCCGGTATTCAACCCGGGGATATAGTGATTGCCATTAATGGTGAGCCGGTCAGCGATCGCCAGACCAGCGTTAATCAGATTGCCGATGTGGCGCCGGGCATGCCGATTGAACTGGAAATATGGCGTCAGGGTGAAACCTTTGGGGTCACTGCAGTCGCCGGTATAAGACCGACTAACTCGGGCAATTAAGCTGTTCTTAAGGATTGATAATAGCTTGCAGGCTATCCATCAATAATTGATTTTGATCTTCGCTGCCCACGGTAATCCGCAAAAACTCATTGATACGCGGCTTGTTAAAGTAGCGCACAATGACCTTTTTCTCGCGCAGTGATTGAGCCAGGGCTTCAGCATCCAGTTCCGGATGGCGAACAAAGATAAAGTTAGCTGCCGAAGGTAAAACTTCAAATCCCAACTCTTTAAATTGATCGGTAAGCTTTTCACGGCTATTGATAACCACCTGACGCATCTCTTCGAAATACTGCTTATCTTTAAACGCGGCAACACCCGCGGCAATCTGAACATGGCCGAGTGGATAGGAGTTAAAACTGTTCTTAATTCGCTCAAGACCTTCGATAAGTTCCGCGGAACCCATGGAATAACCAATTCGCAAACCCGCCAGCGAGCGAGACTTAGACATGGTCTGCACAACCAAAAGATTGTCGTATTTGTTAACCAGCGCCACGGCACTGGAGCCACTCTCGGCAAAATCTATATAGGCTTCATCTACAACCACTACCGACTCAGTGTTTGACTGCAGTAGTTTCTCGATTTTATCCAACCCTAAAAGACGGCCGGTGGGCGCATTGGGGTTGGGGAAAATAATCCCGCCATTGGGACGGCAGTATTTTTCAAGATCCAGAGAAAAATCATCCTCCAGCGGCACCTTGCTGTACTGGATGGCGTAGAGGCCACAGTAGACCGGATAGAAGCTGTAGCTAATATCGGGAAACAGGATTCCCTGAGTCTGACGAAAGAGACCATTAAAAATATGTGCCAATACTTCATCAGAACCGTTGCCAACGAATATTTGGTCCGTGTTTAACTGATAGTAATCAGCGATAGTCTGCTTTAGCTGATCCGCATTGGGTGGCGGATAGAGTCGCAAATCCCCATTCACTGCCTCTTCCATCGCCTGCAGAACCTGTGGCGACGGAGGATAGGGATTTTCATTGGTATTTAACTTGGTTAAATTGTTGGCCGCCGGCTGCTCCCCAGGGGTATAGGGATCAAGGGTGGTAACAAAATTACTCCAGTACTTACTCATAACTCTTCAAAACCATAGCTGTTAGCACTTTATTATTTTGTGCTTTTGATTCGATATTCCGCCGACCGCGCATGGGCGGTCAGGGATTCGCCACGACCCAGAACAGAAGCCACCTTACCCAGATCAGAAGCACCC
Organism: Porticoccaceae bacterium; assembly: GCA_029238255.1. GTDB lineage: Bacteria > Pseudomonadota > Gammaproteobacteria > Pseudomonadales > Porticoccaceae > HTCC2207. The sequence goes on along the minus strand of JAQWGK010000019.1, from coordinate 64,028 downwards.
TGCTCTGAACAGTAAATCAGTGAACTGCGCTTTTGGAAATCATAGACACCCAGTGGCGAGGAAAAACGTGCTGTCGCCGATGTCGGCAACACATGGTTTGGACCTGCGCAGTAGTCACCCAGCGCCTCAGCGGTGTGGCGACCCATAAAGATGGCTCCCGCATGACGAATTTCTGGCAGCCAGGCCTGCGGATCTTCCACCGAGAGCTCCAAGTGCTCCGGCGCGATACGGTTAATTAACTCAAGCGCCTGCTGCGGGTCGGCAACCTCAATTAACGCACCACGGCGCTCCAGAGATTGACTGATAATTTCTTTACGTTCCATCTCTGGCAATAGTTTGCAGATACTGCGGTGCACTGCTTCTATATAGTCGCCATCCCAGGCGATAAAAATAGACTGGGCATCTTCATCGTGCTCGGCCTGAGAAAACAGATCCATGGCAATCCAGTCAGGATCAGTTTGGCCATCGCAAACCACCAGTATTTCACTGGGGCCGGCAACCATATCCAGACCCACAGAACCAAACACCATACGCTTGGCGGTGGCTACATAGATATTGCCCGGGCCAACAATTTTATCCACCTTAGGCACTGTCTCGGTGCCATAGGCCAGCTCGGCAACAGCCTGAGCGCCACCAATTGTAAACACCTGATCAACACCGGCAATCGCAGCGGCAGCCAGAACCATAGGGCTTAACTCCCCATCCGGTGCGGGCACCATCATAATCACCTCACGAACACCGGCAACACGAGCGGGAATACAGTTCATTAAAACTGAAGAGGGATAGCTGGCCTTGCCGCCGGGAACATAGATACCAACTCGGTCGAGAGGCGTAATCTGCTGCCCTAGGGTTGTGCCATCGGCTTCCTGATACTGCCAGGATTCCTGAGTCTGGTGATTGTGATAATCACGAATTCTTGTAGCCGCAATCTCTAGCGCCTGACGGGATTCGCTATCAATAGACTGAAGCGCTTCCTGAAGCTGCTCTGGGCCTACTGACAGCTGATCAATAGTCTCGACCTGACGGCGATCAAAACGATTGGTAAATTCAATTAATGCCTGATCACCCTGAGTTCTAACCTGACTAAGAATACCGCTGACAGCCTCTTCAACCGCAGTATCCGAGACCATATCCCAGGCAATCAGCCGCTCGAGAGTTTGATCAAAACCCTCGTCGCTGGCGCGCAGTTTGCTGATGGCAACGGTCATTGGTTGTTCTCCACCGCCTCTTTAAGTGCATCGACAATCGCCTGAACTTCGACAAATTTGGTTTTCATCGCCGCTTTGTTGACGATCAGTCGCGAACTAATCTCGGCGATCTCCTCGCGGGCTTCAAGACCGTTGGCCTTGAGGGTATTACCTGTATCGACAATATCGACAATCTCCTGAGCGAGATCCAGTATCGGCGCAAGTTCCATCGCACCGTAGAGTTTGATCAGATCAGCCTGCCGGCCCTGCTCGGCATAGTATTGGCGCGCCACATTGATATATTTGGTCGCCACACGCAGTCTGCTGTGCTGTTGGGTCGAACCCACCGGCACCGCGGTCATCAATTTACAGCGGGCAATACCCAGATCGAGAGGCTCGTAGTAACCGTCACCCTGATGCTCGAGAAGCATATCTTTTCCGGCAACCCCTATATCTGCAGCACCAAACTGCACATAGGTGGCAACATCGGAACCGCGCAAAATAATCAGTCGTACATTGTCGCGGTTGGTCGGAAACACTAGCTTGCGGCTTGAGAAAACATCCTCTGCGGGAACAATTCCAGCGCGCGCTAAAAGTGGCAGGGTCTCTTTTAATATTCTGCCCTTGGTCAGGGCAATGGTTATCTGTGTCATCTGTCTATCTGCTATCTCTTGTCTTTCAGTTTTTATTTAAGCTGAATAATAAGTTTCAATCTAGCCCGGTACGCGTTTTATTCTGGCACCCAGTAGATGCATTTTTTCTTCAATACATTCATAGCCACGATCAATATGATAGATGCGATCGACCACAGTCTCACCATCGGCAACCAGTGCCGCAATAACCAGTGCCGCTGAGGCGCGTAAATCAGAGGCCATTACCGGTGCGGCCTTTAGGCGCTCAACGCCAGTTACAACAGCTGTATTAGCTTCAACGCTAATTACTGCACCCATGCGGTTCAACTCCTGAACCTGCATCAATCTATTTTCAAAGATGGTTTCAACCACCACACCTGTGCCCTCGGCTACCGCATTAATAGCGGTTAACTGAGCCTGCATATCGGTGGGAAAGGCTGGGTAAGGGGCAGTTCTAAGACTTACCGCTTTGGGTCTTTTACCCTTCATATCCAGCTCAATCCAATCATCACCCTGGGTGATAATAGCGCCGGTTTCCTGAAGCTTTAAAAGCACAGCCTCAAGTGAACTGGGATCTGTCTGGGTCACCTTGACTCGACCTCGGGTCGCGACAGCAGCAGCCAGATAGGTGCCGGTTTCAATGCGATCAGGCATCACACTAAAGTGTCCACCTTCTATCGACTCAACACCGTTGATCACCAATCGGTTTGAGCCTGCACCCTGAACATCGGCACCCCAGGCATTTAGGCAGTTGGCCAGATCGACAATCTCAGGCTCACGGGCGGCATTCTCAATAACCGTCTGTCCCTCGGCCAGTGCTGCAGCCATCATTAAATTCTCTGTGGCGCCCACTGAAACTATATCCATGAGGATATGGCAGCCAACTAGTCGTCCGTCGCTGCGCGCCTTGATATAGCCATCTTCAATCTCGATGGTTGCACCCATGGCCTCGAGGCCACGCAGGTGAAGATCCACAGGTCGGCTACCGATCGCGCAACCACCGGGGAAGGATACGTTGGCTTCACCGTATCGGGCCAAAAGTGGTCCGAGCACTAGTATAGAAGCGCGCATGGTCTTAACCAGATCATAGGGAGCGGTGCGGCTTTGCAGTGTCGAGTTATCAACTTCGAGCTGCATTTTTTCGTCGATGCTGACGGTTACACCCAGTGAACCGAGCAGCTCAATAGTGGTTGTCACATCTTGCAGGTGAGGCAGATTGGCGACAGTGACCAGCCCTTCAGAGAGCAGCGTCGCCGACAGTATGGGCAGCGCAGCATTCTTGGATCCGGAGATCCAAACTTCACCGCGAAGCGGCCCACCACCTTGAATTATTAACTTATCCATCAGACTTTCCTTAAAGCAGTCTTAAAACAGTCCTTACAACAACCCTTAAAACAGCTCTTACAACAAACTTATAAAAGAACAGCCCTTAGGCTGATCGAGCAGACCACTCAGCCGGGGTGAAAATTTTCATATTGACCGCATGCATGGCACCGGAGGAAATCTTTTCATTTAGCACCGCATAAATAGCCTGCTGACGCTGGACTGGTCGCTTGCCTTCAAAAATTTCACCAATGGCAACAATATTAAAATGACTGCCCTCGCTCTCAACTTGAAACTGACAGTCAGCCAAGGTATTTTCGAGGAGTGCTTTTACGTCTTCAGGATTCATAGATTACTCTTTTGTAAATAGAGGCACGTCGTTTTATGGCGACGCGCCATTGGGATAATTTTATTTGGCGTCAGACAACCAACCACTGATCACCTTATCAATATCGCCAGCGGATCGCTGAGCCGACTGAACAAACTGATTGCGGAAGGTCTTACCCAGATTAATACCATTGATCACCACATTGACCACCATCCACTCACCCGTCTTTTTGCGAGCGAGGCTGTACTCCAGTGGATAGACATTGTCAGAACTGCGAATCTCTTGTTTCACAGTAACTCTTCTCTGTCCTTTTTTAACCGGCGCAGTATCGAGCAAAACAATTTTTTGATCGTTGTAGCTAATCAGGCCTCGACCGTATGTCTCCACAAGACCATTGCGGAAGGTCACAGCAAATTGCTCACGCTGCTCCGAGCTTGCAGTCCGGCCATAGTTGCCCATCACATTGCGGGCAATAAACCCAAAGTCCACATGGGCCGACAACAGCTGATCCAGTTTTCCAAAGTAAGCGACTTCGGTTTCTGGGTAGGTGTCGCGGTAGGCGGCAATAATATCCAGCAACTCAACCGTGACCTGTTCAATTTTCTTGTAGGGATCAGCGACTGTATCTGTCGCAAAACTCAACGGTGCCAAGACCGTTAGCATGGCAACCGCAATCCATTTTTTAAAACCCATATCCACTCTTCTCATAAACCCACTCCCTAGGCATTAAAGGTATTAACCAATCAATAACATTTGTACGCTATTTACGTAATTTCTTATTCAGCAGACTATTATTACAAGCCGGCGATAATAGCGAGCAATTACAAGCGAGTAATCAATAGTGTGATTTCGCCGCTTAAGTTTGCTGACATTAACCGCCGAGCACTATAACATCCCCAAACTTTTGAAGAAATAGAACCCGCTATGCATATAGCGCTAATAGGGAGAAATTATGACTGCACTGTTACTACCAGCTTTGGGCCTGATTGTTGGCGTTCTGGGCCTGCTTTGGGGAGCGGATCGATTCGTTGCCGGCAGTGCTGGTGCGGCCAGAAATTACGGTATCTCACCGCTGGTTATCGGTTTAACAGTCGTCTCTATAGGTACCTCGGCACCTGAAATTCTGGTATCGGTAAATGCTGCACTCAATCAAGCCAGCGAACTGGCAGTGGGCAATGCGCTGGGTTCAAACCTTGCCAATATAGGTCTGGTTCTGGGTATCACTGCGCTAATCGCGCCGATTCCGGTGCAAAAACATCTACTCTCTCAAGAAGCTGTAGTGCTGCTGCTGATCACCGCTGCCGCCGGACTCTGCCTGTACGATGGTTATTTGGCTCGCGGTGAGAGTTTATTGCTCGGCTCGCTGATTTTTCCGTTAATTTTTATCACCATTAAATACAAAAGAAATCACACCAGCCCGGAAGAGGTCGCCGCCGGTGAGGAGATTCCGGATATCACTATGGCCGCTGCCGGCCTATGGTTTGTGGTTGGCTTAATCGTGTTGCTGGCCAGTGCTGAAGTAACAGTATGGAGCGCCAAGACTATTGCTCAATCAATGGGGATCAGCGAGTTAGTTATCGGGCTGACAGTAGTTGCCATCGGCACCAGCTTGCCAGAGCTGGCAGCTTCAGCGGTAAGTGCCCTGCGCGGCCATCACGATATTGCCATCGGCAATGTATTCGGCTCAAATCTATTTAATATTATGCTGGTAATGACCTCAGCTGGCGCCATTGCACCCATAGCTCTAACACCGGAAGTGTTTTCCAGAGACTTTTTAAGCCTTTCTGTAATGACTATTTTGTTGGTAGCCATGGTTGCCTTCGCCCTTTACAGGGGCGCTAAAAGTGGCAAGCCGGCAAAGTTATCGCGACGCTTTGGCTTTATTCTTGTCGGTGGTTACGGCCTCTATTACTTAATCCTTTGGCCCTATGTGGTCAATGCCGCTTAGGCTCTTTATAAAAGCCGCTAAGGGCTTCTTAAAAAAACCGCTAAGGGCTCTTTATAAAAAACGCTTAGGGCTTCTTAAAAAAAAACGCTAAGGGCTCTTAAAAAAACCACCTAATGGCATTCTATTTCGCCACCCGCAAGTTTCGCTCTATAATGCCGTCTATACTTGCACCAAAATGGCTCCCGCCCAAAAAACACTAGTGACTAAATTATGACTGCGACAGATTTTTTAACCTCCGCACAGCGCACCATTAAAATGGAAGCGGATGCCGTCGAGCAGCTGTTAGGCCGACTGGACGACAACTTTGTAACGGCCTGCCAGACCATGCTCAACTGTGAAGGTCGGGTGGTTATTACCGGCATGGGCAAATCCGGCCATATTGGCAACAAGATCGCAGCCACTCTCGCCAGTACCGGCACCCCCTCATTTTTTGTTCACCCCGGCGAAGCCTGTCACGGGGATCTGGGCATGATCACCAAAAATGATGTGGTGATTGCGATTTCAAATTCTGGCAGCACCGCAGAGGTTGTTACCATTCTGCCGCTGATCAAACGTCTGGGTATTCCACTGATCAGTATGACTGGCAACGCCGATTCCGTGCTCTCGAAAGCGGCCTGCGCCAATCTGGATGTGAGCGTTGACAGCGAAGCCTGTCCATTAAATCTGGCGCCCACCACTAGCACCACGGTGACTCTGGCGATGGGCGATGCACTGGCTATTGCCCTGCTTGAATCCCGCGGTTTTAGCGCCGAAGATTTTGCCTTCTCCCACCCGAGCGGTGCTCTGGGGCGAAAACTGCTGCTTCGAGTGACTGATATCATGCATAAAGATGGTCAGGTACCTAGGGTTTTTGCCGACCAGCCACTGCATCAGGCCCTGCTAGTAATGACTGAAAAAGGCTTTGGTATGACCACTGTGGTCTCTGCAGACAATACCCTGCTCGGCGTTTTCACCGATGGCGATTTGCGTCGTATTGTCGATGGCAAGGTGGATATTAATAGCGCCACTATGGCCGATGTTATGTCGGCCAATCCAAAAACTATTAATGGTGAAATCCTCGCCGCACAGGCGCTAAAGATTATGGAAGATAGTTCGATCACCGCGCTGATTGTCGAAGATGAAAATCATCACCCAATCGGTGTGCTACATATGCACGATATTCTTCGTGCGGGAGTCGTGTAATCTGATGACTAGTTTAAACAGCGCGGCGGTCGCCGCTGCTAAAAAAATTAAACTGCTGCTACTCGATGTAGACGGTGTGCTTACCGATGGTCGCCTCTACTACGGCAACAATGGCGAAGAGCTCAAAGCCTTTGATATTCAGGATGGCTTGGGGATCAAATTACTGCAGAGAGGTGGTGTGCAGGTCGGTATTATTACCGGACGAGTCTCTACCCTGCTGCAGCGCCGCGCTGATGAATTGGGAATATCGCCTGTGGTTCAGGGCCGCGAAGATAAACTGACCGCGCTCGGTGAACTACTGGAAAACATGGATATTCAGATGGATGAAATCGCTTTTATTGGCGATGACCTGCCAGACCTTGCGGTGATCAACCGAGTTGGGCTCGGCATGACCGTTGCTAATGGCAGCGCCACTGTCGCCGCCAGTGCCATCTGGCAAACTAGCCGCTGTGGTGGCAATGGTGCGGTTCGCGAAGCCGCCGAGATGATTCTCACCGCGCAGGGCAAACTGGACGCAATACTGGCAACCTATCAATGATTCGACAGGCGTTACTGACATTTTTTTTGGCACTGATGGTCGGTGGTTTTCTACTGATCTGGGATTCGCCGCCAGAGTCTTTTGTTCGCCAGAGTGGCGATCAATTTGAAAAGGATCCCCGCGCCGACAGTTATATGAAAGAGATTACCAGCCGCCGTTTTTCAGCACAGGGCAACGAGAAGTTTTCTCTTAACTCACCGCGCATAGAATTTTATGAAGGCTCTTCAGTACTGGCGATAAGCGAGCCGAAGTTTCTCACTTATCGTCCGTCGGGTAAGCCATTAAAGCTTCAGGCCTCTGAGGGTCAGCTGGACAGCGAACTGGGGGTGCTCGATCTACATGGCAATGTTCGCGCTGATATTAATAGCGGCGACGATCTAGCCCAGCTTACCACCGAGCATTTAACCTTCTTTACCGAAACTAATATTGCCCAGACAGAGAGCTCATTTAAACTGCTTGCGCCGCAGAGCAATGTCTCTGGCAGCGGACTGCACATCGACCTGATCAAGGAAATTTTTACTATCAAATCTAACGTTCGAGTGATTCATGAGCCTATTTAATACGAGCTTATTTAATACAGGCTTATGTAAATTCTCCAGATCAGCTCTGATAATTTTTAGTCTGTTGCTTTCAGCTATGGCGCTGGCACTGCCAGATGATCGCCAGCAAACCATATCGATTGAATCAGACTCGGCAGAGCGCAATAAAAAAACCGGTCTGACCATCTATAGCGGCAATGTGATTATTAGTCAGGGCAGCATTCTTATCGAAGCTGAAGAGATTACACTGCACTATCAGGGCAGCAAGATCAGCCGTATTGAGTGCATCGGCACACCGGCAAGTTATCAGCAGAGACCTCAGGCTGAAGGCGCGATGCTGGTTGCTCGCGCAGAGCATATTGACTATCTGTTGGCCAGTGATCAAATTATCCTCAAGCGCAATGCGGTTCTATCGCGCAATGGCACAATTATTAAAGGCGATTCGATCGACTACGATATTAAGAATGAGACATGGAAAGCCAAAGGCAACGATCTCGGTGAACAAAAACGTATTCAGTTGGTTATTCCGCCATCGGTGCAGGAATCCACCCCACAAGAGACTCCCACCCAAGAGACTCCTAATCAAGAGACTAGCCCCTGATGGCAATTTTAGAAGCGCGTAATCTGGCCAAGGCCTACGGTAAACGACCGGTGGTTAAAGATGTATCCATGTCGGTTAAGCAGGGCGAAATTGTTGGACTGTTGGGGCCCAATGGCGCCGGCAAGACCACCTGCTTTTATATGATTATTGGTCTGGTCAATCAGGACAATGGCACCATTACCATTGATAACGATGATATAACCGCGCTACCTATGCATGGTCGTGCGCGCCGCGGTCTCGGCTATCTGCCTCAGGAACCTTCGGTATTCCGCAAACTCAGTGTCGAAGATAATATTCTGGCAATTCTGGAAACCCAAAAAGATCTTAGTCGCGCTCAGCGCAAGCAGCGTCTTGAAGAGCTGATGAATGAATTTCATATTTCACATCTGGCCAAAAGCCCCGGCATGAGTCTGTCTGGTGGTGAACGCCGCAGAGTTGAAATTGCCCGCGCTCTGGCGGCAAATCCGCAGTTTATTCTTCTCGATGAACCCTTTGCCGGTGTTGACCCAATCTCGGTCACCGATATCAAAAATATTATTCGCCATCTGCGCGACAGCGGTATCGGGGTTCTTATCACCGACCACAATGTGCGTGAAACTCTGGATATCTGCGAGCACGCCTACATTATTGGTGAGGGTCATGTGATCGCCGAGGGCACTACAGAAGATATCCTCAGTGATGCCAATGTTATAAAAACCTATCTGGGTGAGAACTTTACTCTCTAGGTTTTCTTGCTAAATCCTGCCGCTTAAATTCTGTTTATAAAGGTTTATGCATAAATAAAAGCCTATTTATGCAATAGCCGATTGCCAGCAACAATGAATTGGCACTAAAATTGCAGACTCTATAGTTGATAGCGATATTCAGGCATGCGCCAAGGCCTCCAGTTAAAATTCAGCCAACAGCTGACCATGACTCCTCAATTGCAGCAGGCCATTCGGCTATTGCAATTGTCGACACTGGAACTGCGCCAGGAAATGATCGAACAGCTCTACAACAATCCGCTCTTAGAGATCGAAGAAGACAATAGCAGCGAACCAGCACCAGAGACACAGCAATCCTCTCAATCCTCCAGTGAAGGCGCTCAGGAAAATTCTGCCGATCTAACGACGCGGGAAGATAAAGAAAAAGGTGACGACCAGAACTCGGACTATGAATGGAGTGAGCAGATTCCTCAGGATTTGCCGGTCGATGCCAACTGGGACGATGTCTACAACCCCTCAACCTCTAACAGTTCCGGGGGAGAAGTTAATCTCGAGCAGGTCTATCAGGTCACCGAATCCTTTCAGGGGCATCTGGAGTGGCAACTCAATCTGACACCATTTTCAGATAGTGACCGAGAAATTGCTACGGCCTTTATTGATGCGATTGATAGTTCCGGATTTATTAGCGAAGACCTGTTTGATGTAGTCGCCCATATTCAACAGGCAGAATCCGAAGCAATTAGTGAAGAACAGATGCAAGAAGACGAACTGGTTGCTGTCTTACATCGACTCCAGCAGTTCGATCCGCCCGGTGTGTTTGCCCGCAATATCCGTGAATGCCTGTTGATCCAGCTAAACCAGCTAGCACCAGAAACTGAATATCTGCAATCTGCTGTCTTGCTAGTCACTGACTTTTTACAAGATATTGCCGCTATCGATAGCCTGCGCATGGCGAAAAAAGCTGGGCTTAGCGCCGTTCAACTTGAGGGTGCCCTGCTATTGATTCGCAGCCTTAACCCGCGCCCCGGCGAAGCACTGAACAGCAACGATATTGATTACATTGTTCCAGATGCCTATGTAGAAAAAATTAATGGCCGCTGGAAGGTGAAACTCAACGATAGCAATATGCCGCGACTGCGTATCAATGACTCCTACTCGGCATTGATCAAGCGCTCCGACACCAGTGATGACAATCAATTTTTAAAAGACAACCTGGCCGAAGCGCGCTGGTTTTTACGCAGTATAGAAAGCCGCAATGAAACACTGATGCGCGTTGCCATGACCATAGTCGACCTGCAGCAGGGTTTTCTCGATTACGGCCCGGTGGCCATGAAACCTATGGTGCTATCAGATATTGCCACTGAACTGGAACTTCATGAATCGACTATATCGCGAGTGACAACGAGCAAATATCTGGCCACCCCGCAGGGAATTTATGAGCTGAAATATTTCTTTTCAAGTCATGTGGGAACCTCTGCCGGTGGGGAGTGTTCATCAACCGCGGTTTGCGCTATCCTAAAAGAAATGATTGGCGCAGAACAACCCGCAAAGCCACTCAGCGACAACAAGCTAACCTCCCTTCTCGAGGAACAGGGTATTCAGGTCGCTCGCCGAACGGTTGCCAAGTATAGAGAGAGCATGGGCATTCCATCCTCCAGCCAACGTAAAAGATTTTAGTTAAAAGAGTAGAGTTTCAATTAACAAAGCAAGGAGTACTGCATGCAATTAACGATCAGTGGGCACCATCTTGAGGTTACCTCACCTATTAGAGATTATGTTACGAACAAACTTTCCAAACTAGAACGACACTACGAACAAATCACCAGCACATCAGTTATTCTCTCAGTCGACAAACTTTCTCAAAATGCTGAAGCCACAGTCCATGTGAGCGGCGCAGAACTATTCGCCAACGCCCAGCACGAAGATTTATATGCCGCAATTGACGCACTGACTGATAAGCTTGACCGCCAGTTAATCAAATATAAAGAGAAGCATCGAGGCCGTTAGTTTTATCCATGAAAATCACCGACATCCTGACTCAAAAAATGACCCAGTGCGATCTACCTGGCGGCAGCAAGAAGCGTGTTCTTGAAAATCTGTCGGCATTTGTCACTGATCAACTGGGTGGCAATACCGAGCAGGCAGACACATTGTTCCACAACCTAGTCGCGCGCGAGCGACTGGGTAGCACCGGTATAGGGGAAGGCGTTGCCATTCCCCACTGCCGGGTCTCTGGCTTCAATCGAATCTATGGATGTTTAATTAAATTGGAAGATCCGGTAGATTTTGGCGCGCTTGACGATCAGCCGGTCGATCTAATTTTTGCCCTTATAGTTCCCGAAGAACAAAACGATGAGCATCTAGCGACTCTGGCAAGGGTGGCCGCTATTATGCAAAACGATCAGTCTCGTCAGTCACTGCGCCAATGCCGCAACGACGAAGATTTGTTTAATACCGCACTGCAACTGGAGCGACTCGCCTAATTATGCGTCTGGTTATTATCAGCGGCCACTCCGGGTCCGGAAAAACCTCAGCACTCAATATACTTGAGGACGTTGGCTTTACCTGTATTGATAACCTGCCAGCCAGTTTGCTGCAAAACCTAATTACCCAGCTCAGCGGCAACGATAATCATGAAGAGCTCAATATTGCTGTGGGCATCGACGCGCGTAATCTGGTCGGTGACCTGAGCAAAATACCGGAAATACTTAAAATTATTGAAGCCGATGGCGTTAGTGTCAGCGTGGTTTTTCTCTATGCGAGACGCTCAGATCTACTGCGCCGCTACAGCGAAACTCGTCGCCGCCATCCCCTCAGCACTGAGACAATCGGTCTTAAAGAAGCCATCGATCTGGAGAAGAAACTACTCAGCCCTATCTCGGATATTGCCGATCGCTCTATAGATACTTCAAGATTAACCCTGCATCAACTGCGCGATCTGGTTAAAAACACCATTGTTCCGAATAACCCGGAGCATATGTCTATTCTCTTTGAATCCTTTGGCTTTAAGCGCGGCGTGCCCTCAGATTCCGACTTTGTTTTTGATGTGCGCTGCCTGCCTAATCCCTACTGGAAGCAGCAACTCAGAAACCAGACTGGTAATGATGAGGGTGTTATTCAGTTTCTGGAGAGTCAGGTTGAAGTTGCCTCGATGCTCGCCGATATTATTGGTTTTTTAACCCGCTGGATTCCAAAATTTCAACAGAATAACCGCAGCTATTTAACCGTCTCTATAGGCTGTACTGGCGGCCAGCACCGCTCCGTCTATCTGGCCAACCGACTTCACGAGCACTTCGCCACACAGCATCCCTTTGTGCAGGTTGTCCATAAAGAGCTCTCACAGTGATTAAACGGACCTATAGACTATGATTCGCTGCCAGCTCGAAATCATTAATAAGCTTGGCCTGCACGCCAGAGCCGCGACTAAGCTGGCCAGCACTGCAGGCCATTTTCTCTGTGCTATTCGCACCGGCACAAATGAACCTCTAGTCGATGCCAAGAGCATTATGTCTCTGATGTTATTAGCCGCCAGTCAGGGTACTAGCCTGATCTTTGAATTTGATGGCGAAGATGAAAATGAAGCTCATCAGGCAGTCTCTGAGTTGCTGGCCGATTACTTTGGCGAAGGGGAATAACCACAAAATTCGCTCTCTCAACTATTGTTTACGTTGAAGACAGAGTAAAAGCTACCGATATCCCGATTAGCTAGTTAAAATAGCGTCTTAAGATGGCTATTTAAAATAGCTATTTAAAATAGCTAAGCTGAATATTTTCACCTCAGCCTTCTGCTCTGGAGCGATGCATGAACAACCCCGACAACAGCCTATTGACCAAGCTCGGCACCGGCATCGACCCCGGCACCCTTAATCAGGTGCGTCATATTCTTAACAATCTCACGCCACCAGATATTGCCCACCAGCTTGAAACCGCTCCACCCCGCTCAAGAGAGGTACTATGGCATCTGGTAGATACAGAGATTGCCGGTGAAGTTCTGCAGGAACTCTCCGATGATATTCAGCAGGAATTCCTCAACCAGATGGATGGCGCTGAGGTTGCCTCGGTCACCGAGGGTCTGGATGTCGATGATATTGTTGATATTCTGCAGCAGCTGCCAGATCAGGTAATTCCCGAAGTATTACAGGCGATGTCCGCACAGGACCGGCAGCGAGTTGAGTCGGTACTGACCTATGCCGAGGACACCGCGGGCGGCATTATGGACACCGAGATGATCACGGTGCGCCCGGATATTACTATCGATGTAGTGCTGCGCTACCTTCGCCGCTTTGAAGAACTGCCGGATATTACCGATAACCTGTTTGTGGTCAGCCGCACCGATACTTTCCTCGGCAATCTGTCACTTAGCAAAATGCTCACCTCAAGCCCCAGCACCACGGTTAGAGAGGTGATGAATACCGAAGGTGAGGCCATTCATGTCAACCTGACCGACTCCGATGTAGCCCAGCTGTTCCAGCGTCAGGATCTGGTATCTGCGCCCGTGGTCGATGATCAACATCGTCTGGTGGGTCGAATTACCATTGATGATGTGGTTGACGTTATTGTTGAAGATGCCGACCACTCGCTGTTGGCTATGGCCGGTTTAAGTGACACCGAAGATACCTTTTCCTCGATTGGCCGAACCGCACCCCGTCGTGCACTGTGGCTTGGGCTCAATCTGCTCAGTGCAATTCTCGCCTCATCGGCGATCAGTCTTTTTGAAGAGACTTTGGAGAAGGTGGTCGCACTGGCGATTCTGATGCCAATTGTTGCCAGTATGGGCGGTGTTGCCGGCAGCCAGACGCTGACCATGGTGGTTCGCGGTATGGCTCTAGGGCAGATTGAGCGAGACAATATCAAATGGTTGCTGAGTAAAGAATTTATCGTTGGCGCCGTTAACGGTGTGCTCTGGGCTCTGGTGATGGGCGCTCTGGTATCACTGTGGTTCAATGACTGGACCATCGCACTGATTATTGGTCTGGCCATGTGTATCAACCTGATGGCGGCAGCCATTACCGGCACATTGCTGCCCGTTTTACTGCGTCGAATCAATATAGATCCCGCACTGGCTGGATCGGTAATTCTCACAACAGTAACCGATATTGTCGGTTTTGTTTCCTTCCTTGGACTGGCCACGGTGTTCTATAGCTAATGACTGACAATACTGAATTTGAAGATGAAGACCTGATTAGCAAATCCCAACTTAAACGGGAGAGTCAGGCACTTCAGGATATGGGCAGCCAACTGGTAGAAATGCCCGAGGGTCAGCTGAGCAAATTCGAGTTACCCGAAAATTTGAAAGACGCTATCTATGAAGCGCGACGACTCAAAAACCGCGAGGGAAAGCGTCGCCAACTTCAGTATATTGGCAAGTTAATGCGCACTGCTGATATTAGCTTTATTCAAACAACGCTGGATATGATGGATCATCAGTCCCAGACCTATAGACAGCATTTCCAGCAGCTGGAAAACTGGCGCGACCGCATTATCGGTGAGGGCGCACCGGCAATTGAAGCGCTGATTGAAAAGTACCCCCAGGCGGATCGTCAACAGTTGCGCAACTTGCAGCGTCAGGCAAGTAGAGAACTGGCGGAGAAAAAAGCAACCACGGCCAGCCGCAAAATTTTTGCTTATTTAAGAGAGCTTTCGGAGTAGAGCTTTCTGAGCAGAGCTTTCTGAGCAGAGCTTTCTAAGAAGAGCTTTCTAAGAAGAGCTTTCTGAATAAACATTACCCCAACCAAAGCACCGTCATCCCAGCGAAGGCTGGGACCTATTCAATTACGCTGCGAGCCATAGAGGTCCCAGCCTCCGCTGGGATGACGGGAGATTTTTTGGGATGACGGAAGATTTTTGGCATGATGAAGTAGATTAGCGGGTCTATATTTTCCTGTGCTCAGCTACCGGCATCTTGGCTCTAATTTCATCAATTCTGTTTAAATCAATCTCAGCAACAGCCACCCCCGGCTGGTCATCGAGACTCGCCAGAATATTGCCCCAAGGATCGATAATTACACTGCCACCCCAGAGGGCACGGCGCGGATGATCGCGATCGACCATATTGGCGCCAATCACAAATACCTGATTTTCCACCGCTCGCGCTCGCAGCAACAACAACCAGTGATCTCGACCAGTCGCTGCGGTAAAGGCCGCCGGTACGGTGACGATCTGGGCACCCAGATCCGCTAGCTGGCGGTAGAGCTCAGGAAATCTCAGGTCATAACAAACCGTCATCCCAAGACAGCCAAGATCTGTCTGCGCCACCACCACCTCAGAGCCGCTGCTAAAATTATCTGACTCACGATAGGCGCTCTGCTGCTCGTTTTTGAGTCCAGATCTATCCAACTCCACATCAAACAGATGAATCTTGTCGTAGGCACTGGATTGATTACCCTGAGGATCAAAGAGCAGGCAGCGGGCATAGGGTTTAGTCGACTGTTGCGGGTCACTGATTGGGACTGTGCCCGCCACTAGCCATAGCCCATATAGAGCAGCCTGATCAGATAGAAACTGTCTCACCAATCCCTGTGGCTGAGATTCTGCCAGGCCAATAGCAGCAAAATCATTGCGACCGAGATGGGCAAAATTTTCCGGAAGTACAACTAGCTGCGCCCCTTGATCGGCGGCGCTCTGAATCAGTTTGGCACTATTGTTGAGGTTGCGCTCGATGGAGTCGCTGGGTTGCAGCTGAACAGCCGCGACAATTAAATAGTGGTTATTGCTCGCTCTCTGAGTCATCGTTGTTGTCCTTGTTCTCGCTGGGCTCTTTTTTACCCGCTTTATCAGCCTCCTTTTCATCTTCCAGATCAGGAGCAAATATACGGTCCACCTCAACATCAACATCATCCCATGAACCGGATAGCTTGTAACTGATGCTCGATAGTCGATCGACCTGCTTTTCAACCAGCTTGCTAGTCACATAAACACCAGCGGCTGCGGGCAGGCCACCCATTAGAGCCACAACCCAGGGTAGATTCGTGGCAACTGGCAGAGTCGCCACCAAGCGGCCATCAACCTGCTCGTTAAGCAGATCAAAATCGCCGGCCATGCTCATGCGACCGGAAGGCATTTTCATACGCAGCGGATCTCTGAGACTGGCAACGCCCTGATCAAAATGTAAGGTACCATTAAGTTTGTTGTAGGCAAGATTTTGGCCAACCACATCGGAAAAATCTAACTTTAGGCGGCGCAACCAGTTGGCGAAATTGACCAGACTAACCATTTTTAGCGCCGCACCAGAACCACCGGGAGACTTATAAAAACTGCCCTCCCTTAGCTCTACAGCAAATTCACCACTAATATTTTCACGAGAGATTTTCCACGGTTGATCCTGCCAGGCAAGATCAAACACAAAGCGTCCGGACTGACTATCTACAATTTTTGGAATACCCAGACCAGAGCTCAAAAAATCGCCAATATTATCAATACCCACGGGGCCCACTAGTCGACTGGCATATCTGTTGCCATCAAATTGCCAGAAGAATTCCGTCGACGGCTGATTTTCAAAAGCCCCGGGTTTAAGGCCAAATAGATTACCTTTAATCTGACTAAAGGCCGCACCAGAGACTTCCGGTCGCAAATCGAAGGACAGGGAGCCCCAGTTATCTTCACCAATTATCAGCTGATCCACAGCAAGATCCAGAGCCAGGAAGCGGCGCGGATCAATGGTCGATGCAGTGACTTTTTCTTTCAGCAGTGATGAAGGCACAGTCAGGCGACTAAGATTAATCTCTGGCACCTTCAGTGACTCACCGGTTGGCACTAACAGATGTCCCTCAACCAGATCACTGCGCAGATCAATATCCACTAGCTGCTCGGCAAATGTGGCTGTCGCGGCAATATCTTTAAGCTGGAAAGTAGCCAGTTCCAACTGGTCAAAGCGCAGATCAAAAACGGTTTTCCAGGAGGACTTTTCAGGGTTTTCAGTCCCTTCAAAAAGCGCTGCCAGAGGTCGCCAAGATTCCAGCTCAGTAGTCGGCAGGTAAGCGGATAATCGCAATACAGAATCTTCAATTTCAGCCGCAGGCCGGTCGTAGCTGATCTGTCCTGAATTAAATTCGCCAGCATTAAAATGTAGATCAAAATGCAGATCAGCGCTCGGGACAACAGCGGAGCCTGGCCTGCCCTCCAGTGTTGCCGTTAGGCGCTCAAACTCCGGAGAGAAATAGAAGGTGATATCCAGCGCCTGAGAGTCCTGAGCAGATTTAACCAGCGGTGCCGGAAGATCCAGTGCAACGCCCTCAAGTTGGCTGCTGACCTGCAGAGTGACGGCCTTATCTTTCACTGCGGGAATACTGATCAGCCCCTCAATAGGAACAGCACCTACAACCACCTTCTGCCATGGAAACTCAACCAGCTGGTTGAGGCTCTCTGGCAATAGATCACCGCTAAAGGCTATCTTCTGCTGATCATCGGTTTTGTACAGACGGCTGACCATTGGTCGCTGCCAGAAATTTCCCCGAATACCCTCGCCATAGAGACCGTCCTGCACAGAGAAATTTAACTGCCCCTGAATATCGGTCATGCTAATAGGTCGATTGGGAATACTGATTGAACCCTCAGAGATTGTTGTCGCGACATTATATTGACCGTCCAGACTGGAATCGTTGGAATCAACCTTCGTCTTTCTCGACATCGGAATAACCAGATCCAGCTGACTTAACGTTTTTCCACTGTAGTTCCAATCACTAATAGCAGCGACATTATTCTTTAGAGGAGAGTCCGCAAGAATATTGATCAGCTCGGATAAATCACCCTCGACCTGAGCGTCGACAAACAGAAACGGTTGATTGTCAGCGCCCTCTTTGGCGTAGACAACCTTGGCATCACTAACCTCCGTACTGCCAACAGTCCCCGACGCCATAATCACTTCAGTGTAGCCATCATCGACTAGCAATAGGCTGTCTGCATCGCGAACACCGGTCCATCGAGGATCGTAATCTATATCCCCTTGAGTGGTTTTCATTATTAACTGAGTGGTCTGGGAGGAACGATCAAACTTTGGCGGTGAATTGCGAATCAGCAGCCCAAATTCCTCTACCTGAATATCTAATATCGACTCGGTTAACCACTTATTGAGCTGCCCTGGCATAGAGTAAGGCAGATACTTATTGCGCTGCTCCGCATCCAGATTGCGTGCACCAATCATCAGATTCACCTCTGGCGGATTACCTCCAGAGGGAATTGTCTGCTGCACAGAAAACATGATATTTGAGCTGCCGGCATCCATCTTTGTGCGAATGGTATTACTGCGAACCGTCAGCAGTTTATCGCTCTTCTGCCAGGAGACATTGATCGACCCCATAGCCTCATCAATGCTTAGATAGTCTTTATAGGCAGAGGGAAAATAAACGTCAAAACCATCAGTATCAGCAATCGAAAAAAGACCTCGTTCACCGTAGACCTCTATATAACCATCGAGAGCCTTAACACTCGGGCTGCCTTTCCAGGATGCGATACTTATTTCTTCGAGATTAGCCGAAGCATAGTATCCAACGTGATCATGGCCCAGTGTCAGGGCATTAATCACTCCCTGAGGTTGCAGATTTTCTACTGCGTTTAATATTTTTTTATCGGCGATCTGCGTACTGGAAAGCAGCTCAGACATCAGTGTTAAATCGAGATGATTAATCGATACATCAAAATCTTTCCACTGTGAACCCAGACGCTGAGTAAAGACTAAATCGAGAGGCTCTATCTCTGCATCCGACCAGTCGAGATCAAAACCCTGCAGGCGCAACCCCCAATCTGACGCGGGCGTATACCAGCCGGTCACCTCAGTCTTGATATTGGTGATTGGCGGTACATCTGCCAGCCAATTTAAGGGAATCTCACCAATAGCCAGCATCCCTTCAAAATCCGCAGAGCCACCGGGATGAACAGCAAACCATATTTCACCGTTGGCATTGGCTTCAAAGTCAGACAGATTGGCGAACAGACTGGGTAGTAGAGAGCGAGATAGGTCTGCGAGGGGCTCGGAGAGGTTAAAGTCGTCAAAGCGGAAATAGCCTTCGGCGAAAAAACTCTCCACATCAGCGACATCGCCATAACCCTCTATTAAGAGATAGGCTGGGCTCTGAACCTGCACAGCGGAATTATCTTCAGTGGCTGCGAGCTGTTGTTCCGAGACAATGACCGAGAGCTCTGCGCGGTGGAAATCGTCGGCATTTTCCATCGCCACATCGCGACCATTGAGCAGCATCGACTTGCCCGAAAAGAACTGCAATACAACCTGCACATCCCGAAACTGAATTAGGCGGCTATAGGACAGGGGATCAACAAACAGACTCAAATCCGCATCAGAGTTACCGCCAAAACCTTTTAGCCCCCAGCTACCCGTCTCGTCCTCGACCATGGTTAACTGCAAACTATCCACTACCAGCTCTCGCCAGATAGGGGTTTTTCGGATAATAGTCTCAAACAGATCCAGATGGGCGCGGCCGCCGCTAACCACAATCGCAGGGGAATTATCCTCAGCAAAAACTGCAGCGCTTTCGATATCCAGAATTGGAACCAGTCGTGGCCAGTCACCGTTGAGCTCACCGAGCTCAATTCGCAGACCAATCTGATCTTCGATTATCTGCTGAATATCTGTGCGGTAGCTATCGATACCGGCAATTGTCTGGCGACCGATAACCACCAGAATTACCGTGCCGATAATCAGCAGTGCTATTGTTAGCCATAGCCAGCGAATCGCGCTTTTAAATGCTTTACCCATCTTCGCTATAGCCATGTGTGATTAAACCGGAATAATATCAAACTGTTCGAGAGGATAGAGACTCTCAACTCTGAACTGAATTGTCCGACCAATAAACTGTTCCAGATCTGCCACCTGTGAAGAGTCTTCATCGAGAAGATGTTCAATCACCGATGGTGGCGCCAATACCTGCAAACTATCACATTCATAGGCGCGAGCCACCCTCAAAATATCACGCAGTATTTCGTAACTCACCGACTCCGGGGATTTAACATAGCCGCGGCCCTGACAGGTCGGGCACTCGGCACACATAACCTGCCCGAGACTCTGACTGGTGCGCTTGCGTGTCGCCTGCACTAGCCCCAGCTCGGTAACCCCTGAAATTATTGTTCTAACACGATCTCGACCCACCGCTTTTTCAAAAGTGCGCAGCACCTGACGGCGGTGTTCAGCATTTTTCATATCGATAAAATCGACAATAACAATGCCACCCAGATTGCGAATACGCATCTGTCGGGCAATCGC
Organism: Porticoccaceae bacterium; assembly: GCA_029238255.1. GTDB lineage: Bacteria > Pseudomonadota > Gammaproteobacteria > Pseudomonadales > Porticoccaceae > HTCC2207. Next base: position 43,834 of record JAQWGK010000019.1, on the reverse strand, counting down.
CACCGCCGCTTCGAGATTGGTTTTGTAAATAGTTTCTTCAAGATTGCGACGACCGACAAAGGCACCGGTATTCACATCGATGGTCGACATGGCTTCCGTCTGGTCAAACACCAGAGAGCCACCGGATTTTAGAACCACCTTGCGCTGCAGCGCCTTGGTGATTTCATCTTCGATGCCATACAGATAAAACAGCGGCCGCTCTCCGGGGTAATGCTCGATCAGGCGAACAATTTCCGGATTAAATTTATTCGCAAAAGAGGTCAGTTTTTCCAGAATCTCACGGGAATCAACACGGATCTTCTCAACTTCGGGCCGCACCATATCGCGCAGCACACGCTTGTAGAGTGGTAAATCCTCATACAGACGGCAGGGAGCTACCGCAGAGACCTTGCGCTCTAAAAGATCCTCCCAAACACGATTGAGAAAACTCACTGCACTGCGTAGTTCGTCTTCTGTGGCACCCTCGGCAACGGTGCGCAAAATATAACCGCCACTCACTTGCAGCTCATCGACTACCTTGGTCAGTGCTGTTTTGAGTCGCTCGCGCTCCTCTTCATCTTCTAGCCGCTGGGAGATACCTATACGATTTACGTCGGGCATATAAACCAGATTGTAGGAGGCTATCGAAAGCTCCGCAGAGAGCCGTGCCCCTTTGGAACCAACCGGATCTTTGATCACCTGAACAACTAACTGCTGACCATCGTGAAGCAGACGGGAAATATCTGCCGACTCTCCATCGGCCTTCTTATTAGTGCGCTGAACCAGATCGTCAACATGCAAAAACGCCGTGCGCTCTTCGCCAATATCTATAAAGGCTGCCTGCATACCGGGTAGCACCCGTACCACCTTGCCCTTATAGATATTACCGACCAGACCGCGCTTCTTATTGCGCTCGACATGGATTTCCTGAGGCACGCCGTTTTCGACAAGAGCCACGCGGGTTTCCATCGGCGTAATATTGATTAGTATTTCCTGACTCATAGCACTTCCTGGCTTCAAACATTTTCTAACTTAGGGCATTTCCCAGTCTATTTTGTACCCGTATTCCAAAGCGGCACAGAAAACTTTTTTAACAGCTGCTCCGTCTCTGCCAACGGCAAACCTACAACAGCGCTGTAACTCCCTTCGAGTTTTTCAACAAACACCCCACCGCGACCCTGAATCGCATAGGCGCCGGCCTTGCCCTGTGGCTCACCGGTCTGCCAGTAGATCTGACACTCAGATTGGCTAATTGTGCGAAACCCGACTCGGGTTTCTGCAATCGCCATGGCGGTATCAGTGCCATTATCTATAGCTACTGCAGTAAAAACACTATGAACCTTACCAGACAGCGTCATTAGCATTGCCTCAGCCTGCTTTTGATCCTGAGGTTTGCCAAAAATCTGATTCTCAAAAACCACAATAGTATCAGCACCCAGACTCGGCAATTGACCCTGCTGACGGCTAAAGCCTGCCTGCGCCTTTTCCACCGCCAGACGAGACACATAGTCGACTGGGGATTCCTGATCGCGACGGCTCTCATCAATATCCACAGCCAACACCAAAAAGTTGACGCCAATCTGTTCGAGCAGATCCCTGCGACGGGGCGATGCAGAAGCCAGTAAAAGTTGTGGTGTGGTTATTTGCAAAATAAGCCCTTAGCGTTCGTCAGTAAAAAGCCCTTAGCGCTTATTGGTAAAAAGCCCTTAGCGTTCGTCAGTAAAAAGCCTTTAGCGCTTATTGGTAAAAAGCCCTTAGCGTTCATCAATACAAAGCCTTTAGCGCTTATTGGTAAAAAGCCCTTAGCGTTCATGAGTACACATTCGAGCTATCAGTTTATCGATCAGCGGCCAGACCAGCGCAGAAAACAGGGTTTTCATCAGCAGATGATCCATTGCCGTTGGATAGCCAGACAAAGAGAAAATGCTCGCCTCAATAAAACCCACAAAAAGAACGATCAGATAGACCAACAGTGTGCGCTGGATAATCGACAGATATTTAACCCAGCGACTGACTATAACTACCAGCGTACAGCAGAGTGCAAACACCAGCACCGAATGTCCGAGAGTTGTCTGCAGTAGAAAGTCTGCCAGCAGCCCTACCCCAGCAGCAAAGAAGATTCCAAATTCCGTGGGTCGATGAAAAACCCAACCCATGGTGACCAGCAATATAAAATTCGGTTTCCAGACAATCCAGTCACCGCTCACCGGCATAACACTGAAAACTACGGCGATAACCAGCGACAGCAACATTGCAGCAGTGTGGTTAACCGGCGCCATTATTCAGTGCTATCCAAATCGCCATCCCCATCTCTTGAGGTGTACAGCAACAGCAGATGACGACTGCGGTCAATTTCTGCCGAGGGATCTACGCTGATTTTAAGGAAGCTGTCTCCGGGCTCCTGCTCAATACTGATAATTGTCCCCACCGGATAGCCAACCGGGTAGAGCCCGCCCAATCCAGAACTGACCAGCTTGTCACCCTCTTTGATATCGGCGGTGGGCGAAACAAACTTTAGACTCAGCAGATTGTAATCCGAAGAACCCTCAGCAATTGAGCGCACACCGTTGCGCAATACCTGCACCGGCAATGCGTGACTGCTGTCAGTGATCAATAGGGCAGTGCTGTGATTGTTGTGGACGGTAATAATCTGTCCCATCAGCCCCTCGGCATCGAGCAGTGGTTGACCGACAAAGACACCGTCATCACTGCCGCGATCAATACTCAATGTATGGCGTTGGGGGTTAGCGGAGACACCGATCACCTCAGTGACCAGCACGCTGTCCATCACAAGCTCAGTGGCATTTAGCAGACGGCGAAGACGCAGGTTTTCAGCGGCCAGATCAGACATGCGCTGCAACTGACCGTAATAGATCAAACTTTCTTTAGTGAGACGCAGATTTTCGCTCTCGAGCTCAGAGCGTGAAGTGACACTGCTGCTGCTCCATTCCTGAACCCGCTGGGGGATATTTGAAAACCAGTAGAGAGGGCGCACCAGATTGTCGACGGTGCTGTAAACGGGCTTTAACCAGGGAGTAAAGACATCCACCATCATAAATAGCAGGGCGATAAAGGCAACGATTAGGAATTTTCTCGCCGAAGAGGATGTTTTACTAAAAACGTTTCTGATAAATCCTCTCCCGATCGCCAGCAGGCAGTGTTAAACCAGCTACCCGCTAGCTGTAAAGCTTAGAAAGTTAAAGAATTAATCTTGTTGTTGTCCATCATCTCCAGTGCTTCACCACCACCGCGTGCTACACAGGTAAGAGGGTCTTCAGAGAGAATAACCGGCAAACCAGTCTCTGCGGTTAACAGTCGATCCAAGTCACGCAACATCGAACCACCACCGGTTAAGACAATGCCAGTCTCGGCAATATCAGATGCCAGTTCTGGAGGAGACTGTTCGAGCACGCGCTTAACCGCCTGCACAATACCGGCCAGCGGCTCCTGCAGTGACTCGAGAATCTCATCACTGTTGAGCGTAAAGCTCTTGGGAACACCTTCGGCAAGATTGCGGCCGCGGACATCGATCTCGCGAACCTCTTTTGACAGATAGGCACCGCCAATTTCCATCTTGATACGCTCAGCGGTGCTGTCACCAATCACGCTGCCGTACTTGCGGCGCACAAAGTTGACGATTGACTCATCAAAACGGTCACCACCGATGCGGACAGAATCGGAGAACACCACGCCATTCAGGGACAGAATAGCGATCTCGGTAGTACCACCCCCGATATCCACCACCATCGAACCCACCGCTTCTTCAACCGGCAGACCTGCACCCATAGCCGCAGCCATTGGCTCTTCAATCAAAAATACCTCGCGAGCACCAGCACTGTAGGCCGACTCTTTAATCGCGCGCTTCTCAACCTCGGTTGCCATACAGGGCACACAGATCAATACGCGGGGACTGGGAGGAACAAAACTGGACGCGTGAACTTTCTTAATAAAATGCTGCAGCATCTTCTCAGTAACCTGGAAGTCTGCAATAACCCCGTCTTTTAGGGGGCGAATCGCGGTGATATTACCGGGAGTACGACCAAGCATACGCTTTGCATCAACACCCACGGCTTCAATAATTTTTTGCCCGAGGTGATGGCGGATAGCAACCACCGAAGGTTCGTTGAGAACAATACCTTTTTCACGCACATAGATAAGTGTATTTGCTGTTCCCAGATCGATCGAGAGATCACTTGAAAAGAACCCGCGTATTTTTTTAAACATCTAATCGATATTCCCTAATTTTTAGCCCTGTTTGAACAACAAAACCGACGGTTTATTTAATCGGCAAATTTAACAGCGGCAGAACCGCAGAGCAAGCACTCACTGCGTCTTTTGTGTTATTTTTAAAGCATTCTAACTGATCTTTTAGCAAGTTGCTGTCATCTGTAGAAAAAGTAGTAAAAAAGCATGTGAAATCAGCGTTATAAGTGCTCCACCCCCTTAACCTGATCCGCTAATTTATGGTACCTTACGCGACCCTTATTCGGGGTATTTACCGAGCAGAGCTAACGGATAATTTAATGAGTATCGAACGTAGTGAAATTGAAAAGCTGGCGACGCTATCGCGCATCGCCATCAACGAAGAGACTATTAGTGAAGTGTCACAGCGATTGGGCAGTGTTCTCGAACTTGTCGATCAGCTGCAGGCAGTCGACACCGACGGCGTAGAAGCCATGTCTCACCCCATGCAAGCCACTCAGCGCCTGCGTGAAGACGAAGTCACCGAACTCAATAGACGTGAAGCCTTGCAGGCGATAGCGCCAGAAACCGAAGACGGCCTATTTTTAGTGCCTAAAGTCATAGAATAAGCAGACCAATCATGCACAACCTGACTATCGCCGAGCTTGTAAAAGTGCTGCAGAGCAAAGAATTTACCAGTGTTGAGTTAACTCAGCACTTTTTAGACCGCATCGGCAGCCTTGATTCTGCCTACAATGCAGTGATTACCGTTACTGCTGAGCAGGCCCTGAAAGCCGCCGCCGCTGCCGACCAGCGCCTAGCCGCCGGCAATGCTCCGGATCTCTGCGGTGTGCCTATCCTGCATAAAGATATCTTCTGCACCGACGGCGTTCGCACCAGCTGTGGCTCGAAAATGCTCGATAACTTTATCCCCCCCTACAATGCCACCGTGGTCGAAAACTTCGAGCAGGCCGGCGCTGTAGTACTGGGCAAAACCAATATGGATGAGTTCGCCATGGGCTCCTCCAACGAAACCAGCTTTTACGGTCCAGTTAAAAACCCCTGGGCAACCGACTCAGTGCCCGGCGGATCCTCCGGCGGATCAGCAGCAGCTGTTGCCGCTCGCTTAGCTCCCGGCGCTACCGCTACAGATACCGGAGGCTCGATTCGCCAGCCTGCCGCCCTGTGCGGTGTTAGCGGCATTAAACCCACCTATGGTCGCGTCTCGCGCTGGGGCATGATTGCCTTCGCCTCGAGCCTCGATCAGGGCGGCCCAATGGCACGCACCGCAGAAGATTGCGCACTGCTGCTCAACTGTATGGCCAGCTACGACGACAAAGACTCGACCTGCATCGATCGCGAAGTACCGGATTACACCGCCACCCTAAACAGTTCGGTTAAAGGCTTGCGCATTGGCGTGCCCAAAGAGTACTTCTCCGAAGGCCTGCACCCGGGCACCGAAAAAGCCGTGCGCAGTGCACTGGCTGACCTCGAAGCTCAGGGGGCAGAACTGGTTGAAATCAGCCTACCGAATTCGGCTTTATCAGTACCCGCCTATTATGTAATCGCACCCGCGGAAGCCTCTGCCAACCTGTCGTGCTTTGATGGCTCGCGCTATGGCTACCGCTGTGAAGACCCTGCAGATTTGCAAGATATGTACTGCCGCAGCCGCGCCGAAGGCTTTGGTGAAGAAGTACAGCGACGTATTCTGATCGGCACCTACTGTCTGTCTGCCGGCTACTACGATGCCTACTACGGCAAAGCCCAGCAGGTACGCCAGTTGATCCAGCAGGATTTTGTCAGCGCTTTCGAAAACGTCGATCTTATTATGGGCCCCACCTGCCCCTCACCGGCCTTTAAAGCTGGCTCCAAAGGTGATGATCCGGTAGCCATGTATCTGGAAGATATTTACACCATCGCCACCAATCTGGCCGGCCTGCCCGGGATGTCCATTCCCTGCGGCATGGTTGAAGACAAGCCGGTTGGCCTGCAGATTATCGGCAACTATTTTGACGAGGCGCGAATCTTAAACGCCGCCCACCAGTACCAGCAGACCAGCGACTGGCACACACAGGCTCCGGAGGGTATCGCATGAGTTGGGATACAGTAATCGGGCTAGAGATCCACGTGCAGCTAGCCACCAAAACTAAAATATTCTCCGGTGCCAGCACCGCCTATGGTGCCGAGCCCAATACACAGGCCTGTGCCATTGATCTGGCCATGCCGGGAACCTTGCCCGTACTCAATAAGCAGGCCGTCAATTACGCCATTATGTTTGGTCTGGCGATCGATGCCGAAATTGGTCAGGTCTCCGCCTTTGAGCGCAAAAACTACTTCTATCCGGATCTTCCCAAGGGTTACCAGACCACCCAGTTGGAAAAACCTATTGTTGGTCGCGGTAATGTCGAGATTCAGCTTGCCGATGGCAGCAGCAAAATTGTGCGCATCCATCACGCACATCTCGAAGAAGATGCCGGTAAATCCCTTCACGAAGGCAACTTTAACAGCAGTTTCTCCGGTATCGACCTCAACCGCGCCGGCACCCCGCTAATTGAAATCGTCTCCGAACCGGATATGAGTAATGCCGAAGAAGCGATCGCCTTTGCCAAAAAGATTCACAGCATTGTTACCTCTATTGGCATCTGCGACGGCGAGATGTCACAGGGCAGCATGCGCTTTGATGTCAATGTCTCGGTAAAACCTAGCGGTAGCGATACCCTTGGTACCAGAACCGAAACCAAAAACCTCAATTCGTTTAAGTTTATGGAAGAGGCGATTAAACGCGAAGTCGCGCGCCAGATTGATGTGATTGAAGATGGCGGCACTATCGCTCAGGAAACTCGCCTGTACAACGGTGAGACCAAAGTTGCCCGTTCTATGCGCAGCAAAGAAGAAGCTAATGACTACCGCTACTTCCCCTGCCCCGATCTACTGCCAGTGGTTGTCAGTGACGAACAGGTTGAAGAGCTGCGCCGCAATCTGCCAGAACTGCCCGATGCCCGTCAGGCGCGCTTTGTTGAACAGTATGAACTGTCTGAATACGATGCCGGCATACTCAGCAGCGACGCAGCCATGGCCAACTATTTTGAAACCGCTACCAGCGCCTGCAAAAACCCTAAACTGGCTGCCAACTGGACCATGGGCGAACTTTCAGCGCGCCTAAACAGTCAGGATTTAAGTATTGGCAACAGCCCAGTTAGCGCAGAACAGCTTGCAGGATTAATCGTTCGTATCGCCGACAACAGCATTTCCGGAAAAATGGCTAAAGAAGTTTTTGAAGCCATCTGGGACGGTGAAGGCAGTGCAGATGAGATTATTGAAGCCCGTGGTTTAAAGCAGGTATCTGATAGCGGTGCACTGGAGCAGATGGTCGTCGATGTACTGACCGCCAACCAGGCAATGGTCGACGACTATATCAACACCGATGAAGCCAAGCGCAAGAAAAAGCTCGGCGGCTTTATGGGCAAGATTATGCAGGCCTCAAAAGGTCAGGCCAACCCGCAACAGGTCAATCAAATTTTGGCTCAAAAGCTCAATGAACTTTTATAACTAAAAGCCAAGCAGTAGAGAAGCAAAAAGGAATCAACAAGTTATGTCATTAAAGAAAGATAAACAGAAAGTTCTCGGCGAAGTCTTTGACGATGAACGAGTCAAAAGCTTTTTAAGCTTTGAGGCACCCAATGGTGTCAGCACCGATTTCCACCTGCTGGAAAAAGCCTACCGCGGGATGAATATCGATAACTTTGTAACCTTTTTGAATTTCTTTAAAGAAGCGGGCTACGACCTAAATGCCACCAATCCCGACGGTAAAACTCTAAAGCAGATTGCCGGCGAACACGGCCATGGTGCAGAGTATGTTGAAGCCTTAGCTGCGGCAGGTGCTTAATAGTTACTCCTGCCAAGACAATTACTTTCCACTCACAGGGTTTCCTAAAAGGTACAGAGTATCTTTACTGAAATCCTGCTCATTTGGCCACTGCACAGACCCAAACGCCACGCGCACCTGCTTAAAATAACTCTTATCTTTTAGCTCGGTGAAAATCCCTTTATCTAAAAAAGGGGTGACATCAAACTCTTTAAGTTCGTCATTATCAAACTGTATACGCAATTTATAGTCAGCCAAAGGCTCTGCTACTTTAACGTCGGGGTTCATCTCTCACCTACCTCAGAAGCTCTCATTAAACAGCTCTACTTTAAAGGTTCAATTTTAAATAATTTATCACCGCCAATGGCCAAGTGCCAATCTGCCATTAAATCTTCCTGATGAATCTCAATCCAGGCATCAACAAGTTTCTGCTTTGAACGCGGCAGCTTTCCCTCCAAAACCTCACCGTCAGGAATAGCTACAACAGCACTGGTTTCTTGATAATGCACATGAATATGTGGTTTTTGGTGCCTCTGATTATCAAAATAATACATCCGTATAATCAAACCATAGAACATTGATATTGTTGGCACTATTCCTCTCCTTGGAATCCGTTTCCAGTAAGTATACTCCTCCTATCAATCATATCTAGCCAACCATAGACACTTCAGCCAGCCCTGACAGGCTATTGGAAAACTCTTATAAAAGCGCCTACTATGTCTTTAAACTATAAAAACAAGGGGTGACAACAATGAACTTTCTCGACAAGTATCAAGAAGAAACCTACGCACTGCTAAGAATTGTCAGCGGCTTTCTCTTTATCTGGCACGGCACTCAAAAACTGATCAATTTTCCCGCCGACTTTCCCTACCCACTCAACCCATTAATGTATGCCGCCGGCACCATTGAGATGATTGGTGGCGCACTGGTCATGATTGGGTTATTAACCCGTCCAGCGGCATTTATTTGTAGCGGCACCATGGCGGTGGCTTACTGGATGGCCCACGGTATGAATAACTTTTTCCCAATCCTTAATGGCGGTGAGCTAGCGGCACTGTTCTGTTTTGCATTTTTATTTATTGCCGCACGTGGCCCAGGTATCTGGAGTCTCGACAAGTAAATTAGCTACTGAAAAAAGGGCGCTGCAATAGCGCCCTTTTTTAATCTCATCGAAAGTCCAAGCAGGCAAAAAACCCTCTTCAGTCTGCTACGTTTATACAGAGCTTCTAAAAAGTTGCATTGCCTATGAACGATCTGACAAACAAACTAAAGTCTTACTACATTACCGCCGTACTGGGCGTGGTTTTCGCCATAGTGGGTTTTAGCTACAACGCCTGGCGGATGGAAGTCACTGAAGATAACAGCAATATTCGCACCGCAGCTTTTTCGGTACTTTCAGAACTTGCCGAACTGGAGCAGATAATTTATACCGCTCATTACGACAAAGATACGATTGCCGGCAGCCCAAGAAAAGGCTGGGTAAAAGTCGGCTTAGTTGGTGATTTAAGTATGCTGATCAGCGAGCCTGTCAGTCTCGCTTCGGAAAGACTTAAATCTATTTGGTCCTACCACTGGGAAAATATCCCCAGCGATATTGAAGCCACCGATAAAACCATTGCCGAAATCGACAAAGTTCGTGCAGAGATTAAACTCACGCTCAAATCCTTGGACTAAATATGGGCGATCTAAACTCACTACTCTCCGAAGTTCGCGCCTGCACAATCTGCGAACCCTATCTACCCAATGCGGCGCGACCGGTATTGCAACTGCATCCACAAGCAAAAATTTTAGTTGCCGGTCAGGCGCCAGGACGCAGAGTTCACGCCTCGGGTATACCCTTCGATGACCCCAGCGGCGACCGTCTGCGCGACTGGATGGGTATTTCCAAAGAAACTTTCTACAACCCGCAACAGATAGCTATTGTGCCTATGGGCTTTTGTTTTCCGGGCACTGGGAAATCCGGCGACCTGCCGCCCAGACCCGAGTGCGCAGAGATCTGGCGCCATAAACTTCTCAATCGATTGCCGAATCTTCAGAGCACAATGGTTATTGGAAAATATGCTCAGGATTATCATTTTTCCCAGCCAAAAAAATCCGTCACCCAGTTAGTAGAAAATTGGCGTGAATACTGGCCCACCCGAATTCCCCTACCTCACCCAAGCCCGCGCAACAATCTCTGGCTGCGCAAAAACCAGTGGTTTGAAGCTGAACTGGTTCCATTGATAAGGGGGCAAATTAAAGAAATTTTGACCACAAACTGATAGTCGCGATCAACCCTTTTATAGAGGCAGATCAATGCAGGATCAAAACGACTAGATTAGCTTATTGGTGTTATTTTAGAAAAAGGAAATCCCGCCATGCTAAAGACTAACCGCCATTTAATTTACTTTGCCGTAGGCCTGCTAGCCATACCCCTAGTCCTCTGCCTGATCATTATTATTGTCTTGTCAGTAGCCTAATAAGCCGCAGGTTTTTGCACAACTGTTCTGCATAGTCTAAATATAGGTGATAAATATCTTGCCTCTATTAAGGACTGATCATGGGTTTGGCGGTTTTTATATTATTTGTTATCTGCGGAATCTATGTACAGCGCCGCGGCGAGGTGCAGCATGAAAATTTGAGCCGCAAGCTCACCGATCACTCGAATCTCTTTGGCTCCCTCGGCTGCCTTTTTTACAGTTTCCCCAAAGCCCCAAACAGCCCCTATGTCGGCGCACCGCGCTATCACCCTGATCTGGTCAATCCTGATTTCGATAACTGTTATATCAATATCGATGGTCAGCGCTATTTATGGCCTGATGGGGACAAAATCGGCTTTAAAAAAAAGAGTTTTTCCATCAATTTATAGGGAGGGAGTGCTTCTAATAACCGCCTGAAAAGGCTAAAACTAAAGGAACCAAGATCATGTTAAAACGTAATCTATTAGCAATTGCTGCGGTATTTATTGTCTGGTCGATTCTCGACTATTTAATCCACGGCATTCTGCTGCAATCATCCTACGAGGCAACCGTAAATCTATGGCGGCCTATGGAGGAGATGAACGCACTGCTGTGTTATGGGGTAAAACTGGGCTTTAGCATCTGCTTTGTACTGATCTACGATCTACTAATCAGTGAAAAGTCACTCCACAATGGCATTAAATTCGGCCTGCTACTGGGCCTTGGTAATGGCCTGATGGCTCTGGGTAGCTATGTGTATATGCCAATCCCACTGACTATGGCCGAAGCCTGGTTTGCGGCAGCCCTGGTTCAGACCGGTATATCTGGCGCTATTGTCGGTGCACTTATCAAAAAGCCAAACTCTTTAGCTATCTAACAGTTGCTACCTAGCTGTAGCTATATAAACTCGGCGAAAATTGCGGCCGTCCAATATCACCACTGTCAGCCCGCTTAAAAAGCTTTAAACTGGCTGACAGGGACGGCCGTATAACAGTCAAACTAGCGACTGTTACCCATGCCAAAAACCCTCAAAAAATCTGACTTTCCGGCCAAGCTTTGCCCTGTCTGCGAGCGCCCCTTTGTATGGCGCAAGAAATGGGAAAAGGTATGGCATGAAGTACGCTACTGTTCCCAACGCTGCAGAACTGATGCACGAAAAAAATAACTGATAAGACTGACTTTATGCCCGACCCTAAATCAAATCCGCCAACCCATCACAGTATTGATATTCTAATTATTGGAGCCGGCCTGTCCGGACTCAGTGCCGCCATCGATCTTCAGCAGGCAGGTCACAATGTAATGCTGGTAGACAAAGGTCGCGGGCTTGGCGGTCGTCTGGCGGGACGGCGTATTGGTGAGGCCAGCTTTGATCACGGTGCACAATTTATGACTGCTCGTGCGCCACGCTTTCAGCAAACCGTAGCCGAATGGATAGAGGCCGGTGTAGCTGAAGAGTGGTACAGCAGCTATCCCGGGCATCAAAATGGTCATCCCCGCTACCGCGGCGTGCCCACCATGACCGCGATCGCAAAACATCTGGCCACTGATCTCAATATCCTTCGTAAAGTACGGGTAGTGGAGATAGCGCAAGATAATAATCAGTGGCTGGCAACGCTCGATAATGGCGAAAGCATCAGCGCCAAATCGATGATTATCACCTCGCCAATTCCCCAGACACTGGATCTATTAGCCACCGGCAATATTCAAATACCCACCGACAAGTTGGCAAGGCTACAGCGCATTGAATACGAAGCCTGTATAGCCGTAATGGCCGTTCTGGAAAGCCCTTCAAATATTCCCGCGCCCGGCGCAACGGTTATAGAAGATAGCCCCGTCGCCTGGATAAGCGACAACCAACAAAAAGGGGTATCAAAAATCCCTGCCGTTACTATTCATGGCAGCGGTACCTTTAGTGCTAAATATTTTGATGCTGACCCCATGACTGTCGGCCAGCAATTAATTGATGCCGCACTCCCGCTGTTAGGTTCTAGCGTTACCCAGTATCAGGTGCACGGCTGGCGCTACAGCAAGCCGACAGTGGTCGACCCGGAATCCTGCATGCTATTAACTGAGGGCACAGATCTACCGCCTCTGGCTCTGGCTGGTGATGCCTTTAATGGGCCAAAAGTTGAGGGCGCTGTTAGCTCGGGCTGGGCCGCAGCAGCAGTACTTGGCGGTCTGATTTAATCACTCTGGATAACCGCAATTACTCTAAACTCTTAGCTATATTGGTAGTTATAATGCAGTACAAATAATAATTAATAAGCAGCGTTTAACCATGACCACAGAATCAGATCTTCAGACTCGCAGCGGCTCCATCTGTGAACTTTGCTCCAGCAGTGAGCAACTCGCTGTTTTTCCCGTACTACCCTCAGATGAAAGCGCCGATCAGTCGATACTGATCTGTGCTACCTGCTCAAATCAAATCAACCATCCGGAAAGCGTCGATATCAATCACTGGCGCTGCCTCAATGACAGTATGTGGAGTCAGGTACCTGCGGTTCAGGTGATGGCATGGCGAATGCTGACCAGACTCAGCGCGGAAGGCTGGCCACAGGAATTACTGGATATGCTGTATCTGGATGAGCCGACTCTTAGCTGGGCTCAGGCCACTGGCGAAGGTCAAATAGATGAAGATGCGGTTATTCATAAAGACTGCAATGGCGCCGTACTTGCCGCAGGTGATACGGTAACCCTGACCAAAGATCTCAATGTTAAAGGAACCAGTTTTACCGCCAAACGTGGCACCGCAGTGCGCAATATTTCACTGGTATCCAGCAATGAAGAACATATAGAAGGCCGAGTCAACGGCACACAGATTGTCATACTGACCAAATTCGTAAAGAGGGCAAACTAATGGCACAGACCGAACAAGAATTGCGGGTTCAACTCGCAGCCTGCTACCGTATTTTCGACTATATGGGTTGGACTGAACTGATCTACAACCATATAACCGTCAAGCTGCCGGGAGACGAGCACCACTTTTTAATCAACCCCTACGGCCTGCATTACAGCGAAGTCACCGCCTCAAATCTGGTCAAGGTGGATATCGACGGCAATATAGTGGAAGAAACCGACTATGCTGTGAATCCGGCTGGCATTGTTATCCATACTGCCATCCACGCCGCGCGCCCTGATGTGGTCTGTATTGCCCACACTCATACAAATGACGGTATGGCCGTGGCCTGCTCTGAGGAAGGGCTGCGCAACGATAACTTCTACTCGGCACTGCTGCACAATCGCGTCGCCTATCATGACTTTGAAGGCATAACCCTGATGGATGATGAGAAGCCACGTCTGGTGGCCAATCTGGGGGATAAAAATATGCTGATACTGCGCAACCATGGTCTGTTGGCCTGTGGCCGCAGTATTGCCGAAGCCTTTCAAAGTATATGGGCGATGCAGCGCGCCTGCGAAGTTCAGGTGACTGGCGACTCGACCGGTAAGCAGATGATTCCGGTTGGCGCTGATGTGCTGGCGAGAACTGAGCAGTTAATGACAATGCAGAGTATGGGGCAGCCCATTGGTGAGCTTGAATTTGCCGCACTGACCAGAATTATTGAGAAGATCGATCCCAGCTTCAAAGAATAACAAGCTATAAGAACTAGAGACTCAGATAGCTAGCCGCAGCAAAAGCCAATATCCCCAGCCCAACCGTCCAGTAAATATTGGCGGTCTTATAGGCTGCTGCAACAGCCGCAAGCGCCCCCCACAGATAGGGGTTAGCAATATTGGTATCTAGCTGTTTTTCATGAACAAACAGTATCGGGACAGTAATAGCGGTTAACACCGCAGGACCACTGTAACTGAGAAACAGTTTTATATTTGATCCCAGACGCACCGGCAATCGACCTTCAAGAAACAGATAGCGGGTGCCAAAGGTAATACAGGCAAGCAGTAAAATAGTCATAGCAATCATGCTTCCCTCCTCAACTGCTGAACGGTAAATCCTGCGCACATAGCCAGCAGCGCCGCACAGACCAGTCCCAATTCAAATTCCCAGAGACTAAAGATCAGCGAGAATATCGCCGCAGTTATCACAGCCGCTAGGGTCGGCAAAGTTTTGATTTCCGGTACTACCAATGCAATAAAAGTCGCTGCAATAGCGAAGTCCAAGCCCAGCTCCGTTAGGTCTGGCAGTGATGCACCGGCGATAATGCCAATAAAGGTCCAGAGATTCCAGGCCAGATAAAAACTACCTCCGGCAGCCAAGCCATAAATCAGCCGCAATTTCTCCTGATAGGCACGGCGATGTCCGGACAGTGCAAATAGCTCATCGGTGAGTAAAAACCCCAACCCCAAACGCCAACGCAATGGCTTGGGACTAAGCTTTTCACGCAATGAAAGCCCATAGAGAAAATGTCGAGAACTGATAACAAAGGCGGTAAACAGAACAGTTACCAGAGAGGCATTGTCGGCAATCAACTCGACAGTGACTATCTGTACAGCACCGCCAAAAATAATTGCCGAAAACATCTGTGCTTCCAGCCAGCTAAAGCCTCGCTGTACAGCAATCGAGCCAAATAGAATCCCCCAGGGCAGCACTGCCAGACTCAGTGGCAGCATATCTATTACGCCTTTGCGTAACGAAAGCTTAATACCTCTATTTGTATTAATCATAATGAAAGTAATCCCTTACTTTAGATCATAAATATAGATTGAAATAGCCAAGCTAGCTTAGACAAACCGGCGCAATAACCACTGTGGCATTAAGTCTGCAATCCAGACCACCAAGCGCCAGCGCTTGGTAATATAAATATGATTCTTCTCTTTAAGCAGCCCATCAACCATCTGGGCAACGCCCTTTTCCACTGGGGCCATCCAAAATGGGTTGCCCTGAACCATCGGCGTTTTAACAAAACCCGGCTCAATAGTGGTGATAGTGATTGGCAGTTTGGTCCGTCTGGCCCGCGAGCGCATTCCGGCAAGGTAGTTGGACACAAAGGCTTTAGTGGCGTGATAGGTAAGGGTTAAGCCTCCAAAAATATGTGCTGCTACCGAGGAGATACCGGCCAAATGGCCACCGCCGCGCTGCTCAAAATACTCATAGGAAACCAGCGCCAGCGCAGCGAATCCGCGGACATTAACATCAATCATCTCGCGCTCAACTGTCCAATCGAGCTTTTTCTCGTAGAGACCGACACCGGAACTCAGCACAATCAGCTCAACATCACCCATTCGCTCAATTAAATCTTTCAACTGCTGCTGAGCCAGTTCGGCGTGGGTAACATCGGTAAATTGAATAAAGTGTGTGCCCGGCAACTGGGCAACCAGTTCTTCTAAGAGGTCTTCGCGGCGAGCCATCACTCCCAACTGGTAGCCTTTATCGGCCAACTGGATAGCCAGCTCCCAACCAAGACCAGAACTGGCACCTACAATAATTGCTTGCTTCATAACTCCCCCGACTGTGCCTTAAGACACTTATTAATATTTAACCGATTTTAAGCGCAAATAACTATTGGAAGATAGCCTTTTTAGCGAACTTGGAGTCACTACCCTGAGCGATAAAATACTCGACACGGCCATCGGGCATTAACCGGCTCTTATCAACATCAAAATAACCTAACAGATTATTCAGATCTCTCTGAGAATGGGGATAGACCGGTTTCTGGGCATCACTGCGCGAATACTGGTTTAAGTTATCGAGCTTGCTAATTCCGTATTGAACATTAGGCAACTGACAGCGGGCATTGAGTACACCCAAGCCATAACCGCAGGCATTGTCGCTAATATAGGGATGTAGCGCTTCAATAAAGGCTTTGAAAAGCGTACCGTCGAGATAGTTAAAGAAATCCCAGAACAGGCAGATATCAATTTTTGTCTTGGCATCCAGATTAAGCGCCGCGGTAAACTGGTCAACTAATTGTTGATGGGCGTTCTTTTCTGAAGAGTCTTGGAAACAGTCTTGAACGGAGTCTTGAACGGAGTCTTGAGGACAGTCTTGAACGGAATCTTGAGGGCAGTCTTGAACGGAATCTTGAGGACAGTCTTGAGAGAGCACCTCAGCGGAATAGAGGTCAACAAAGATCAGCTTGCACTTAAAGTTAGAGAACAGATCGACCGTTGACGGCATGGCCAAGCCAATATCCAAAACCACCAGCTGTTTATCGACCTGCACCCTTTCAAATAGCAGTGGCGCAAGGTTGCTGTGCAACTCTGTGCTGAAGGATGGGCTGTAACTTTCAGCTCGCTTAGTCCTCACACCTTATCCACCTGATTGTAAAACTTTACCTGAATAGCAGGGACAGAAATGCCTGTAAAATAGAGCTTTATGATGCCTTGGATTTATCTGCAGAAAACAGTGGCGCATTATCCTTAATCGCAGCCTTGGCCGGCAGCTCTGAGGTGGCCGTCTCGCCGGGATCCATCTCGATACTGCCTTTAAATTTGGCACCATCTTCAAGGGTTACCCGAGGGGCATCGATATTACCCAGCACATTGCCGGTCTTGGAAATAATAACTTTTTCAACGCCCGAGATATCACCCTGAACACTGCCTTCGACACGGACCACTTTGGCGGAGATATCCGCTTTTAATTTACCCGCTGTACCCACTGTAATCTCATGGCCTTTGGCACTGATGCTACCTGACACACTACCCTCAACAATCAGATCTTCACCACTGACCACTTTTCCTTCAATAGTAACTGTTGGACCTATCACTGCAGCACCTCCTGACGATATCATTTTGCCCTTGGATGGCTCACCAAAACCAAGAGAAGATTTTTTCCCTGTAGAACTTTTCTTATCTGCATCTTTTGTAAAATCAAACATAGTGATTACCAGTTAAAACTTTTAAGGCCAAGCCATGCTAACAAGTTAAAAACTATTCATCCAGCCTGCTCCTGTAAATTTAAAATCTACAGCACATAAATCAAATGCAACATAATCAGCTTAACTGCTCTATCTCCTGCTGAATATCAAACCAGATTTCTTCTTTTTCAGCGATTGATTTTTTTACCTTGGCCTGAATTTCCAACTGTTCTTTTAGCTGAGATTTTTTACTCTCGGAATATATTTCAGCATCAGCTAAAAGGGTTTCAATTTTACCAAGTTCAGCCTGCATTTTCTCAATTTCATTTTCTAACTTTTTAGATTTTTTAGTTAGGGGCGAAAGTTTTTTTCGCGCTTCGGCCGACTGCTGTCGCTGAAGTTTTTTCTCTGCACTACTCAGCGAATTATCAACTGTATCTGCAACCGGTTCAGCAATAGAAATTTCATCGGGAACACGATTATAATTTTTCAGCCACTGCTGATAATCTTTTAGGTCGCCATCAAATTCATCTACAGATCCATTGGCCACCAGATAAAATTCATCGACGGTATTACGCAGTAGATGGCGATCGTGAGAGATCACCACCAGTGCGCCCTCATAGCCCTGCAGCGCCATCGTTAAGGCCTGACGCATCTCGAGGTCGAGGTGGTTAGTAGGCTCATCGAGCAATAGCAGATTAGGCTTTTGCCAGACAATTAATGCCAGAGCCACTCGCGCTTTTTCACCACCGGAAAAGTCTTTAATTGGCTCCAGCGCCTTATCACCATGAAAATCAAAACCGCCGAGGAAGTTGCGAATAGATTGCTCGGTTGATTTAGGACTGATTCTTTGGATATGTAAAAAGGCACTTGCCTGCAAGTCTAAAACTTCCAACTGGTGCTGAGCAAAGTAACCGACTTTTACATTTTCACCATAGACGCGTTTGCCATCCAGTAAATCCAAATCGCCGGTTAAGCTGCCAATCAATGTCGACTTACCGGCACCATTTGGCCCAAGCAAACCGATCCTTGTTCCGGGCTGTAAATCAAAATTAACTTCGGTGAGAATTTGCTTATCGCCGTAACCTAAATCTGCCTGACTAATATTGACCAGTGCACTGTGAGCTTTTTTGGGTATTGGAAAATCAAAATTAAAGGGTGAGTCAATATGCGCTGGGGCAATCTCTTCCATGCGCTGCAATTCTTTAACTCGACTCTGCGCCTGTTTGGCTTTTGAAGCCTTGGCGCGAAAGCGTGCGATAAAACCTTCAACTTCTTTTCTGCGTTTTTGCTGTTTTTCAAAACTCGCCTGCTGCAGAGCCAGGCGCTCGCCACGAACTCTTTCAAAGGTCGAATAATTACCTTTGTAGCAATTGGTTTTTTGATGTTCAAGATGAACAATTCGCTCGACAACATTGTCGATAAAATCCCGGTCGTGAGAAATAATTAACAGCGTCCCCGGGTAATTTTTTAGCCATTGCTCAAGCCACAGTGTTGCATCCAAATCGAGGTGATTGGTCGGCTCATCCAGCAGCATTAAATCAGAGGGACTCATCAGTGCCTGAGCCAGATTTAAACGTATTCTCCAGCCGCCGGAAAAACTGTTTACCGGTCGGTTAACTTCCGACTGATCAAAGCCCAAACCATGCAATAGTTGCTCGGCGCGATAACGGGCATCAAAACCATTGGCCGCATCGAGTTTTTCATATTCCACAGCCAGACGGTCGTTATCTTCATTGAGTAAAGCTTGCTCAATCGCCTTTTCGATCGCTCGCACATGAGGGTCGCCGTCAAGCACATAGTCCACTGCACTGTGTTCGGAGTTGGCCAACTCCTGCGCCATATGGGCAATACGCCAGTTTGCGGGAATAAAAAGATCACCGGCATCTGGCGCAATCTGGCCGAGTAGCAGTTTGAACAGGCTCGATTTACCGGTGCCATTGCCGCCGATAATGCCTATATGCTGACCGGGATGAACCACTAGTTCGGCATCGTCTAACAGTACTTTTATGCCTCGACGAAGCTCGACATTACTCAATGTAATCATATTGGGTGTATTACCAGAATTTTATTCGAAACCTAAGAAGCCACCGGACTGATGGCTCCACAATTTGGCATAAAGCCCATTTTTGGCCAGTAATTCCTGATGACTGCCCTGCTCAACGATTTGGCCCTGATCAAAAACAATCAGCTTATCCAGTGCCGCAATGGTCGATAACCGGTGAGCAATAGCAATAACAGTTTTACCTTCCATCAGCTGGTTCAGACTCTGCTGAATGGTGGCTTCAACTTCGGAGTCCAGTGCCGAAGTCGCTTCATCAAGCACCAGAATTGGCGCATCCTTTAACAGCACTCGAGCAATTGCCACTCTCTGACGCTGACCGCCGGAAAGGGTCACGCCACGCTCGCCAACATGGGCATCGTAGCCACGACGACCCTTGTTGTCGCGCAGATTGAGAATAAACTCATGGGCCTGAGCCTGTTTAGCGGCCGCTATCATCTGCTCTTCGCTGGCATCAGGTCGGCCAAACATAATATTTTCCCGCACTGATCTATGCAGCAGAGAAGTGTCCTGAGTGACCATAGCAATATTGTCGCGCAAGCTCTCCTGAGTCACATGGCTGACATTCTGCTTATCGATGGTCAAGGCACCACTTTGCGCATCAAAGAAGCGCAACAACAAACTGACTAGCGTAGATTTGCCGGCGCCGCTGCGGCCGACAATACCGACCTTTTCACCGGCGGCAATGGTCAGATCGAGCTTATCGAACACTTTCTCATCTTCGTTGTAGGCAAAGTTAACGTTGTCGAAACAGATCTCACCCCTACCCACCACTAGCTCTGTAGCGGTCTCGCTGTCGTTAACCCCATGGGGCATAGAGATAGAATTAATACCGTCCTGCACCGTACCTATATTTTCAAATAGACCGCCAATCTCCCACATAATCCAGTGGGACATACTGATCAGGCGTATCGACAGACTCATCACAATCGCAATGGCTCCCGGGTTCACCGAACCCTGAGTCCAAAGATAAATACCCAGCGCACCAGTGCTAAAGACCAGTAGCATATTAAGAATCCACAGGCAGATATTAAGCAGGGTAACCAGACGCATCTGCGGGTGAACCGTATTCAGAAACTCAGCCATGCCATCTTTAACATAAGCGGCTTCGCGGGAACTGCGAGAGAAAAGCTTAAGGGTAATAATATTGGTGTAACTATCGACAATCCGTCCGGTCATCAATGAACGGGCATCGGCCTGCAACATAGCAATATTTTTCATTCGCGGCACAAAGTAGCGCTGAATCGAAATATAGGCGAACAGCCAAGCCAGAAGCGGCACACAGAGCCTTAGATCAGCACTGGCAACCAATACAATCATGGTCACCAGATAGATAGTGACAAATAGCATCACATCGAGCAGCTTCATCACCGTGTCGCGGACAGCCAGTGATGTTTGCATCACTTTGGTGGCGATACGGCCGCTAAATTCATTCTGAAAAAAGTCATAGCTTTGACTTAACAGATAGCGGTGGGTCATCCAGCGCACTGACATTGGGAAATTTCCCATCAGCGTTTGATGCACCACCATGGAGTGCAGTGCTCTGGAAACCGGAATCACCACCAACACAAACAGTGTCATGGCAACGAGGATTTCCCATGAATCGTCAAAAAAGGTTTCAGGGTCACTGGTCGCCAGCCAATCGACCACCTGCCCGAGAATACCGAACAACATGGCTTCGGAGACCGCGGTTATTGCCGTGAGAATCGCCATCAGAATCAACCAGCGCTCTATACCACGGCTGTAATGACGGCAGAATTGATAAATTCCACGGGGCGGGCACTGGGGCGTTTCAGCTGGAAAAGGGTTTATCAGCCGTTCAAAAAAGCCAAACATTTATTGTCCTAATAATGAGCTCTATAATAAGTTGTATGTGAGGCGAAACAGTTCGCAATCGTCACAATAATTCAGGCGAGCATAATAACAATATCCAAGCCTCCTCAGGAGAAACAAATGACTTTTAAACGCTCTATTTGCTTAAAGATTTTCTTTTTAGCGATCATTTTCAATGCAACCCTCGCCAGCGCTATAGATCTGGAAGCAGAGCGCATGATCGACAATCTCGCCAATCTACAGTTCGACAAACTCGGCAGTCCCCAGATTAAAACCGATTCGATACAGCCCGTGCTGGCTCCAGCGGATCGGCCACATCGCCTACTGGTTATCGCGGTTGAATTTCCCGAGCTCGGCTACGAACGTTTCTCTGGGGATAAAAAACAGAACCGCAAAAATCGCGACTATTTTCAGAAACTGCTATTTGGCGGCAGCGTTAAACGCCCCAAGTCCGGCACTCTCTCCCATTACTACCGCCATCAGTCCAAAGGACTGTACAACGTGACCGGCAATATTATGCCGATTGCCAAGGTCGACAAACCTCTGGCTCACTACGGGCGGCCTATACAGAATGCCGATGGTAGCTGGCGCAATGACGACCACACCGATCAGCTCGTCGCTGACGCTGTGCGCGCAGCCTATAAAAACAACCCCGACTTCCCATGGAAAGACTACGATATCTGGGATCCGATGGACTTTGACGGGGATGGCAATCGCTCTGAAGCCGACGGCTATCTCGACCATCTGGTGATTGTTTACGCCGGTAAAGGGCAATCTTCCTGTCAGGGGCTCTACAAACTCAGTGAGAAATTTACTAGCAACGCTGACAGCTCCATTTTCGACACTCTGCCTCAGGCAGAGAGAGACTGTGCCGATCGCATCTGGCCCCATCGCGGCTCACTGAATCGCGATCTGGGTCAGGGACCAACACTGGAGGGAGCAGTCAATGGTCGTGGCGGCATAGAGATTGAAAAGGATCTGTGGCTTATCGACTACAACATGCAGTCAGAATACACCGAGGTGGCCACCTTTATTCACGAATTTGGTCACTCATTGGGACTGCCGGATATCTACGCCCGCTCCACCAATAACTCCACTGCCTCCTGGGAAGTTATGTCATCAACCTCTTCCCCGGAGCCACAGGAAATGAGCAGTTGGTCGCGAATGGTATTAGGATGGATGGAACCCTGCATTGTTAGACCTCCGAGTTTCGGCGGCGACAAGCGACGCTCTATGTATCTGAAAACCATGAATGACTGGTCGAACAAAGTCGGCGGTATTAATAGTGCTGGGGTCTGCGACTCGACCATGGTTATTCTGCCGCCAAAAATACGCGAGTTAAATCTTGGCCCTCTAAATCCTGATCAGGGCAACTATGCCGCCTATAGCGGGCAGGGCAATGATTTACATAATTTCCTGACTCGCAGCTTTGATTTGACCAATGTGGCTGCAGAGGAGCCGTTGATTCTCTCCTTTGATACCTGGTTTAAAATCGAATCAGATTGGGACTATCTGTATATAGAAGCCTCAACCAATAACGGTGAATATCAGCGCCTGCTGCCCACCGACAAAGATAGCGCAGCAGATACGACAAGCAGCATGCCCTCCAAAAAAGGTCATGAAGGTGAGGGCTCACTTCCCGGCTTCAGTGGACGATCAGGTGATATGGATGGCGATGGTAAAGTCGAGCTATCGAGCGGCTGTAACCCGGATATAGATAAAACGCTGGCCGAAGATCGGGTTGGCAATAATATTGTCGATGCCTGTGAAACCGCACAGTGGATTGCCGCAGAATTTGATCTCGACGCCTACCGCGGACAGCAAGTTTCAATTCGCTTTCACTACTTTGCCGATGGTGCCGCCGTTGAAGATGGCGCATTAATCGACAATATATCCATAGCCGCTATCGATTATCGTGAAGATTTTGAAAGCGGTGCAATACAGGGTTGGAGTAGTAAAGGATTCACCCTAAGCAGTGGCTACCATCGCATTGCCGTGCCCCACTACTACCTGCTCGAATATCGCGACCCCTACGCCAGCTTCAAAAAAGTTAAAAATTACGATGCCGGATTAGCCAAGCCCGGATTCTCCTTCTACAAGGATGAGGCGGGTCAGATGAAAGCCTTTAATGCCAACTACCGCCCCGGGGTTTTAGCTTGGTACTACAACGGTGAATATCTCTGGAGCCAAAACGAACCGGCACAGTTTGGCCCGGGCAATGGCTTCTTGCTGCTGGTCGATGCCAATCCTCAGGAATTTAAACTGCCTGCAGTGCCAGAGAAGTATCTGCAAAATAAAGCGGGCTGGACCTTCTACAAATTTGATCAAGAGGCTCAGCCCTGGCTGCACCAGAGCTATGTCGATGTGATGTGCCATCAGCGACGCGCAGCCTTTTATGCCAGCGATGTCAGCGCGGAAGACCGCCAGCGCTGCAGCCAATCACTGGTTAATGGTCTGCCGCCGGTTGAGTCATTGAGCTGGGATGGCCGACAGCTGATGTATGGTTATACATTGATCAATGACCTGCTGCCCGGTGCCGATAGACTCAAATACAAGAGTGCCTCCTCGCTATTTGATCTGCGCATTCGCAATGGCAAAACTGAATACCGCCTCTATGACCGCGCCCTGCGCAACCGCCATTCTGGGGATGCACCCTTTGCCCTAAAAGCTTTCGATAAAGGTGTTTCTATCTTCGGTATTGAGGATGGTGAGATGGTTGAAGAAAAATCCACTGCCTATCCAGCGATCAGTCAGTTCTCAGATGCTCGCCCTAACCGTTATCAGAACCCTTATCTACCTTTCGGTGGCGCCAATATTCCGGAGGTGGGCTTGCGTTTCCAGCTGGGTCAGCCTTCGACAGAAGCACCTCGAGAGGCACAGGTTAAGGTGATTATCGATTGGGACAAGTAGCCCTATATAGCAATACTTAAATGGGTAGTGAGCGTTTACATTTATTGATAGAGCGACACCGGAGAATCCCCTTCTCGCCAGGGGGGAAGCTTCTTCATGGCCGTTAAAAATAATGGCGAGTCGAGCAGCTTCTGCAACCAGAGCTGTAGCTTCGGATAAGGGGATTGATCAAACCAGACTTTATCAACAAAGGCGAATTGGCGAATAAAGGGAAACAGCGCAATATCCGCCATACTGATTCTGTCTGCCAACAGATAAGGTCGGCTGATTAAATGCTCTTCCAGTTGCTGTAAAAAGATCTCTCCCTGAGCGCGGTAGAAATTTTGCGATTCGGCGGGAAAGCGCTCCCAGTATTTATAGTGGTCGAGATGGGTTTTAAATTGATTGTCGTTGTAATCGATCAAATCACTGATAGATTCAGCCAACTCGTCGTTCAACCACTGTTGCGGATCACTAATAGCCAGCGCCCAGTGCATAATATCGCGGCTTTGATCCAGCACATTGGAATCCGGCAACTGTAGAACCGGAACAGTTCCCTTGGCAGAAATAGCCAGCATTGAGGATGGTTTATCCTTGAGTAGGACTTCGCGAAGTTCTGGGTTTATACTCGAATATATCAGCGTCATACGAGCGCGCATTGCATAGGGGCAGCGCCGAAAAGAATAAAGCACAGGTAACATTGGGGAATATCCGCTCCGCGGGTTAAATAAAACGACAACTCTAACAAAAAGAAGAATAACTTATGTCAGATGTTCAAGAAAACAGCCATGTAGAAAATACTCACGTAGAAAATAGCCATCAGCAACAGAATGAAACAGCCAGCAACCAATATGATCTCGTTATCTTTGGTGCCACCAGCTTTGTCGGGCAAATTCTCACGACCTATATGATTGAACACCTCGGCACCAACGGAGATATCTCCTGGGCTATCGCCGCACGATCAGCCTCCAAGTTAAGCCAACTGCGTGACTCCTATGGTGACAGCGCCAGTCAACTGCCAATGATTATTGCCGACTCCCACGACGAAGCTTCTCTGCAAACCATGTGCGAGCAGACCAGAGTGATTATCTCAACCGTTGGACCCTATGCACTGTATGGCGAACTGCTGATCAAAACCTGTGCCGAAAGTGGCACTGACTACACAGACCTGACCGGTGAAGCCCTGTGGATTAAACAGATGCAGGATAAGTATCAGCAGGCAGCGCAGGCCAGTGGCGCACGCATAGTTAATAGCTGCGGCTTTGATTCGATCCCATCAGATCTGGGAATGCATAGGCTTCAAAAGCAGGCCAATGAACAATTTAATCACCCGATGCCACACACCAAACTGCGGGTAAAAGCCATGAAAGGTGGCGCTTCCGGAGGCACGGTTGCCAGTATGATCGAAGCGATTAAAGCCGCCAAAGCGGACCCCAAGGTTCGTCGCCAGATGGGCAACCCCTACTTGCTCTGCGGTAAAGATCATCAGTACCAACAGAAAGCCTCCAGTGTAAAAGGTCCGATATTTGACCCTGAATTTAATTCATGGGTAGCGCCCTTTATTATGGAAGCGATCAATTCTCGAATCGTGCTGCACTCCAACGCACTTAAAGATATGGCCTACGGCAGTGATTTCACCTATGACGAAGGCGTGCTGACCGGACGAGGCTTTAAAGGCCGTCTTGCAGCGGTTTTATCAACCAGCGCCTTTGGCGCACTGGCTGTGGGTCTGTTTTTTGCGCCGTTGCGGGCACTGTTGGAAAAATTTGTACTGCCAGCACCGGGGGAAGGCCCAAGCCCAGAGGCACAGTTAAAAGGCTTTTTTGATATGCGTGTTTACGGTGCCGATAATGATGGCAATCATTTGATGGTTAAGGTCACTGGTGATCGCGATCCGGGTTATGGCTCGACCGCCAAAATGCTCGCTCAAGCAGGACTCTGTCTGGCGATGGATATCAAGAAAGAAGATCAAAGCGGCGGCTTTTTAACACCTTCAACTGCGATGGGTGACACTTTGATTAAGCGCCTTGAAGATCATGCGGGTCTGACGTTTACAGTGTTATAACAATAGCTATAACAATGCTTAAAAGTGCAGCTGTAGTGTTTTTCATCGCCTTTTGTGGATTACTTCAGTCGAATAGTTGCACTGTTTAGATAGGATTAAGCCCTGATCTTAAGACAGGGCTTAACCAATAAATGCAAAAGTCTCATCTCGCTAAAATCTTCGTTGACTTTGTTGCGCAACGCGCTACACTCTCCTCATGATTAAATCTTTCAAACATAAAGGGTTGGAAAGATTTTATAGGTCTGGCAGTACTAGAGGCATTCAAGCCAACCATGCAAAAAAATTACGTATGCAGCTTGCCGCTCTGGATACCGCCCAAACAATCGATGATATTGATATCCCGGGTTATCGCTTACACCTTTTAAACGGCAACAGATCAGGATTTTGGTCGATCAGCGTAAATGGTAACTGGCGGCTAACATTCGAATTTAGCGACGGAAATATCTATATCCTTAACTATGAGGATTATCACTAATGACTATGCACAACCCTCCTCACCCAGGTGAGTTTATTCTCGCCACCTATATGGAGCCTTTTGATTTGAGCTGTCGCTATCTGGCCAATCAGCTCGATGTAGCAGCGTCTACCCTTAACCGTATTCTTAAACAGCAGAGTGGAATTAGCCCGGAAATGGCATTGCGTCTTTCCAAGGCTCTTGGACGAAGTCCAGAAAGCTGGCTGGCAATGCAGCATAGCTATGACTTATGGCAGGCAAAAAAGGTTGTACGCTTGGAAAGAGTTAATAAGCTTGATCTGGATGCGGCGTAGCTGGAGATCCCTCGTCATACCGACAAATGAACGTCATGCCGGCGAAGGCAGGTACCTATTGCAGTGTAAACCCAAGCTCTAGCGAAGATAACAGATGCCGGCCTTCGCCGGCATGACGAGAGATGTTGGCATGAGGACAGTGTTTACAGCCGAACTGAAACTCCACGCTCTGCCATATATTGCTTGGCCTCAGGCACCGTATGCTCACCAAAGTGAAAAATGCTCGCCGCTAAAACTGCATCGGCCTTACCTTCGACAATACCATCAACCAGATGCTGAAGATTGCCTACACCACCGGAAGCAATCACCGGCACATGCACCGCATCACTGATGCGCGAGGTAAGCTCGAGGTCAAAACCATTTTTGGTGCCATCGCGATCCATACTGGTCAGCAGAATCTCACCAGCACCATAGCCGGTCATCTTCTCCGCCCATTGAATCGCATCAATACCGGTTGGCTTGCGGCCACCATGGGTAAAGATTTCCCACTTTGGCTGGTCACCCTGAGCTACCTGCTTGGCATCAATCGCGACCACTATGCACTGGGAACCAAATCGCTGTGCCGCTTCGCGAACAAATTCCGGGTTGTGAATCGCCGCTGAATTAATAGCAACTTTGTCAGCACCGGCATTGAGCAGATTGCGAATATCCTGCAACTCTCGAACACCGCCGCCTACTGTCAGGGGAATAAACACCTCTCCGGCCATACGCTCAACCGTGTGCAATGTGGTATCGCGGGCTTCATGGCTGGCGGTAATATCTAAAAAGGTAATCTCATCGGCACCCTGCTCGTTATAGCGGCGGGCAACCTCAACCGGATCGCCAGCATCACGGATATCGACAAACTGAACCCCTTTAACTACGCGGCCTTTATCAACATCGAGACAGGGAATAATACGTTTAGCCAGACTCATTTTTCTTCCTTAAACAGATGACCGAGCTTGCCAGCTTTGGTCGACAGATATTGAACATTGTGCGGATTGCTATCGGCCTGAAGTGGGACACGATCAACCACATTGATACCCAGCTCTTTAAGCGCAGCCACTTTGCGCGGATTGTTAGTCATCAGTTTTACCGCACTGGCACCCAGATGCTCAAGCATCGGAGCGCAGATAGAATAGTCACGCATATCAGCACCAAAGCCCAACTGTTCGTTGGCCTCAACTGTATCGGCACCCTGATCCTGCAAATTGTAAGCGCGGATTTTATTGACCAGACCAATACCACGACCTTCCTGACGGAGATATAGAATAGCTCCACGGCCCTCTTCAGAGACGCGCTTCATCGCCTCTTGCAACTGCTCGCCACAGTCACAGCGCAGACTACCCAAGGCATCGCCGGTTAGGCATTCAGAGTGGATTCTAATCAGTAATGGCTGGTCAGCCGCACAGTCGCCCATGGTGATGGCAATATGCTCTTTTCCCTTAAAGGGATCCTCAAAGCCGTGAATATCAAAGGTTCCCCAGCGGGTGGGTAACTTTGAGGATTCGATAAAACGAAGCACCAGACTGACTCCAGAGGTTAAAAAAAGAAGTTTAACAAAGGTTAAACCAAAAATAGGCGCGTATTGTAGCCTCAAAGCCAACCTTGTGCAGGCTTTTCCTGTGTTTACACCGCCAGTTTAACCCTCCGCTAATGTCGGCTCGGTGAAGCGTTTAGATTCACGCAGATCGTAAATTACTCGGTACAGACAGGGTACTAACACCAGAGTGATGGTAGTGGCAAAAACAATACCAAAGCTGAGTGACAGGGCCATAGGAATAACAAACTGTGCCTGAGTGCTGGTTTCAAATAGCATCGGCAACAGGCCTACAAAGGTGGTCATGGTAGTTAACAGAATCGCTCTAAAACGCTGTTTACCCGCTGATGCCAGCGCTTCATCAATAGTCTGTTCTTCTTCACGGGCGCGGTTGACAAATTCCACCAAAATCAGACTGTCATTGACCACCACTCCGGCCAGTGCAATCAGACCAAAGATCGACAGCATACTAATCGCCACATCAAACACTATATGGCCGACCACCGCGCCAATAAAGCCAAACGGAATCACCGCCATAATTACTAGTGGCTGTACATAGGATTTTAGTGGGACCGCCAACAGGCCGTAGATTAAAAACAGAGAGGCAACAAACCCCAAAATCATACGATTCATTAAGATCTGCTGCTCCTCACTGGCACCGCCCAACCCAAATTTAACTCCTGGATATCGGGCCAATAATTCAGGAATAAAATTACCGGTTATATCTGCAATCACCGTCCCACTTTGCGCTTTGGCTGCATCAACATCGGCAGTAATAGTCACTGTTCGCTCGCGATCAATACGTGAAATAGCGGTAAGACCAAGACCTAATTCTATATCTGCGACTTCACCAATCGCAATGGCCTGACCAGAAGAGGTGCGAATCAGCATATCCTCCAAGGTGGCAATAGAGCGTCGGTTTTCAATGGGGTAGCGCACCATTACTTTTAAGGTATCAGCTCCGCGCTGCAGCCGCTGCACCTCTTCCCCATAAAATGCCTGACGCACCTGCCGGGCAATATCACCCAAACTAATATCCAGCTGACTGGCATAGGGTTTTAAGCTGATCAGTATTTCGCGACCACCAGCACCCTGACTGTTATAGATATCAATGACACCATTGTACTCGCCCAATTTATCCGCTAACTCTGCGCCGGCAAGGGTAAGCTGCTCGGGATCAGAACCCGAGAGGGTAAGATTTATCTTGGCGCCGCCACCGGCATTGGTGCCGGCAAAATAGCTCTGCTTGCGCACATTGGGCAATGTGCCCACCTTGTTGCGCCACAGTTTCTCAATTTCAAATCCATCAATACTACGATCTTCCGCATGAGTCAGCGATGCCATAAAAGTACTTTGGGTATCGGACTCGGTATAAAAGATCACATGCTCAATCAGCCCCTTATCCTGTGGATAATTGCGGCGGTGCTCAGCATCCACCTCAAAGGCAGCGGCTTCAATTCTAGTCAGGGTCTCCTCAAGGATTTCTGCCGAGGTACCATCCTGCATAGTAACCTTCGCCTGCACACCGTCGCCCGGCACATTGGGAAAGAACTCAAAGCGCGCAATACCGCTATTAACCGCGCTGATGGAAATAATCAGCAGCGCCAAAAAACCGGCCAGAGTGGCATAGCGATGCTGCAGACAAAGTCTTAAAAAAGGCAGGTAAGTGTTTTCAACAAAAGCGCTAAGCCGGTTTCCAATAGCGGTTTGCCAGCGCTCGATAAAAGCTACTTTTGAAGTTGATCGATCACCTAGTTTTAGACCCACCAAATGAGCGGGCAAAATCAGCTTTGACTCAACCAGCGAAAACAGTAGGCAGAGAATTACCACCATCGCGATAGATTCAAAAAATGGCGCCGCAGCACCGCCAACAAATAAAATAGGTGCAAAGGCAGCCATGGTAGTGAGCACACCTATGGTTGACGGCGTCGCTACCTTTTTGGCACCGGCAATAACCGTGGCCACCGAGGCTTTATAACCAATCTCATTAGCCTCACCCCCATCAGAGTCCTCTGACCCAGCAGAGCTGCTAGCTAGTTTTTGCTTAAAATCTTTTTTCGCCTGACTAAAAATACTCTCGCCAATCACAATGGCATCGTCGACCACTATGCCCAGCACCATAATAAACGCGAATAAGCTCAACACATTAACAGTAACCGGATAAGGACCTATTGGCATTAACCAGAACGCGCCCAAAAAGCTAACCGGTATACCCAACATTACCCAGCCAGCCACATGCAGATTTAAAAATAGCCCGAGCACAATAGCCACCAGCACCGCACCCAACGCCAGATTTTCCAACATCATATTTAACCGCCCTCGCAGGTGGAATGAGGTATCAAAAAACTCATTGATACTCAGTTCCTCCGGCAGGGTCTCGCGCTTCTCGACAATATATTGCTTAATCCGATCGCTGATGGTGATGATGTCCTGACCCTCAGTTGAAAAAACACCGAGATTAATTGCATCCTCGCCATCAAAGCGCACTATATTACTGGACTCAGCGAAGCCATCTCTGACGGTTGCTACATCGCTGAGTAACAGCTCTGTACCATCGGGCTGACTGCGCAGCACCATATTGGCAAAATCTTTACCTGTGTAGGCTTTGCCCTGAGTGCGCACCAACACATTGCCATCAGCACTGCGGATCATGCCGGCAGGTAAATCGAGGGATGAATTACGCAGCACCTGAGCCACTTCATTTAAAGTGAGATTGAATTCCCGCAGGCGATCCTCATCTACTTCAATAGATATCTCATAGTCATCTACGCCCCATAAAATGACATTTTTTATATCCGCCAACAATAACAACTCATCACGCATTTCCTGACCCAAAACCTTGCGCGTGCGTTCATCCATATTGCCGGATACGGATATACCCATCACCCAGCGCGCTTCATCCATGGTCATTCTGGTAACACTGGGTTTTTCCATATCATCGGGAAAATTAACAATACTGTCGATACGATTCTCAACCTGCGCCATGACCTCCTGAATATCTTCATTGGATTCGATTTCCAGATTGATACTGGCGAAATCCCGATTGGCGGTTGAGTTAATCTTTTTGACACCTTTTAGGCCTTGCAGGACAGACTCCATGGGCAGAATAACGCCTTTTTCCACTTCCACGGGTGCAGCACCCGGATAGACTGCTGAAATTGAAATGCGATCAAGTTCCCCTATGGGGAACATTTCTTTACTGATATTCATTGCAGAAATTAATCCGGCACCAATAATCAGAATCATCATTAAATTGGCCGCTACGGGGTTTTTAGAGAACCAGCCTATAAGTCCATATTTCTCACTCTGCATTGCTGGAGGCTCCCTGTTCCGCTGAAGCTTTTTGTTTGGTTGAAGCTCCTTGTTCCGCTGAAGCTTTTTGTTCCGCTGAAGCTCCTTTACCAGTCGATAAGTCATCAGAGCTAAGGGCTTTTGTCTCGCTAAGGGCTTTTTCTACGCTAAGGGCTTCTGGACTAATCTTCATACCATCAATAGGCACACCCACAGCACTGATAATAATTTCATCGCCCTCTTCTAGCCCCTGATTGACATAATAGAAATTACTGTCAGCAAAAATAGGCTCAACCTCTTTCAGGCGCAATCTCTGCTGAGCATCTACCAGGGCAACTTTACTGTCTTGCAGTAGAGCGCTGCGCGGGATGGCAAAGGCATTATCAATAGTTTTACCACCAATACTCGCAGTGACAAAGGTTCCCATTAGCAGCGGCATTATCAAACACTCACAATCATCTGAACCAAGCTTTGCGTAGGGGTCATCGATCTGCGCGACAATATAAAGTGCGCGATTGGCTTGATTAATAACCCCCTCAGACCGCACCAGCTTGGCTTGCCACTCAGTGATATTGTCGTCTATTGAGCCGCGCAGAGTTATTTCCAGATGATTATCTTTATCCACCACCGCAAAGCTATTCATCATCGACAGGTCTCTTTTCGTCAGTGGCAGGCGCACCTCGGCAAAGTCGATGGCGAAGGTCTCGCCCAGAGCTGCACCAACAGTCACATACTGACCAATATCCACAGATTTAGCCGCAACCATGCCGGTGTAAGGTGCACGAATTGAAGCGCGCTGAAGTTTCAATTTAGCCTGCTTAACCTCAGCCTCCGCCTGCAGTACATTGGCACGGGCTTCTTCAAGATAGGGTTTGCGCAAGGCTAACAGTGGTGCCTCTTCTGCAGGGCGACCGGTCATGCCCCACTCTTTTTCGGCCTGCACTGCCCGCGCCTGCTCAAAGGTTAGCTGGGCATTCATGCTGATTAGTTTGGCATTGGCGCGTTGCAGTGCCACCTCGTAGTCCGTTGGATCCAACTGCAACAGCAAATCTCCAGTCTTAAAAACACCACCCACGAGAAAATGCGGCGAAACGTCTAATACTGTGCCCGAGACTTCGGAAATAAGGGATGTGCGCGTACGAGGCACAACAGTGCCCTGAGATTCCACCAGAAGTTTGGCCTGAGTTCTTTGTAATATCTGGGTCTTGACCGCAACGGCGGTATCTGGAGATTCGGCCTTGAGAGGTTCTGGCTTTAACAGATTCATGGCGATTGAGATGATTACTGCGCCGCCAATAATCGCAATTGGCAATAACTTCCTTTTCAAGTGAGACTATCCTTTTGTCTGGGAGCATCCAAACCCTGGAAGCCCTGTTTCATTTATCTAATATACAGTCACATAATAGACGGTTACCTAAGGTGCAGTCACAAAATATAAACCGTTTTAATCAGTATCAGAACAAGCGCCGAGGCAATTCCCGCAGCAATATCATCAATCATAATGCCAAAGCCGCCGGAGACTTTTTTATCCAGCCAGCTAATCGGCCAGGGTTTTAGAATATCGAAAAAGCGAAACAGCACAAAGCCCAACACCAGTGATGTCCAAGAGACCGGCAGTGCCGCCATAGCAATCCAAAAACCAACAAACTCATCCCAGACAATACCACCATGATCATGGACACCCATGGTTTTGGCTGCCTGATCACAGATATAAATACCAACAATAGCGCTAATTAAAACCACGATTAAATAACCCGCCAGCGGCAGTTGGGCGAGCAACCACCAGAGTGGAATCGCCGCCAATGTGCCCATTGTGCCCGGCGCTTTTGATGAGAGACCGCTGCCAAAACCGAAGGCCAGCAATAGTGTCGGTGAGCGCAATAACTGCTTAAAAGTTGGGTTAGTTATATTATTTGCTGTGTTATCAGTGCTAGCCAAAGTGGTCATACCCCTGTTTATTGATGGCGATTGGATTATTGTCTTGGTCGAGAACAGTCACCAGATTATTCGAATCACTGCTGGCCTGAATAATACCAATTTTACTCGCATCCAGTTCAGCGCGGCTAATCCACTGTTCAACGGTGGCGAGTTTATCAGCACCAACCGTAAAGCAGAGTTGGTAATCATCACCGCCAAACAACGCCCAGTTAATAAAGTGATCTGGAGCCAGTTTTTTTACATCCGCAGCCACAGGCAACTGCTCTTGATAGATAGAAGCTGCAACACCACTGGATTGACAAATATGGCCTAAATCAGCGATCAAACCATCGGAAATATCAATGCAGGCGGAGGCAATTCCACGCAACCGAAGCCCTATTTCGACCTGTGGCCGTGGTGCATAAAATCTATGAAGTAAGCGTTCACTGTCTGAATTAATACTATTAATACTGGATATTGATTTTAACCCTGCAGCGCCATCACCCAATGTACCGGTGACAAA
This sequence comes from Porticoccaceae bacterium, assembly GCA_029238255.1. Taxonomy (GTDB): domain Bacteria; phylum Pseudomonadota; class Gammaproteobacteria; order Pseudomonadales; family Porticoccaceae; genus HTCC2207. Next base: position 9,751 of record JAQWGK010000019.1, on the reverse strand, counting down.
CACTGTATCTCCAACCCCCGCACCAGCGCGCTGCAAACTCTTCCCCGCAGGTGCTTCACCAAGCATAGTTATGGAAACGGTTAAGGGGCCACTGGTGGTATCACCGCCCACCAGAGCTATATCAAACTGCTGGGCAATCTCAGCTATACCGGCACTAAAATCTGCCAACCATAGGCTGTTGGCTTTTTTTTTGGGGAGCGTTAAGGCCAGTGTAAACCAGCGCGGTTGAGCGCCCATCGCAGCCATATCACTAAGGTTGACACATAGAGCTCTGGTGGCGATCTGCTTACCTGAAGCAGTACTGGGGAAATGCACCCCTTCCACCAGTGTATCGCTGGCGACCACTAACTGTTGATTGGGGCTGGTATTGATAAGAGCGGCATCATCACCAATACCCAAAGCGACTCCGCCCTGACCCGTAAGGCCAGAAAAGTGCTTCGCGATCAACTCAAACTCGCTGGATTGGTGATACTTTTGATCAGACAGAGCTTTGTCCTCTCTCAGTGATTAGCCACAAACTTAACGGCGCTTATTGGCAGCCACTTCTATAGCGCGCTTTTCAGCAGCAACGCGGTCGAGAATACCATTGATATATTTAAACGCATCGGTGGGGCCAAAGGTTTTCGCCAGATTAACCCCTTCGTTAATAACCACTTTATAGGGCACATCGATGCGGTAGATCATCTCGTAAGTCGAAAGACGCAGAATCGCGCGGGATACTGGGTCAAGCTGCTCTTCTTTGCGATCTAAATGAGGCTGATAGGCCGCATCAATATCACCAAGGTTTTTTGGTACACCGTAAAGAATCTCATGAAATAGCTCAGTATCCACCGTAGCCATATTATTATCGGTGTGAAATTCTGCTTCGATACTCACCAGATCAGTGCCGCCCATATCCCAGGAATAAAGTGCCTGGGCGAGAAGTCTGCGTGCTTTTTGACGCATTTTTGGTTTTGACATTTATTCGGCGCCTTGAATCTGTTTAAAAACGGTAAGTAATTCAATAATCGTCAAGGCCGCTTCTTCACCTTTGTTTTCATTATTGTCGCCAGATCGATCCAGCGATTGCTGCAGGTTATCCGTGGTCAAAAGACCAAAGGCCACCGGCAGATCTTCATTTAAAGCAACTTCGCCAATGCCTCTAGTGGTCTCTGCACAGACGTAATCAAAGTGAGGAGTATCACCGCGAATAACACAGCCGAGCGAGACAACCGCATCAAAGCGACCGGTGCGCGCTGCGCGCTGGCTGGCCAGTGGCAATTCAAAAGCACCGGGGACACGGAATACTTCCAGCGCATCGCCTTCAATACCGTGTCGAGCAAAGGCACGCACCGCGCCGGCAACCAGACCATCGGTGATTTCAGCATTCCAGCGCGCCGCAATAACGGCGATACGTACTTTGCCAACATTAAAATTACCCTCTTCGGGTCTATATTCGCTCATGCCAGATTCCTGTTTTATTCGCAGTCGACGTGCTCTACAACTTCAAGATCGAAGCCAGAGATGCCGGTAAATTTAAAGGGAGCGCTCATCAGTCGCATCTGATGCACACCCAGATCTCGCAGAATCTGAGATCCTGTACCGACCTGTTGATAGACTACATCGCCAGCTAGCTGCGAGCGTGTCTGATCAGGATTTAGAATCTGTTCAATACTGCGATCAATATCTTCCGACGACTCGGGATAGTAAAGCAGCACAACCACTCCGCGACCCTCAGCGGCAACTCGCTCCAAAGCCTTGTGAAAGGACCAGCTCTTAAACTCGCTGGAATCTTCAATCGCCAGCAGATCTCGTGCCGAACGGTTGGTATGCACACGAACCAGCGGTGGCTCACCACCACTGACATCACCCTTAACTAGAGCAAAGTGCTTCTCTTTGAGAATACTGTCGAAGTAGGTTTTTAAAGTGAACTCACCAAAGCTGGTATTAACCTGACGCTCGCTAATGCAACGAGCGGTCTTTTCGGTCACCAGACGATGATGAATCAGATCGGCGATAGTGCCAATCTTAATATTATGTTTTTCAGCAAACACCTCAAGATCATCACGACGGGCCATAGTGCCGTCATCATTCATAATCTCAACGATCACTGCCGCCGGCTCAAAACCCGCCATTTTTGCCAGATCACAGCCCGCTTCTGTATGCCCTGCACGACTGAGTACACCACCGGGCTGTGCTTTAAGGGGAAAGATATGACCGGGCTGAACTATATCTGCAGGTCGCGCACTGCTGGCAACCGCGGCCTGAACAGTTCGCGCGCGATCCGCGGCAGAGATACCTGTAGTCACACCCTCTGCAGCCTCAATAGAGAGAGTAAAAGGCGTGCTATGGCTAGAGTTATTGCTACCAGCACTGACCATCATGCCTAGATCCAGCTGCTTGCAGCGATCCTCATGGAGAGTCAGGCACACCAACCCTCGAGCATAGGTGACCATAAAATTGATGTCCTCGGCACGCACCATCGGCGCAGCCATCACCAGATCGCCCTCATTCTCGCGATCCTCATCATCCATCAGGATAACCATCTTGCCCTGACGAATATCTTCTATCAGCTCTTCTATTGTGTTGAGTACCATTTCGTCTCTTCCAATCACTGGTCTAGGTTATTAGTTTTAACGCTATTATTTTTCGCTCTGCGCAGCCTTGTCACCGAGCAGCAAACGCTCCAGATAACGAGCCACCAGATCGACTTCAAGGTTTACCTTGGTGCCGACCTGATAATCACCCATCACCGTGTGGGTCATAGTGTGGGGAACAATATTTAATTCAAATTCAGCACCGTCAACAATATTCACCGTCAGGCTGGTGCCATCGACAGTGATTGAGCCTTTATGGGCAATATATTTAGCCAGCTCCGCAGGAGCCCGCAGACGGAAGCGCCAAGAGCGTGCATCCTCATGGAGAGAGACAACCTCACCTATGCCATCCACATGGCCGGAGACAATATGCCCACCAAAGCGGTCAGTCGCCTGCATGGCTTTTTCCAGATTGACACGCATACCGGTTTTCCAATGGCCGATGGTCGTCAGGTTGAGCGTTTCAACAGAGACATCGGCGATAAAACCTTCGCCGGTCAGTTCTACAGCAGTTAAGCAGGCGCCATTGCAGGCGATGCTATCACCGAGCTGCACATCGGCGAGACTGAGGTTGCCGGTGCGGATAGCTAAGCGTACGTCGCCGCCACGCTGCTCTAGATTAGCTATATCGCCAATGGCGCTGATAATTCCTGTGAACATAATCTTGTAACCTTTTTTAAAAAAACGTTTAAAACACACTAACTTACTGCTGCTCCGCCATCAGCTTCACGGTGGGCTGGACGGGATCCTTCGACTGCGCTCAGGATGACACTTTGTTGCTGAGGATGACACTTTTTTGCTGAGGATGACGGCAGTGTCGTTTTTAATAATCTTTGTCCGGATACAGAGTCACTCTGATATCCTCACCGATTTGGCGAATATCCTGAACTGAGAGTGCCAAATGGGCATCGATAGTTCGAATCGGCAGGCCAAACATCGGTCTTGCATCACTGCCAAATAACTTTGGTGCCCAGTAACAAACCAACTCATCGAGCAATCCTTCAGCGACAAAAGCACCGGCTAAACCTGCACCGGCCTCAACCATCACGCTATTGCATTCGCGGCGCGCCAACTCAACCAACAGCGCGTGTAAATCTATATGGCCATCCCGCTCCGGCAAAAACACCAGCTCGGCACCAGAGGCAATTAAAGCCTCGGCTTTTTTGCGCTGCTTATCGCCATCAATCGTCGCCACCAACGTCTTACCCGGCTGGGCAAACATCCGCGCCTCAGGGCTCATCTGCAACTGGCTATCGACAACCACACGCAGAGGCTGACGGAGGCTATCCTCCACCCCCACATCTTCATTGGTTATACGCACAGTCAGGGACGGATCGTCCATTAATTGCGTGCCTATTCCAGTAATAATTGCACAGCTCGCCGCTCGCAGACGCTGCACATCCTTGCGCGCCGCCGGCGTGGTAATCCACTGACTCTGACCACTGGCCATAGCCGTGCGACCATCGAGGCTTGCAGCCATCTTCACCAACACCCAGGGCATACCCTGTTCATGGCGCTTAATAAAACCTTTGTTCAGATCTCGAGCCTGATCTTCAAACAGACCGCAGGCCACTTCGATACCTGCATCCTGAAGTAATTTAATCCCTTTACCGGCCACCTCGGGATTGGGGTCTTCACAGGCAATCACCACTCGAGCGACCCCCGCTTCAATTAACGCGTTGGCACAGGGTCCGGTTTTGCCCCTGTGGCTACAGGGCTCAAGCGTTACATAAACGGTGCTGCCGCTAACATTAGAAGCGCTTTTAATGGCTTCTATTTCAGCGTGATTAGCGCCCGCCGGACGGGTATAACCCTCGCCAACAATCGCACCATCAACAGCAATAACACAGCCGACCGACGGGTTCGGGCTAGTGGTATAGCGACCCTTAGCCGCCAACTGCAGCGCACGCGACATCATCTCGCGATCAGCGATTGAAAAGCTCATTATTCGCTTTCCGTATCGGGTTTTAGTGCATTCAGGCGATTTAGCTCATCCTGAAATTCACTTAGATCCTGAAAACTGCGATAGACCGAAGCAAAGCGCACATAGGCCACTTCATCCAGTTCACGCAACTTGGCCATTACCTCTTCACCGATAATGCGCGATGGCACTTCACGCTCACCAGTGACCTGAAGGAAATGTTTGATTTGGGTTAGAGCCACTTCGATCTGCTCAATCGACACCGGACGTTTTTCCAGCGCTCGCTGAAGTCCAGCCCGGAGCTTTTCTTCATCAAAAACCTCTCGCGTACCATCGGTCTTAATCACCCGCGGCATAACCAGTTCAGCCATCTCGTAGGTGGTAAAACGCTCGCTGCAGGCAACGCATTCACGACGACGACGGACCTGTCCGCCATCGGCTACTAAACGAGAATCTATAACCTTGGTGTCATCGGCATTACAAAATGGACAGTACATAGCAAAAGATCAAAAAAATGGGACGGCATTCTAACACAGGATGCGGTGGTTTAAGACAATTTGGGAAACCACCCCGCAACTGTATTCATATCGTCAGAGCTAAGGGCGCATCAATAAATTTTAATAAACTCAGTGACAAAAAAAAGCCCCGTCTAAAACAGGGCTTTTTAAGCTGTCAGGCTAATAACTTAGCCGTAAACAGGGAACCGCGCACAAACATCCAGCACCTTGGCTTTAATCTGTGGAATCACCTGCTCAGAAGACCCATTCTCAAGACTGTCGAGAATATCGCACATCCAGTGAGTCAGCTGAACGGTTTCATCAATACCAAAGCCACGAGTAGTAATCGCCGGCGTACCCACACGCAACCCAGAGGTTACAAAAGGTGAGCGCGGATCGTTGGGAACAGCGTTCTTGTTAACAGTAATAAATGCTTCACCCATAGCGCGATCAGCATCGGTACCTGTGTACTCTTTACCGATCAGGCTAACCAGCATCAGGTGGTTTTCAGTACCGTTGGAAACAATATTAATACCGCGTTCGATAAAGGTCGCAGCCATCGCCTTGGCATTGGCAACTACCTGCTTCTGGTAATTTACAAACTCATCACTGGCCGCTTCTTTAAAAGCAATGGCCTTAGCGGCAATCACGTGACACAGCGGGCCACCCTGACCACCGGGGAAAACTGCCGAGTTACATTTTTTAGCCACAGTTTCATCGTTAGTAATAATAAATCCGCCGCGGGGACCGCGCAGAGTTTTGTGAGTGGTTGAAGTCACAACATGAGCGTGAGGAACCGGATTAGGATAAACACCAGCCGCAACCAGACCGGAAACATGAGCCATATCTACCATTAAGTAAGCGCCCAATTTGTCTGCAATCTCGCGGAAACGAGCCCAGTCCATAATGCCGGAGTAAGCAGAGAACCCAGCAATAATCATCGCCGGCTTGTGTTCAACAGCCAGAGCTTCAACCTGATCGTAATCAACCAGACCAGTCTCAGGGTTTAGACCGTACTGGATTGGGTTGTAGAGCTTGCCAGAGAAGTTTGGCTTGGCACCGTGAGTCAGGTGGCCGCCATCGGCAAGGCTCATACCCAGAATTGTGTCACCGCCCTTGAGCAACGCGAGGAATACAGCGCTGTTAGCCTGAGATCCAGAGTGCGGCTGCACATTGGCATAGTTTGCACCATAGAGGCTTTTAAGACGGTCAATCGCCAACTGCTCGCTGACATCAACATATTCACAACCACCATAGTAGCGTTTACCGGGATAGCCTTCAGCGTACTTGTTAGTCAGCTTGCTACCCTGCGCCGCCATCACTGCCGGGCTGGTGTAATTCTCAGAGGCAATCAATTCGATATGTTGTTCTTGACGCTGGCTCTCGAGCTGCATGGACTCCCATACTTCGGCATCAAAATTCTCAATAGTCTGGTTTTTATCAAACATAGTTAGAGCATTCCTAAACGTTGTGTTGCTGAAAAGTTGTTTTACTTAAAAGTTGTGACTCAAAAAGAAGACGCGCAGTTTAACTGAAAGCGTATTCTGCGGACAGTAATAAAACAGAATAATTGCCTATTTTTCGAACAGTGCAATCGCTTCCACATGAGCCGTATGAGGGAACATATCCATAACCCCCGCAGCGCTTAAACTGTAGCCCGCCTCGGTCAATAATTTCGCATCTCGCACCATGGTCGACGGATGGCATGAGATATAAATAATCTGCTTGGGCTTAGCCTTTACAACCCAGGGCATCACGCCAGCGGCACCATTTCGCGGCGGATCGAGCAGCACCAGATCAATCTTTTCTTTGAGCTTGCGCATACCCGCCCAGTCACTTAGGTCGGAAACCATAAACTCAATATTGGTTAAATTATTGCGCTGGGCATTGTCTGTGGCGCGGCGCACCAAACCTTCCAGCCCCTCAATACCGACCACCCGATCAAAATGGGCTGCCAGTGGCAGTGAAAAATTGCCAGTGCCGCAAAATAGATCAACCGCTAGGCTTTTCCTATCCGAACTTTTCTTACGCAGCAGAGATAAAACCTGATCAATCATCTGGCGATTAATCTCGCCATTAACCTGAACAAACTGACCGGGCTGAACCTGCAGTTTCACATCATCGGTTAAAGCAACCTCCAGAGGTTCAGAGCCCGCATCGAGACGAGAGAATGTTGATTGATTGGACGCCTTCCACCACAGCTGGGCTGAAGCCGCATCAGCAATGCACTCAGATAAGGTCGCCAGCATCTGCGCCAACTCCGTGGCCGATGGCGCTCTACTAGCCTCGACAGCAATCGCCAACCCATTGTCAGCACTCAACAGCTCAACCTCAAACAGGCGGATACCCGAAGGAAAGGCCGTCAGCCATTGCGGCAGCCCCACAGCAATAGCCGCAAGAGGCTCTGCCAACACATGACATTCGCTAATCGGTTCAATACGACGACTACCGGGATTGTGAAAACCGACCAGAACATTACCGTCCTTCGCACGCTGCACCGCCAGTCGAGCGCGGCGGCGATAGGCCCACTCCGGGCCACTCAATGCAGGTAACAGAGTTTTAGGCTGCATACCGCTGCGCTGTAAATTCTCAAGCAACTGCTGTTCCTTAAAGGCAATCTGCGCCCCGTGCTCAAGATGCTGTACTGTACAGCCACCACAGCGTGGGAAGTGTTTGCACTGAGGCTCAACACGACTCTCCGAAGCAGAGATAATCTCCACCACATGAGCCTCATCATAGTTGCGCTTTTGATTGTGACGGCGAAACTCCACAGCCTCTCCCGGAAGAGCGCCCTGAATAAAACAGGTTTTGCCATCCGGACGACCAACACCCCGACCGTCGTGAATAAGGTCGACAATATCGCAGGTTAATCGGCTATCATTGGACATAGAGAAATCTTTAGTTGGTGATTTTAGGGCGCGTATATTAGCAGATCAGAGGCCGCGCTTTTGATTGTTTTACAGACTCGGCCCAACCCGGAAAAATCAATCGCAACAGTAAATGGAAAGAGGGAATTTTTTATGGCAATGCGCAATACAGAAACCCGTTGGGGATGGCCAAGCAAACTTCTGCACTGGCTGACCGCAATCCTGATTTTAATCCAGATACCGCTGGGTTATTACGCCGAAGAACTCAAACTCTCGCCACTCAAGCTGGATCTGTTTGTCTGGCATAAATCGATTGGCATATTAATTTTATTACTCGCCATTGAACGGCTGCTGTGGCGAATGATTGGCACCATTCCAAAAGCTCTGGACACCAGTGTGCTGCAGCGGCGACTGGCTCAACTAGCCCACGCAACGCTCTACGGGCTCATGATTGCCCTGCCCATCAGTGGTTGGATAACCACCTCCGCAGCCAATATCCCGACCAAACTATTCTGGCTGATAGAGCTACCGGCAATTACAGGCCCTGACGAAGCACTTAAATCCATGGCCGCCGAAGTCCATGAAATCTGTGTCACACTGTTAATTATTATTCTTGTGGTGCATATTGGCGCAGCACTGCGTCATCACTTTATATTGCGCGACAGTATTCTTAAACGGATGTGGTTTTAAACTCACTAAAAAACAGTCAGTTAAAAAAATGATGAAATACCTTGTCCTGATAGCCTATTTCTTTTGCCAGCTTACCAGCGCTGACCAATGGCAATCCGACCACAGCCTCAGCGAGCTGGCCTACTCAGTCAACTTTGAACAGCTACCTATCAAGGGACAGTTCAAGGATTTTGCGGTGAACTACAGCCACCAGCAACAGCTGCGCGTGGTCGTGGATATCACCAGTGCCGATATGGGCAACTCGGATATCAACGAAGCTATTCGCGAGTTTGACTGGTTTAATATTAAGCAGCACAGTCAGGCGATCTTTTTGAGTGAAACCATTGAAGCGGTTAGCGAAGGTGCCTTTATCGCCCGCGGTACACTGCAACTTAAAGGCATAACAAAACCCGTCAGCGTGCCCTTTAACTGGCAGCTCTCAGATTCCCCAGAGCTAACCCAGCACGCATCTATGAGCGGAGCCCTGACACTCAACCGCAGCGACTTTTCAATAGGCAGCCCAGAATGGGCCAGCGGCGATCAGATTGGTCTCGATGTCAGTGTCAGCTTTAAGGTAAAGATGTCGAGCACAGCAAGTATCAGTAATGCACCAGAATAATCCTGCAGCGAAAATAGCCGTCAGCATCTGGCTTATCAGCCTGCTGACCCTAGCAGGCTGCGCATCCAAACCGGATATTTCGCCACAGCAAACTGCACCACCGGACTTTCCCCACAGCATCTACACAGAAGCCGATAACGGCAGCTCGGTCTATAAAGTTGATAGCAATGCATCGCAGATCTTAATCACCGTTCGGCGCGGCGGTCTAATGGCCAGTTTGGGCCACGACCATATTGTCGCCAGCCATGATCTGCAGGGTTATATCCTTATCGAACAGAATCCCGAAAATCAGAATCAAGCTTGCCGGGCAGATTTTTATGCACCAATTGCACAACTGGAAGTCGATAATGCCGAACTGCGTAGGCAGGCCAATTTGCTAACCACCCCCTCCGCCAAAGATATCGCCGGCACCACCGCCAATATGCTGAAAAGCATTGCCGCTGCAGACTTCCCCTTCGCCCGCCTACATAGCAGTGACTGTCTGGCAGCACTCTCAGGGGAACAGGCTGAAGTGCTGCTCACCATTCACGGGGCAAATCAGACACAAAAAATAGCGATCAATATAGAAGAGGTCAACGAGGAAAAAATTATCCTCAGGGGAG